>NZ_BJVJ01000007.1 GCF_007989085.1 Pseudonocardia sulfidoxydans NBRC 16205
CCGACCACGACACCGACCCCGACACACGATCCAACTCACCAATCTCGACCCACCCCCAGCAGCGACCACCGAATCGCGGAGTTGCCACGTGGCACACCCACGCGGTCGCGCCCGTGCACGCACAGATCCTCTGCCGGTCGCGTCTCACTGAACCTGGCTCCACCGCGGGAGGGCTGGGGTGGGCGTGACTGATCAGCCGGTCCGGCCGGCTGTTCCAGCTCTGATCTCCGGTCGGGCCCCTCGTGGGCGGATGGTCCGGCCATCACGGCCAAGGTATCGAGCAGTGCTCGACGCAACAGCTCGTCGAGGAGTCGCCTGCCTGCCATGCCGTCCTCGACGTAGGTGCAGCACGAGCCGGCCGGCGGACCAGGCCGGGCGTGCCGCAACGTTGATCAGCCGGACGCGCAGGGTCCGGTCCGAGCCAGGTGTGCAGCGCCCGGCCAGGACGCCCGCGGCGCGTGGTTGTGGACGATCGCGGCGCAGACCAGCCAGCCCACGCGCGCCGAACGGCCGGAGGGCAGGTGCGACGCTCCTCAGGTCGGCTGCGAGCATCGGGGCCTGGCTGTCGGTGAACATCACGTGGTAGCGGTCGGTGGCGAACCCTGTGCTGCCCGCCGCCTTGTCTGGCGAGCTGCGCGGGGTCGGGGCCATGGTGGGCGGGGTTGAGGCGGTGGACCCGGCGCACGACGATCCCGGTCGCGGCGGGCATGATCGCTCCGGCCGCGATGCCCTGGACAGCGCGGAGAGCAGTCGGGCAGTGATGTGCTCGGTCTTGCCGCGGTGAACGCGGTGAACTCGGTGTCGGCGACCTCGGTGCGGGCGGGCCGGGGGCTTCCTGATGGAGCGTTCGCCGTTCTGCGCAGCGTCTGAACGTCACGGTCGCCGACATCGCCCACTCGATCGCCGTCGCGCGCGACTTCGGAGCCCCCGCAGCGATCTTCGATACCCGATGCCGTCGTCCGCAACCCCCGGCGACGATGTCGTCACACTCCGCCCCGATCGGATCGGCGACCCTGCCCGTACGTGACTAGTCTCGACGCCAGTCGCGCGCGAGGAGGCCGGAACGTGAACTCGACCTCGCCCGTGGGCGGTTCCGTGGACGCGCGTCCCCGCGACATCCGGGTGCTGCTCGTCGAGGACGACGCCGCCGACGCGGTGCTCGTGACGGAGCTCTTCGCCGACGTCGGGGAGATCTCCCACGTGGTCCACGTGCAGAGCCTCGCCGAGGCGGAGCCGAGGCTGCGTGAGGCCGACTGCGTGCTGCTCGACATGAACCTTCCCGACGCGGTGGGGCTCGGCGCCCTCGCCCGCCTGCTGGCCGTGGAGGGCCATCCCGCGGTCGTCGTCCTCACCGGCGACGTCGACGAGACCCGTGGTCGCGCCGCGGTCGCCGCCGGTGCCGAGGACTACCTGATCAAGGGCCGGGTCGACGGGCAGCTGCTGACCCGCGCCGTCCAGTACGCCGTCGAGCGGCGGCACGCCGAAAGACTCGCCACGCAGCTGCACCAGGCTCGCGTCCACGAGCAGGAGAACCGCCGCCTCGGCCGTGGGCTGCTCCCGACGCCGCTGCTGCAGGACGCCACCGTCGCCGTGACGACCCGGTACGAGCCCGGTCGGCGGCAGCTCCTGTTGGGCGGCGACTTCTACGACACGATCGAGACCGACGACGGCACCCTGCATGTCATCATCGGCGACGTCAGCGGGCACGGCCCGGACGAGGCTGCCGTCGGTGTGAGCCTGCGGATCGCGTGGCGCACCCTCATCCTCGCCGGCGTGCCCGCCGGTCATGTGCTTCCGGTGCTCGACCGGGTCCTCGTCACCGAACGTCACGACGCCACGCTGTTCACCACCGTCGCGATGGTCTCGGTGTCCGCCGACCGTCGCCACGCCGACCTCTACCTCGCGGGCCATCCGCCACCCTTGTTGATCGACGGCACGACGCCCGCCCCGCTGCCCGACCACGCCCTCGGGGTCCCGCTGGGGGTGCAGGTCGGCACCACCTGGGCCGCGGTCGATGTGCCGCTGCCCCCGGACTGGGCGCTGCTCCTCTACACCGACGGTCTCATCGAGGCCCGCAACGCGGCAGGCGAGCTGCTGTGGACCGACGGGCTGCTGAACCTGTTGTCCCCCACGCTCGCCGAGGCCGGGCGCGACTGGCAGACACGGCCGGACACCGTCCTCGACAGCCTCCTCACCAAGGTCGACGCGCTCGCGCCGATCCGCGGCGACGACCGCGCCCTCGCGCTCCTCACCAGCGCTTCGACGTCGCAGGGCGCGGCGGCCGCGACCATCTCGGCGCATCCGCAGGACGGGCCGGAGCGCAGGACCCTGCGGCACCGCTACGCCCCCGACCCCGGTGCGTGCGGTCAGGTCCGCCGCGACGTGCGCTCCTTCCTGGCGCGCTGGCAGGTCGACGAGGACACCGTGGAGGACGCGCTGCTGGTCGTCAGCGAGCTGGCCAGCAACGCCGTCGACCACGCCCGCACACCGTTCGGCCTCACCGCCACGCTGACGCCGGGGAACCTGCTGGTCGAGGTCACCGACGGCTCGCCCGCCGAGCCACGCCTGCAGCCGTTCGACGCCAGGGCGGAACGCGGACGGGGTCTGCAGATGGTGCAGGGACTCTCGTCGGGGTGGTCGTTCCGTCGGGAGGGCGCGGGCAAGACGGTGTCGGCCGACGTGACCGTCGCGGCGATGAACCTGGACCCCTGACCACCACCATCCCGCGCCGCACGATCCGGACAGGTTCCCGGGGACGTCGGTGGGTACCCGCCCCTGGCTGGGCGAGGGTCCCGCCGGAGAGGCGGGCCCTCGCCGGCTCGGCACCGACAAGGCGCCGGCCGGGGGCCCGAGACCCCTCCCGCCCCCGGCCGACGCCGGGATGTTCGGCGCGCGGACCTGGATCGGTTCGACAGCGCACAGATCCTGTAGCCAATGCCCATGATCGTCGCTTCAGTGGATGAGGGTCGTCTTCGTCGCTCATGCGCCGGGAACAGTGATCACGCGGGTGGGGCTCCACCGGCCGAAGGCCGAGGTCGCCGACCACCTGAACCCGCACGATCATCGACGCCGGGACATGCCGACACACACCCCGGCACACCCCGCCCGGCGTGGCACGGCCCGGGATCGCCCATGGACGCGACGTACCCATCCCTCGGCCGGGGATGCGGCCGGCGGTTTGCGCGGATCCTCACCGGGGCATCCCGTCGCTGAACCCGGCTCCCCGCATGCCGACGGTGATGATGGAGGAACGGCGCATGCGACAGCGCTACCGGCCCGATCGCGAGTCCTGCGTCCAGGTCCGGCGTGACATGCGCGCATTTCTCGACCGGTGCCAGGTCGACGCGGACGCCGCGGCGGACGCGTTGCTGATCGCCAACGAGCTGGCGTGCAACGCTGTCGACCACGCCCACACCCCGTTCAGCCTGACCGCCACGCTGACCCCGGGGAGCCTGCGGATCGAGCTGACCGACGGCTCGGCCGAGGAGCCGCGCCTGCAGCCGCACGACACGGCCGCCGTCCGCGGCCGCGGCCTGCAGATGGTCGCGCACCTGTCGTCGAGGTGGTCGTTCCGGCGCCACGGTGGCGGTAAGACGGTCGTCGCGGACGTCGTGCTCCCGGCGATGAACGTGTCCGCCTGACATTCGCGTTCGTCGCCGTCACCGGCACGTTCGTCGCGGCGCACGGGAGCGCAGTTTGTCCGGCCGTGCGGCGGGGAAATGCCTGAGGACATCGGACCCGGCCGATGCAGCCTCCGACGCGGGGGCTGTCGTCACCGGGTCCTCACCCGCCACGCCGACAGGGCGCGGCCCGATCGTTGCGTGGTCCGGCACGGGCTGCGCTGAGAGGACGCCGGTGCGCTCCGTCGGCATCGAGGAAGAGTTCGTGCTGGTCGACCCGGACACCGCCGCGGCGGCCGCCGTGGCGAGCACGGTCCTGCGGATCGACAAGGCCGAGCGGGGGACGTCGGGCGCGCCGGACGACGAGGGCGGCGAGCTCACCTCCGAGCTGCACCGCGAGCAGCTGGAGACGGGCACCCGGCCCAGCCACACCCTCGACGAGCTGCGCGCCGAGGTCGTCGACCGCCGGGCGGACGCGCGCCGGGCGGCCGAGAGCGCCGGGGTCGTGCCCGTCGCCCTGGCCACCTACCCGCTCGCCGTCGAACCGACGGTCTCGGCGGGCGCCCGGACCCGGCGCATCCTCGAACGGTTCGGCCGGACGGCCCAGGAGCAGCTGACGTGCGGCTGCCACGTCCATGTCGGGGTCGAGTGCGCCGACGAGGGCGTGGCCGTGCTCGACCGGATGCGTCCGTGGCTCGCCGTGCTGGCCGCCCTGTCGGTGAACTCCCCGTTCTGGAACGGTGAGGACTCGAACTACGCGAGCTACCGCAGCCAGGTGTGGTCGCGCTGGCCGTCGGCCGGACCGTTCTCCCTGTTCGGGTCCGCGGAGCGCTACACCGCGGTGGAACGCGCGATGCTCGGGACCGGCACGTTGCTGGACGAGGGCATGATCTACTTCGACGCCCGGCTCTCCCGCCGGCATCCGACGGTCGAGATCCGGGTCGCCGACGTCTGCCGCGAACCCGACGACGCCGTGCTCGTCGCCGCACTGGCGCGGGCGCTCGTCGACACCGCCGCGGCGCAGTGGCGTGCCGGCGTCGACCCCGACCCGGTACCGGCGGAGGTGCTGCGCCTCGCGGCCTGGCGGGCGGGCCGGTCGGGCATGGCGGGCGAGCTCGTCCACCCGGCGACGTGGACGCCCGCGCCTGCGCGCACCGTCGTGGACGACCTGGTCGCACACGTGGAGCCGGCGCTGACGGCCGCGGGCGACCTGGCCGTCGTCACCGAACTGGTGGACGCGGTCGTCCGTCGTGGCACCGGGGCCGATCGTCAGCGGGCGGTGCACGCCCGGACGCGGGACCTGCGGGCGGTGGTGCTCGACGCCGCGGACGCCACCTACCTCGTCACGAACTGAGACGACCGCGTCCCCCGTCCGGGTCGTTTGCGGGGGCGTGCACGGGGAACCGATGCTCTACATCGGGTGAGGTGTGGGGGGCGCATGGACAGCGACGAGCGGTCGACGCTCTCCGACGTGCGTGGCGCCACGACGCCACGCCGCGCCGTCCTGCGGTCCGTCGCCGTCGCGATGCTCGTGGTCGTCGTGCTGGCCGGACTGGCCGGGCTGCTCGGTGTCCGCAGCACCACGACCACGACCGTCGACGGGCCGTGGACGGTGTCGGTCGAGTACGCCTGGGTCGCCCGGGCCGGGCTCGACGTCCCGTGGTCCGTCACCGTGCACCGCGACGGCGGGTTCTCCGGCCCGGTCACCGTGGCGGTGACGGCAGGCTACTTCGACATCTACGAGAGCCAGGGCCTCGATCCCGAACCGGCCTCGCAGACCGCCGACGCCACCCGTCTGTACTGGACGTTCGACCCGCCGCCGGGCGAGGACCTCACCATCGACTTCGACGCCTACATCCAGCCCTCGAGCCAGCTCGGCGAGTCCGGTGAGGTGTCCGTGGTCGACGGCGGCGCCCCGCGGGCCACGGTGTCCTTCTCGACCTTCCTGCTGCCCTGATGCCGAAGGAGCGGTGAACCGATGGAACTCGTCGTGCGGGCCGTCGTCATGTTCGGCTTCCTGTGGCTCGTCACCCGGGTCGCCGGGCGCTCCACCCTCGGTGAGCTGAGCACCTTCCAGCTGCTGCTCTACGTCACCATGGGCGACCTCGTCCAGCAGTCCATCACGCAGCAGGACTACTCGGTGACCTCCGGCATCCTGGCCGTCAGCACGTTCGCGGTGCTCACCATCGCGATCTCGTGGGCCAACACGCGCTGGCGACGGGTCCGCCCGCTGACCCACGGGGTGCCGGTCGTGATCGTGCGCTCGGGCGATCCGCTGCTCGACGTCATGACCAGGGAACGCCTGCCCGTCAACGACCTGATGGCCGCGGCGAGGGAGAAGGGGATCCGTCGCTTCACCGAGATCGACCTGGCGGTGCTGGAGACCGACGGCAAGATCTCCTTCTTCACCTCGACGGCCGGCGACAGCGGCTCGCCCGAGCGTCCGTCGGTCGGTTGAGGCGCCACCGGCGCCCGGCGGTCACGTCGCCGGGTGCCTGCCGGGGCCGGGCAGGAGCGCGCGCATCACCGCGCCGGTGACCACCATGCGGCCGATCATGATCGTCGCGAACTCCTCGACGACCGGACCGATCCGCGTGCGGACGTCGTCGTCCACGACGAGGCGGGCCTGCGGCAGCAGCGGGATCAGCTCGTCGACGACGACGGTTCGCGCGACCCCGATCAGGTCGCGCTGGGCGGTCTGGAGCACACCGGACCGGTGCAGGGGCGACAGCGCGACGTGCGCCGTCGCCAGGAACGGCGGCCACAGCGCGAGGTGCCGGTAGAGGCTGGCGTGGGCGGCGCTCGCCCCGAGCCTGCCCAGCGCGTCGCACGCGAGGACGAGCGCCCGCAGGTCCGGGGACAACGCGTCCATCGGCGGGAGCGGGGGAACCGCCGCGGCGGGCGGCGCGGCGACCGGCGCGGTGCTCCCGTTCCCGGTCCGGGCGCCGGCGCCCGGACCGGGCCCGCCCCGCAGGAGGACGTCGATCGCGGTGAAGACGAGGAAGTTCGTCGAGTTCGCCCGGTTGTAGAAGTCGACCAGTCCCGCGACGTCGTGGCGGGCGGCCTCGTCGACGCCCAGCACCGACCACACCTCGTGGGGCACCGGCTCGACCCCGCCGGGCACGGCGCGCGCTCCGATCTCCGCGGACCGGGCGGCCAGCTCCCCGGTCAGGTACAACGGCCGGACGGCGCGCCAGACCGCCTGCAGCGCACCGGGAACGGTCGCCAGGTGCCGCCAGATCAGGTTGACGAACGGCAGCCCGAGCGTCGCGCGCAGGTCCGCGAAGACCTCCGCGGTGGCGCCGACCGCCTCTTCCTCACGGACCGCGGGGATCGGATCGGCGGTCATGTCGGCGGCTCCTGACGTCGTGGCCTCACACCGCCGTCGACGTTCTCACGGGTGCGTCGGTCGCCGCGAGCACCTCGGCCTCGGTGACCCCCGGGGCCGTCTCGACGAGGACGAGCCCGTCGTCGGTGACGTCGAGGACGGCGAGGTCGGTGATGATCCGGTTCACCACGCCCATCCCGGTGTAGGGCAACGTGTTCTCGCGCAGGATCTTCGGGGACCCGTCCTTCGCGGTGTGCTCCATCAGCACGATGACACGCCGGGCGCCGTGGACCAGGTCCATCGCCCCGCCCATGCCCTTGACCATCTTGCCGGGCACGGCCCAGTTGGACAGGTCGCCCTTCTCCGAGACCTGCATGGCGCCCAGGACGGCGACGTCGAGGTGGCCGCCGCGGATGATCCCGAACGACAGGGCGGAGTCGAAGTACGACGCGCCCGGGCGGATCGTCACGGTCTCCTTGCCGGCGTTGATGAGGTCGGGGTCGACGTCGTCGGGCGCCGGGTAGGGGCCGGTGCCGAGGATGCCGTTCTCGCTGTGCAGCACCACGTGCACGCCGTCGGGCAGGAACCCGGGGATGAGCGTGGGCAGGCCGATGCCGAGGTTGACGTACTCGCCGTCACGCAGCTCGGCGGCGGCACGCGCGGCCATCTCGTTGCGGGACAAACTCATCGCTCGACCTCCGTGACCGTGATCTTCTCGATGCGCTTCTCGACGTCGGGTGCGTGGACGACGTGTTGGACGAACACCCCCGGCAGGTGGATGCCTGCGGGATCGAGCTCGCCGGGTTCGACCAGCTCCTGCACTTCGGCGATCGTGACCCGCCCGGCCATGGCGCACAACGGGTTGAAGTTCTGCGCGGTCTTCTCGAACACCAGGTTGCCGTACCGGTCCCCCTTGGCCGCGGAGACGAGCGCGAAGTCGGTGACGATCGCGTTCTCCAGCACGTGCGGGACCCCGCCGAAGTCGCGGACCTCCTTCGCGGGCGACGCGACCGCGACGGACCCGTCGGCGGCGTAGCGCCACGGCAGGCCGCCGTCGGCGATCTGGCTGCCGACCCCGGCCGGGGTGAAGAACGCCGGGATGCCGCAGCCGCCGGCGCGCAGCCGCTCGGCGAGGGTGCCCTGTGGGCACAGCTCGACCTCGAGCTCACCGGACAGGTACTGGCGGGCGAACTCCTTGTTCTCCCCGACGTAGGAGCCGGTCACCCGGGCGATCCGCTTGTCGGACAGCAGGATCCCCAGGCCCCAGTCGTCGACGCCGCAGTTGTTCGACACGACCTGCAGGCCGCCGACGCCGAGGCCGTGGAGTGTCGCGATGAGCGTGGACGGGATGCCGCACAGCCCGAAGCCGCCCACGGCGAGGGTGGCGCCGTCGGTGATGCCTGCGAGCGCCTCGTCGGCGCCGATCACCTTGTCCATGTCGTTCCTTTCCGGTCGTGGGTGCCGGGTCAGCCGGCGAAGGCGGTGACGGTGCGGGACGGGCTGGGGCGCCCCAGGCGCCCGGCCAGCCAGATGCTGGTGTCGACCATCCGGTGCAGGTCGACGCCCGTCTCGACGCCGAGCCCGTGCAGCTGCCAGAGCAGGTCCTCGGTGGCGAGGTTGCCGGTGGCCGAGCCCGCGTAGGGGCAGCCGCCCAGCCCGCCCGCGGACGTGTCGAACCGGGTGACGCCGCGGCGCAGCGCGGTCAGGGCGTTGCTCAGTGCCTGGCCGTAGGTGTCGTGGAAGTGCACGGCGAGGGCGTCGATCCCGATTCCGGACGCGACCAGGGCGTCGAGGACGTCCTCGACGCGGCCGGGTGTGGCGACCCCGATCGTGTCGCCCAGGCTCAGCTCGGTGCAGCCCAGCGCCATCATCCGGGTCGCGACGGCGACCACATCGCGGGTCGGGACCGGCCCCTCCCACGGGTCGCCGAACACCATCGAGAGGTAGCCGCGCACGCCTATCCCGGCGTCCCGGGCACGCGCCACGACCGGCGCGAACATCTCGAGCGACTCGTCGACACCGCGGTTGAGGTTGCGTCGGGCGAAGGTCTCGGTGACGCTGCCGAAGACCGCGATGTCACGCACCCCGAGGTCCAGCGCGCGGTCGAGACCACGCTCGTTCGGAACCAGGACCGGGTACCGCACCCCGGGCGCGGGAACCACCATGCGCAGCAGGTCCTCGGCATCGGCGAGCTGGGGAACCCACTTGGGGTGCACCATGCTCGTGGTCTCCACCACGGTGTGCCCCGCGTCGACGAGCCGGTCGACGAACTCGGCCTTGACCTCCACCGGCAGGACGGTCGACTCGTTCTGCAACCCGTCGCGCGGACCGACCTCGCAGATCGTGACCCGCGAAGGCAGCGGTAGCCCGTCGAAGGGTGTGACCCCGAAGTCCACCGCCACCGCCTCCCCGCGCACGAGCGGTCGTCGCGTCGTGCGAGCTGTCGCGCGAAGCGAATCCCGACGACCGCCCCGGCCTCCACAACCTGTCCACTGAGCGGACATAATCGGGCGGAGACGGCCGCTGGACGGACGAAAGGCGGGACGATGCAGCCATCCCTCGGGACGTCGGTGATCGCCAAGGTCGGGCTCGTCCTGCGCACGGTCGGGACCACCGACACGGCCGGGGCCACGACGTCGGCCGTCGCCAGGGGGACCGGGCTGCCCCGCCCGACGACACACCGGCTCCTCACCGACCTCGCCGACCAGGGCTTCGTCGACCGCAACACCGACACCGGCCGCTGGCACCTCGGTCCCGAGCTGTACCTGCTCGGCACCGTGGCGGCCGCGCGCTACGACGTCAGCGGCCACGTCCGTGACGTCCTCGCCGACCTCGCCGAGCAGACGGGCGAGAGCGCCTACTTCTCCGTGCTCCGCGGCCGGGAGACCGTCTGCCTCGCCGAGTGCGAAGGGAGCTTCCCGCTGCGCTCGCACGTCCTCTACGAGGGCATCCGCTTCCCGCTCGGCGTCGCGTCCGCGGGTCTCGCGCTGCTGTCGCACCTGCCCGGCGTCGAGGCGCGCGACTACATCGCCGCCACCGACCTCACGACGCGCTGGGGCAGGTCGCACTCCCGGCGCGCATTGCGGTCCAGGGTGAGCGCGACGCTGGAGCGCGGGTACGCGGTCAACCCGGGCCTGCTCGTCGAGGGCAGTTGGGGCCTCGCCGCCGTCGTGTTCGACCGGGCGGGCCGCCCGCGGTCCGCCCTGACCCTCACCGGCGTGCGGTCGCGCTTCACCGACGAGCGGATCCCCACCCTCGGCCGGATGCTCCTCGACCGCGCCCATCTCCTGAGCAGACACGCGTAGCCCCACCGACCAGCAGGGACCGACCGGCACCCCCGAGCCGGCCCGCTCCCGTGGCCGGCGGGGGCCGCGGCGGCCACGGGAGCGGGCCGGGGGTGGTCACACCGCGGGCGGGGTGCCCTCGGCATTGCCCACGACGGCGTCGACCTGGATCAGCGCACCACCCGGCAGGGCCGAGACGCCCACGGTCCGGCGGGCGGGGACACCGCCGGGGAAGAACGTGGCGTAGACCTCGTCCACCGCGGCGATGTCGGCGATGTCGGTGAGGAAGAGGTTCACCTTGACGACGTCGTCGAGCGAGTGGTCGACGCTCTCCACGATCGCCCTGATGTTCGCGAGGCACTGCCGCGCCTGGTCCGCGATGCCGCCGCCGACCTGCTCCCCGGTCGCCGGGTCGATCGGCAGCTGGGCGGTGACGTGGTTGTAGTGCGAGAAGGCCACGCTCTGCGTCGACAGCGGGCTGCGGGGCGCCGCATCGGTGTCGTTCGCCCGGATGACGATCCCGTGCCGGTCCTCCACCTCCTGCGGCGGCGTGCCGTCGCCGTGCGAGACGACCGCCTCGATCTGCACGAGGGCACCCTGCGGCAGGGCCGCCGCCTCCACCACGGTGCGGGCGGGGACGTAGCCCACTGCCCGGGCGACGGCCGTGTCCGGGAAGAAGGTCGTGTAGACCTCGTTCACCGCGTCGACGTCCGCGAGGTCCGTGAGGAAGATCGTGACGCGGACGATGTCGTCGAAGGGGACGTCGATCCCCTGCAGGACGGCCTTGACGTTGGCCAGGCACTGCGCGGTCTGCTCGGCGACGCCACCGGCCACGAGCTCACCCGTCGCCGGGTCGATCGGCAGCTGGGCCGAGATGTTGTTGTAGTGCGAGAACGCCACCGCCTGCGAGGAGCCCGGGCTCCGCGGTGCCGCGTCGGTGCCGGCGACGACCTTGACGAGGTCCCCCGCCTGCGGGGCGTTCGGAATCGTGCCCTCGCCGTGGGCGACGAGGGCGTCGATCTGTACCGCGGCGCCCAGCGGCAGCGCGGCGACGGCGACGGTCGTGCGGGCGGGCACGTAGCCGGTGAAGGCGGACGCGACGACCGTGTCGACGGTGTCGGCGTCGGCGATGTCGGTGACGAACACGGAGAGCCGGACCACGTCGTCGAGGACGTGGTCGATGCCCTCGACCACGGCCCGGAGGTTCGCGAGGGCCTGGCCGGCCTGCTCCTTCACACCGCCCGGGACGACCTCGCCGGTCGCGGGGTCGATCGGGAGCTGCCCCGAGACGTTGTTGTAGTGGGAGAAGGCGACGGTCTGGGAGTACGGACCGATCGGCTTCGGCGCCTGCTCCGGGTTCCGCGCCAGGACTGCGTTGAGGTCACTCATGTCGGGCACCACTTTCTGGTCGACAAACACAGCGATGGTGTCCGGCGACCCCGGCGCGGATCAGCCGCGCCGGGGGGATCGGCCGGGGGAACCGTGCTGCGGCCAGGTGTCGGACGGCGGCCCGGCGAGGTGGTCACCCTGCACGGGTGAGCCGGGTGCGGCCACCCGTGTCTAGCGTCCCCCGGCGGCCGACGACTCCCGCCCGGGACAGGAGAAGGACATGAGCGACACGACGACCCATCCGTCGAGCGGCGACCCGACGTCGACCCGTCCGGCCTCGACGGGGTGGTCGACGGGATTCAGCGTCTTCGCGGGCGTCTTCCTGATCGTCTCCGGGATCTGCCAGGTCCTCGCGGGGATCGCGGCGCTGGTCCGGGACCAGGTGTACGTCGCCACCCCGAACTACGTCTACTCGTTCGACGTGACGACGTGGGGCTGGATCCACCTGGTGGTCGGTGCCGCGATGGCGCTGACGGGTCTGGGAGTCGTGCAGGGGCAGACGTGGGCACGCATGGTCGGCATCGTGCTGGCCGGGCTGAGCGCCATCGCCAACTTCATGTTCCTGCCCTACTACCCGGTCTGGTCCCTCGTCCTGATCGCGCTCGACGTCGTCGTGATCGCCGCGCTCGTCCGCGAGCAGCGTGCGGCCGCCTGACCGGGGAGGCGCTCCGTGATCACCGCACACCTGGCGCGGCCGCGATGACCGCCCTGGACCCGGCGCCGCTGACGACCGTCGACGAGGCGGACGAGCTGGATCCGCGGGAGGCGCCGGCCGAGCACCACGAGCGCGGCCGCGCCGCGCGCGCCGCCGTCCCGCGGTCCGCGCACGCGGAGCTCCCGGCCCGCCGCGGTCCCGGCGCCCTGCGGCTGCTGGCCGCGCAGGACGTCGGCCGCGTGCCCGAGCTCCTCCCGTTGCGCTACGCCCGGATGTCGGCGTCGCCGTTCACCTTCCTGCGCGGCTCGGCCGCCGTCATGACGGCCGACCTCGCCCGCACCCCGGTGAGCGGTATCGAGGTGCAGCTGTGCGGGGACGCGCACCTCGCGAACTTCGGCTTCTTCTCCTCGCCGGAGCGTCGGCTCGTGTTCGACGTCAACGACTTCGACGAGACCCTGACCGGCCCCTGGGAGTGGGACGTCAAGCGGCTCGCGGCCAGCGTCGAGGTCGCCGGGCGGGACCGCCTGTTCGCCCCGGCCGACCGGGAGCTCGCCGTGCTCGCCGCACTCCGCGGCTACCGCAAGGCGATGCGCCGCTACGCGCGGATGACCACCCTCGAGGTCTGGTACGACCACCTGGAGGCCGAGGACGCGCTCCGCCGCTACCGGAGCCGGATCGCCCCCGGCCGGCGGTCCCGGATGGAGCGGAACCTCGACAAGTTCCGGTCCCGCGACAACCTCGGGGCCCTCGCCCGGTTCACCGGCCTCGTCGACGGGACGCCGCGGATCCGGTCGGCACCCCCGCTGGTGGTGCCCGTCCGCGAGATGTACCCGGACGAGGTCGCCCGGCGCGGGATCGAGGACTGGCTCCAGGAGATCCTCGTCGGGTACCGGGAGAGCCTGCCGCCGGACCGGTGCTGGCTCTTCGACCGCTACCGCGCGGTCGACGCCGCGCACAAGGTCGTCGGCGTCGGCAGCGTCGGCACCCGCTGCTGGATGCTGCTGTTCCTCGGACGCGACGCCGCCGACCCCCTGTTCCTGCAGGCCAAGGAAGCCGGGCCGTCCACGCTCGAGTCCGTACTCGGTGCCGCACCCCAGGCCACGGCCGGGCAACGGGTGGTCGAGGGCCAGCGCCGGATGCAGGCCGTCGGCGACATCTTCCTCGGCTGGCAGCGTGCGGCCGGGCCGGACGGCCTGGAACGCGACTTCTACCTGCGCCAGCTCCGGGACGGCAAGGGGTCCATCGACCTCACCGTCCTGCGGGCGAGCGGCCTGGTCATCTACGCCGACCTGTGCGGGCGGACGCTCGCGCGCGCACACGCACGCAGCGGCGACCGGATCGCGATCGCCGGCTACCTGGGGTCGTCGGACTCGTTCGACCGCGCGATCGCCGCGTTCGCCCGTGCCTACGCCCAGCGCACCGAGTCCGACCACGCCGCGCTCCGCCGCGCCATCGACGCCGGGAGGATCGCGGTCGTCGAGGACCCGAAGTGATCGACCCGTCGTTCGCACCGGCCACGGCGGAGCGACCGGAGGGGGCTGATGACCCGTCGTGACATCGTCCGCACGCTGGTGAGCGCGGGTCTCGTCGTGATCGCCTACTACGTGGCGCCCTTCGGCGAGAACGTCATGACGGGGGACGCGTGGCTGCGCGGCGGCCTGCTCGCGATCGTCCTCGCGCTGCTGGTGCTGGTCGTCGGGCGGCGGGTGGATCAGGAGCTGCAGACGCCGAACCCGGCGCGCGCCGGTCCCCTGCTCGTGGCGCTCGTCGCCGGCGTCGTCACCTTCGCCCTCGCCGATCTCGTCGTCGCCACGACGATGCCGGGCCAGTTCGTGGACCTGCGGACGAAGACCGACGCCCTGTACTTCTCGCTCACCACGCTGACCACCGTGGGCTACGGCGACGTGCACGCGGAGGGCCAGGTGGCCCGGGGCCTGGTCGTCGCCCAGCTGGTCTTCGACGTCGCGGTGCTGGCGACGGCGGCCCGCGCCCTCGTCGGCACCGCCCGCGGCGCCCGCGTCTCCGGCGGCGGCCGGGTCGGCGCCGCGCCGGCCACGGTCCGCGGCCCCGGACCGTGGCACCGCAGTCGACCGTGACCGGCACCGCGGCCCGCGCACGGCGACATCCTCCGCCGCGGGTGACGACGCAGCCCCCCGGCCCCAGCAACGTTCGTCCCGAGCCCGGGTGAGAGGCGGTCGTGCCATGCAGAGCGAGACAACTCCCGACACGCGACGACGGATGGCCGCGGTCGGCGCACTCCTGTCCCTCGCCGCCGGGCTCGCGGTGGTCGTCTGGGCCCTCTGGCGCCACCCGCTGTGGCTGCCCCTCGCCCTGGTCCTGCTGCTGGTGACCGTCCTCGCGGCCTGGACGGCGCTCGTGCACCGCGGCGCGATGCGGATCGGCGCGGCGGTCGTCGCCGTCGCCGCGCTCGTCGGCGTGGTCGTGCTGCTCGACATCAGGTCGGTCGTCGCTCTCGTGCTCGTCGTCGCCCTCGCGGCGCTCGCCACCGCGGCGGCCCGGGTCGCCCTCGGTTCCGCGACAGCCGCCACGCCGGCGGCCGGCGCGCACCGGGTCGGCCCGGCCCGGCGGGGTGTGCTGCTGATGAACCCGTGGTCCGGGGGCGGCAAGGTCGGGCGGTTCGCCCTCGTGGAGGAGGCCGCCCGGCTCGGGGTCACGGCGATCGTGCTGAAGCGTGGCGACGACCTGCGGCAGCTCGCGGAGCAGGCCGTCGCCGACGGCGCGGACGTGATCGGGATGGCCGGCGGCGACGGCTCGCAGGCACTCGTCGCGGACGTCGCGCGCAGCCACGACCTGCCGTTCGTCTGCGTGCCCGCCGGCACCCGCAACCACTTCGCACTCGACCTGGGCCTCGACCGCGACGACGTCGCCGCGGCCCTCGCCGGGTACGGCGACGCCGTGCAACGCCGGATCGACCTCGCCCTGGTCGGTGACCGCATCTTCGTCAACAACGCCTCGATGGGCGTCTACGCGACCGTGGTGCAGTCGCAGGCGTACCGGGACGCGAAGGTGTCGACGGCGGCCGGGATGCTGCCGGACCTCCTGGGACCCGGCGCGAAACCGTTCGACCTGCGGTTCACCGGCGCCGACGGCGAGCCCGTCGACACCGCCGACGTGCTGCTGGTGTCCAACGGGGTCTACCGGCTCGACGACCTGCGCGGCTTCGGGACCCGCGAGCGTCTCGACGCCGGGGTGCTCGGGATCGTGTCGGTCACGGTCGGCCGCGAGGTGGGCAGGCTCGTGGCCGCCCAGGCGGGCCGCCGTCTCGGGCAGTTCGCGGGCTACCGCGAATGGACGGCGCCGGACTTCGTCGTCGATTCCGCGGACGAGCTGGTCGACGTCGGGGTCGACGGCGAGGCCCTGCGTCTCCCGACGCCGCTGCGGTTCCGGGTCCTGCCCGGGGCGCTTCAGGTGCGGACGCCCCTCGACGCCCCCGGCGCGCCTCCCGTCGGCGTCGCGCACGCGGGTGTCGGCCGGGCGGTCGTGGGGCTGGTGCGGGTCGCCGGCGGCAAGGAGTGGACGGCCGCCTAGAGATCGCCCGGCCCGACTCGCCCGCGGCGCACCGGTCACGCCGGCGGAGCGGTGAGCACCGTGATGCCGGACCAGACGAGATACGCGCCGAACACCCCGAGGAACACCACGGTGATCAACCTGCGGTGCCGGCGGGTGCCGTCGGCGAGACGTTCGAGCAGCTCCTGGCACAGCTCGGGCCGGCGCAACGACATCAGCAGCGCCGTCAGCGGCAGGAGGCACCAGATGGCGGTGTAGACGGCGACCTGGAAGAGCCGGTCGAGCGAGTCCGTCGTGCTGGCGACGATCGCGTTGAGGGCCGCCAGGTAGACCAGCCCGGGCAGGTGGGTCAGGATCCCCGCGTACGCGGCCCCCCGCACCGTCATCCCGTCCAGCATCCGCTGCGTCCACGTCGGCTCGTCGGGCGGGCGGGTGCTGCGCCGCCGTGGCGCCCACCCGGCCCAGGCGGCGCACGCGTACCCGAGCGCTGCACCGCCGAGCACGAGGTCCAGCACCGGCCGTGGCGCCGACGACGACGTCGTGGACAGCAGCCCCCGCAGCAGCACCATCACGACGATGCCGACCGCGATGCTGAACGCGGCTGCCGCCACCACGTACACCAGCAGCAGCCGCTGGGGGGTGCGGGTGGCGAGAATCGCGAACACGGCGGCGACCGTCGTCGGGCGGACGATCGTGGTCAGGGCGAGCAGGAGCGCCTCGGTGCTCATCCCGCCTCCCGGACGGCCTCTCGCTCTCAGCTGCTCGGCAGCCGCGGCTTCCCGTCGCCGGACGGCGTGTCGGGTACGTCCTCCGGCGGGGTGCTGGGCACATCCTCCGACGTGCCGGGTGCGGCCCCGTTGCCCTCGGCGTGTCCGTGTCTTCGGCTCCTGCGGGCCGCCTTGCGCGCAGCCTTGGCCGCTGCGGCCTCCTCCGGCTCCATGGGCGTGTCGCGCAGCAGCACGGCCGCCCACCGCGCCTGCGGGTCGATGTCGACGAGCAGCGCCTTGCACAGCAGCGTCAGCGGGATCGCCAGGATCGCCCCCAACGGGCCCAGCAGCCAGGCCCAGAAGACCAGCGCGACGAACGTGACGGTCACCGACAGACCGACCGCGTCCCCGATGAACCTCGGTTGAATGATCGATTGGACGATGAAGTTCAGCACGCAGTAGACGACGACCACCGCGATCGCCAGCGACCAGCCGCCGGTCAGCAGGGCGAGCAGCGCGGGCGGGATGACCCCGATGATGAAACCGACGTTCGGGATGTAGTTGGTGACGAACGACAACAGCCCCCACGTCAGGGCCAGCGGAATCCCCATGATCGCCAGCGCCGCCCAGTCCAGGAGCGCCACGATGAGCCCGAACACCGTCGTGACGAGCAGGTACTGACGCGTGCCCCACGCGAAATGGGTGAGCGCGGCCGAGACCTGGGGCCGGTCCCGGCCTATCGAGGCCAGCCGCACCCCCGCTCCCCCGGACTCCACGGACAGGAAGAGCAACAGGGCCAGCAGGAAGACCAGGTTCGACGCGAGTCCCGCGACACTGCCGAGGATCGCGCCCACGACACCCGCCAGCTTGCCGAGGTCGAGCGATCCGCGCGCCGCGGCCAGCTGGTCGGGGCCGACCCCGAAGCGGGCGAGCTCGCCGACGAGCCCGTTGACCATCCCGTCGGCCTTCGCGGAGTACTGCGGCAGCTCCGTGGCGAGCTGGGCGACGGAGAGGATCAGCCCGAAGGCGAGGACCAGCAGCAACCCGTAGACGAGCAGGATCACGACCAGCGTCGTCGCCCAGCCGGGCCAGCCCTTGCGCCGCAGCCACCCCTGGACCGGCGCCACCGCGATCACGATGATCAGCGCCATGAAGGCGGGGCCGATCAGCCAGGCCACCGCCTGCGCCCCGGCCACGACGACGACCACCGAGGCGGCCCCGAGCAGGACGACGAGCGCGCGCGGGATCGCCCGCCTCGCGTTGCTGACAGCCGGGTCGCCCGCGGGCGCGCCGGCACCGGTCTGCGGAATCGTCACGCCGGGACCGTAGGACCCGACCACGCTCCCGGACGTCACCCGGAACGGGCGAGCCCGTGCCGTGACGGACCCTCACCCTCCGAGGACGATGCCTGCCGCCCGCGATCCCGAACAGGCTGACCCGCCGGGGCCGTCACTGCTCGCGCGTGAGTCCGGGACGGACCCGCCCGGCGGGAACGAGGAGGCGACCCGGTGACCCTGGTCGAGGTCATGGAGCACACGGCCACCGCCTTCGAGATCCTCGGCGCGGCCACGCTGGTGGCCGGTACGGTCCTGGCGGTGGCGCTCGCGATCCGGGTGCTCGTCCGGTCCCGCGGGGGTCGCCCGGCCTACCTCACGTTGCGTGAGGCGTTCGGCGGCGCCCTCCTGCTGTCCGTGGAGATCCTCGTCGCCGCCGACCTGCTGCGCACGGTGGCGGTCACACCGACCGTGACCGACGTCGTCGTCCTCGGCCTGATCGTGCTGATCAGGACCTTCCTCAGTTTCTCGCTCGAGATCGAGCTGGAGGGTGTGCCGCCGTGGCGACGGGCCCTGGTCACAGGGGCCGGCCACCTGGCGGCGGCCACGGCCCGGGCCCGCGAACGGGCCGCCCCGCCCCGGTCGTAGGTGGACTACGGGTCCTCCCGTGCCGCGGCATCGATCCGGGCTGCACGATCCCGGCGCTCGCGCTGGCGGTGGCCGTGCGCCACCTGACGGACGGTGGCGTCGTCCTCGAGCCCCGACCCGACCGCGCCGGCGACGACACCCAGGATCGTCGCGAGCACCACGACCCGGACGTAGTCACCGAACCCGGCCGCGTGGCCGACGACGCGGGTCAGGTACTCGGGCGGGACGATCACCGACGCGACGACGGAGTTCAGCGTCAACAGTGCCAGCGAGAACACCGCGGTCCCGACGACGAGGGTCAGGACCGTGCCCGCGTTCAGCAACCCCCGGAGGTCTCGTTGGGGCACACTCCGCTCCCACAACCGGTGCCCCACGATCAGCCAGCCGGTGAACAGCACGAGCGAGCCGACGTAGGCGCACGCGAGGCGCCACGGGTCCAGTGCGGTCGCGAGCTGCCACAGGTTCGAGTACATGAGCCCGAAGGCCGAACCGGCGATGCCACCGGCCAGCGCGGCCGAGAGCCCGAGGGCCAGCCGCCAGGGCCTGTTGGCGCGGACCGCCCCGGCGAGCAGCCGCACCCCGCCCCGCCTGGTCACGACCGCCGCATCAGATGACCCGGACCGGTCCCCGGGCCGGCGCAGCAGCTCCCCTCCCCGCACGCCACCGCGTGCGCCCGGCACCGGTTCCACCTCGAGGAGCCGGCCCACGAGCTCGACGACCGCATCCCTCAGGCGCGGCAGCAGCCGCACGCCCCCGAGCGCGGGCACGGACACGACTGCGACGTTGTCGCCGTCCGCCACCTCGGCGACGACGGGAACGCCACCCGCGGTCGCCGGAACGTCCGTCAGACAGATCGCGGTGTCCCACCGGGTGCGCCGGACACGCTCCCGGGCCCGCTCGAGTGCTCCCTCGCCGCGGTCGTTGGCCTCGAACGGCTCGACGACGGTCTCCACCAGCCAGGTCCACGGCGCGTCGAGCCGTGCGGCGAGGACCTGCGGCAGCCCGTCCGCGAGACGACGGGCGAGCTCCCCCGGCAGGTTCGGGTCGGCGAGCAGGCCGACGACGGGCCCGGTGTCGGTCTCATTCGGCATGGCCGAGCCCTACCCGGCACATCGTCCCTCACACGCGTCACGCAGGGGCCCCGCCATCCCAAGGATCCGGGTCGAGATGACGCGCCGATCCAGGTGTGGTCCTGCTCACACCGGGTAGACGCGGCGCACCCCGGCGCCACCGACGACGCGACCGGGCGACGACGAGGACCCACCGTGAACATCACCGGTACGACACTCGGCCCGTTCGTCGCGTGGCTGGTCACCCGGGAACGGGACGAGCAGACCCGGCGACGCCACCGGATGGTCGTCGAGCACTACCTGGTGTGGTGCCGCACCGAGCGCGTCCCCCGCCACGAACGCAGAGCCCGCTACCTCGCCGTCCCCCCGGGCGGGATCACCGGCGATCACGCCGCCGAGGCCCTGGAGAGATTCGACGAGTTCCGCCGGATCCAGGCACTCACCGAGGTCGCCGACCGCTGAGCCCGGCCGCCACGTTCCGGGTGCGGTGGGACCGCCGTGACGGTTCCGCGCCACGTCAGGTTCGCGAGTGCGCGGGCTGTGCACGCGCGGCCAGGACAGCGGAGACGCAGAGCAGGACCACGCCGGCCCCGGCACACGCCATCACCCCCACGGCGCTCTGCAGCACCGCGCACAGGACCGTGGCGGCCAGCGCGACCACGAAGGCCCGGGGCCGACCGTGTCAGAAGCCCACCGACGCCGCACCCTTCAGCCGCAGCAGGGCTCGTGCCTCGTCAGGGGTGGCGACGTCGATGCTCAGGGCGTCCAGCACCGCACGGACACGGCGGACCTGCTCTCCGTTGCTGACGGCCTGTCGGCCGGGACCGATCCACAACGAGTCCTCCAGGCCGACCCTGACGTGCGAACCCATCACCACGCCCATCGTCGCCAACGGCATCTGCGCCTTCCCGGCCCCCAGGACCGACCATTCGTACCCGTCTCCGAGCAGCCGGTCCGCCGTTCGTCTCATGTGTGACACGTCGTCCGGGTGCGCCCCGATGCCACCAAGAAGGCCGAACACCGACTGGACGAACAGTGGACCCGACACAAGGCCGCGGTCACGGAAGTGGGCGAGGTTGTAGATGTGTGACGTGTCGTAGCACTCGAACTCGAACCGGGTGCCGTTCGCCTCGCCGATCGCGATGATGCGCTCGATGTCGGCGAAGGTGTTCTTGAAGACGACATCACGCGAGGCCTCCAGGGCCGGCCGTTCCCACGCGTACCGGAACGTCGTGCTCCGCTCCAGCATCGGGTAGAGCCCGAAGTTCATCGAACCCATGTTGAGCGACGCGAGCTCCGGGGCGAACTCCGCGGCCGGCCGCACCCTCTCGTCGACGGTCATCGCCGGGTTCCCGCCCGTCGTCAGATTGACGATGGCGTCGGTGTGGCCCTTCAGCCTGCGCAGGATCGGCTCGAAGTGGGCCGGGTCCTGCGAGGGTCGACCGTCCATGGGGTCGCGGGCGTGCAGGTGCAGGATCGCCGCGCCGGCCTCCGCGGCCTCCAGAGCGGACTCCGCGATCTCCGACGCCGAGACCGGCAGGTGCGGTGACATCGACGGTGTGTGGATCGCACCCGTCACCGCACAGGTGACGACGACCTTGCGCCTGCTCGCCACGCGACGACCTTCTTCCTGTTCGGTTCTGCTCAGCTGCCGCTCAGAACGGCTTTGAGCTTGTCGACGGGCAGGCTCGACGACAGGTCCGCGTCCGGCGAGATCGACGGGTCGCACGCCGGGACCTTTCCGGCGGCGGTGTCGGCGTAGACGGAGAGCACGAACGGAACCTGCTCGGCGCTCGCCCTGCCCGCCAGCGACGCCAACCCGATCCGCAGCGACGCCGCCGACATCTGCGTGGTCCCGTCCTGACCCAGCCAGGCGATCTTGTGCTGGGCGACGGCGCACACGAAGCCCTGTGACGAACCGATGTTGAGGAACGCGGGCATCTTCCCGCCGGCGTCGACGATGGCCTGCACCGCCCCGATGTCGGAGGCGCCGTAGTCGCTGACGAATGCCGCGTAGTCACCGTTCTGAGCCACCAGGCCGGCAACCGAGCGCCGCTTCTGCGCGGCATCCCAGTTCGTCGGCACCCACGTGTCGGGAACGAGCTGCATCTGCGGTGCGTACTGCCTGAGCGCCGTGGCGAACGCGGTGAAGGTCTTCTCGGTCGACGGCGCCCCGGGCTGGCCGCCGAGGAACGCAACCTTGCCGGTGCCGACGTTCTTGGCCAGCCACTCCGCCTGGTTGCGCGCGATCGCGTCGGTGTCCCACACCAGCGACTCGACGTAGTCGGTGCCTTTCTGACCCGCGACCTCGTTCACGGTGCTGACGACCTTGACGCCGGCCTCCATCGCCTTGCGCATCGACGGCAGCTGCGACGGGCCGAAGTCAGGGCTGATCACCATGACCTTCGCGCCCTGCGCAACGGCCGCGTTCGTCGCCGCGATCGCGCCCTGCTGGCCCGTCGTGCCGTTGTACCAGCTCGCCTCGAGCGTCGGGCACTTCGCCGCCTCCGTCTGGAACTCGGCGTTGGAGATCGCCGACCAGACCTGCCCGCCCGCGGACTTGACGTAGACGACCTTGGTCGGCTCCGACGGGCACAGGGACGTGATGTCACCGGGCGCCGCGGCGGCGGCCTGCTGTGTGGCCCCACCCGCCGGCGTGGTTCCGCCGGCGGGGGCTGGGGAGCAGGCGGCGAGGGCGAGCGCCGAGGCGAGTGCCGTCGCGACGACGAACGCCTGGGGGCGTGAGACACGGGCGCGGTACATGTCGATCTTCCTTGGTGCTGGGGGCTGGGATCCGTTCATCGGATCGTGGCCGACGCTATGGACCGATCCGGCTGACGAGTTGTCCCGAGTTCGGACGGACTGTCCGGGCTCGGAGGCGTCAGACAGGGTTCTCGAGCGCACGGGCGGCGGCCACGAACACCTTGGCCGTCTCGACGACCGGTTGAGCCTGCCAGTGCTCGGAGAGAATCTCGATCGACACGGGCGCAGTCGCACCGGCGGCGCGCAGCGTCGCCAGGAATCCCGCCACATCCCAGTCGCCGTCGCCGAACAGCGCGCGGTGTCTGAGCGTCTCCTCGAAGTAGTCGTCCGTCCGGGGCGCGACCGGCCCGTCCGAGAGTTGCACGACGACGACCCGATCGGCCGGCAACGACCGCAGGGCGGCCTCATCGCGGTTGCCCCGCATGAAGTGCCAGTTGTCCACGCAGAGCCCGCCGTTGTCGCGGTCGGCCGCCTGGACCACCGACAGCGCACTGGCGATGTCGGGCATGTCGGTTCCCGGAAGGAACTCGATGGCCACCTTCGACCCCACCTCGGCAGCCCGGTCGCAGAGTCGCGCGAAACGGGCGGCGGACGCCGTCCCCGAACCACCCGTGGATGCGGTGACGACGATGTGGTGCGCCCCGAAGGCGCCGGCGAGCTCGATGAGGTCCTGCTCGACTCCCGCGTCCATGTAGGGCAGTTCCCAGGGGAAGCCGGCGGGTTGCCAACGTCTCCCGTCCGCGGGGCCGTCGAAACCCAGACCGATCTCCAGCTCCGCGACCCGGACACCCGATCGTTCGGCGATCCCCGCCAGGTCCCTCGCGGTGATCCCCGCGCGGCGGGCGTCCTGGAACTCGAACACGGAGTACCCGATCGCGTCGGCACCGGCCGCCGCGGCCGCGGACACGCGCTCCTCGAAGGAGACACCGACGAGGTTGCCGTATCCGAGGATCACACCCGGTTCCGTCACCATGTTGTTCTCACCCATCGCTCCGCTTCCTGCTGCCGTTGCGCGCCACCATCGGTTGATCCGAACCGACGTTAGGGACGCACCTGCCTGATCAGGTGTCCCGACTTGGGACGACCGCAGCCCGACCCCTCGTCGCCTGTCCGGAGCGACCGCGTGCACCGCGGGGACGGGACCTTCGCGTCGTCCGGCGCTCACGGGAAGAACCAGAGCAGCCACCGACCCCGTCACCGCGACGTCGCCGTTCTCCGGCACGACGATCCCCTCACCGACCTTCGACGGGCAGAGGATCAGCCGGCGTGCTGCGGCCGCGTCGTCCCGTGTCGGTGCTGCCCCGGTAGCCGGGCACGTCGGCCATCACCCACGTGTCAGCGTCCGGGCTTGCGCGCAGGACACTCACGACTCCGGTGCGCTCGAGCACGACACAGTCGACGTCTGCCAGTCTCGCCACACCCGCGACCCGTAGCCGCTGACGCAGGTCGTCCTCGTTCATGCGGGCGCGACGCAGGCCGTCGGGCTGCACCAGGCCGCCCCGGACCAGCAACACCGGTTCACGGGCGAGAAGCCGACCCAGCACGCTCGTGCGACGCAGCAAGGACAGCGACCGCTGTACGGCGAAGAGCATCACGAGAGCGATCACTCCCGTCGTCAGGGTCGGCGTCGCCAGGAGGGTGGTCCGGCCGACGACCGCGCCGAGTGCGATGACACAGGCGACGTCGGTCGCGGACATCGCCGACAGACTGCGCTGACCGCTGACCCGCACACACACCAGGAGAGCCAGGTAGATGCCCAGGGTCGCGACGACCACCAGGCCCGCGGTTCGCAGATCGACGCCGAGCTCGGCCGAGGCCGTCATGCCCCGGCCCCGCCTCGGGGTCGGCGGCGGTCAGACACGGTCGAGCTGTGCCCGGGCATCCGCGACCGCCCGCCGAGCCGCGGTCAACAGGAGGGTGGTGTCGGACTCCACGGCCAGCATCGCGAACCCTGCAGCCTGCCACCGGTCGACGTTGCCGGCGCCGCAGAAGACGCCCGCGGTGATTGCGTTGTCCCGGCACGCGGCGACGACCGGCGTCAGCGCGTCGACGGTTCGCGGGTCCGATGCCAGATACGGGTCGCCGAAGAGGTCCAGCGCAAGGTCCGCCGGTCCGGCGAGGACGCCCGTCACACCCGGGACGGCGGTGATCGCGGCGACGTTCTCCACTCCGGCTCGGTCCTCGACCATCACGTAGCAGGGCGCGCCGGCCAGGACGGCGGGGTCGGGACGCGCGGTCGTGAGCTTGGGGCGCAACGGTCCCCAGCTGCGTGCGCCGTCCGGGGAGTACCGGCACGCCCGGACGACCGCCCGTGCCTGCTCGGCGGTCGAGACCTGGGGGACGAACACGCCGTCGGCGCCGGCATCGAGGACCGCCCCGATCAGCGCGGCGTCGACACCGGGGACACGCACGTAGGCCGTGCCGCCCGCTGCCCGGACACCCTGCAACGCTCCGATGACATCGTTGATCCGGATCGTGCCGTGCTGCATGTCGAGACAGCACCAGTCGAACCCGACCGATGCCATGAGCTCGACGGAGAACGGAGACGCGAGGTGGCACCATCCACCGAGCGACAGCTGCTCAGGACTCATGGCGATCTTTCCTTTCCGAGAGCGCGGCATGGAGGGCGTCGACGAACGCCATCGGCGCCTCGACCGGGACGAAGTGCCCGACCCCTGGCAGGCCGCGCACCCTCACCCGGCGGAAACGCTCCGCGAGGCGGTCGAACCACGCATCCGGTATCAGTGGGTCGAGCTGAGGCCACAACACCGTCGTCGGGACGGTCACGACCTCTGGCCCCTGAGGTGGGACGGCGTCGCCCGACATCTCGAGCAGACGACGGTCGTGCTGCAACGCGAGATGCTCGAGCCGGGCCCGGTCCGGGACGAACCGAGGTGCGGACCAGCTCGTCCAGCTTCTGCGCACGATGTCGTGCGCCGTCCCGGCGACCGTCCTCGCGGGTACGCGTGGAGGGGGCGTCATGACCAGCCCGGCCACATGCCTGGGGTGTCGGGCCGCGACGAGACGTGCCACGGCGGCTCCCACTCCGTAGCCGCCGAGGACCACACGACCGAGGCGCAGCTCGTCGATCAGCCCGACCACACTGGCGGCTTGGCCGGAGACCGAGATGTCGCCGTGCGGCCATCGGTCCGACTCCCCGGCTCCCCGCAGATCCGGGACGACGACAGTGGCATCGAGCTGGACCGCGACGTCCGCCCAGTCCGTCCGGTCGCCATGTCCGCCGTGCAGGAGCATCACCGCCGGCCCGTCCCCGGATCGGTCGTAGGCGAGGCGGAATCCGCCGACGGGCCGGCTCACGCGGCGACCCGGCTCGGGCGGCGGGAGCCCAGCCAGCAGATGGCCGCTCAGCGTCGTCATGTGGAGCGCGCCCGCCGCCGGTTGAGCACCGCCGCACCTGCCAGCGCCAGCGCCATCGCGACGGCCTGGACGAGCAGCTGGACCGCGGCGTTGGCGCCCAGCGTGAGCACGACCTGCCCGAGCTGGGTGAGGAACAGGGCTGCCACGGCGGTCGCGAACACGCTGCCACGTCCACCGGCGAGGCTCGTACCGCCGATGACCACCGCCATCACGGTCTGGAAGAGGTAGGAGTTGCCCATGGTCGGGGCAGGGTTCTGTGCGTAGCCGGCGAGCAGCACCGCGGCGAGTGCGAACAGCAGCGCCGCCGCGATGTACGCACCGACGATGTAGACGTCGACACGGACACCGATGGCCCGCGCCGCGTCGGGGTTCGACCCGACGGCGACGAACCGCCGGCCCACCGCCGTCTGTCGCAGCACGAAGCCCACGAGCAGAACGGTCCCGATCGCGAGCCACACCAGCGTCGACAGGCCGAGAAAGCTCGAGGCCGCGAAGGCCTGCAGGCTCGACGGCGCTGCCGACCCGACACCCTTGGTGTAGCTGAACATCGCGCCGACCAGCAGCGCGTTGAGCGCCAGAGTCGTGATCAGCGGAGTCACATTGATCTTGGTGATGATCAGTCCGTTGACCAGGCCGATGACGACGGCGGTCGCGGCCACGACGACGAGCCCGAGGAACACCGAGGTGTCGTTGCGGTCGACGAACACCACGAAACCCATGGCGGTCAGGCTGACCACACCGGGGATGGAGAGGTCGATCCCACGTTGCTGGATGACCAGGGTCTGGCCCACGGACATGATCGCGAGGATCGCCCAGAACGGCAGCATCGCCCCCAGCGACTGCGCCGACAGCGACTTCGGCACGATGATGGCGCTCAGGACGAACAGCGCACACGTCGCCAGGACGATGCCGGTGTAGGGGCCCGCGGCCCGGGGTCTGCGCTGCGGTGGCCTCACGTCCGGGTCGACGGTGGCGACCTGCTCCGGGTCGCTCAACGAGTTGCTCATCGACGTCTCCGAGTCAGTGTGTGCGTGCGAGGTGCCGGGTGCGCGAGTAGACGGCCACCGCGATCAGCGTCATCGCCCCGGGCAGGTACGACGACCACGCGGCGTCGAGGCCGAGGAAGGTCACCGCCCCGATCGCCTGGGTCACGAGGAACGCGGCCGCGACGGTGCCGATGAAGGACCCCCGGCCGCCGAAGATGCTGGCCCCGCCGATCACCGCGGCCGAGATGCTGGTCAGCGTGTAGTCGATGCCCGAGGTCGGATCACCTGACCCGACCTGGGCCAGGAGGAACAGTGCTGCGAGCCCCGCCAGAAGGCTGCACAGCAGGAAACCGACGAGGCGGACGCGTGGAGCGCTGAGCCCGTTGAGCCGGGCCGCGTCGGGCTGTGAGCCGACCGATCGCAGTGCGATGCCGGTGCGGCTGCGCCGCAGCCAGAACTGCAGTCCGCCGGCGACGACGAGCAGTGCCAGGAACGCGACCGGGATCGGACCGAGCGTGAACGTCAACGCGTCGGTGATCCGACTGTCGAACAGCCCGCCCGGCTGGGGCCGCAGCACCAGCGACAGCGCCTGGAGCGCGATGAAGGTGATCAGCGTCGCGACGATCGCATTCATCTTCACGACGTCGACGAGAGCCCAGTTCACGAAACCGACCAGCAACGGCACGCCGAACAGCAGTACCCAGCCCAGCACCCTGTCGAGCGGCATCGACTCGGCCGTGAGGAAGAACGACTCCACCACCACCACGAAGCCCATCAGCGGTCCCACCGACAGGTCGACCGCCCCGATGGTCAGCGCGACGGTCTGGCCGAGCGCCACGAATCCCAGGACGGCGACGAGTGCGAGGAGCCCGGCGATGCTCGGCGTCGTGAGGTAGAAGGCGCTCGACAGCGACGTCCAGAGCCCGAGCGCCAGCACCGCCAACCCCACCATCGCGATCGGTGCCGTGTCCCCGGCGAACCACCGGACCGCCGCTCCGGCACGTCGGTCCGCCTTGTCCCGGTGCGTCGTCGCCGTCAGCGCGGCACCGGTGATCCGGGCCTCGGTCACCTCGTCACCGGCGAGCTGCTCCACGACATGACCGCGGGAGAAGATGAGGATGCGGTCGCACAGCCCGGCGAGCTCGATGCCGTCCGAGGAGACCACGACGACGCCCATGCCCCGGTCACGGGCGCTGTCGCGCAACAGATCGTAGATCTCCGACTTGGCCCCGACGTCGACGCCCTGGGTCGGCTCGTCGATCAGCAGCACCCGTGGGTCACGGCGCAGCACCCCCGCGAGGAGGGCCTTCTGCTGGTTGCCGCCCGACAGGGACTCGATCGGCGTCTCGATGGTCGGGGTCTTCACCGCGAGCTCGGCCACCGCCGTGCGGGCGAACTCGCGCTCACGGCGCGGCTCGACCACGCCGAGCGTGCTGAACTTGTCCAGGTTCCGCAGACCGATCGTCTCCCGCACGGTCAGGCCGGGGAAGACCCCCTCCCGGTGCCGGTCACCGGTCAGGTAGGCCACGGCCGACGACTTCCGCCGCACCGGCGTCCCGTCGACCTCGACCGACCCGCTGCGGTGCCCGAGCCCGGCCAACGCGCGCAAGGCATCCCGCTGGCCGTTCCCTTCGATCCCGGCGAAGCCGACGATCTCGCCCGGGCGGACGGTGAAGGTCAGGTCCTCGAAACCGCGCCCACGCGCGGACGTGACACTCAGGACGGGCGCGACGTCGTCGACGAGCGCGGGCTTGTCCGGGAAGACCGCATCGAGCCGGCGGCCGACGATGAGGTCGACGATGTCGCGTTCGGACAGCGTCGCCGCATCGAAGGTGCCACGATGACAGCCGTCCCGCAGCACGCTGATCCGGTCGGCGATCTGCTTGACCTCCCGGATCCGGTGCGAGATGTAGACGACCGCGCCCCCGTCGCGCACCCGCTCCCGCACCGCCGCGAACAGTCGCTCGACGTCCTCACCGGCGAGGTGCTCGGTCGGTTCGTCGAGCACGAGCACTGCCGGCCGTCGCGCGAGCGCTCGCACGATGTCGACGATGAACCGCTGTTCGGGCTCGAGCTCCTCGATCCGCGTGTCCGGGTCGATGCCGACGTCGTCGCTCCATTCACACAAGCGGTCCCGGCTCCACGCCCGAAGCTGCCCGATCGGCGGACGCGCCGTCGGCGGCTGCCCGAGATACATGTTCTCCGCAACGGTGAGGTCGGGCAGCAGGGCCGGCTCCTGCAACACGATCGCCACGCCCAGCTCCTGCGCATCGTGGGTGGAACCGGCGCGCAGCGGCTGCCCGCCGACCGAGACGGAACCGGCCTCCGGCACCAGGGCCCCGGACGCCACCGCCATGAGCGTCGACTTCCCGGCGCCGTTCTCCCCGACGATCCCGTGGACCTCGCCCGCACGGACCGTCAGGTCGACGTCGTCGAGGGCGACCACACCGGGGAACGTCTTCGTCACGTGGTCGATCCGCAGCGCCGGCTGCAGATCGGCGATGATGTCGTCAGCCACCGAGGACCTTCTTCAGATCGGCCACCGACAGGCTCGAGGACAGGTCGGCGTCGGGTGAGACCGACGGGTCGCAGTCGGGCATCTTGCCCGCGGCTGTGTCGGCGTAGGTGAACAGGATGTAGGGGTTCGGCTCCGCACTGGGCCTGTCCTGCATGTCGGCCAGGGCGATCCGCAGCGCGGAGGCGGTCATGCGGGTGGATCCGTCCTGACCCAGCCACTGGATGTTGTTCTGCTTCGCGGTGCAGACGAAGCCCTGCGAGGAACCGATGTTGAGGAACGCGGGCATCGTCGCCTTGGCGTCGAGGATCGCCTGCACCGCCCCGATGTCGGAGGCACCGTAGTCACTGACGAGCGCGGCGTAGTCACCGTTCTGCGCGATCAGGCCGGCGACGGCACGACGCTTCTGCGCGCTGTCCCAGTTCGTGGGGACCCAGGTGTCGGGGACGAGCTGGATGCCTGGCGCGTACGTGCTGAGCGCCGCCTTGAACGCATCGAAGGTCGTCTGGGTGGACGGCGCCCCCGGCTGGCCGCCGAGAAAGGCGACCTTGCCCGTCTTGACATGCTCGGCGAGCCACTTCGCCTGGTTCTCACCGATGGAGTTCACGTCCCAGAGCAGCGAGTCGCTGACGTCGGTGCCCTTCTGGGCGCCACCGTCGCTGACCGTCGTCACGACGGTCACGCCGGCCTCGACGGCCTTGCGCAGCGACGGGAGCTGAGCCGCGCCGAAATCGGCGATCACGACGAGCGCCTTGGCGCCCTGCGCCACGGCGGCATTGGTGGCCGCGATGGCGCCCTGGACACCTGAGGTGCCGTTGTACCAGCTGGCCTGGATGTTCGGGCACTTGGCCGCCTCGGCCTCGAACTCGGCGTTCGCGATGGCCGCCCACACCTGGCCGCCGGCCGACTTGACGAACACGATCTTCGTCGGTTCCGACGGGCAGTACGGCGTGATGTCCCCCGGCGCGGACGGCGCGGCGCTGTCGGCACCCGCCGCCACCGCCGACCCACCCCCGGACTCCGGACTCGGTGCCGGGGCACATCCGGCGACGACGACGGCCGCTGCGGCCGCCAGCGATGCGGTGATGATCCGCACGCGCGACGATGAGGCGAGGAAGCGCATCACCGACCTCCATTCAGGACTCGCCTCCTCGGGTTACCGGGGAGGCAGGGGAAATGGCCAGCAGTGCAGAGCGATTACCGAACAGATACAGAAATGGTCGCCGAGAGGAATCTCCCGGTGGTGTCCCGCCCTGGGACACGGATCACTATTTGATCAGCGCGCCCGCATCGACCGACATCCGCAAGCCGGTGACATACCGCGACTCATCGGAGGCGAGGAACAGCACAGCGTTGCTGACGTCGCGCGCCTCGATCCACGGAATGGGAAGGAGATTCATCGGCGCGCACGCCTCCGCGAACTCCTCACGGGTCGGGACCCGGCCACCGAGATCCGCACGGAACAGCTTCTGCATCGGCTCGTTGCGCTGCAGGATGTCGGTGTCGACTGCCGTCGGATGCACCGTGTTGACCCGGATGCCGTACTCGGCCACCTCCGCGGCCAATGACTGGGCCAACCCGACGTCACCCGCCTTGGCCGCGGAGTACGCCGCGGTGTGCGGGGTCCCCTTGAGCCCGACCAACGAGCTGGTGATGATGATCGAACCGCCACGACCTGCGGCGATCATCGTCGGAACCACCGCCTTCACCGTGTGCCAGACACCCTTGAGCATGACGTCGAGCTGGGCGTCCCACATCTCCTCGGTGATCTCCCAGGTCTTGGGGACCGAGTCGATGATCCCGGCGTTGGCACACACGATGTCGATGCCGCCGAACTCCGCGCAGGCCTCGTCGACGACGGCCTGCATGCCTGCGCCGTCACGCACGTCGACGCGCCGGGCGAGGATCCGCCGGTCCTCGTTCTCCACGAGACGGACGGTCTCGGCGAGCTCGTCGAGGCTGCCCAGTGGATAGCCGAGATTCTCGATGTCGGCGCAGATGTCGACGGCGACGATGTCGGCACCTTCCTCGGCCAGCCTTTTCGCATGCGCCCGCCCCTGCCCCCGGGCCGCGCCGGTGATGAGCGCGACCTTTCCTTCGACCCGATTCACGATTTGTCGCTCCCGTCACGTCGGAATGGGCGAAGGCGCCGAGGTGCGCCGGCCCGCGGAACGACCTGACGGTAAGGCGGCCGATTGTTCGGGTGGTGTCCCGGAATGTGACACGCCTCAATGGGAGAGCAGGCGGTTGAGCGCCGGGGCGACGTCGCGGTGGCCGGTCACCGAGGCGAGGCGGCCATGGCCGAGGCGGGCGAGGTCGGCGGCCAGCACGGCGTCGTGTTCGCCGTCGGACTCGAGCACGACGTGCAGTTCCTCGCATCGGGCGGCGACGCCTCGCGGGTCCGCGCCGGCGTTGTGCACGACGTCGGAGAGCAGGACGATCGAGCGCTTCCGCAGCGGCGAGCGGGCGAGCTCGGCCCGCGCGACCTCCAGACCAAACGACACGTTGGTCAGCCCGCGCGCGGGGATGCACAGCAGCCGGTCGAGCATCCGGGTCACCGGGAGCGGGGTGCCGAAAGACTTCACCAGTGCGGCGTCGGACCAGAACGCGACGAGTGCGAGCTGGTCGTCGCTGCCCGCCCCGGTCAGGTCGGCCGACAACGCGGCGATCGCCGCAGCCGCGATGCGTGCCTTCTCCCCGCGCATCGACCCCGACACGTCGGCGACCAGTACCACGGCACGGCGCGAGCGGACCCGCTCGCGGACGATGATCTCAGTGTCATCGGGTCGGGGATGTTCGGCCAGCACATCCAGCGTGCGGTCGATGTCGATGTCGTCGGAGCGGTAGCGGTAGGGCAGCGGTTGGCCGCGACCTCCGCCGCGCTCGCCGCGCCGCACCCGAGGCCGCCGCCGGAGGGTGAGGCTGCGGGCGATGCGACGGGCCATCGCGGCGACCTCACGGTCGGCGGGTACCTCCTCGAGCAGCTCGTCGAGATCGCGGCAACGGGCACGCTGGGTGGTGACCTGGACACCCTGACCGCCGGCCGGCCGCCCGTCGCTCCCGTCGGCGCGGTCATCGGCGAGCTCGACGACCAGCACGGTCCCGCCACCGTCCTGGAACAGTGCCGGCGCCTCGGCGAGTCGCTTCGCGCGACGACGAGGTGAGCCGCCCGGGCGGTCGGGTTCGCCGGCCGGCTCGATCGTGTTGTCGAGGGTCAGGCCGTGCGGTCCCGGCGCCGCACGCCGGGGTGCGAGAAAAAATGGTTCTCCCAGATCTCGGTGATCACCCGCTCCGGGGTGGCCTCGGAGGTCTCGTCGACCGCGATGCGCGCCGACAGCGCGAGCAGCGCCGCATCGAGCACGATCCGGTTCCGGTCCGCCGGTGTCTCCAGGGTCTCGAGCTCGACCGCGATCGCGACGAGGTCGATCGCGCCGCGCACGCTCGAGCCGCGGCGCAGCTCCGGGTGCGCCCGCGTCGCCCGGGTGATGGCCACGGCGTCGGCCACGAGCATGTCGTCGGAGCAACCGGTGCGGGTGGACACGATCGCCCGCTCCTCGGTGTCGTCCTGGTAGTCGACGACCAGGCGGCACCAGCGGTCGTAGACGCTGTCGGAGATGCGGGCCGTCCCGATGTTGTCGAACGGGTTCATCGACGCCAGGAGCCGGAAACTCGGCAACGCCCGGACCGTGCCGGCCCGCGGGACGACGACCTCACGCTCGGCCATCGCGGCCAGCAGGACGTTGAGGGTGTCCTCGGGCGCCCGGTTGAGCTCCTCGATGTAGAGGAACCCGCCGGCCTGCATCGCCTGCACCAGGGGGCCGGGCACGAAGTTGTCGTCGGAGTAGTCCTCGCGCAGCACCCGGGCGGGATTGTGGTGGCCCACGAGCCGGGCCGGGGTCAGCTCGCCATTGCCCTCGACGAGGAAGAACGGCACACCCCAGTTCTGGCTGATCGCCCGCAGCATCGTCGACTTGGAGGTACCCGGGGGGCCCTCGAGCAGGATGTCGCGTCCGGCCGACACGGCGGCGAGGACGAGGTCCAGCTCCCGTTCGCGGCCCACGACGCAGCCGGCAACCGCGTCGCGGCGTGCCCGCGAGGCACGGCGCACCGTCGGCTCCTCGGCGCCGGCGACGTGCCCGTCCGGCTCCACCGCGGTACTCATCGCGGCACCAACCCGGCCGTGACGGGCACGGTGAGACCGGTGAGCAGGCGCGCATCGTCGGACGCCAGATACGCAACCGTCTCGGACACGTCTCCCGCCTCCGCGAACCGGGGTGGGACCTTCGCCTCCGGATCGAAGACGAGGTTGCCGACGAGACCCCCCGCCGGTGTCGCACCGGCGTCGGCGACGGGATGGACGGTGTTGACGCGGATCGACCGCGGGGCGAGCTCGTGGGCCAACGAACGCACCAGTCCGACGACGCCGTGCTCGGCTGCCGCCTGGTGCGCCAGATGTGCGTAGCCGCGCAGACCGGCGGCGGTGCCCACGACGGTGAGGGATCCGCCGTCGACCAGGTGCGGCAGCGTTGCGCGGCAGACGTTCCACGCTCCGGTCAGGACCCGGTCGAGGGCGTCGCACCACGCCTCGTCCGTGGTTGCCTCGACCGAGCACGGTGCTGTGACGACAGGACCGACGACGACGGCGTCGAGCCCGCCGAACCGCCGGACGCTCGTCGACACCGCGGCCGTGAGAAGCGGTTTGTCGACGACGTCGACGTCATGGACGACGACCCGTCCACCCAGCGCCTGCACGACCGCCCGCGTCGAGATCAGGTCGACCGCCCCCGACGGGGCGTCGTCATCGTGATCGACCAGGATCAGTGCGGCCCCGTCCCGTACCAACTGCGCGGCCAGCGCCCGACCGGGGACCCGGCCGGCGCCGGTGACAAGGGCGACCTTGCCGTCCAGACGCCCCATCTCAGCCCCCTTGACCCTGCAGCCAGCCGACGATCCGCTCGGGGGTGGCGGGCAGCTCGGTCACGCGCACACCGTGGTCGCGCAGCGCATCGTCGATGGCGGCGGAGAGAGCCCCGGGGGCCATCAGCCGCCCCGCCTCACCGCCACCCTTGATCCCGTGGGCGGTGATCGGCGACGGGGTCTCCTCGTGGCCGAAGTTCACCTCGGGCACGTCGAGCGCCGTCGGGATCAGGTAGTCCCAGAACGTGCCGACCAGCGGGTTGCCACCCGCGTCGTAGGTCATCTCCTCCGCCAGCGCGGTCCCGATGCCCTGGGCGGTGCCACCGACAATCTGTCCGTCGTAGGACCGCGGGTTGACCAACGTGCCCGAGTCGTGGACGGCGACATAGTCGAGGATGTCGACCGAGCCGGTCTCCTCGTCGACCTCCACGGCGACCAGGTGACACGCGTGCCCGACACACGGATAGAACGACCCGAGGTCGCTGCGGTCGGGCTTCGGCATCGTCAGGTGGGGGTGGTCGTAGACGAAGTCGGCCGCGAGACCGCTCTCCTCGCCGTCCGGCAGGGCTGTCTTGACCAGGTAGGCGAGCATCGCAAGGTCCGCGATACCGCGCCGCGAGTCCGTGGCGCCACGGACCTGGTAGCCGCCGTCGACCCACTCGAGATCGGCTTCGTCGACCTCCATGTCGTGCGCGGCGATCCGCCGGAGCTTGTCCTTGATCTTCTTCGAGGCCCCGGTGATCGCGCCCGCGAGCATCACGGTGAGCCGGCTTCCTCCGGGCCCCGCCGCGGGCAGCCCGCCCTTGGTGCCGTGGTGCACGACGCTGACATCGGCCGGGTCGACGTCGAACTCCTCGGCGGCGATCATCGCCGCCACCGTGTCGGAACTGTTGCCCCAGAACGGGGTCGAGTACAGCGTCACGGTGACGGCGCCGACGGTGTCCACCGTCATCGACACACCCTCCGGCGTCGAGGTGGTCTTGACCGGCACATCCTTGTCGTCGAACCAGAACCAGAACTCGGTGGCACCGTAGACGCTGCGCTCGTTCGCGGTGACGACGCCGATGCCGATCTTGCGGCCCTCGGCGCGCATCGCCTCCTGCTTGCGGCGCCAGCCGTCGTAGTCGAACCGCTGCAAGGCGTGGTCGAGCACGGGCTCGTAGTTGCCCGAGTCGTACATGTTGCCGCTCGGAATGTGGTACGGGAACGCGTCCGGCGGGATCAGGTTGCGACGCCGGATGTCGGCCGGGTCGAGATCGAGTTCCGCGGCCGCCTTGTCGACGATGCGCTCGAGGGCCCAGTTCCCGGCATCGGCACCGAAGCCGCGATAGGCGCCCTGCTGCGTCTTGTTCGTCAGGACCGCACGCACGCGGTACTCCGTGCTGGTGATGCGGTAGGGCCCCGTCACCTGGGCGAGCGCGTTGCCGTGCGATCCGACCCCGAACTGGATGTAGGCACCGTAGTCGTCCACACAGTCGATCTTCAGGCTACGGAACGTACCGTCGCGCATCAGCGCGAGCTCGACGTCGTAGTAGCGGTCGGACCCGTGCTGGTCTCCGTTGAGCTGGTAGTCGAGCCGGTCTTCGACATACTTGACGGGACGCCCGGTGATCTTGGACATCATGGCCGCGGTGACCGTCGATCGCCAGCAGAACTGCTTGGAGCCGAAGCTGCCGCCGGAGATGTAGGGCCGCAGGTCGAGCTTGTTGCTGGGGATACCGAGTGCGACGGCCGCGCCGAATGCCAGCCAGGTCATACTGATGCTGTTGGTGTGCACCACCATCTCGCCGGTGCCCGCGTCGTAGTCGCCGATCGCAGCCGTGGTGTCGAGCGGGTGCGCGGTCTGACGGCCCCAGCGAAGCCGGTCCCGCACGACGAGATCGGCGTCGGCGAAGTCGCGGGCGACCTCGCCGAACGTGAACGTCCGCTCGTAGGCGACGTTCGTACCCAGGGCCTCGTGGACGAGATTGCCGGTGTCCTCGGCCGCGGCGATCGGGTCGACGATCGGATCGAGGACGTCGTAGGTGACGTCGATGAGCGCGCGGGCGTCCTCGGCCTGGTAGCGGTTCTCCGCGACGACGACCGCGACGCCCTCGCCGACGTAGTGAACCTTGTCGGCGGCCAGCACCCGCCAGACGTGCTTGTCGGGGGCGGGCCCGGAGTCGGGCAGCGGGCCGAACTGCTCGGCGGCCTCGGGCCCGGTCAGGACCGCGACGACGCCGGGTGCCCGACGGGCCCGCTCGGCGTCGACGGAGACGATCCGCGCATGCGCGTGCGGGCTGCGCAGCACGACCGCGTGCAGCATCCCCGGCAGCACGACGTCGTCGATGTAGCGACCGAGTCCGCGGAGCAGCTTGGGGTCCTCGACCCGCTTCACGGACCTGCCGATCCACTTCATGTCCTTGTGCGGGGCCGTCGGCGCCGGCACGTCGGCCTGGTTGTCAGTGGTCCGGGTCATCAGGAGCCCTCCGCCATCCGCTCGGCCGCCTCGACCGCGGCGTCGACGATGAACTGGTAGCCGGTGCAGCGGCACAGGTTGCTGGAGATGCCTTCCCGGACCTGCGCCCGGGTCGGACAGGGGTTCTGCTCCAGGATCTCCTGGACACGCAACACCATCCCTGGAGTACAGAACCCGCACTGCAGGCCCTGCTTCTCCCAGAACGCCTGCTGAACGGGGTGCAGCGTCCGGGTGTCGGGAGCGACGCCCTCGATGGTCCGGACGTCGGCGCCGTCGGCCTGCACGGCGAGCGTGATGCACGAGCGCACCGTCGCGCCGTCGAGCCGCACCGTACAGACCCCACAGACGCCCTGGTCACAACCGGTGTGGGTACCGGTCAGCCGCAGGTCCTGACGCAGCACGTCGACGAGCAGCCGCCGACCCTCCACAGCCAGCCGGTGCGTCGTTCCGTTGACGGTGATCGTGATCGGGTGCAGCGCGGCGGGATCGGTGTCGATCTCGTCGACACCCGTCGCCGGTTCGTGGGTCGCGGTCATCGGACGCCTCCGGCGCGGGTCAGGGCGGTCGTCACGGCTCGGCGGACCTGGGACTTCGCGACAGATGCGCGATACCCCCAAGCCGGAACGGGCGCCGCGACGACCGGCAGGATGTGTGCGGCGAGGTCCCCGGCGCCACGTGGGGTGAGCTCCGCGACGGAGGCGGCGGCAGCAGCGGCGACGGTCTCCGGATCGGGCCGGGATCCGAGGAGCGCCGCCTCGGCGGCACGAGCACGGACAGGTCGGTCCGACACACCGCAGATCGCGATCGCGACGTCGACGATCTCGCCGTCGGCGACGGTGATGCTCACGCCGGCGCCGGCGACCGGGAAGTTGCCGCGCCGCAGACTGAACTCCGACCACGCCTGCCCGGTACCGGGCCCTGTCACCGGGAAGGCGACCTGGGCGACGATCTCGTCGGCACGAGCCGATGTCGTGAAGGCGCCCGTGAAGAAGTCCTCGGCCCCGACCGTCCGAACGCCATCGGCGCTGAGCAACGTCAGCTGCGCATCCAGCGCGAGCGCTGCGCAGGGCAGCTCGGCAACGGCTGACGCGTGCGCGATGCTGCCGACGACCGTCCCGCGGTGCCGGATGGGCGGGTGGGCCACATGCTCGACGGCTTCGGCGAGCAGCGGCACGAGCGAGCGGACGTCGGCGGAGTTCTCCACCGCGGCCTGCCGCGCCGTGGCGCCGACGACCAGCAGGTCACCGTCGCGGCGGATGGCGTCGAGTCCAGGGGCGGAACCGAGGTCGACGAGGTGCGCCGGCTCGGCGAGCCGCAGGTTGAGCATCGGCAGCAGGGACTGGCCGCCGGCGAGCAGCCGGGCACTCGGCCCGAGTTCGCGCAGCAGCTCCGCGGCATGCTCGACGGTGCGGCCGCGGTGGTAGCTGAACGGTGGTGGCTTCACGTCGGCAACGCTGGCAGACAGCCCCCGGAGCGGGGTTGTCCCAAGTTGGGACGGGACGTTCCTGCACGTTGACACCCCGGAGAGCACGCTTCTACGGTCCGGTCGACAGCCGACCGTCGCCCGGTCGGCGCACCAATCGTGACATGGAGATGCGCGTGAGCAGGACGATGAGAGCGATGAGCCAGAACCGCGCAGGCGGACCCGAGGTGTTGACACTCGTCGACCAGGAACGACCGGTGGCCGGGCCCACGGAGATACTCGTGCGGGTGGAGGCGGCGGGGATCAACCCGACCGACTGGAAGACCCGGGGTCGTGGCTACTTCTACCACGACGAGAAGCCGCCGTTCACCCTCGGCTTCGACGTCTCCGGCACCGTCGAGGCGGTCGGGCCCGGCGTGACGATCTTCGCGCCCGGGGACAAGGTCATCGGGATGCCGCGCTTCCCCCGCCCGGCCGGGGCCTATGCCGAGTTCGTGACCGGCCCGGCCCGGCACTTCACCACGCGCCCGGACAGCCTCGACGCCGTTCACGGCGCAGCGCTGCCGCTCGCGGGCCTCACCGCCTGGCAGGCACTCGTCGACACCGCCGCCGTCGCGAGCGGCCAGCGCGTGCTCGTCCACGCCGCGGCCGGGGGTGTCGGTCACCTCGCGGTCCAGATCGCGAAGGCGCGCGGCGCGTACGTGATCGGTACGGCCAGCGCGGCCAAGCACGACCTCCTGCGCGGGCTGGGTGCCGACGAGCTCGTCGACCACCGGACCCAGGACTTCGCCGATGTCGTGTCCGACGTCGACGTCGTACTCGACACCCTCGGCGGAGACGTCACCGAACGTTCGCTGCGCACCTTGCGCACGGGCGGCATCCTCGTGAGCATCATCCCGCCTCCCGGGTTCGACTCGTCGCTGATGCCCAGCCGCGACGGCGTCACCGTGACCTGGATGCTCGTCGAGCCCGACCGCACCGGGCTCTGCGAGCTCGCCGCTCTCGTCGACGAGAAGAAGCTTCAGGTCGTCGTCGACTCGACCTTCCCGCTCGCCTCGGCGGGCGACGCACATCGTCAGGGCGAGGCCGGCCGAACCACGGGCAAGCTCGTTCTCGAGATTCCCGGCTGAGCCTGTCCCACCGCGGGACAACAGCGCCCCGACGACCCTTCCTAACGTCCGTCACGACCGATCCCGCTCGTCAGACGTTCGGACCCGCGAAACCCGAGAGGAAACGTTCATGGCCATCGATCCGGAACAGGACGCGATCAACGCGCTTCTTGACCTCCCCCAGGACCAGCCCATCATCCTGATGAACCTGCTCAGGTTCACCGAGGGCGGCGAGAAGACCTACGAGGACTACGTCCGGCACTGCAAGGTGCACGGTCCCCGCTTCGGGGTGGAGTTCGTCTATCTCGGGAAGGGAGGACACGTCATGGTCGCCGAGGACGGGCAGTCCTGGGACGCCGTGTGGATCGTCCGCTACCCGAACTCGAAGCAGTTCTTCGCCCTGCTCCACGACGCCGACTTCAAGTCGGGTTTCCATCTGCGGGGCGACTCGCTGCAGGAGGCCGTCCTGCAGGTCACCACCCCGTGGGAGATCTGACGTGGGCAGGCTGGAGGGCAAGGTCGCGCTGATCACGGGCGCGGCACGTGGCCAGGGCCGCTCGCACGCCCGGCTGCTGGCGCGCGAAGGTGCCGACATCGTCGCGATCGACCTCTGCGACGACATCGACGGCCTCGGGTATCCCCTCGGGACGAAGTCGGAGCTCGACGAGACCGTCGCGCTCGTCGAGGACCAGGACCGCAGGATTCTCGCCCGTACCGCGGACGTCCGCGATGTCGCCGCGATGCAGGCCGTCGTCGACGAGGCCTACGAGGAGTTCGGCCACGTCGACATCGTGTGCGCGAACGCCGGAATCTGCCAGGTCGGTCCGCGGACCTGGGAGATCACCGAGGAGATGTGGGATGCCCACGTCGACGTGGTGACCAAGGGTGTCTGGGCGACGGTCCGTCCGGTCGTCCCTCGGATGATCGCGGCCGGCAACGGCGGCTCGATCATCATCACCAGCTCGCTGCTCGGCCTGAAGGCGATGCCGAACCTTGCGGCGTACAGCGCGGCCAAGTTCGCCGTCGTCGGTCTCTCGCAGTCCCTCGCGGCCGAGGTCGCCGAGCACGGGATCCGGGTCAACACGATCCACCCGGCGACCGTCGACACGGACATCAACTTCAAGAACGAGCCCCTCAAGCGGATGTTCCGGCCCGACCTCGACCACTCCCCCAGCCGGGAGGAGTTCGGTGAGGCGTCCTCGACGATGAACCTGCTCTGGGATCCGTCCAAGCCGTGGAAGCATGCGGTCCCGTGGCTCGACGTCACCGACATCAGCAATGCGGTGCTGTTCCTCGCGTCCGACGAGTCCCGCTACATCACCGGCCTGCGGATGTCGGTCGACCTCGGTGCGCTGATCAAGTAGCGAACGATCGGATCGGCACGGCCGACAGGGCCCCGGACGCGGCGTCGCCGCGTCCGGGGCCCTCGGCAGTCGTCACAGCACCTGCGACGGACGCCGGCCGCGAGCCGGTCTGTTCCGCGGCGCCGGGCGCGGCACATCCGGGTGCAGCCGGCAACGACGACACGTCGCGACACGATGGCTCAGCCCCGGTCGGCCTCGAACGTCGCGACCAGCCTCTCCGTGACGCCGCGGATGTGGACGTCGACCGTGTGGCGCAGTTCGGCGGTATCGCCCGACTCCATCGCACCCATGATCGCGAGATGCTCCTCGCAGGACTCGAGGGTGTGCGCCTCGAACTGTCCCGCGTAGGTGATGATGCGCTTCAGGTTCCCCCGGAGGCGGTCGAGACTGTTGATCAGCAGCCGGTTGCCGCAGTGGGCCACGAAGAGGTCGTGGAAGGCGAAGTCGTTGTTGTTGAACGGCGCGAAGTCGCCCTGCCTGGCCCGCGCGACCTGGTCGTCCAGCCGCGCACGCATGCGCACGATCTCCTCCGGCGGGATCGAGACAGCGGTCTCGGCGGCGGCCGTCTCCAGGGCGCGGCGCACTCCGTAGACATCGCGTACGAGCTCGACACTCAGCGGCGGGACGCTGAACCCACGCGGCCCCGAGGGTTCGAGCAGCCCCTCGTCCTGCAGCCGCCGCACCGCCTCACGAAGCGGCGAGCGGCTGATCGCGAACCGGCGCGCCAGGTCGTTCTCGCTCAGCGGTACCCCTGCCGGCAGGTCGCCGTCCACGACCCACTGCTTGAGCGCCTCGTAGGCCTGGTCGGCAAGTGACGGGGCCTTCCTGGGTGCCCGCCCACTCATGTCGAGCGACTCCCACGGCGGGACGGACACGGACATGACTCGCCTCCTCGCAGCGCACTGATCGCCACCGGAACCTATCATTCAGTCGACAGGCGACTGCGTGCAGACGAGCTCGGGGATTCAGCTGCGGAGCCGCACCTCGACCTGGCCTGCGTCGGCGAGGCCGTATCTCTCGATCTTGCGGTACAGACTCGACCGGGAGATGCCGAGCTCCTCAGCAGCAATGACCTTGTTCCCCCGCGAGTTCTCCAGCGCCGCCATGATGGCGTCGCGCTCGGCTCGCTCCATCCTGGTGAAGCTGCGACGCCCGGCTTCCTGACGGACGTCGAGCGGCAGGTCGGCGACCCGGACCAGGCCACCGCTGTTGCTCAACGTCCGCTGCACGACGTTCTCCAGCTCGCGCACGTTCCCGGGCCAGTTGCGCCGGCCCAGGACCTCGAGTGCCTCCGGGCTCCAGCGGGCTCGCCGGTCGTGCCCGGCGGTCAGGGCCGACACCAGCGAGGGCAGATCGGCTACCCGGTCACGCAACGGTGGCACCTCGACCGTGACCGTCGCGAAGCGCTCGAACACCACCTGCGCGGCGTCGCCCTGGCGCCCGCGGGCGGTCATCGTCGCGATCAGCTGGGGCGGGTGGGCGCCCGCCGTGAACACCTCGAGGACCGGCGCGAGGAGCTTCGCCGCGTGGACGCCGATCTTGTCGAGATGGCGCAGGACGAGCACCCGGGCGCCGCTGCCCGTGGTTCGCACGTCCTCGACGAGTCGCTCGGGATGGTCGAGATGGGCGCGGCAGTCGATGACGACGAGTGGATCGAGATCCGGATCCGCACTGGTGAGCCGCCGTGCCAGCGACAGCTTGCCGACGCCGGGTTCGCCGACGACCAGGAGCGGCAGGCCGGCTGCGAGGGCGTCTGCGCCGGCCTCGAGTGCCGTCGCGAAGGCGGCACTGGGCCGCGGACGCGCTGCCGAGCGCCGCCGCGGTGGCCGTCCCTGTCGTCGGACCTCGATCAGCAGTCCCTCCTCGACCGGCGTCACGTTCACCGGGACCACGGCCCCGTCGGCGAGCTCGAGCTCGGTCGCCCCGCCCGGCGAGCGAGACCGGTTGACCTGGTCCCAGAGCTCGGCCGCGTCGAGATCGGGCAGCAGCGCCGCAGCCGCAGGGTCTGCGATACACAGCCGCGGGCTGAGCAGCAGCGACGGGCGGTCGCTCCGCCGACGGGCCATGAACTGCTCGAACAGGAGTCGCTCCGCCCTGCCCGTCTGCTCGAGCAGGCCTTGCCGGATCTCCTCGATCCCCCAGCGGACCAGCGCGGTCAGAGCGGGATGGATGCGCTGGTCCATCAACGTGACATTGAGCGCGCCCGCTGCCCGTCGCGTGACGGGGTGCAGGATCGGAGCCGCCACGCAGGTCATGTCCTGATGGAGTTCTCCCCAGTGCTCCGGCCCCCCGATGATCTTGGTCTGTCCGTCCGCGAGGGCGGTCCCGATCCCGTTCGTGCCGACGTGCGCCTCGTTGCAGCTGGCGCCGGGCTCGGCGAGGATCCGCCGCAGCGAGGTCCGAACCATCTCGTCGGGTATCCAGCTGCGTACGAGCTGCGCCTGCGCGTTCGCCAGGAACACCGCGCCGCCCAGCTCGTCGATCTCGGAGGCGAGCCGGTCGAGGACGGGCCGCGCCACCGTCGCCAGCTTGCATCTCTCGTCGACCTCCGGCAGCGTCGGCAGGTGCGCCTCCTCCGGGGACACACCACCGCTACGTGACCGCGCCCACGAGGCGGCGATCTCCGGTCGAACGGCAGCGCGGTAGCGCTCGGGTACGTGGCCCGTCACGACGAACTCGTCACGAGCAGCGCGGAGTTGGCGAGCGTAGGTCGTGGACATCGTTGGCCTCCCGTCGGCAAGGCAAGTGCGGCGGCGGTGACTCTGGCATCGCCGCGTGCTCGAGCTGCAGTTCTGGACTACCGACCTGCACCCGTCGGCGCGGACTCTGCCGCGGCAACGAGGACTGCGTGCGCCCTGGGCGCCCCGTCACGTTCTGTGGAATTGATGCATCTCCCGGACTCGGGCGCAACGCCCGCTGCAGTTCAGCCGTCCACGACGGACCAGTCACGGGCCCCGTCACCGAAGGCCCGGTACGCACCGTCGGAGACGACAACGGTGTCCTCGAGCTTGATGAACCCGCGCGTGGGATGCAGCAACGTCGTCTCGATCGACAGCACCATCCCGGGCTCGAGTGGCAGATCTCCGTGGTCGTTCGGATAGGGGACGGGACCCGAGGCGGTCAGCCGGGGAGCCTCATGGCTGACGAGTCCCATCCCGTGCGCCACGAAGAAGGTGCTGCCAGCGAACTCGCTGCGACGGACGACCTCGTCGGCGGCGGCGAAGATCTCCTCACCCCGGGCACCGGGCCGGATCGGCCTGCGTGCCGCCTGCTGCGCCTCCTCGATGTAGCCGAGGAGGTCCTGGAGCTCGCCGTCGGGCTCCCCCAGCACCGCCATCCGCGCCACATCGCCGATGTAGCCGCCGAGGTTGCCGCCGGAGTCGAGGCAGAGCACCTCGCCACGACGCCATGCCTGCTCGGACACACCACGGTTGAAGCTGGTGCCCATGCTGGCGAGGCAGTACTCGAAGATCAGGCCGCGGTCGGTCTGCTCACGCCGCAGTGCCTCGACCAGCTCGTTCTTGGTAGTGCCCGGCCCGTGGCTGCGGAACACCGCGACCATCGACTCGACGATCGCCTCCGACGCCTGCTCGACGAGAGCGAGCTCCTCGGGGGTCTTGCGCGCCCGCAGGCGCTCGAGGGCGAGGTACGCGTCGCCGACGGTCACGCCCGGCTCCCGGGACAGCCGCAGGTATGCATCCGCCGGGAGGAACGACGGCTCGATCCCGACCGTCACCGCGCCGGGGTGGACCCGTCGCAGGTGTGCGAGCGCCCGGTCGATGGCGTCGACGGCGCCCCAGCTCGACAGCTCGACGTCGGAGACCCACAGCGGGCGGTTCTCCAGCTGCCAGTCCTCGGTCGCGTTACCGATGTAGGCCGTGGCCTCCGGACGGCCGCGCACATACACCACGACGGGCAGGTAGCGGCTGATGCCGATGGCGTCCATGTAGTCGAAGAAGAAGTAGCGGTGACCACCCAGCAGGTACTGCACGTTGTGCTTCGACGTCGCCAGCAGCGCATCGAGCCCGGCCCGTTCCATCAGCTCGTCGAGCTGGCGGTGGTCGAACGCGGGTGCCACCGCCGGCGCGGGTGGCGCGGGTGCTGCTGCAGGCATTTCGAACTCCTCGGGAACGCAACGGGCGACTGTCGCCTGTCGACCGAAAACATTATGAGCGCCGCCACAGCCCTGTCAACGTGCCTGTCACGTCCCGTTCACAGGTGTCCCGAGCTGGGACAACTTCGGCGCGGTGCGGCACGGCGACCATCGCGCCGCGCGCCCGATCGCCCTACCGATCGGCGCCGGGTAGCTCCTGCGATCCCCGCATGACGAGCCGTCACCCGCACTCGACCAGGCCGAGGAGGCCTCATGACGACCGCACCGAGACTTGTCGCGACCTCGTGGACGGCGATCGGCGACGTGACACCCCGTGACGCGCGGTGGGTCAGCCCGATCCCCCTGGCCGAGCGGCTCGAGATCCTCGCCGAGCAGGGCTGGTACGGCGTCGGCTTCACCCAGGACGACCTGGCCGCCATTCGCGCCGACGGCGGGTTCGCCGACCTGCGCCGCCGCCTCGACGAGGCCGGAATCGGTCACGTCGAGGTCGAGTTCCTCAGCGACTGGTGGTGCGACGGCACAGCCGGGGCCGCATCGCGAGAGACCGAGGAGCTCCTGCTCGACGCGGCGGCCGAGCTCGGAGCGGCGTTCGTCAAGGTCGGCACCGCGTTCGCCGCCCCGATCGATGACCTCACCCCGCTCGTCGCGCCCCTCGCGGCGCTGGGCGACCGGGCCGCCGCCCGGGGACAGCGCGTCGTGCTGGAGCCGGCCGTGGTGGCGATGGTCGAGTCCGTCCCGCGCGGCTCCGAGCTGGTCACACGAGCCGACCGCGACAACGTCGGGCTACTCGTCGACCTCTGGCACGTGCTCCGGGCGGGGACGACGCCCGAGGAGCTGGTGGCGACGGTTCCGGCCGGTCAGGTGTGGGCCGTCGAGCTCACCGACGCCGACGCCGAGCCTTGCGGACCGGACTTGTTCACCGACACCGTCGACAACCGGAGGTACTGCGGCGACGGCGACATCGACATCCCCGCGGTCGTCGACGCACTCCGCGCGCTGGGCTTCGACGGCCCCTGGGGTGTGGAGATCCTCTCGACCGAACACCGGGCCCTTCCGTTTGCCGACGGACTGCGTCGCGCCCGTGACACCGCCCGCCGGTTCGCGCGATGAGCGCCCGGCCCCGGCCGGTTCTCGGTCTGCTCCCGGCTCCCATGAGGCGGCCTGCTCGAGCTCGTGTCCCGATAGCGGTGCCCGAAGTTGGGACACCTCCGCCCAGCATCCCGGAACCGACGATGAACGCATCGGTCCGGAACCACCGATCCGGACGACGAGGTCCACGAGGAGACAACATGGCTCGGATCGCTCCTGCGACGCCCGAGGTGTACGCCCCTCTCATCGGCGAGGACGTGCCCCTCGTGATGAAGATCCACGCCAGGGCGACCCGCCCGGAACGGGTCCAGACCCTGGGCACGTTCTTCGGCGCCTGGATGACGAACACCTCGCTCACCCCCCGCCTGGTCGAGCTGGTCCGGCTGCGCATCGCATTCCACAACCAGTGCCGCAGCTGCATGGCGATGCGTTACGGGCACGCGACCCTCGACGGCGTCGACGAGGCGCTGGTGTGCTCCCTGGAGAAGCCCGAGGAAGCACCCGACCTGACCGACGCCGACCGCGCCGCACTGGACTACGCCGACCGGCTCGCCACCGATCACCTCTCGATCGACGACGCGGTCTACGACAACCTGCGCGCGCACTACAGCGAGGGCGAGATCGTCGAGCTCGGCCAGATCGCTGCGATCTGCGTCGGCCTCGGCCGGCTCGACGCGACCTGGGACCTGCGCGACGACCTTCCCGAACACTTCAAGCAGCAGGGCCCCGCGAGCAGCGGCACCGTCGTGACTCCCTGGGGCGGCGACGCGTGGGTCCAGGTGACGATGGGGTGATCCCGACCGGGTCGACGGACGGCCGCTCCCGATGGGGGCGGCCGTCCGTCGTCACTGTGCCGTCACGGCGCCCCGGTCACTCGTAGCAGTGCGGGGCGTGACCGAATGCGGCCCAGTCGTCGGGGTCGTGGGTGATCCATACCGTTGCGTCGGCGGCGTCGCGGAGCAGCTTGAGCCGGCGCAGGCTGCGGACCGCGTCCTCGGTGTCGGAGTCGATCGGGAAATGGACCTCCTGCTCGAACGCGGCGCGCAGGTGCGCCGTGTCCCCGGTCAGGATGAACGTCCGCGACGGCAGCCGGACCAGCAGGCTCAGCTCCCCCGGCGTATGGCCGGGGGTGAACAGCACCGTCAGACTGCCGTCACCGAACAGGTCGACGTCGACGCCCGGGATGTAGTTCCAGTCGAAGTGCCGGGTGGCCTCGATGTCCGCTGTGCGGAAGAAGCCGGCACCGACGCTCGTCGGCCAGAACGCGAACGGCAGCTCGCCCTCGCCCGCGTAGAACTTCGCCTGCGGGAACAGCGACAGTCCGCCTGTGTGGTCGAGGTGGCTGTGCGAGGCGATGACGTGGGTGACGTCGGAGGTCTTGTAGCCCAGGGCCGCGAGCTGGCGGTCGAGCCGCTGCTCGGGCTTCACCGCGAGCTTGGTCATGGTCGCGAGCTCGCCGTAGACGGCCTCGGGGTCGTCGTGGGCTTCGGGCACCAGGCCCGTGTCGAACAGGACCAGCCCCTTCGGGTGCTCGATGAGGTACGCGGGCAGCGGGACCGTCAGCTCCCCGCTGAGCCCGTACATCAGCGTCGACGCGTCGAGGGTGAAGCTCGGCGAGTCGAGCGCCCACAACCGCTTGCAGGTGGCGTGGACAGGCATGGCGCTTCCTTCCGTCGGTGGTGCGATGTCGGGGTACGGCCGGCGTGCAGAGGTGACGCGCCCAGGCGCGCAGACGCGGCTCGGACCAGGCCGCCGAGTGAGACGGACGTCGTCTCGACGAGCTCCTCCATGCCCGTTCAGGAACTCGGTCATGGAACCGGGACGGTAGGGACCGCGCACACGACAATGGTGTGCGATTTCGGGACACGTGCCCGGCCGTGTGCCAGATCGGCACAGAACTGCGCCGGGCCGCGCTGCTTTCCTGCGTGCATGGCGATCCTCGTCGACTACATGTGCCCCACCTGCGCCGGCCGCTTCGAGGTCCGGGTGCCGGTCCCGCCGCCGACATCACGCGCCTGCCCGGCGTGTGGGCGCACTGCCCGCCGGGCGTGGGCACCGATCGGCCTGACCCGCGGCGCGGCGCGGCAGAGCCCCCGCCCCGCCGTGGCCGAACCCTCGCTGTGCACGCGCAACCCCGACGTTCTCGGCCTGTGCCACATGACCCCGGATGCAGGCCGGGCCTGGGTCGCCCGGGTCCGTGGGGACAACCGGGCGCTCGACCGCGAGCTCGCACGTCAGGAGGCCGCATCGGCCATACGCCCCCCGAAGATCGAGGACGTCCTGAGCCACAGCCACTCCCGCCCGGCGGCGACACCCGCGCCGCCGCCATGACCCGCACCGAGCCTCCCGCCGCAGTGCCCCGGGAGCCTCGTTCCCCCCGTCCCTCCCTTGTCCCAACCTGGAACAACAACCCGACGAACGCGGCTCCTAGCGTCGTCTCCCGGACAGCCGACGACGGCCGGACCGTGCGACGAACGGAAGGTGGCAACTCATGAGTGAGGCCGACAAGCAGGTCGTGAAGGGATTCGTCGACGCCTTCATCCGCGGCGACCTCGAGGACGCCCTGACCCGCCTCGCCGACGACGCGGTCGTCGACGAGGCCGACGGCATGGACTTCTCCGGAACCTTCACCGGTCCGGACGGATTCGTGAAGCTGATCGAGAAGATGGCCGCGGGGGTCGAGCCCCGGATCGACAGCAACACGCTGATCGACGGTGGCGACGTGATCGTCTCCCGGCTGGAGATGACCTTCACCTCCAAGGGCAGCGGCCGTTCGCTGCCGACCCGCGTCACCGAGATCTACACGGTCCGCGACGGCAAGATCGTCGGCCTCGACTCGTTCTACAAGGACCCTGTCGCGATCAACGCCCTCTACAACGAGAAGTGAGCTGACGATGCCAGGGAAGCTGGAGGGCAAGGTCGCCCTCGTCACCGGCGGCGCCCGCGGACAGGGCAGGTCGCACGCGATCCGGCTCGCCCAGGAGGGCGCCGACATCATCACCGTCGATCTCTGCGGTCAGGTCGACACGATCGAGTACCCGATGTCCACCCCGGAAGACCTGAAGGAGACCGTGCGCCTGGTCGAGGAACTCGACCGCCGCGTCATCGCCACCCAGGCCGACGTCCGTGACTGGACCGCGCTCTCGCAGGCCGTCGACAGGGGTGTCTCCGAGCTCGGTCGCCTGGACATCGTCTGCGGCAACGCCGGCATCGTGAGCCTCGGCATGCTGCACGAACTCTCCCTCGACCAGTGGAACGACATGATCGGGGTCAACCTCACCGGCGTCTTCCACACCTGCAAGGCCGCGATCCCGCACATCATCGCCGGCGGCCGCGGCGGGTCGATCACCCTGACGAGTACCGCGGTCGCGTTGCGTCCGGTTCAGGGCGCAGGGCACTACATCGCCGCCAAGCACGGCGTCGTCGGGCTCATGCAGACCCTCGCCCTCGAGCTCGCCCCCCACTTCATCCGGGTCAACACGGTCCACCCGACCAACTGCGACACCGACATGATCCAGAACCCGGCGCTGCGCAAGGCGTTCGTCCCGGACTCCGAGAACCCGACCCGCGAGGAGAGCGTGCCTGCCTACACGGCTCTCAACGCGCTCCCCGTCCCGTGGATCGAGCCGCGCGACATCTCGAACGCGATCGCGTTCCTCGCCTCCGACGAGGCCCGCTACATCACGGGTGTGTCGCTGCCGGTCGACGCCGGGTTCCAGCGCATCTGACGAACCGACCGACCGAGGAGACGACATGAAGATCGGCATCGGGGCGTTCGTCGCCGACGGGGCCATCCGCCCCGACGTCCTGGGACGCGCAGTCGAGGAGCGGGGTTTCGAGTCCCTGTTCGTCACCGAGCACTCCCACATCCCGGTCAGCAGGGAGTCACCGTTCCCGCTGGGCGGACCCATGCCGGACTACTACGCCCGGCTGCTCAACCCGTTCGTCGCGCTCACCGCAGCCGCCGTCGCCACATCGCGGATCACCCTCGGCACCGGCATCGCGCTGATGACCCAGCGCGACGTCATCTACACCGCCAAGGAGGTCGCGAGCCTCGACGTCGTCTCCGGCGGGCGGGTGCTGTTCGGGGTGGCGCCGGGCTGGAACAAGGAGCAGATGCGCAACCACGGCACCGATCCGCGCACCCGGGGCGCGCTGCTCGACGAGCAGCTCCAGGCGTTGCGGGTCATCTGGACCGAGGACGAGGCGGAGTTCCACGGCCGGTTCGTGGACTTCGACCCGATCTGGTCGTGGCCCAAGCCCGCGCAGGAGCGGCTGCCCCTCTATGTCGGCGGGTGGGGTCCTGCTGCGGCGGCACGCGTCGCCGCGTACGGCGACGGCTGGCTGCACGGCGGCGCCATGGACCCCGACGGGGTCAAGGCACAGTTCGAGATGCGCGCGGAGTACGCACCCGACGCTCCGATGAGCGTCTTCGGCGCGGACGGTGACAACCTCGCAGTCCTCGACGCGTACCGGGACGGCGGCGCCGAACGCGTCGCCGTCGTCCTCGAGCCGGCGTCGGAGAGCGACAGCCTCGCCCGGCTCGACGCGCTGGCCGGGCTGGTCCACCGCTACGGCTGAGCCGCGCCCACGTACGTCGGCCGCCGTCCCCGACCGGGACGGCGGCCGACGTCGTTCACGCCGCGCTCCCAACCACCCGCAACCTCCCGGTCGTCCCGACCCGCGGCGGGAGCCGTGAGGTTGCGTGCGGTCGGGGTGAGCCCGTCAGCGGATCGCGACCGCGTTGCTCGGCGACCCGACGCCACCGGTGAGGTTGAGCGGCGTCGCCACGACCATGCAGTCCCAGCGACCGTCGGCCGCGCAGGCGGCGGCCAGCTCGTCGAGCGCCCACAGCTCGCCGAGGACGACCCCCAGCAACGGGATCAGGACCCGATGCATCAGCCCGCTGTGCGGGCTCAGTGGTGCGCCCGTCCGTTCCGCGGCGGTGAGGAACGGCGAGTCCTGCGGCGCCGGCCACGCCTCCACCGCGAACGTGTCGCTCGCGACGACGGCGAACCTGCTGTCCCACAACCACTCGATGGTCTCCACACAGGCTCGCAGCCCCGACGCCCGCAGCGGCACGAGCTCCCGGCGCTCACGCGGGCCGAGCGCGTTCAGGTAGTGGTGCCCCCAGCCGGTCCGCACCAGCAGGATGTCCCCTGCCCGCAGCTCGACACCCTGCGCGGCCGCGGCCGCCAGCACCGTCGCGACGTCGATCGCCTCGCCGCCGTCGTGGTCGATCAGGTGTCCCTGCGAGCGCAGGTGGGCGTCCACGTCGACCAGCACGCCCCGCCCGACGATCCCGTGCTCGGCGTAGCGGTTCACCCCGAGCGTCGGCTGACCGGGAAGCAGACGGCCGGGGTCCACACCGTTGTAGAAGCCGTGCTCGGGGTGCGCGAAGTGGCGCAGCCCGTCGAGCTGGCTGCTGCCCTGGGTGTAGAAGCCGTCGAGATACTCGTCCCGATGATGATCGTTGACTCCGAACATCATGTGCCGCAGCGGTTTCCGGGTCGGCGCCGGGGGCGGGTCGAACGCCTCCAGCGGATGGTCGAGGCGAATCCGCTGCCCCGAACGCACGAGAGACGCCGCATCGCGCACCCGCTCGGGAGTGAGGTGGTTCAGTGTGCCGATCTCGTCGTCGGCGCCCCACACCCCCCACGCCGACCCGGGCGGCGCATCCGTGCGTGCAAGTAGCTCCGCGTACGTCGGGAAGCTCGGCTCGGTCATCGTTCGATGGTCGCGCAGCTCACGGCTCCACGCCGCCCTCGACGAGAACCACGGCATCGACCGCGACCGCACCGCCGCCGGCGCCGCGGCGCAGCATCATCGGGTTCACATCGACGCTCACGACCTGTGAGCCGGCCCGGGTCATCTCGTCGCCGAGTCGCACGGCCGCATCGACCCAGGCGTCGACGTCGGCGGCATCCTCGCCCCGGACCGGACCCAGCAACGGCGCCATCCGCAGCGAGGCCACCGCAGCCCGCGCCTCGGCCGCGCCGAACGGCGGTAGCAGCACACGGACGTCGGGGATCATCTCGACCGTCGTGCCACCGGCGCCGAGCACGACCACCGGGCCGAAGACCGGATCGAGATGCGCCCCCACCATCACCTCGAGCGCTGCACCGACCATCGGCGCCACGATCACGCTTCCCGCGAAGCCATTGCGCGCCAACGTGCCGAGCAACTCCCGAGCCGTGGAGGCGACGTCGTCGGCATCGGCCAGTCCGAGGCGGACCAAGCCGAGGTCGGACTTGTGGGTGACCGCTGCGGAACAACCCTTCAGCACGACCGGTACCCGGCCCAGGGCATCGAAGGCCGCGACGGCTTCGGCCGCATCCGCGCACCGGGTCGCGGCGACAGTGGGGATTCCCAGCCCCGCCAGTGCTGCGAGGCTGTCCGCCTCGTCCAGGGTGCGGGCCGATGTCGCCGGGCGGCGGGCGGAAAGGCGGGGGCGACCGAGTGCCGCGGCGGCGAACTCGGCGTGCCGGGTCACCTGGGCCAGTGACGCGACCGCAGTGGCCTCGTCGTCGAACACCGCGAGCCCCGCCTCACCGAAGACGGCACCCACTTCGGGCTGGGCGATCGCGACCGCAACGGGAAACGTGCCGTCCTGCGCAAATGCCTGGACATCCGCGACGATCGAGGCGATGTCGTAGCCGCGGCCGGCCACCGGGATGCCGATGACGCACGCCTCGACACCGGGATCCGCGCTGATGACCGGGAGGACCTTGCCGAACAGGCTGCTGTCGGTCATCAGCGCCGCGGTCACGTCCACCGGGTTGGCGGTCGCGGCGAACGTCGGCAGCACCGCGTCGAGACGCTCACGCGTCTGCGGGCTGAAGTGGGCGAGGCGCAGATCGTGGTCGGCGGCGGCGTCGGCGGCGAGCACACAGATCGCCCCGGAGTTGCTGACGATCGCCAGTCCCCGGTCGGCCCCGTCGCGGCGCGGACGTAGGGGCGCCTGCAGATACAGGTCGACGGCTGCCGTCAGGTCGGTGGAGTTGCGGGCTCGCCAGATACCGAGCCGTTCGAAGAAGGCGTCGACGACGCGGGTCTCGTTCGCGAGCGCCCCGGTGTGTGAGGCGGCGGCGCGCTGCCCACCCACGCTGCGGCCACCGGAGAGCGCGACGACCGGCACACCACGCCGGGCTGCGACCTCGGCCAGCTCCTCGACCGCAGCAGGGCTGCGGATGTCCTCCAGGTACAACAGCAGGAGCCGGACATCGGGGTCGGCCACCACCGTTGTCGCGAGCTCTGCCGCGCTGACGTCGGCGTCGTTGCCGGTGGCGTGGGCATAACGCACGCCGATGCCTCGCCGACGCAGCATCCCGTAGGGCACCGAGCACATCGCCCCGCTCTGGCTGACGACGGCCACGGGGCCGTCGGCCGGGGGCTCCTCGGTGAACATCGTCGAGAAGCCCAGCACCGCGCCCGACCCGAAGCTGGCCAGACCCTGGGTGTTCGGGCCGACGATGCGCATTCCCGCCCGTCGGGCGGTCGTCAGCATCTCGTCCTGCCGACGCCGCCCGTCGGGATCCGGAGTCTCGCCGAACCCCGACGACATCACGACACAACCGCGGACGCCGAGCCGCGCGCACGTGGCGACCGCGTCGACGGCGGCCTGCCCCGCAACGGCGATGACGGCGACCTCGGGGACCTCGGGCAGGGCCTCCACCGACGGGTGCGACGGCAGCCCCTGGATGCTCGGGCGGCTCGGGTTGACCGGGTACAGCGCTCCCGCGTACCCGAGAGCCGACATGTACCTGATCGGTCGTCCGCCGATCTTGTCCGGGTTGTCGGAGGCGCCGATCACGGCGACCGAGCGCGGGGCGTGGAAGAACGACAGGTCGGTCACGAGCTCTCCGCCTCGAAGAAGGGGACCGCGACGGGGTCGTCCGCCCCGGCCTGAAATCTCAGTCGGACGGCGGACCCGGGTCGCAGGGACGAGCCGCACCGCCCCAAGACCCGCACCCCGTCGACGAGGTCGACCAGCGCGATGGCGCCGCGCTCGCCGCTCGTCACCGCGACGACGGTGCCGACGCCGGCGCTCGTCGTCGACGACACGGACCCGCCGCAGTTCGGACACTGTGCTCGTCGCAGGTACCAGCGGTGCCCACAGGCCGCGCACACGCTGACGACGATCCGCGGCTCGCCGTCGGTCCAGTCGGCGGTCATGTTGCGCCTCGCGCAGCTCGCAGGACCGCGGTGACGTGCGCCGACATGACACCGCCGTCGGCGTGGACCAGACCCTGCCGGGCTCTGGCGACCTGCCGTCCGCCCGACTCCCCCCGGAGCTGGGTGACGATCTCGACGAGATGGGCCATTCCGCCGCCGACGCCGCAGTGTCCGTAGGACAACAGGCCGCCGTGCGGGTTCACCGGTATGGGCCCGTCGAGGTCGAAGCGGCCCTCCGACGCGGCCGCGCCGGCTCCGCCGGGCCGGGCCAGTCCGAGTTCTTCCAGCAGCAACGCGAGGGTGATCGTGAAGCTGTCGTAGATGCCGAAGACGTCGACCTCGCCGATCCGGACACCTGCCCGGGCCAGCGCACGGCCGGCCGACACCCGGGCGCCGAACTCGTGCATGTCGGCCTCGCTGATGTGCTGGTGCAGGTGAGCCTGCCCGGTCCCGACGATCTCCACGGCACGACCACCGCCGGCGGTGGCGCTCACGACCACCGCAGCTCCACCGTCCGAGACGGGACAGCAGTCCAGGAGGTTCAGCGGATCAGCGACCGGACGCGAGGCCCGGACGTCCGCGGCCGTGACCGGCGTCCGGAACTGGGCGCCGTCGTGGCGGGCCGCGTGCGCGCGCATGGCAACGGCCAGCGGGGCGAGCCCGTCACCCGGGGTGAGTCCGTGCTCGTGCAGGTAGGCCGACGCGAGCAGCGCGTAGTACTGCGGGACGGTTGCTCCGATCGGGACCTCGTAGCGGCGGTGACCGACCTGGGCGAGCGTGGCGGTCGAGGTCTGCGTGCTCTGACCGCTCGCCCGGTCCTCCCCGGCGACGACCAGCACCGTCGACGCCGCCCCGGAGTCGACCAGGGCCACCGCCTGCACGACCATCGCGACGCCCGTCGCTCCACCCACCGCCGCCCCCAGCGCGACGGCCGGGGTGATACCGAGATACTCGGCCAGCAGGTTGGCCGGCATCAGGTGATCGAGTGTCGTCGCGTACCCCACGATCAGCCCGTCGACGTCGCGGGGCCGGGTCCCGGCGTCGGCCATCGCGAGCGTCGCCGCAGTGGCCTGCCAGCCCAGCGCGTCCCTGCCCGGCAGTCGTCCGAACGCGGTGAGCCCGGCTCCCCGAATCCATGCCATGTGCGCAGCCTCCCTCCGCACCAGACCGTACGGACCGTCGGCACGCGGCACTTGTACGAATCTGGAACACCGCGACGTACCGAAATGGGACAGCACACTGTGACGGCCGTCGCCGACCATCGGAGGCATGAGCGGACCGATCGACACCGACGACGGCGTCGAGCCGGTGGAGCTGGATGCCGTCGTCATCGGCACCGGCTTCGCCGGCCTCCTCGCCCTCCACGTCCTGCGCAACGACCTCGGCCTGCAGGTCCGGGCCTTCGACGACGCGCCCGGGGTCGGGGGCACCTGGTACTGGAACTGCTATCCCGGCGCCCGCGCCGACACCGAGGTCACCGCCTACTGCTACTCCTTCGACAGGGACCTGTTCGACTCGTGGCGCTGGAGTGAGCGCTACCCCCGCCAGCCCGAGATCCTCGCCTACCTCAACCACGTCGCCGACCGCTTCGACCTGCGCCGCAGCATCACCCTGGAGACCCGGGTCCAGCGCGCCACCTTCGACGAGCACACCAACCGCTGGGTCGTCGTCACCAACCGCGGGGAACGGCTCGCCGCGCGCTTCCTCATCGAGGGCGTCGGGCTGCTGTCCTCGACGAACATGCCGGCCTTCCCTGGTCAGGAGACCTTCACCGGCGAGGTCTTCCACACCGCCCGCTGGCCACAGGCCGGTACGGACTTCCGGGGCAAGCGCGTCGGGGTCATCGGGACCGGGTCCAGCGGCGTGCAGGTCATCACCGAGATCGCTCCCGACGCCGACCACCTGACGGTGTTCCAACGCTCCGCGCAGTACAGCGTCCCGGCGCGTCACGGCGCGATCGACGCCGAGTTCCTGGCCTCGATCCACAGCGACTACGAGGGCTACTGGCACCGCGTGCGCAGCTCGATCACCGGCTTCGGGTTCGAGGAGAGCACCACACCGGCCGCCGACGTCCCCGACGAGGAGCGGGAGGCGATCTTCGAGCGCTGGTGGCAGCACGGCGGCGGCTTCCAGTTCATGTTCGCCACCTTCAGCGACATCGGCGTCGACGTGTTCGCCAACAACGCGGCGACGGACTTCATCAAGCGCAAGATCGCCGAGACCGTCACCGACCCGGACACCGCCCGGATGCTGACACCGACCGACCTCTACGCCAAACGCCCGCTGTGTTGTGACGGCTACTTCGAGACCTACAACCGCGACAACGTCACTCTCGTCGACGTGAAGGCCGACCCCATCGTCGAGATCACGCCGCGCGGGATCCGCACCGCCGGCGTCGAGCACGAGCTCGACGTCATCGTGTTCGCGACCGGGTTCGACGCCGTCACCGGCAACACGCTGAAGATCGCCCACACCGGTCGTGACGGAATCGACCTCGCCGACCACTGGGCGCACCGGCCGACGACCCACCTGGGCCTCATGACCAGTGGCTTCCCGAACATGTTCACGATGTTCGGACCGATGGGCCCGTTCACGAACCAGCCACCGGCCGACGAGGTCCAGATCGAGTGGATCGCCGACGTCATCCGACACCTGCAGAAGACCGGGATGGACACGATCGAGCCCACCGCCGAGACCGAGGCGGCCTGGGTCGCGACCTGCGACGAGATCGGGCACTCGACGCTGTTCCCCAAGGTCGACTCCTGGATCAACGGCGCGAACGTGCCCGGCAAACCGGTCACGATCATGTTCTACATGGCCGGCCTCGGCTCCTATGCCGAACAGCTGCGCCGGGCCCGCGACGACGACTACCCGGGCTTCCGGTTCGCCGCGGCCGACCGCACCCCCGCCTGACCCACCCCACATCCCCAACGAAGAGGACCGTCACATGGGAAAGCTCGACGGCAAGGTCGCACTGATCACCGGCGCAGGCCGCGGACAGGGCCGCTCGCATGCCCTCACCCTCGCCCGCGAGGGTGCCGACATCGTCGCCATCGACGTGCCCGGTCACGTGGAGAGCATCGAGTACGACCTCGCGAGCAGCGACGATCTCGCCGAGACCGTCAAGGGCGTCGAAGAGCTCGACCGCCGCATCATCGCCATCGAGGGCGATGCCCGCTCGCAGGAGTCGCTCGACGGTGCCGTCGCCGCGGGCCTGTCCGAGTTCGGTCAGATCGACATCCTGGTGGCCAACCACGGGGTGCTCAGCATCGACAAGTTCTGGGAGATGAGCGAAGAGCGCTGGAACCAGATGATCGACATCAACCTCACGGGCATGTGGCGGGCGGCCAAGGCCGTTGCGCCGCACATGATCGAGCGGGGCAAGGGCGCCATCTGCATGACCGCTTCCATCAACGCCATCGAGACCGGCCCCGGCTACACGCACTACAACGTGTCCAAGGCCGGCGTCGTCATGCTGATGAAGAACATCGCTCTCGAGCTGGGCGGATACGGGATCCGCTGCAACGCGATCTGCCCCGGTGCGGCCGACACGAAGATCGTCGACTGGAAGGGTCTCTACGACAACCTGATCTTCCCCGGCGCAGGCCATTCCGATCTCTACGACGCCACGAAGAACTGGACGGCATTGAAGGACCGCCGCCTGCTCGACCCGCAGACCCTCTCGAACGGCGTCCTGTTCCTCGTCTCCGACGACGCCAGGGACGTCACCGGCGTGGCCCTGCCCATCGACGCGGGACACTTGATCCTGCCCGGTTTCAACCACACCCCGAGCTGATCCGCCCGCGGCGGGCCGTGCGGTCGACGGCCCGCCGCGAGCAACCGGCAGAGGCACCCCGACGTGGTCGTCATCGGGTCCGGGGCCGCGGGATGCACCGCGCCCGTCCACGCCGGGGGCTGACGGTGTCCCCCGACGAGACACCACGGCCGGCAGGGAGGTCCGTAGCGTCCGAGGTCATGATCTCCCACCACTCCGTCGACGGATTCCATCTCGCCCACGACCGCAGCGGGTCCGGCGCGCCCGCCGTTCTGCTCCACGGCTGGCCCGGTTACCGCGGGGACTTCGCCGACGTCGCAGGACTGCTCGACGCCGATGTCATCTGCCCGGACCTGCGCGGTTTCGGCGACTCGGACAAGCACGCCGACGGCGACTACACGGCAGCGGGTCAGGCCCGAAGCGTTGTCGGGCTGATGGACGAGCTCGGCGTCGACCGGGCTGTGCTGGCCGGGTACGACATCGGGTCGCGCATTGCGCAGGTCGTCGCCACGGAGTATCCCGACAGGGTCTCCGCGCTGGTACTGGCACCACCGCTGCCTGGGATCGGCCGGCGAATCCTCGACGAGGACGCGCAGCGGGAGTTCTGGTACCAGACGTTTCACCGGCTCCCCATCGCGCACGAGATCATCGACGGCCGGCCCGAGATCGTGCGCGCCTATCTGCGTCACTTCTGGACACACTGGTCAGGGCCGGACTTCACGCCCCACGACGACCTGCTCGATCGCCTCGCCCGGTACTACGGTGCGCCCGGGGCCTTCACCGCGTCCATCGCCTGGTACCGGGCAGGCGCTGCCACCGTGGCTCGCTCGCTGGCCGAGTCGCCTCCGCAGCGCCGCATCGACGTGCCGACCACGGTCCTGTGGCCGGAGTTCGACCCGATCTTCCCGCGGGCGTGGTCCGACCGCGTGGACGAATGGTTCAGCAATGCCACGCTGCGCCTCCTCGACGGTGCCGGCCACTTCGTGCCAGTCGAAGCCCCGCACGAGTTCGCCTCCACGATCCAGGATGCAGTGGACATGTGAGTCGGCAGACAGGGCTGAGTCACAGTCCCCCTCTCCTGCTTGACCTGGACCGCGCACGCCCGCAACTATGTGGGGGGTCACCCCGGATACGGGCGCGGCGGTGAGCACACAGCCAGGAGGCGAGGGCGCGATGTTCGTCGGCGTACGTCGGCTCCACGTGGACCTGCACCGGACCTGCAGCGCTCGCTGTCGTCCGTAACCGAGCCCTCCAGCCCGTCGCCGATGTCCGGCACCGGCTCCCCCGGTCACCGGTGTCGCTCGGCGGCACGCGCCCGCGTGTTCGCATACGCGATCCGGGACCCCGCTCCCATGCCTCGGCGGCGTGGGCCGACGTGGCTCCGCAGCAGCCCGGCACCCCCTCGGAAGGACGTACCGACAGATGACCGCCAGATCCCGACATCCCCTGATCGCCTCGGTTCTCGCCGCCGCGACGCTCGTCGTCGTCGGGTGCGGGTCCGCAACCGCACCGGCCACCGCGCCGGGCGGGGCTCCCCAGTCCGGTGGGACGCTGCGTTTCGCGGTGTCGAGCGACCAGGGCTGCCTGGACCCGCAGCAGGTCGCCAGCACCGACTCGATCTACTCCGCGCGGCAGATCGTCGATTCGCTGACCGATCAGGACCCGAGTTCGGGTGCGCTCGTCCCGTGGCTCGCCACCGCCTGGCAGACCTCCCCCGACGCGAAGAGCTACACCTTCACCCTCCGCGAGAACGTCACCTTCTCCGACGGCACGCCGGTGGACGCCGATGCCGTCAAGGCGAACTTCGACCGGATCCCCCAGCTCGGGCTGCGCGCCCAGCTGCCGAAGGCCTACCTCGCGGGATACGCGGGGACGACGGTCCAGAGTCCCACGCAGTTCACGGTGTCGTTCACGCAGCCCAACGTGCAGTTCCTCCAGGGAACCTCGACGCACAGCCTCGGCATCCTGTCGCCGGGAACCGTTGCGACCTCGGAGGACGAGCGCTGCACCACCGTGGTCGGGTCGGGGCCGTTCACCGTCCGGGACTACGTCAGGAACTCCTCGATCACGCTCGCCAAGCGCTCCGGCTACGCCTGGCCGTCCGCCTTGTCGACCCACCAGGGGGAGGCCCACCTCGACGCGCTGGAGTTCCGGATCGTGCCGGAGTCCGGGGTGCGGACCGGGTCCCTGGTGTCGGGCGAGGTCGATGCGATCAGCACGATCGGCGAGCAGGACGAGGCACCGCTCACCGACGCCGGAGCGCAGCTCCTCGCGCGCCCGAACCCCGGTCTGGTGCTCGGTCTGGGCCTCAACCTGTCGACGCCCGTCGTGGCCGACCCCGTCGTCCGCGAGGCTCTCTCGCTGGCGATCGACCGGCAGCAGATCGTCGATGCGATCTATCCGTCGCAGACCCGGCCCGCGACCAGCGTTCTCGCCTCCACGACTCCGTCGTTCGCCGATCAGTCCGCGTTGCTCGGGTTCGACACCGCCGAGGCGGCCTCCCTCCTCGACGCGGCCGGCTGGGTTCCCGGCCCGGACGGCGTCCGCGCCAGGAACGGGGAACGGTTGACGGTGCCGGTGTCCTTCGTCAGCAACTTCAGCACGAACAAGCCCGCCCTCGAGCTCGTCCAGCAGCAGGCGAAGGCTGCCGGCATCGACGTTCAGCTGCGCGAGGTGCCGGTGTCCACGGTCGCCGCGCAGATGCAGTCCGGCGACTTCGTCGCCAACTGGGCGAACCTCACGCGGGCCGATCCCGACATCCTGCGCAGCTCGTTCTCGAGCTCGGGGGTCAACACCTACCGGTTCCCGCAGGGCCCGCTCGACGCGGCGCTGACGGCGCAGGCGGGCGAGGCGGACCCGGTGAAGCGGGCGGCGATCGTGGCGCAGGTGCAGGAGATCATGGTCCGGGAGAAGTACTACCTGCCGGTCGTCGAGCTGACGACGGTGCTCGGGGTGGGGGCGAACGTCCACGGCATCGCCTTCGACTCCGGGTCGCGCGTGCAGCTCCACGGTGCCTGGAAGTCGCAGTGACCGCGCTCGACCGCGGGGAGGCGCTGAGCCTGCCCGAGACCACGGCGGAGCTGGCCGGGCGCCTGCGCGACGGCATCGCGGCCGGTTTCCTGATGTACGCGAGCGTCGAGGCGACGATGTTCGCCGCGAGCTTCGAGACGTGCATGCTCCCGCTCGGGCCGACCCCCGCCGACCCGGCGTTCGTCCGGCTCGAGCGCGGGGCGGCCGGCGGCGGGCCCCGCGTGCCGACCATCGCGTCCCGGCTGATCCCGGACCTGCGGATCGCCGGTACGGCCACGGAGCGGCCGGGCGACGTGATCGTCGGGGACTTCACCCTGACGGGCACGCTCCCGGACGGCTGGGCGCTGCACCTGCACACCGAGTTCCGGTGCGAGGTCGAGGAGGGGCTGGTGACGCGGTACGTCGTCAAGAACGATCCGGACGAGTTCCAGCGCTTCGTCACCGCCCTCGGGAACCCGTACGCCGGCAGAGGCGTGGAGACGGCCGAGGTGCGCGAGGAGACCGTCCGATGAGGTACTCGCTCGTCGAGCTGGCCCCCGTCACGCCGGGCGCCGGCAAGACCGCCGCCCTCGAGCAGGCACTCGGGGCGGCCGAGGACGCGGAACGGTTGGGGTATCACCGGTTCTGGTTCGCCGAGCACCACCACACCACCGGATACGCGGCGCAGGACCCGGCACCGCTGATCGCGATCGCCTCCCGGCGCACCTCCCGGATCCGGCTCGGCTCGGGAGCCGTCCTGCTCAACCACTACAGCCCGTACAGCGTGGCCGAGCGGTACCTCATGCTGCAGGCCCTCGCGCCGGGGCGGATCGATCTCGGGCTCGGCCGGTCCTCGGCCGGCCCGCTGGTCGACCACGCGCTGCGCCGCGACCGCCAGGGCGCACCGGTGGAGGACTTCTTCTCCCAGGTCGAGGAGGTCGTCGGCTACCTCCATCACGCGTTCGGCCCCGGCCACCCCTACGAGTCCGTCGACCTCACCCACGGCATCGACGGCGTTCCCGAGGTGTGGGTCCTCGGTTCGTCGGGTGGGAGCGCCGCACTCGCGGGTGGGCTGGGGCTGGGCTACGCGTTCGGCAGCCACATCAACCCGGCGATGACCGGCCCGGCGATCGAGCGGTACCGGCAGAGCTTCACCACGACGCGGTTCGGCCCGCAGGAGCCGACGGTCGTTCTCACGCTCAACATCGTCGCGGCCGACGACGAGGAGCTCGCCCACCGGCTGACGTGGCCCGCCCGGGCCCTGCGGACGCTGGGGCGCGAGCGGCCCGTCCCCACCCTGGCCCAGGCCACCGCCGAGCTCGACGCGACGACGAAGGCCGAGCCGAGCGTCGTCCGGGACGGGGTGGTCCCGCCGCAGATCTCGGGGACCCCGGAGTCGTTGCGGGCGCAGCTGGAACCGCTGGTCCGTGACACCGGGGCCACCGAGATCATGGTGCAGGACATGCTGACCGACCCGGCGCTGCGACGCCGGTCCCGCGAGCTGGTCGCCCAGGCGTTGGCCCCCATCGGGGCCGGCGCCGTGGGGACTCACCAGCCGCCGATCCACCCGTCGAAGATCCCGTAGGGCTCGGCGGCCGGGTCGTCGGACCGGCCTCGCAGGAAGTCGAAGTCGCAGCCGGTGTCCGCCTGGGTGACCCGCTCGGCGTACAGGGCTCCGTAGCCCCGCCGGTACGCCGAGCGGGTCCGGGGGGCCACCCGGCCCCGCTCGGCGAGGGTCGCGTCGTCCACCTCGAGCTCGAGCACGCCGGCGCGGGCGTCGAGCCGGATCAGGTCGCCGTCCTCGACGAGCGCGAGCGGACCCCCGACGGCGGCCTCCGGGCTGACGTGGAGCACCGTCGTGCCGTACGCGGTGCCGCTCATCCGCGCGTCGGAGATGCGCACCATGTCCGTGACGCCCTCCCGGAGCAGCTTCTGCGGGATCGGGAGGGCCCCCCACTCGGGCATGCCCGGTCCGCCGACGGGCCCGGCGTTGCGCAGCACCAGCACCGAGTCCGCGGTCACCGGGAGATCGGGGTCGTCGATCCGCTTGCGCAGGTCGTCCATGTCCTCGAACACCACCGCAGGACCGGTGTGCCGCAACAGGTTCTCGCTGGCGGCACTGCACTTGACCACGGCTCCGCCGGGCGCGAGGTTGCCGCGCACGACGGCGAGCCCGCCCGGCCCCTGGACGGGGTCGGCGAGCGGACGGACCACGTCACCGTCGACGGGTGGGGCGTCGGCGAGGTTCTCCCCCACGGTCCGGCCGTTCACCGTCAACGCGTCGCGCCGCAGCAGCGGCGCCAGCTCCTTGAGCACCACGGGCAGCCCGCCGATCTCGAACAGCTGCTCGACGAGGTGCTCCCCCGCCGGGCGGACGTTCGCGATCAACGGTACGTGCGCCGCGATCTCGTGGAAGTCCTGCAGCCCCACGGCGACCTCGGCCCGCCCCGCGAGGGCCAGCAGGTGCAGGACCACGTTCGTCGAGCCGCCGAGGGCGACCAGCACGGTGATCGCGTTGTGGAAGGCGTCGGCCGTCAGGATCTGCGACGGCCGCACCCCGTCCTGCGCGAGCCTCACCGCCGCCCGGCCGCAGTCCTCGGCGACCTGGCTGCGGCGGGCGTCCGTCGCGGGGATCGCGCTCGCCCCGGGCAGCGTCATGCCCAGGGCCTCGACCACGGCCGCGACGGTGGAGGCCGTGCCCATCTCCGGGCAGTGCCCCGCCGACGGCCCGGCCGAGGCCTCGAGGGCCTCGTACTCGGACACGGACATGCGGCCCGCCCGCACGTCGTCGACGTAGCCCCACAGGTCCGTGCCGACGCCGATCTGTCTGCCACGGAAGGTCGCGGGGTTCGCCGGCCCACCGGGGACGACGATCGTGGGGACGTCGGCGCTCGCGGCCCCCATCAGCTGCGCCGGCATCGTCTTGTCGCAGCCGCCGAGCATCACCACGGCGTCGAACGGGTAGGCGCGCAGCGACTCCTCGACGTCCATGGACATCAGGTTGCGGAACAGCATGGTCGTGGGCTTCATCAGCTGCTCGCCCAGCGAGATCGTGGGGAACTCCAGCGGGACACCACCGGCCTGCAGGATGCCGCGGCGCACGCTGTCGGCGAGCGCCCTCAGGTGCAGGTTGCAGCTGATCAGCTCCGACCACGAGTTGCAGATCCCGACGACGGGGCGGCCCTCGAAGCTCGCGCGGGCGAAGCCGGATGCGCGCATCGCCGTGCGGTGCACGAACCCGGGAACGTGCTCGCCGGAGAACCACCGTTCGCTGCGCAGCGGCGCGTTCACCTCGCCGACGGCGCCGGCGAGAGCCGGACGTCCGGGTCCACGGTGGACGCGAGCTCCCGCAGGATCGCCGCGTGCCGCACCTTGTGCCGGATGAGCCGGTCGTGGAACTCGGCGTCGGTCCAGCCGTTGTACATGACCTCCTCGGACTCCCCCGGTTCGATCTTGAAGTAGACCGGGGCCGCGACCCGGGCGATGTCGGCCGCCTCCCACAGCCGCGTCATCCCCCCGAACGAGTCGAAGGTGATGGCCCAGACGTCGAGCGGGACGGACACGGCGGACCGGATGGCGCTGAGCATCGGCCTGCTCAGGTCGCCGACCGGGTTGACGCTGTCCGCACCGAGGTTCTCCAGCAGCCGCACCGACGCCGGGTTGGCATGGCCCGCGTAGACGGAGACCTTGAAGAACGCGTCCTCGGGGATGTCCCCGCGCGTGCGGGCGGTGTTGAGCACGTCGAGGACGCCCTCGTCGATCACGAGGAGACCGCGCAGGCCCGCGTCGAAGATGCGCAGCACGTCGTGCAGCAGGTAGCGGATGTTGTCGACCCCGCGGATCCGTTTGCCCGCGCTGATGCCCTCCCGGCTGGTCAGCTGGCGGCCGGAGTCCCAGCCGGCACGCGGCCCGGGGCAGGCCACGACCTCGATCCCGTTCTCCGCCGCGAGCTGCCCGAACGCCCGCAGCTCCCCCTTGTCGAGCAGCGTCGCGCCGCCGCCGAAGGAGATGATCCGGTGGACGAACACGTCGTGGCGTTTCGCCTCGACCAGCAGCGCCTCCAGGTTGGACAGGCGTTCGACGCCGGACACCTCGAGGCGGAACCGGCCGCCGTCGGCGAAGGTCCGGCTCGACGTCGGAAGGTCGTAGTTGTCCCCGGTCGGCAGCCCCTGGGCGGCCAGGATGGACTCGGGGGTCGCAGTCGTGCTCATCTGTCTCCTCGCTGGACGTCATCGCGGAGCCTGTCGGTCTCCGCCTCGTCGATGCGGCCGGCCACGACGGCCACCGCGTAGACCTCCCGCGCCCTGGCGGGCGTGATCCACCCCTCGGCGACGTCGTGGGCGACCGTCGCGGGGTCGCGCCGGTGCGGGGCGCCGTAGCCACCGCCTCCGCAGCTCTCCGAGACGACGGTCTCGCCCGGCAGCAGCTGCACGAGCCCGCTCGGCGGCAGGTCGACGAGCGACCCGTCGACGCGCCGGAGCTGTTGCCGCGCCGGGGCTCCGGCTGTCCCACCGCCGGCGCCGCGGGCCGGGTGGACCGCGCCGTCGCTGCCGTAGCTCAGGGTGAGCGGCGCGGTCGTGGGGCCGTACTCCACGAGGGCGCCGGGTGCCCCGCGGAACTCGCCGGCGCCCTCGGTGTCGGGGAGGATCCGTTGCTGGGTGACCCGGATCGGGTGGTGGATCTCGTCGATCTCCACGCTGTCGCGCAACATCATCCCGGCGTTTCCGGCGTGGCCGAAGGTCAGCCAGCCGTCGGTCCACGGGGTTCCCGGACCGCCGGTCACTCCCGGGAACAGGATCTGGTTGACGAACGGCACGCCGGTCCGCGGGTCGGCCCCCGAGATCACGGCCCAGGCCGGTGGCTGCACCAGCCCGGCCTCGGCCATGCCGACGCCGGGGCCCAGCTCCGCGATCGCGCGCTGCACCAGGTTGGTCACCCGGTCCGCGACGTTCGTGGTCGCCACCGAGCAGCTCGCCGGGTGGCGCGGGATGCCGACGACACAGTTCTCCCGCAGCAGCACCTCGACACGGCGCAGGCTGCCCGCGTTCGCCGGCACCGACGCGGGCAGCGAGTTGAAGACGCCGACGAGCGCGGAGCTCGCGGACGTGCTCTCGGTCAGGTTCAGCCCGCAGGGCTGGCAGTCCGGGTTGTCCCGCAGGTCCACGACGACGCGGCCGCCGACCGGGTCGACGTCGACGGTGACCGAGACCGGCACCCCACCGGGCACGCCCGGGAAGGGGTCGTGGGCGCCGTCGAGCGTGACGCGCCCGGCCGGCAGCTCCGCGATGGCCTCGGCCACCCGCTGCTCGGAGAAGTCGAACCACTCACCCGCGTACTGCTCCAGCGCGTCCCAGCCGACGTCGGCGGCGAGCCTCTCGACCTCCCGCTCGCCGATCCGCGCCGCCCCGACCATCGCGAGGTAGTCGCCCCACCACTGGTCCGGGACCCGGATCCGCATGCGGCACATGCGGATCACGTCGTCGACGTCGGTGAAGTCGCGCTGGACGCGCACGGCGGGGAAGATCAGCGCACCCTCCTCGTAGACGTCGGCGGCCGACGTCGAGTACGTCGTCGGCGTCCCGTTGCCGCAGTCCGCCTGGTGTGCCTTCACCAGCACGGTGAAGCGGTGCGTCCCGTCGGGGTCCACGACGGGCACGAGGATGCAGTGGTCGGCCGCGTGCGAGTTGCCGTGGTAGGGCGAGTTGTGCAGGTAGGCGTCGCCGCGGCGCAGGTCGGGGTGCATGCGCGCGGTGTAGGCGGCCATGATGTCGGGCCCCCGCATGACGTGCACGGGCAGCGACTCGGCCGTCGCCACCAGCTCCGCGTCCCCGGTGAGGACGCAGCAGGAGAAGTCCCTCGCGGTGTTGATCACCCCGGACCGCGCGGTGCGCGCGAGCGTGTTCGCCATCGCGCGGACCACCTGCTCCATCCGGCTGGAGAGGACCGCCAGCTGCAGACCGTCGAGTGTCACCGGTGGTCTCCGTTCCGTCGCAGGACGAGCGCTCCGGTCGAGGCCCGCGTGGCCGTCGCGGCCGGGTCGACGACGACGACCGTGACCGGCGTCTCGACGATCGCCGGACCCTCGACGACCTCGCCCGGTGCGATGTCGTCCTGGGCCCGCACCGTGGCGTCGACGAGTCCGTGTCCGGTGAAGTAGACGCGCCGGGTGCGGTGGGTCCGCGGGCGCGCGGGACCGCCCTCGACCTGGCCGAGCGGCGTGGTCCGCGTCCGGCAGGAGGCCCGGACCCGCCAGCCGACGACCTCGACGTCGGAGGCGGGGTCGCTGATCGCGAACAGCTTCTCGTGCATCTTGTGGAACGCGTCCGCGAGCGCGTCGACGTCGGCGTCCGAGGCGATGCGCAGGGTGGTCAGCGGTACCTCCACCTCCCAGACCTGGTGCGGGTAGCGGGCGTCGGCGAACAGCCGCACGTCCGCGAGCTCCGTCGCGACCCCGGTCGAGGCGACGAACCGGCGGGCGCGCTCGACGAGCCCGTCGGTCACCGCCGAGACCCGCGCGAAGTCGAAGTCCTGGGTCGTCGCCGGGCAGGCGGCGGCGAAGTCCGACGACAGGTCGGAGATCGCGGCGCCCGCGGCGCTCAGCACGCTGCCGGTGTCCGGGATGACGGCCGCGGAGCAGCGCAACCGGGACGCGATGTCGGTCGCGTTGAAGCCGCCCGCGCCGCCACCGGCGACGAGCACGGCCTCGGCCGGGTCGATGCCCTGGGCCACCGTGGTGTCCTCGATCGCGCGAACCATGTGCTCGGTGGCGAGCGCCATGATCGCCGCGGCGGCCTGCAGCGTCGTGAAGCCCAGGGGTGTCGCGATCTTCTCCTCGATCGCGCGTTCGGCCCCGGCGACGTCGAGCGTGACCCTGCCGCCGAGGAAGTACTCCGGATCGAGGTAGCCGAGTACCACCGCGGCGTCGGTCACGGTCGGCTCGGTGCCGCCCTGGCCGTAGCAGACGGGCCCGGGGCGGGCGCCCGCGCTGCGCGGGCCCACGGTGAGCAGCCCCCCGGCGCCGACGGCGGCGATGCTCCCGCCGCCCGCGCCGACGCTCTTGATGTCGATGGCCGGCAGGCCGGTCATGTGGCTGAGGTGGGGTGCGCCGAGCCACGCCTCCCGGGTCGAGGACACGTCGCCGTCGCGGACCACGCCGACGTCGTAGCTGGTCCCGCCGGTGTCCGCGACGAGGACGGTCTGGTGGCCGGTCGTCCGGTCGACGACGTCGCGTCCGGCGATCGGTGCCATCGCAGGTCCGGACCCGATCACGTGGACCGGTGCCGCGGCGACCGCGGCCGAGTCCATGACCCCGCCGCCGGAGGTGACGATGAGCAGCCGCCCGGCCAGCCCCTCCTCGGAGAGCCGGCGCGTCATCGCGTCCAGGTACTGCGTCATCAGCGGTTTGAGCGACGCGTCGAGAACGGTGGAGCAGGCCCGCCGGTACTCGCGCACGATCGGGTTGAGCCGGTGCGAGAGCGTGTAGGGGATGCCGGGTGCGTGCTGTTCGATCAGCTCGCCGATCCGCAGCTCGTGGACCGGGTTCGCGATCGACCACAGCAGACAGACCGCGATCGCCTCTCCCCCCGCGGCGACGACCTCCTGCAGCTGCGTCACCAGGGCTGCCTCGTCGAGGGGGGTGACGACCGCGCCGTCGGCGCCGACGCGCTCGACGACCTCCCAGGTCAGGGCGCGCGGCACCAACGGGTCGGGATAGCGGCGGGTGAAGTCGAAGGGGTCGACGCGACCGCCCTCGCGGAACAGCAGGACGTCCGGGTGGCCCCGGGTGGTCAGGAAGGCCGTGCGGGCGGTCGTGCCGGTGAGGATCGCGTTGAGCGCGCGGGTGGTGCCGTGCACGAACGTCTCCGTGCCCGCGAGCAGCTCACGCCGGTCCACCCCGATCTCGGCGGCGGCGAGGTCGACGGTGTCGAGGATGCCGCGGATCGGGTCGTCGAGCACGGTGGGGCTCTTGACGATGTGGACGCGGCCGGTGGTCCGGTCCTCGAGGACGAGGTCGGTGAACGTCCCGCCCATGTCGGTGGCGATGGTGTACCGGTGCCGGGCCATCAGTGGTCGTCCTCCTGAACGGGGGCGGGGATCTTGGCGAAGTCGAAGCTGATCGTGCGGTCCGGCTCGAGCCGGCCGTCGACGACGACGCCGAGGACGAGCGCCGCCCGGACACCCGAGTAGGAGGGCTCGCGTTCGTAGGCCACGCAGACCTGCGTGCCGTCCGGCGGGAGCCGGCGGGTGTCGGCCGCCGCGAGCACGAGACCGGTCCCGGCGCCCCGGCTGCTGACGAGACCGGCGACCGGGTCGCCGTTCTCGTCGAGGTGGGCGAGGACGCCGCCGTCCTCGTCGCGGACGAAGGCCACCACCTCGGCCGGGGTCATCGCGACGTCATGCCTGGGCATCGGGAGCCTCCAGCAGCGTCACGTCGGTGAGCGGGACCCGGAACCAGCGTCGCCGCCCGTCGAGGGACCAGCGGGGGTCGCCGGGGACGGGTGCGGTCACCCCGGGGAGCAGGTAGGTGGGCTCGACCCGGGCCGGTGGCGGCTCGGCGTCCTCCGGGAGCAGCTCGGCGCGACCGCGGACCAGCACGCCGGGTGGGCGCGGAGCACCGTCCCCGGACTCCACCACCACGACGGCGACCGCCGGGTGCCGGATCATGTTGCGCGCCTTCGCGGACTTCAGGTACGTGTTCATCCAGAGCCCGTCCTCGCGGTGGAACACCGAGATCGGGTGGACGACGGCCTGCCCGGCCGCGGTCCGCGTGGCGACGAAGCCGCGGGTGCCGGCCTCCAGGATCGCGTGCGCACGATCGGTCATCGGGGTCCTCTCAGCCGGCGGCGGGCACCGGCTCCCGGCGTGCGAGCCCGACCAGGCTCGGCACCAGGGGACGCCAGTGCGTGCAGTATGCGGTGATCGCGGCGAGGCCGGCGGCCCCGTCGGCGGTCAGGTGCAGGGTGGGCGCCAGGCAGCACGCGCCGCGGCGGCGCAGCTCGGCCTCCAGCCACGCCGGGGCGCGCTGCGCCGAGTTCGGCCAGCCGCCGGTCACGACACCGAAGACCACGCGTCCGGTGAGCGGCCCGGCTGCGTCGAGCAGCCGGCCGGCGCTACGCCGCCACCCCGGGAACGCGGCGGGGATCGCGACCACCAGCACGTCGGACGCGGCGACCGCGCACCGGAGCGCGTGTGGGTCGGCGCCACCCTGCGCGACCAGGACCCGCCGGTCAGCGGACGGGAGAGCGGAGGTCAGCGCGACCCCGACGGCGGCCCCCGCCGTGCCGGTGCCCGCCCCGGCCGGGACGTCCTCCGGGTCCGGGACGAGCACCGACACCACCGGGGAGCGCGCCCCGTCGATACCTCGAGGGTCATCCATCGTCCTGCAGCCCCTCCCCGATCACCTGGGCGGACTCCAGGCCGGCGTACTCGTCTGCCGTCATGCCGAGGAGCTCCGTGACGACGTAGCGGTTGTGCTCACCGAGCATCGGTGCCCTGCGCCGGTGGATGTCGTAGCGGTCGCGGGAGAACCGGACGGGCCACCCGGCGACGAGCGTCGTGCCCTCCCGCGGGTGCGGGACCTGCTCGTAGAACCGGCGCGACGTGAACTGCGTGAGCTCCGGCTCGTGCGGCATCGCGACCCGGCCGACCGGGACGCCGGCGCTCCACAACAGGTCGAGGATCTCGGCGACGGTGTGCCCGGCACACCACGCCGCGAGCCGGGTGTCGATCTCGTCCTCGCGCGCCTTGCGCCCGGCGGCGCTCGCGAGCGGCTCCCCGAGCGCCCAGTCCGGCCGGCCGAGGGCCTCGACCAGCACGGACCACTGCGCGTCGGTCTCGACCGAGATCGCGACCCGCGGGCCGCCGAGGCCGTCGGGCGGGTCCGCCGTCCGGTAGAGGTTCTGCGGTGCCGCGACGGGTGACCGGTTCCCGGTCCGGTGGGCCAGCACGCCGTAGGCCGCGTACTCGACGACCTGCTCGGCGGCCACGTTGAGCGCGCTCGCCACCATGGGGACCTCCACGAGCATTCCCTCGCCGGTCCGGTCCCGGACCGCCAGCGCGACCTGCAGCGCGAACGCGGCGTGGGCGCCGGCGAGCGGGTCGCAGACACCGCTCGGGACCTGAGGGGCCTCGTCCGGGAAGCCGGTCACCCAGGCCATCCCGGAGGCCTGCTCCATGGTCTGGGCGAATCCGGTGCGGTCGCGCCACGGCCCGGCCAGCCCGAACGCGGGCATCCGCACGACGATCAGCCCCGGGTTGGTCTGGCGCAGCACGTCGTACCCGAGACCCCACGAGTCCAGGACGCGGGGGCTGAAGTTCTCGACGAGCACGTCGCTGCGGTCGAGCAGGTCGACCAGCAGGTCGGGGCCGCGGGGGCGGTCCAGGCGCAGGCCGAGCCCGAGCTTGTTGGTGTTCGTCGCGTGGAACAGCGGCGCGTACTCCCACCACTGGTCCTCGTCGAGGCGCCGGGTGCTCAGTGTCCGCATCCCGTCCGGCCGAGCGGGCGACTCGATCTTGACGACCTCGGCGCCGTGCATCCCGAGGAACTGGGCCGCCGAGGGTCCCGCCCAGAAGGCGGTCAGCTCGATGACGCGCAGGTCGTCGAAGGGGAGCCGGCCCGACGGTGCCCGCTGCGGCGGTGCGGGCGCGGCGGGGCGCGGCGGGGCGGGGCGGGGCTGCGCGGCTCGGTGCACCCAGTCCGCGGTGTGCTCACCGAGCGCCGGGGGCGGGCCGAGCGGGGGCAGACCGACCTTGCCGTGCAGCCGGTAGGGCGTCGCGGGCTGCACGAACCCGCCGCGCGGGGTCTCGACGAACATCCCCTGGTCGGCGAAGTGGTCGATGGTGGGCACCGTGGCGCCCGTCCCCACCGGCGCGGCCGGCACCCGCAGGGCGGCGGCCAGTTCGAGGATCTCCGCGGTCGTGCGGGACGCCGCCCACGCGTCGATGTGGGCGGTGAGCTCGTCGCGGCGCCGCTCGCGCTCCTCGGCCGAGCCCAGGGACGCGTCGTCCATCCAGTCGACCCGCTCGACGAGCGCGCAGAAGTCGAGCCACTGCTGGCCGGTCACGGTCATGAAACCGACCCAGCCGTCGGCGGTGGCGTGGATACCGGGCAGCAGCGACACCGGGTGCGGGTCCCGGGGTCGGCCGGCCTCGGCGAAGTAGGTGACGGGGTGCATGTTGGTGAGGCTGAGCGCGACCGCGTCGAGCACGGACGTGTCGAGGATCTGTCCCCCGGGGTCGATCCGCTGTCGGCGGCGTGAGGCGAGCAACCCGGTCGCGGCGAACGTGCCTGCGGCCCATTCCCCCACCCTGCCGCCGACGCTCACGGGCGGTTTCCCCGGCAGTCCCCGCCAGCCGATGGCACCGGCCCAGGCCTGCAGCGTGAACTCCGTCGCAGCCCGGTCGGCCCACGGCCCGTCGAGACCGAAATGGGTCAGGGCCACCACGTCGAGGGCGGGGAAGCGCGCGTGCAGGGCGGTGGGGTGCAGCTCGGGCAGCGCAGCCAGCCGGGAACCCGGCGACCAGACGACGGCGTCCGCGACGGCGAGCAGGTCCGACACGAACGCGAGGTCGGCAGGCCGCTCGGGATCGGCCACGACGCTCTGCTTGCCGCAGGCCAGGAACTGGAACAGCGCGCCGTCCTCGCCCGGCGGGGACACGGTGCCTGCGGCCGACCGGCGGCGCAGCCCGTCCCCTTCGGGCGGCTCCACCTTGACGACGACGGCGCCCGCCCCGGCGAGCAGCCGGGTGCAGTAGGCGCCGGCGATCCCGCTCGACAGGTCGGCGACGGTGTAGTCGTCCAGGGGGGCCATGTCCGCCGGCGCCGGGGCCGTGGTCACGTGCGCTCCCCGAGCGTGACGGCGAAGGCCTCGAGGTCGTCCACGCGCGTCATCCGGTCGTACTCGACGACGGTGTACGGGCACTGGGTGACGACCCGGCCCGAGGGTGCCCGGTAGTACCGGCTGCCCTCGACCTGCCAGGCGCGTACCGCCCCGATGTCCGCCTGCAGCTGCGCGTTGTAGGCGGTCACGACCTCGGGCCGGACCTCCAGCGCGTGCACACCGTTCTTGAGCAGGTACACGGTCTTGCCGACGATGTAGCGGGTCTGGGTCTCCAGCTTGTCGATGATCGACCCGCCGTTGGTGTTGGGCCCGTAGAGCATGAACAGGTTCGGGAAGTCCTCCACGGTCATGCCCAGGTAGGCGTATGCGCCGTCGGCCCACTTGTCGCGCAGCGCGACGCCGTCGCGGCCGACGACGTCGACGACCGACAGGAACTTGTGGGCCAGGTAGCCCGTCGCGAGCACGATGTGGTCGGTCGGATGGTCGGTGCCGTCCGCGGTGCGGATGGCGGCCGGCGTGATCTCGGCGATCGGGCTGGTCACGAGGGTGACGTCGGGCCGGTTGAAGGCCTCGTAGAACTCCGAGGACAGCAGCGGCCGCTGCGCACCGAGCCGGGCGGTCGGGCGCAGGGCCTCCCGGATCGTGGGATCGCCGACCGTGTCGAGGTTGGCCAGTGCGATCGCCGTCTGCTCGGCGATCTTGGCCTCGCTGTCCAGGTCGGCGAACAGCTCGTCGAGCTCGCGGGCGGCCTTCGCGCGCCCGGCCTCGACCACGGACCGGTCGTGGCGGCGGGCGCGTCGCTGCTCCTCGGTGTAGAGGCCGTGCTCCTTGGGGAACACCCAGTTCGACGTGCGCTGGAAGACCGACAGGTGACCGGTGTGCGGGGCGATGGTCGGCACGACCTGGGTCGCGCTCGCCGCGGTACCGATGACCGACACCCGACGCCCGGCGAGGAGATCGAGGTCCCCGTCGGCCCACTCGGCGGTGTGCGTGACCGGTCCGGCGAAGGTGTCGAGACCGGGGACGGCGGGTGGGACGAACTCGTTGAACATCCCCACGGCGCCGACGAGGACCCGGGCCGTCCACCGGCGGCCGTTCGCGTCGAGGAGGGTCCAGCGACCGGCCTCGTCGTCCCAGCGCGCGGACACCACGTGGACGCCGAGCCGGATCGTGTCCCGCACACCGAACCGATCGACCGCGATCTCCATGTACTCGACGATCTCCGCGCGGGTGGCGAAGGGGCGCACCCACTCGTGGTCGAGGAAGAAGCTGAAGGAGTAGAGGTCGGTCGAGACGTCGCAGGCCAGCCCGGGATACCGGTTGTTGAACCAGGTCCCACCGACGCCCGCCGACTTCTCGAGGACCAGTACGTCGTCGATCCCCGCCTGGCGGAGCTGGATGGCCGTACAGATCCCACCGGGACCGGCGCCGATGACGATCACGTCCGCGGCGGCCTCGCCGGTCTCGCCGTTGTCCGCTCCCACGAGGGTGCCTCCCGTATCTCCGGATCGTGTCGCGACGCTACCTTTTCGGATGCAGCATCGTCAAGATTGGATCCCACTCACGACGTCGTCCCGGACGACGCGGCGCAGCAGCTTGCCGGTGTCCGTGTAGGGGAGTTCCTCGCGGAAGGCGACGACAGCCGGCGCGCACGTCGACCGCAGGAGTGCGCGGACGTGAGCACGCAGGTCGTCGGCCGCCACCGCGGCCCCGGGTTCGAGCACGACGGCAGCCGCGACGGCCTCGCCCCACTCCGGGTCCGGGACACCGAAGACGGCGACGTCCGCGACGGCCGGGTGCTCCAGCACCGCCGCCTCGATCTCGCCCGGCGACAGGTTCTCCCCACCCCGGACGATCACGTCGTCGAGGCGGCCGAACACGTAGAGGAAGCCGCTGTCGTCGAGCATCCCCGCGTCCCGGGTGGGGAACCAGCCGTCGGCCCGGGTGGCGCGGTGCCCGACGTACTCGCCGGACACCTGCTCACCGCGCACCCAGATCTCGCCACGCTCCCCCGCCGCCAGCTCCTCGCCCTCCGGGCCGCGGATGCTCACGTCGAGACCGGGCACCGGCCGACCGACGGAACCCAGCCGGGCCCGGACCTGCGGGTCCGACGACGCGAACGCCTCGCGATGGTCGTCCGGGCCCAGCACGGCGACGGTGCTCGAGGTCTCGGTGAGCCCGTAGGCGTTGACGAACCCGACGCCGGGGAAGGCCTCGAGGGCCCGCTGGATCACGGGGAGCGGCATGGGCCCGCCGCCGTAGGACAGCGACCGCAGGGCGGGCAGGCCGGCGCCGTCGAGATCGTCGAGGATGCGGCCGAGCATGGTGGGCACGACCATCGCGTGCGTGATCTGCTCGCGCCGGGCGAGGTCGGTCCACACGCGGGCGTCGAAGGACTCCAGACGAACCACGCGCCGGCCCGCGAACAGGTTCGACAGCACCGCGGAGACACCTGCGACGTGGTACGGCGGGACCCCGACGAGGGCGGCCTCGTCCGGCCCGGCGCCCCCGTACTCGACCGTGGAGAGGATGTAGGAAACCAGGTTGTGGTGACGCAGGATGGCGGCTTTCGGCTCACCGGAGGTCCCGCTGGTGAACAGCAGCACGGCAACGGCGTCCGGGTCCGACGGAGCCTCCGCGATGGGCGGCACCGCCGCGTCGGCGGCGGCCGCGAGGAGCTCGTGGCGGGGCAACAGGGTGATGCCCGCGATCGTCCCGATCCGTTCGGCGACGGACCCGTCCGCCACCACGACGGTGGCCGGTGCCAGCCGCTCGACGACCGCCCGTAGCCGGTCGTCGGCCAACCGGTAGTTGAGCGGGGCGAACGGGACGCCCGCGTACGCCGCGCCGAGCAGTGCCAGCGGCACGGCGTCGGAGTTGAGGTCGATCATGCCCAGCCGCTCGACGGACCCGGCCACGAGCAGGGCGCCGACGCGCCGCGCCCGCAGGTCCAGCTCCGAGAAGCTGAGTCCGTCCGCGAGCCCGCCCGCCGCGATCCGGTCCCCCATCCCGTCGGCGGCCATCGTCGAGAGCATCGTGATGTTCATGGCGCACTGCAGGCGGTTGCTGTATCCATATCGACAAGTTTAGGATCCCATCAACGCCAAGTCGAGCAGTTGCAAGGAGTCACCGTGCCGATCGAACAGAGTGTCGGCGGCATGACTGCGATCCGACACGACGTAGACTGGATCCATGATGGCCGAGGCGACAGCCACCGGAAGCACGCCCGCCCGCGTCACGACACCACGCCGGGCCAACGACCGCGACCTCGTCGACTCACTGGTCACGGTGCTGCAGGAGCGGATCAACGCGGGCGAGATCCCCGCCGGGTCGTGGCTGCGGCAGGAGGCACTCGCGAAGGAGCTCGGCGTCAGCCGCATGCCCGTACGGGAGGCGCTGCGCGAGCTCCAGGCCCGGGGCAGCGTCGAGCTGATCGCCAACCGCGGCGCCCGGGTACGGCTGCCCTCGACCCGGGACATCATCGAGGTCTACGAGCTCCACGGGCTCCTGCAGGGCCACGCCGGGGAGGCTGCCGCCGAGCTGATCACCTCGCAGCAGCTCGACCGGCTGGCGGCGGCGGAGGAGCTGTTCCGGCAGTCGGTCGAGGACCTTCGGGCGGCCGACGACGACACCACGACGGCACAGCGCCACTGGCACGAGGCGAACACCGAGTTCCACACGGTGATCATCGAGGCCGGTGGCAACAAGCACCTCGCGGAGATGTACGACAACCTGCACCACAAGGTCCCGCGCAACCTCACCTGGATCGCCCTGGGCAACGACGTGCGCCGGCTCGAGAAGGACGCCGCGGAGCACGCCGGAATCCTCGACGCGATCGGCCGCGGCGACCCCGCCGCCACCCGTGCCCTGCTGACCGAGCACGTCAAGAGGGCCAGCGACCTGCTCGTCCGCACCGTGGACGAGATCGGACAGGACAGTCCCCCACGGCGGAGGTGACCGCTGGTGGTCGCCGCCGCCCTCCTCGGAGAGGCGAGTCATGACCACATCCCCCCTGCGCCCCGGCCTCCGGCTCCGCAGCCGGACCTGCACCGCCGAGGTCGTCGTCGTCCGCCCCGGGCCCGGCACCGGCGTGCTCGAGTGCGGCGGCGAGCCGATGACCTCCGACGACGTCGACGCTCCGGCGGGGGCGGCCGACGGGCCCGGCGTGCTGCTCGGCAAGCGCTACACCGACGAGTCCCGCACGCTCGAGGTGCTGGCCACCAAGGCCGGCACCGGACCGCTGAGCCTCGACGGGGTCGCGCTGACCGTCAAGGCGGCCAAGACGTTGCCGGCATCGGACTGATCCGGGAGCCCGTCGCACTACGATCGGTGTTCCGCGACACCAGCCGGGGGACGACCGATGACGAAGATCCGCAACAAGGAGCAGCTCGTCGAGGCCGCGGCCAGGGTCTTCACCGAGAAGGGCTACGCCGCCACGCGGATCGAGGACATCGCGGCCGAGCTGGGCGTCATGCAGGGCAGCCTCTACTACCACGTGGGCAGCAAGGCGGCGCTGCACCGGCTCGTGGTGCAACACCACCTGCAGCTGCTGCTGGCCAGGCTCACCGCGATCGTCGACGGTCCCGCGGAGCCGGCCGAGAAGCTGCGGCTGGCCATTCTCGGCCACCTCACGCACGTGGAACAGCACCTGCGGGAGGCCCCGGACTGGTTCAGCGACCCCACGACCGCGGCGGACATCACCGACGAGGAGACGGCCCGGCACCGCGACCTGGTGCTGCGCTACCGCGCGGGCTGGGCCCGGATCGTCGAGGAGGCCGTCGCCCGTCGCGAGGTCGCCGCGGACACGGACGCGACGGCCGTCGCGATCTCGCTGATCAGCATGTGCGACTACGTGTCGTACTGGTTCCGCCGCGACGGCGGCAAGCGGATCGAGGAGATCGCCGCGCTGCAGCACGAGATCGTGTGGTCCGGCATCGCCGCTCCTCGCGCGATCTGACGCCGATCACCGATTCTTTCGAGGACGGTTCGGTTCTGCGGCTATGCTTGCCCGGTCGACACCGAGTCGGGGCGGGGGCTGAACGGGACATGACCAAGATCCGCAGCCGGCAGCAGGTCGTCGACGCCGCCGCCAAGGTGTTCGCCGAGAAGGGCTACGACAACGCCCGCATCGAGGACATCGCCAAGGAGCTCGGCGTCCTGCAGGGCAGCCTGTACTACCACGTCAGCAGCAAGGCCGCACTGCTGCGGCTCGTGACCCGCGAACAGTTCACCGAGGTCGTGGTGAAGCTGGAGAAGCTCGTCGCCGGCCGCGAGTCGCCCCGCGACAAGCTCGGGAAGGCCGTCCGCGCACAGCAACGCTACGTGGACCGGCACCGGACGTCCTCGCCACGCTGGTTCACCGACGCCCATGACCCGCGGCGCACCGAGATCGAGGCCGACGAGGACGCGAGGCTGCTCGCCCGTTACCGCGCGGCGTGGAAGTCGATCCTCGAGGAGGGCGTCGCCGCGGGCGACATCTCGTCGGCGATCGACCCGACCGTCACCGTGCTGACCCTGCTCGGCATGTGCATCTCCCCCGCCGCCTGGCCCCCGCCGGGTCCCGGCCGCTCTCCCACCACCATGGCCGCGCTCCAGCTCGACATCGTGTGGTCGGGGCTCGCGCGCACGGAGGGCGCCACGGGCCCGGAGCAGCCCGGTCCCGCCTGACGCGGCTGCGCTCCGCGCCTGACGGGAGCGCTGCGGGAGTGCGCCCGGAGAGGGCCCTCCGCGATGCTTGACCACGAACGTGTCGCGTGCCATATTTCGAAGGCGATTCGAAATTCTGGGTGGTAGGGCAACCTCTCGCGACAGGTCCGCCGACCCGTCCGACACCCGTTCGGTACTGCCCCGAGCAGACACGCCGCCGCCGCCCTCGTGGCAGACGCGCGCCGAGTCCCTCGTCCCGCACGTAGCACGCAGGCCAGGCGTCATCCGTCGAGAGGATCAGCATGTCCAGCCACGGTCTCCCCACCTCGAACGATCCACAGGCCGAACCGGACGACGCCGCCCCGGCGGTCGACGACACGGAGCGCCAGGGCTCGTTCACCACGCTCGCGCTGCTCGTCATGGGTGTCTTCTCCTACCTCACGATGGAGATGATGGTCGCCCCGATCGTCCCGTTCGTGCAGCAGGAACTCGGCATCTCCGCGTCGCAGAGCGCGTGGATGCTCACCGGGCTGCTGGTCGTCGGTGCGGTCTGTCTCCCACTGGCGACCCGGTACGCCGACATCGCCGACAAGAAGAAGGTGTTCCTCGTCGTCCTCGGGCTGTCGGGCGTCGGCGCGATCCTCGCCGCCGTTGCCACGACCGCCCCGTTGCTGATCGCCGGCCAGATGCTGCAGGGCGTCGGTGTGGCCGTGGTGCCGATCGCCATCGGCATCATGCGCGACAGCCAGCCGCTCGACCGGGCCCGCACCGCGAACACGATCTTCGTCGTCAGCGGTGGTCTCGGCGCGGCGGTCGCCTACGTCGCCGTCGGCCCGATCGTCACCCACCTGCACTACTCCTACATCTACTGGTTCCCGACGGTCGTGATCGCCGCGGTGGTGCTGATCGGTCTGCGCGCCCTCCCCGCATGCCCGCCGATCGCCGGTGGCAAGGTCGACTGGACCGGTGCGGTGATCCTCGGTGCAGCACTGGTCGCGCTCCTGCTCGGGCTGACCTTCCCCACCACCCTGGGCTGGGGTTCCCCGCTCGTGCTGGGCCTGCTCGCCCTGACGGTCCTGCTGCTCGCGGTGTTCGTGGCCGTCGAGCGCCGGCACCCGTCGCCCCTGGTCGACCTGCGCGGGTTGGCCGAGCGCGAGGTCTTCGGCGTCGTGTCGATCAACTTCGCCCACTCGATCGTCACCTTCGTGATGTACGTGATCCTGCCGACCGTCGCCCTGCTGCCGATCGCGATCGGCTACGGAATGGGTGGCGACGCCTCGACCGCCGGCCTCGTCCTGCTGCCCTACGCCCTGCTCGTCGTGGTCGCCGGACCGACCGCACAGCGTCTCGAGCCCATCCTGGGCCGGCGCGGCAACATGATTCTCGCCGCGGTCCTCATCGTCGCCGCCGGCCTGGTCCTGCTCCCGATCGGCAGCGCGCCCTGGACGCCGTACCTGTGCTCGGCGCTGATGGGCCTCGGGCTGGGGATCGGCTTCACCCAGTCGCTCAACACGATCGTGCGCGTGGTGCCCGCGGAGCGGGTCGCCAGCGCCAGCGGTGCGGTGTACCTGGTCCGGTCAGTCGGCGGTGTGCTGGGCGGCCAGATCGCGGCGGCGATCTTCTCCATCGGCCTGACCGCCGCGGGCGCACCGTCCTGGGGCGCGATCCTCGCCAACATCCTGCTCATCGTCGCCCTGGGTGTGGTGAGCGTGGGCCTGAGCTACCTGCTGGCGGGGCGCTCGGCTGCGACCGCCACGGCCGCGCTGACGCCGGCCCGGGCCTGACCTCGAAAGGACCCTGCTGTGCAGGTCGGAGTGCTGTTCTACGTCACCGGGTACACCATCGACCCGGTGACGCTCGGCCAGGCGGTCGAGGCGGCCGGGTTCGACTCCGTCTGGCTGCCCGACCACCCGGCGCTGCCGGTGAAGACGGAGCTGCCGTTCCCGATGACGGGCGGCGACTTCCCCCGGCTCTACGGCGAGATGGCCGATCCGTTCGTGACCATGGGCTTCCTCGCCGCCGCCACGACCACCCTCAAGGTCGCGACAGGCGTGTGCGTGGTGCCCGGCCGGCACCCGCTCAACCTCGCCAAGGCGGCGAGCACCGTCGACAACTTCTCCGACGGTCGGCTGCTGCTCGGCATCGGCGTCGGGTACATGCGTGAGGAGATCGAGCTGTTCGGCGTCGACTTCGACACGCGATGGGCCTACACCCGCGAGACGATCGACTTCTGCCGCCGGCTCTGGAAGGACGGCCAGGCCGCCTACGACGGCAAGATCCTGAGCTACCCCGAGGTGATCGTCGATCCGCTCCCGGTGCAGCGGCCGGGACCGCCGATCGTCATCGGCGGCATGAACACCGAGTACACCTACCGGCGGATCGCGCGCTGGGGTGACGGTTGGCTGGCCACGCTCCCCTCCCCCGAGCAGATCGCCGAGGGGCGCAAGGCCATCACCGCCGAGTGCGAGGCCATCGGACGCGACCCGGCCGAGATCGAGATCTCGGTGCTCACCCACGAGGCCGACCCTGCCCTGCAGGAGGCCTACGCCGACGCGGGCGCCGACCGCCTCGTGGTGATGCTCTACAACCACCCCGGCCGTGCCGTGACCCCGGACGAGTGGCTGGAGGTCAGCGCCGTCGCCGCGACCTCCCCCGCGCCCACCACCGACGAGACCCTGCGCGCGCTCGACCTCATCCGCACCCGCGCGCAGCTCTGACCAGCACGACGAGAGGACGCCACGATGACGAAGGACTTTCTGAAGGACGTGCTGGAGAAGCACATCGCGGAAGGCTCGGACAACACGATCTGGTGGGACGAGGAGCGCATCCCGCTCCACACGATCGACCAGCGCGTGACCGACGTGATGAGCCTGAAGGGGCGCACGGCCGTCGTGACCGGCGGCGCCGGGATCAACCTGGGACAGGCGATCGTCCACCGGCTGGCCGGGCTGGGGGCCGACGTCGCGATCGTCGACATGGAGCCTGCGAAGGCCGCCGCCCTGCAGGAGTCGTGGGGCCGCAAGCCCGGCCCGTCGGCCGAGGAGCTGGCCAAGATCGTCGCCGACCGGTGGGACGTCGAGGCGGTGGGGATCTACGGCGACGCGCTCGACCCCGCGGGCATCCGCACGATCCTGGCCGAGGCGAACGAACGCCTGGGCCGGATCGACATCCTGGTCAACAGCGCGGTGGCGACCTACGTCGGTGAGCTGGCGACCGCGACCCCCGAGCAGATCGACGCCGCGATCGCGGGCACCCTGGCCGCACCGATCCACTCGTGCCGCGCGGTCCTGGACCACATGATCCCCCAGGGCTACGGCCGCATCGTCAACATCGGTTCGGAGGCTTCCCGGACCGTCCTCCCGGACCTCGGGCTCTACGGCACGCTCAAGGCCGGGGTCGCCGAGTTCACCCGCCACCTCGGCAAGGAGGTGGCCAGGCACGGCGTGTTCGTCAACGGGGTCAACGCGGGCAGCATGTGGGGCCCGGGCCGGGAGCTGCTCCCCGACACCTGGCAGACCCTCTACGACCACGGACGCACGGCGATCCAGCGCTACCAGCTGCCCGAGGAGGTCGCCAACATGGTGGCGTTCCTGGCCTCGGACGCGGCGAGCTCCATCGTGGGGACGACCGTCGACGTCGGGGGCGGGATGTCGCTGTGACCCTGCCGGGGCAGACCCTCGACGAGCCGCGGGGCGCGGAGCTGACCCCGGACCACGTCACGGCGGTGCACCAGCGGATCTGGGACGGGCGCGGCTCGGTGGCGGGCCTGCGCCTCGTGGTCCCGCCCTGCCCGTACACGGCGTCCGAGCTGGCGGCGCTGGAGCAGTCGGGGCGCCGGGTCGGCTACCTCCCGCCGGAGGCGGCGACCCGCGCCACCCGCCACGTCCTCGGCACGATCTTCCCGGCGATGGGCTGCTACAGCCTGCAGCCGGACAACGAGGTGGAGAACCTCGTGAGCCGCGCGGGCTGGTTCGACTACGAGACCGCGATCGATGCCCCGTACGCGGGGACGGACGAGGCCGAGCTGCGCGAACAGGTGCGGGCCGCGGGTCGCGACCTGGTGAGCATGAACCAGTACATCGTCGCCGCGCAGGACAACAGGCTGTTCACCGGCCACTACCTCGACGAACGCCGCACCTGGCCCCGCATCGGGATCCGCGTCAGCGGACGCATCGTGTGCGCGCGCTTCGACGGCGACGAGATGGCCGAGGGGCTGGGCGACGAACCACCGGTCCCGGGCTCGCTGTTGACCGGCTACGACCTGCACCCGGACTTCCGCGCGCCCTACACCGGCGGACGCTCCGCCGGCGTCTCCCACAGCGAGCGCCTGGTCGAGGTCGAGCCGGAACCCCCTGCGCCGCAACGAGGTGTCCACCCCTGCCAGGAAGGCGAGGTGGACCTCGACGCGGAGTGGCGACGCCAGGTCGGCGGGCTCGTGGTGGCCGGCTTCGCCGCCGAGCTCGGGATGGGCGCCGAGGAGTACGCGGCGTCGCTGCCTCGCTTCGCGCCGCAGCCACCGGAGTACCGGGGCCGGCTCGACGCGCCGGTCGTCGTCGAGACCCGGATCGGGTGGGAACGCCAGTACGAGCTGCTCGGGATCCGCGTCTCCCCGTTCATGGCGTTGTTCCCCGAGGCCGTGCCGTGGCACCCGGACTCCGCCCACCGGGACGCGCCCTACACGGCGTGGTTCACCCGGTGGGGGCAGCGGTTCGAGGGCCCGACGTCGCCCGACGACGCCCGCGCGGCCCTGGCGTCCGACGAGGTGGGGGCGAACCTGCAGGAGGGTGGCGCCGTCCTGCACTCCTACCCCGAGCTCAACCGTGCCGCCCGCTTCTTCGACCTCGTCGGGTTCGTCTACCCGGCGGCCGAGATCGGCGGCGGCGTGCCCTTCGAGCCGATCGAGCGGACACCCGGGATCTGCCGGTGGCGCGGGCGTCCCGAGTACGCCGCCAACCTGTACCCGTTGGCGTTCAGTGTGTTCCGGCCGCTGGTCCGCGGACGGACGGTCACGGCATGACCTCCCGGACCAGCCCGTCGATCTGCCGGGTCTGCATGAACTTCTGCCCGGTCGACGTCGAGATCGTCGACGGCGTCGTGCAGCGGGTGTCCGGGGACCGCACCAACCCGATCTACCGCGGCTACACGTGCGTGAAGGGGCGCACCCAGGCCGCCCGGTACACCGACCCGTCGCGGCTGCTGCACACCCTCGTCCGTCGTCCGGACGGCACCTACGCGCCGATCCCGACGGACGAGGCCATCGGTGCGATCGCCGAGAAGCTCACCGGCATCGTCGACCGGTTCGGCCCGCGGTCCGTGGCGCTGTTCGGCGGCACCTACATGGCCATGGACAGCCCCCTCAACCTCTCGATGGTCGACGCGTTCATGACGGCCGTCGGCTCCCCGCTGACATTCACCACCAGCACGATCGACCAGCCGGGCAAACCGCTGGCCAAGGGGTTCCACGGGGCATGGATGGCACCCAGCCAGGCCTTCGACGACCCGGACGTGGCCCTGCTCGTCGGCAACAACCCGTTCGTGAGCCACCAGGGGCGCAACGGCGCCCCCGCCGACTTCTTCCGCGGGCTCGCCGCCCGCGGGGGCCGGCTGATCGTGATCGACCCCCGCCGGACCGAGACCGCGAAGCGAGCCACCCTGCACCTGCAACCCCGCCCGGGCGAGGACGCCGCCCTTCTCGCCGGGATGATCCGGGTGATCCTCGCCGAAGCACTCCACGACACGGAGTTCGTGGCCGAGAACGTCACCGGGGTCGACGCGCTGCGCGCCGTGGTGGCGCCCTTCACCCCTGACGTCGTGGCGGCGCGTGCGGACGTCCCGGCCGAGGACGTGGTGGCGGCCGCCCGGATGTTCGGCACCGCGGCCAAGGGCTACGCCGCTGCGGGGACTGGGCCGAACATGACGGCCAAGGGCACCCTCGTCGAGTACCTCCTGCTGTGCCTCGACACCCTCTGCGGGCACTGGATGCGGGCGGGCGACCGCGTGCGCAACGCGCTCTCGCTCGTTCCCGCGGCCATCCAGCCGGACAAGGCCCAGGCGCTCCCGCCGTTCCCCGCCTACGGATACGGCGAGCAGCTGCGGGTCCGCGGCCTGACCATGACGGCCGCGGGCCTGCCCACCGCCGCGATGGCGGACGAGATCCTGCTGCCGGGCGAGGGCCAGGTCCGCGCGGTCGTCAGCGTGGGCGGCAACCCGGCCGCGTGCGTGCCGGACCAGCTGAAGATGGTCGAGGCCCTGCGCTCGCTCGACCTGCTGGTGCAGGTCGACATCCAGATGTCGCCGACGGCCGCCCTCGCCGACTACGTCATCGCGTCCACCCTGCCCTTCGAGATGCCGGGCACGAACCTCATGGTGGACTTCCTGCCCCTGTACGCCAACGGCGTCGGCCTGCCCGAGTCCTGGGCGCACTACACACCCGCCGTCGTCGACCCGCCCGACGGGTCGGACGTGATCGAGCAGTGGCGGTTCCTGCACCGGCTCGCGGGCCGGATGGGCCTGCAGCTGGGCCTGTACCCCGCGCTCGGCGAGGTGATCCACATCGAGGGCAGCGAGCCGCTGCAGCTGGACATGACCCAGGACCCGGACACCGACGACCTGCTCGAGCACATCCACACCGGCTCCCGCATCCCGTTCACGGAGATCAAGCAGCACCCGCGCGGCGCCCTGTTCCCGGACCCTCCCGTGCACGTGAGGCCCCGCGACCCGGGTTGGGAGGGCCGGCTCGACGTCGGCAACGCGATCATGCTGACCGACCTGGGCGACGAGCTGACCGCACCGGAACCCGAGGGGTACCCGTTCCGGCTGATCTCGCGGCGCCTGATGCACGTCATGAACGCGCCCACCTTCGCCGCGCCGCAGACCCGGCCCCGCCACAACCCCGCGTACCTGCATCCCGCCGATCTCGCCGGACTCGGCGTCGAGGCCGGCGACGTCGTCGAGATCCGGTCGGACCGGACGGCCATCCTGGCGGTGGCCGAGGCCGACGACACCGTCCGGCCCGGCACGGTGTCGATCAGCCACGCCTTCGGCGGCCTGCCGGGCGAGGACGACGCCGACGTGCGGCGGGCCGGTTCCAACCCGGGCCGGCTCGTCGCGGACGACGGTGTCCACGACCGGTTCTCCGGCCAACCGCGGATGAGCAACGTCCCCGTCCGGATCGGGCCCGCGCCCGTCGACCGGCGCTGAGCGGTACCGGGCCCGACCACCGGGCGGGCCCGGTAGGGCTCAGGTCCGGGGGCCGCCCGCCACGTACAGGACCTGCCCGGACACGAAGCCGGAGCGCTCGTCGACGAAGAAGGACACGGCCTGCGCGATGTCGTCCGGCCCACCCGCACGCCCGACGGGGATCTCCGCCACGCGCTGGGCCAGGTAGTCGTCCCACGGCACCCCGATCCGGTCCGCGGTCGCGCGCGTCATGTCGCTGACGACGAAGCCGGGCGCGATGCAGTTGGCCGTGATCCCGAAGCGGCCCAGCTCGAAGGCGAGCGTCTTGGTGAAGCCCTGCAGTCCCGCCTTCGCCGCGGCGTAGTTGGCCTGACCGCGCTTGCCCAGCGCCGAGGTCGAGGACAGGTTCACGATCCGGCCCCACCCCGCCTCGACCATGTATCGCTGCACCGCCCGGGTGACGAGGAACGACCCTCGCAGGTGCACACCCATGACCGCGTCCCAGTCGGCCTCGGTCATCCGGAACAACAGGTTGTCCCGGGTGATGCCGGCGTTGTTGACCAGCACCGTGGGCGGGCCCAGCTCGGCCTCGACGCGGTCGACGGCGACCTGCACGGCATCGGCGTCGGCGACGTCGGCGGCCACCGCGACCGCGGTCCCGCCCTCGGCGACCACGGCGTCGGCGGCGGCCTTCGCGGCGCTCTCCTCCAGGTCGAGGACGGCGACGGCGAACCCGTCACGGGCGAGACGGCGCGCGGTGGCCGCGCCGATCCCGCGGGCGGCGCCGGTGACGATCGCGACGCGTGACTCGGACATCGGGGAACACTCCTCGGGGTGGGGATGGTCAGGCCGGCCGGAGGACCCGGCGCAGCCAGTGGGTGCGGCGCTCCACCGCGGCGACCGAGACGGCGGCGGTGGGGGCGAGGATCTCGAAGCAGTGGTAGGCGCCGGGCCACACGTGCAGCTCCGCCACTCCCCCGGCCTCCCAGATCCGGGTGGCGTAGCCGACGGCCTCGTCGCGGAACGTGTCGACGGAGCCGACGTCGACGAACGTGGGCGGCAGACCGCTCAGGTCCGTCGCGCGCGCGGGGGCGGAGTACGGCTCCACGGCCGGTCCGCCGCGGCGGGCGCCGAGCCGGGCCTCCCAGGCCGTGCGGTTGGCGGTGCGGTCCCACACGCCCACGCCGTCGAGCTGGCGGCTCGCGGGGGTCTGCTCGCGGTCGTCGAGCATGGGGCACAACAGGAGCTGCCCGACGGCGCGCGGGCCGCTGCGGTCCCGCGCGAGCAGCGCGGTCCCGGCCGCGAGCCCGGCACCGGCGCTGTGCCCGGCCAGGACCAGCCGGGACGGGTCGACGCCGAGCTCCGCGGCGTGCCCGGCGACCCAGACCAGCCCGGCGTAGCAGTCCTCGACGGCGGCCGGGTCGGGATGCGCGGGTGCGAGCCGGTAGTCGACCGACACGACCGGTACGCCGAGCTCGACCGCCCACGGGAGTACCAGGTCGATGCCGAACCGGAAGTCACCGAGGACGACCCCGCCACCGTGGATCCAGTACAGCGCGGGCGAGCCGGGACGGGTGTCCGGGGGGCACGCCACGAGGAGCCGCAGGTCGGGGGCGTCCGCGCGGGCGACGGTGACGGTCCGGACGTCCACGCCGTACTCGCCGGCGATGGCGGTGAGCGACGGCGCCGACGCGGCCGCCCCGGAACGCAGCGCGGCCAGCATGTCCGGTGTGACCGTCGTCGGGACGTCCTCGGCGACCGCGAGGGCGGCGGCGAGCTCCGGGTCGAACGGAGGGTGGACCGGTGAGAGGTCCGTACTGGTCATGTCGTTCTCCGTGCTCGGTCGGTCGGCAGGGTCAGGTGCCGAGCAGCAGTACCTCGCCGATGACCGCGACGAGCGCGATCTCGGCTCCGGCGACCTGGTTCGCCGCGCTCTCGCCGCGCAGCTGGCGCACGGCCTGCACGACCCGTTGCAGCCGTTGCGACTCGCCGGTGTGCGAGTGCGACATGGTGCCGCCGTCGGTGACGATCGGGTAGCGCCCGGTCGCCTCGATAGCGTCTCCGGCGACGAGGTCGGCGCCCTCCCCGACGTCGCAGTAGCGCAGGGCCTCGAAGTACCGCACGATCTCCCACGAGAAGTTGTCGTAGAACTCGAAGACGTCCACGTCGTCGCGGGAGATGCCGGCCTGCGCGAACGCCGCGTCGCCGGCCTTGCGGCCCCACATCGCGACGCGGTCGTAGGTCGGCGGGTGGGTGTAGGTCGGCCCCCAGCTGTCCCAGGCGCCGCCCAGCACCCGCACCGGTCGGGCGTCGAGGTCGGCGGCCCGCTCGGCGGTGGTCAGCACCAGCGCCGACCCGCCCTCGCTGGTGGTGGCACAGTCCAGCAGGTGGTAGGGGTCGGCGATCATCCGCGAGGCGAGGACGTCCTCGGCCGTGTACGGGCCCCGGCCGAAGTAGACGGCCTCCGGGTTGCGGGAGCCGTTGTTGCGGATGACCGCGGCGACGTGCGCGATCTTCTCCCGCGGCACGGAGAAGCGGTGCAGGTACTGCTGCGCCGCCATCGCCCACTCCGCCGGGGTCATCAGGCCCCAGCACTCGATGAACTCGTGCGCGGGCCGCGCCCACGGGGCGACCGCGGCCCGGTCGGTGTACACGCCCGCCTGCCCACCGGCGAGCACCACGGTCTCGCAGGCGCCGGCCTCGATCGCGGCCGCCGCCTCGACGACGGCGGCCGGCCCGGGCACCTGCGCGCCGGTCCAGAACCAGGGGATCCCGAGCGCGTACCCGAACGCGTCGGCACCGCCCCGGTACTGCAGGCCGGGCAGCACGGTCAGCCCGTCGACGTCGGCCGTGGTGAGCCCGGCGTCGTCGAGCGCCCCGGTGATCGCGGCGAGCGTGACCGAGTCCGAGGTCTGGCCCTCGAGCACCCGCGCCTGCGGTGTGTTGTGGGCACCGACGACGACGACCTCGCGGCGCCTCATGCGACGAGCTCGAAGCAGGGCAGGGTGATCGCGTCGGTCACCGGGGTGAAGCGCACGCGCACGGCGGCGCCGATCGTGACCGCGTCGGGCGACGACCCGACGATGTTGGTGACCATCTCGTATCCCTCGTCGAGCCGGACGACCGCGACGACGTACGGCACGCCGAACGCCGGTGTCTGCGGGCGCCAGACCACCGTGAAGGTCACGACGTGGCCGGCGCCCGCCGACTCCACCCAGGTCAGGGCGTCCGCGTGGCACTCGCGGCAGAACTCCTGCGGGGTGAACACGTGGGTTCCGCACTTGTCGCAGCGCTGGACGAGCAGCCGGCCGTCCCGGCACGCGGCCCAGAAGGGCTGCGTGAGCGGCGACGGGTGCGGAACCGGTCTGTCCGGCGCGGTCACTCCTGGTCCAGTGGCCGACCGTCGGCGTCGAGGTGCTGGTCGAAGGGCAGCTGGTAGAGCCTGATCGCGTTGCCGCGCACGATCCGGTAGGTGATGGCGGGGTCGACTCCCGCGAACTGGTCGGCGAGATGGCTGCGGGTGTGCGGGAACGGCCCGTCACTGTGCGGGAAGTCGACCTCGAACATCAGGTTGTCGACGCCGATGTGCTCGGCGCTCGCGATCGCGTGCTTGTCGGCGAAGATGCAGCCCCACATGTTGCGCCGCACGTAGGTCGACGGCTTCTCCTTGAGCTTCTCCTCGCCCAGCGCCCACGTGTGGTGGGCGTAGGCGTGGTCCATCCGCTCCATCGCGTAGGGGATCCAGCCGGCCTGACCCTCGGAGTAGGCGAGCTTGAGCCGCGGGAACCGGTCGAGCACACCGGAGAACACGAAGTCGGCCATGGAGGCATACGAGTTCGCGAACTGGAGGACGGGCAGCAGCAGCAGCGGCGCCTCCGGCGGCAGCGTCATCAGCAGCGACGACGAGCCGATGTGCATGCACACCACCGTGTCGGTCTCCTCGCACGCGGCGAAGAACGGGTCCCAGTTGCCGTCGTGGATGCTCGGGTAGCCCAGGTGCCCGACGATCTCGCTGAACGCCACCGCGTGCACCCCGCGGGCGGCGTTGCGCCGCACCTCGGCCGCCGCGAGGTGCGCGTCCCACAGCGGCACGACCGGGGCCGGCACCAGCCGCCCGCCCGAGTCGCCCGCCCACTCCTCGACCTGCCAGTCGTTGTAGGCACGGATGAGCGCGACCCCGAGATCACGGTCGTTCTCGGTCTCCTCGCTGAACGCCTGCCCGCAGAACCGCGGGAACGACGGGAAGCCGATGGACGCCTCGACGCCCTGCTCGTCCATCGCCGCGAGCCGCGCCTTCGGGTCGTAGCACGCGGGGTCCATCTCGTCGAAGGTCACCGGCTCCTTGTCCCGCATCTCGGCGGAGGTGTGGACGCCGTCGAGCACGACGACCGCGCGCCGCGGCACGTAGACGGACTTCCCGAACACCCAGACGTCGCTGGGCATGCCGTTCTCGTCCTCCTCGAACCCGAACAGGTCGGTGTCCAGGCTGACCATCCGCCGCTCGACGCGCGGGGCCCCGTACTGGAACTTCCGCGGCAGCCATTGCTCGAACAGGTGCGCGGGCTCGACCAGGTGGTCGTCGACGGAGATGATCCTGGGAAGGTCGGTTGCGGTCATCTGTTCCTCACCCTCGGGTTGTGGTGGTGTGGGCGGCGCCGTCGGGAAGCGGTGACCCGTCGAAGAGCAGGCCCTGGTAGCGGCCGTCGGCCCGCCACTGCTCCACGATCCGTTCGAAGCGCCACACACCGGGCGCGAAGGGACCGTTGCGGCGGAAGGCCTCGATGTTCGGGTTGCCCTCGTTGTTGTAGTAGCCGGGCGTGCAGGTCGCGAGGAACTCGCCGTTGCGGCGGGCGGACTCGATCACCGTGCGCACCCAGGAGTCCTCGGCCTCCTGCTCCACGTCGACGGACCCGGCGCCGGCGGCGCGGGTGGCGGTGACGACGTCGGCGATGTGGCGGGCCTGGACGTCGAGGAGATGGGTCTGGTTCGACGAGATCCCGGCCTGGTTGATGGAGACGATGAAGAAGTTCGGGAAGCCGCGGGTCTGCATCCCGTAGAGCGTGGCGATCCCGGTCGCGAACTTCGCGCTGAGCGTGGCGCCGCCGCGGCCGGTGACGTCGTAGCCGAGCCGGCGCGAGAACGGTGCACCGACCTGGAACCCGCTGGCGAAGACGATGCAGTCGACCTCGTACTCGAACCCGTTCGCGACGACGGCGGTCTCGGTGATCTTCTCGACGCCCTGGCCGTCGGTGTCCACGAGGGTGACGTTGGGCCGGTTGAAGGTGGGGAGGTACTCGTCGTGGAAGGTCGGGCGCTTGCAGAGCGCGCGGTAGTACGGTTTGAGCGCCGCGGCGACCGCCGGATCGGTGACGATCTCGTCGACCCGGCCGCGCACCCCTTCCATCACCTCGAAGTCGACGTCCTCGTCGAGCACGCCGCCGTGCAGCGCCCGGTTGCGGAAGATCTTGGTCCAGCCGTCGTTCACGAGGTCCACGCCGACGTCCTCACCGGCGATGAACCCGGAGAAGTTGCGTACGCGCTCGTGCTGCCAGCCCGGCTCCAGCGCCGCGGCCCACGCAGGATCGGTCGGCCGGTTGTCCCGGACGTTGACCGCCGACGGGGTGCGTTGGAAGACGTAGAGGTGTTCGGCGCCGGCGCCGAGGTGCGGGACCGCCTGGATCGCGGTGGCCCCGGTTCCGATGATCGCGACCTTCTTGTCCGCCAGCCCGGTGAGGTTGCCGTACGCGTCCCCACCCGTGTACGCGTAGTCCCAGCGGGTGGTGTGGAACGCGTGTCCGGCGAAGCCCTCGATCCCGGGGATGCCCGGCAGCTTCGGCAGGTCCATCGATCCGGCGGTCATCGCCACGAACCGTGCGCGGAACCTGTCGCCGCGGTTCGTCGTGATCGTGTATCGCTGCCCGTCGTCGTCCCAGCGGACGTCCTGGACCCTGGTGTGCAGCAGCGCGTCGCGGTAGAGGTCGAAGTGCCGCGCGATCCGCCGGCAGTGCTCGTGGATCTCGGGGCCCTTGGTGTAGCGCTCGGTGGGGATGTAGCCCGTCTCCTCCAGCAGCGGCAGGTAGATGTAGGACTCGGTGTCGCAGGCGGCTCCCGGGTAGCGGTTCCAGTACCAGGTCCCGCCGACGTCCCCGCCCTGCTCGATCAGCCGCACCCGCTCGACACCGGCCGCGCGCAGCCGGGCCCCGACCAGCAGCCCCCCGAACCCGCCCCCGATCACCGCGACCTCGACGTCGTCGGTCACGGGTTCGCGGTCGGCCACCGGGAGGTAGGGGTCGACGAGGTAGCGCTCGAGGTCCTCGGTGATCTGGCGGTACTGGGCGGACCCGTCGGACCGCAGCCTCTTCTCGCGCTCCTGGCGGTACTTCTCCCGGAGCGCAGCGGTGTCGAGGGTGGGCGCGGTACGGGGGTGCTCGGTCACGGATGTGTCCCTTCGCCGCCGGGCGGCGTGCCTTTCGCGGGCGGCCGACGGCCTGCCTCACAGCTTTCTCGGACGGTGCGGACGGCCGGGGCCGCGGTCGGTGCGGTCACGACGTCAGAGCCGGCGCCGCGCGTTGGTGGCGAACTGCTCGACGACGGTCGCGTGCACCCCCACCGGGAGCTCGTGGCCGAGGCCGGGGATCACGACGAGCCGCGCGTCCGGGATCGCCGCGGCGGTCGCCACTCCCCCGTCCACACCGACCAGCGGGTCGTCGGCTCCGTGGATGACGACGGCCGGGAGCCGCAGCTCCCGCAGCGCGGGCGTGCGGTCCGGCGCCGTGAGGATCGCCGCCTGCTGGCGCAGCTTCCCCTCCGGGTGGTGGCAGCGGTCGTAGGCGTGGGCGGCCCGCGCGCGGACGTGGTCGGCGTCGAACGCGAACCCGCCGCCCGCCAGCGCCCTGGCCATGTCGACCTGGGCCTCGACGACCTCGGCCCGGGTGCGTGGGGCACCTGAGCGGATCACGGCGAGCACCTCAGGCCGGGCCTTCCCGACGGTGCGGTCCCCGGTCGTCGACATGATCGAGCAGAGCGAGTCGACCCGGTCCGGGTACCGGACGGCCAGCACCTGGGCGATCATCCCGCCCATCGAGGCGCCCAGCACGTGCGCCGTGCCGACGCCCAGCGCGTCGAGGAGGCCGACGGCGTCGTCCGCCATGTCCTGCAGGCCGTACACGGCGGCGTCGCGATCACCGCGCCGGGCTGCCTCGATGTCCGGGACGCCCGTGAGCTTCGTGGAGTGCCCGACGTCGCGGTTGTCGAACCGGATCAGGAAGTACCCGCGGTCGACGAACAGTGCGCAGAGCTCCAGGTCCCACGCGTCGAGCTGCATCCCGTGCCCCATGACCAGCAACAGTGCCGGGTCCCGCGGGTCGCCGTGGGTCTCGTATCGCAGGTCGATCCCGTTCGCCCGGACCGTTCCCGAGGCGGGTCTGCTCGGCGCCCGCGTCACCGGGCGGCACCGAGGTGGAGCAGTTCCCTGCCTGCGCCGGCGTGCACGGCCGGCTCCACAGCGCACCCGGCACAGGCCCCGGCGGCCACGACCTCGACCGGGGACTCGGCCGTGCGCAGCAGCTCGGCCACGTCGCCGAAGGGGAGATCGTCGTGGGCCACCAGCCCGAACGGGGTCCGGCCCTGCTCGTGGCGCAGGGTGGTCTCCACCCGGGCGATCACGGTCGCGTCGACCTCGCGCAGGTCGTCGCTGCCGTCGGGGTCGGCGTCGAGGAGGGTGAGGAACGCGGCTGCGGCACGGGCGGCCCGAACCGGCGTCTGGACGTGTCCCTCGGGAACGTCGGCCGGGAGGACCAGGCGGCGCACCAGCGGACCCGTGCGGGGAAGGCCCGCCAGCAGCGCGGCCGCGTGCGCGCCCTGCCCCCGACCGGAGACGGTGATGGTCGCGGGGTCGCCGCCGAAGGCGCGGCCGTGGGTCGCGACCCACGTCAGGGCCTCCATCTGGTCGAGGAGCCCGAAGTTGCCGTTGCCCAACCCGTCGCGCACCGCGGTCAGGTCGAGATAGCCCAGTGCTCCGCGGCGGTGCCGGGGCGCGACGACGACGATGCCGTGCTCGGCCGCGAGGCGGGCGCAGAACCGCCGCCCGGAGGCGGCGCCCGTCTCGTCGTCGAACCAGACGAGCACCGGCCGGCCCACGGCGTCGGCCGGCGTCCAGATGTCGAGGGTCAGTTGCGTGGCTTCGGCGAACGCGGCGCCGAGCGCGTCGGGCACGGCGCCCCCGAGCGGGGACCAGGTGTCGGGCCGGGGGCACGGCGCCGGTGGCGCGAAGCGCAGCAGGCCGACGGGCGGTGCGGCGTACGGGAGCCCGAGGAAGGCGCGGACCTGCGGGAACTGCTGGGCCCAGCCTCCCTGGACGGGCCCATCGGGCAGGGTGACGGTCAGGTGTGACATCGCGCTCTCCCCTTCCTGGCCGAACGGCTCACCGGTGGTACGCGGACCTCGCGACGGTGCGTCGGTGTCTCCACGACGGTAACTTCAGGATTCACTCCGGTCAATATTGGATCCCAGCTTTGGCATCACACCCGTCCGGACCGACCACGCCGTTGAAACGGGGTATGCCCCCGGTTGACGAGCCATCATAGGGAGTGGCCCCCCACTTGTCGAGACCACGTTCGTCCCCCGGACACGACGAAGCGCCGGTGGTGGCCTCCTCGGCCACCACCGGCGCTGCGCCTGCCGTCACTCCCCGTTCAGCGACTCCGGGAGCGGGGGGTCGATCGCCTGCAGCCGCGGCAGCACCTCGGCCGCGAACAGACGCATCGACCGCTCCGCGGTCTCGGCGGACATCCCCCCGAAGCGCGGGTTGACGATGAACTCGACCGCACCCGTCTTCTGCTGGATGAACTGCAGCTTCTCGAACACCTGGTCCGGTGTGCCCCAGGCCTGCGGGCGCGCGGCGTACTCCAGCATCTGCTCGTCCTTGGCCGGGTCGGTCCCCGGTCCGAGGTAGGGCGGGACCTTCGCGTAGTGCTCGTAACCCTTGACGCCGATGAACTGGGACGGGTCGTCGAGGCCGTACTGCTTCGCGCTGCTGTTGTAGCTCTCGAGCATGTGGGTCGACATGACCCCCCACGCCTCGGCCTCGCTGTCGAAGCAGGACAGCATGACCTGGACGGTCGGCTGCGTCGGCCCGAGCCCGATGCTGCGGCGGATCTTGTTGACCTGCTGGATGTCCTCGGCGTACTCGTCCCAGCTCTTGGTGTTGGTCATGATCACACCGTGGCCGGAGTTGGCCACGATCGGCAGCGTGTCCGGGCTCTGCCACGCGATCCGCATCCGCTCCAGCAGTCGCTCCGGGTTACGGAAACCGGGACGGATCGAGGTCTCCGGGATCTGGAAGTGCTCGCCCTCGAACGAGAACCACTCGTTCTTCAGCGCCCGGCGCAGGATCTCGACCGACTCGGCGAACCGGCCGCGGGCATGCGGCATCGGGACGCGGAACCGGTCGAACTCCTGCTTCGCGGCGCCACGGCCGAGGCCGATCGTGAGCTGCCGACCCTGCAGCATGTTGTCGAGCACGCTGATCTGGTCGACCACGGCGAGCGGGTCGTACCAGGGCAGGACGACGACGATCGAGCCGAAGTCCAGCTTCGTGGTCTTGCCGGCCATGTAGGTGAGGTGCTGGAGCGCGCCACCGGTCATCGCGTAGGGGGTGAAGTGGTGGTCCACCGCCCAGTAGGAGTCGAAGCCGAGCGGCTCGACGAGGCCGGCGAGGTGAAGGTCCTCCTCGTAGATCTGCTGGTCGGTGATCGCCGGCGGACCCGGCTGCCTCGACTTGAAACGGTCCCAGTCCGTGTAGTTCTGGAAGTAGAGATGGACACCGATCTTCATGATCACTTCCTCGGGAGTCCGACGACGGCGGCCGTGGGCGGGCGTTGCCGGGGCTCTGGCCACGCAGCAACTCGAATAAGATTCGAATCTGGCAGGGTTAGGATCGCAGGCAGCCCCATCGACGTCAAGGCTGTACCGGAAGGACCCCCCACTTGACGAGTCCGTCGCCGGGGGTGTGTGATTCCGACTCGACTTCGAACCTACTCCGGTTCGAAAACAGCACACCGACATCGACGTCCGCGGAGGAAGCCCGGTGCCCGACCCCACCCTGTCGCCCCCGGCCGCACCGCTGATCGGCGGCCTGCGGTTCGCCGAGGCGCCCCGCTGGCACGCGGGGTGGCTCTGGTTCTCCGACATCTTCGCCCACCGCGTGCTCCGCGTCGACGAGTCCGGGAACCAGGAGATCGTCCACGAGTTCACCGACGGCGAGCACCCCTGCGGCCTCGGCTTCCTCCCCGACGACCGGCTCCTGATCGTCAACATGGCCCGCCCGGAGATCCTGCGCCTCGATGCGCCCGGAAAGATCGCCGTCCATGCCGACCTGGCGGAGTTGGCCGTCGGCGCCCTCAACGACATGGTCGTCGACGCGCAGGGCCGCGCCTACGCGGGATCGATGGGCACGCACGACCCCGCCGCGCCGCGTCCGGTCGACCCCGACGGCCGGGTGATCCTGGTCGAGCCGGACGGCTCGGCACGCCTCGTCGCCACCGAGGTCGACGACCCCAACGGTCCCGTCCTGCTGCCCGACGGGACCTACGTGGTCGCATCCTTCCCGTCGGCCCAGCTCATCGGCTTCGACCGCGGTGCCGACGGAACCTTCACGAACCGCCGGGTGTGGGCCGATCTGGCCCCCGGCAGCGCCGACGGCATCGCCGCCGACAGCGAGGGGGCCATCTGGACGGCGTCACCCCTGCAAGGTGTGCTCCGGCGGGTGCGGGAGGGCGGCGAGATCACCGACGTCGTCCCGATCTCCGACGACATCGCCCGCAAGATGCCCCTGGCCTGCGCCCTCGGCGGCGTCGACGGCCGGACGCTGTTCGTGCTCTGCCTGCTCGGCGGGGTCGAGGCGATCACGGCGGGCACGACCGAGTCCGTCGTCGAGACGGTCCGCGTGACCGTCCCCGCCGCGTAGGGGACGACGGTGGAGTTCGGGCTCTTCTTCGCCCAGCAGCTGCCCCGGCCGTGGGGACCCGACGCCGAGCTCGACCTGTTCCAGGAGAGCCTCGACCAGGTCGAGCTGGCCGACCGGCTCGGGTTCGACTACGCCTGGGCGCCCGAGCAGCACTTCCTCGAGGAGTACTCGCACTCGTCCGCACCAGAGCTGTTCCTGGCGGCCGCGAGCCAGCGGACCAGCACCATCAGGCTGGGGCACGCCGTCGTCCTGATGCCCCCCGGCTACAACGAGCCCGCACGCGTCGCCGAACGGATCTCGACGCTCGACGTGCTCTCGCGCGGGCGCGCCGAGTTCGGCATCGGGCACTCGAAGACGCGCATGGAGCTGGAGGGCTTCGGCGTCGATCCGCAAGCGCGGCACGAGATGTCGCTCGAGGCGCTGGGCCAGGTCACCGAGATGATGGCCCGCGAGCCCTACCCCGGCCACGTCGGCAGGTACGTCTCGATGCCCGCGCGCAACGTCGTGCCCAAACCCGTGCAACGGCCTCACCCTCCACTGTGGATCGCCTGCTCGGACGACGAGACCGTGCGACTCGCCGCGCGGCTCGGGATCGGGGCTCTCGCCCATTCCTTCTTCGACCCGGCCGAGGCGAAGGCGGTCGTCGACGAGTACCACGAGACGTTCAGACGCGAGTGCGTGCCGATCGGGCACACGGTGAACCCGCGGGTCGCGACGATGGTCCCCTTCCACTGCCATCCCGACGCCGACGTCGCGCGCGACCGTGGGGAGCGGGCCGGCAGCTTCTTCACCTACGCCGTCCGGCACTACCACGTGTTCGGCCGGCACCGGCCCGGGTCGACGAACCTGTGGGAGCGTTCGGAGGTGGTCCGCGAGGAGCTGGGCGGCGCCATCCCCCATCGCGGCGAGCACGCCATCGGCTCTCCCGCCGAGCTGACCGAGAGGCTGCAGGCGTACCAGGAGGCGGGGCTCGACCAGACGATCCTGCTCCACCAGTTCGGGCGGTTGCCCTACGCCGAGGTCCGGGCGTCGCTCGAGCTGTTCGCCACCGAGGTGCTGCCCGGGTTCGCCGCGCAGCACGCGCAGATCAGGGCGCGCCGCGACGCGGAGCTCGCCCCGTACGTCGCGGCCGCGCTGGCCCGGAAGGAGCGAGCCGCCGCGGCGACGTCGCCGCTCGTCGACGCCTACGGGCTGAGCCGGCCACCCCTGGAGGACCCCGATGCCCATCCCCCGCATGTCAGGGACCTGCTCGCGGAGCTGGCTCGGATGGCCGCCGTGGCGAGGCGACTCGACTCCTGACGCCGCATCGCGGCGGTCAGGGGCAGGGCGGTCAGGGGCAGGGCCGTCAGGGGCAGGGGTGGATTCCGGTGAGCGCGAGACGCACCAGGCGCCGCGCGGTCGCGGAGTCCTTCTCGGTCGCCGTTCCGATCGCGTTCATCAGGGTCATCAGGTCGCTCCCGGTCACGCCGGCGCGCAGCACACCGGCGTGCGCGGCCCGGTCCACCAGGACCTGCAGCTCGTCGGTCAGCCGGTCCGTCACGCAGATCTCGTCGGCCGTGAGGCCGTCGCCCCCGACCGTGTCGGAGCTGCCCAGCAGGGCGATCCCGAGACCACGGTTGTCGGCGATGTAGGCCGTGGTGTCCTCGACCCACGTGTCCAGCTCGGCGGCCGGGTCGAGGCCCGGCTGCGCCGCGGCGTGCTCGCACAGCTGCTCGACGCCCTCCCGGTACACGGCTTCGAGCAGGGCGTGCCGCGACGGGAAGTGTCGGTGCAGGGTCGCCGAGCCGAGGCCCGCCCGGCGCGCGATCTCCTCCAACGACGCCTGAGCGCCCTCCTGGCGGATGAGCTCTGCGGCGGCTGCGAGCAGCCGCGCCCGGTTGCGCCGTCCGTCCGCGCGCAACGTCTTCACTGCAGGCACGGCACTCCTCTCCTCGACAACCGGACCTCCTCGACAACCGGGGTGGCCCTCGATATCGTAGCGCAGAGATAAACGGGGTGGTACCCCGTTTAGTCAGGACTCGAACCGAGGAGAACTGTCATGAGTGAATTCGTCCTGGTCACCGGCGCGACGGGCCAGCAGGGCGGCGCCGTCGCCCGGGCCCTCGTCGCGGCCGGTACCCCCGTCCACGCGCTCGTGCGCGACACCCGCAGCGAGAAGGCCCGCGCACTGGAGACGCTCGGGGTCCGGCTCGTCCACGGCGACCTGGACGAGCCGGCGACCCTCAAGCCGGCCCTCGACGGGGCCCGCGGTCTGTTCTCCGTCCAGACCCCCGACTTCGCGAACCTGGGCGCGGACACCGAGATCGAGCGCGCCCGCACCCTCGCCACCGCAGCCGCTGCGGCCGGCGTGCCACAGATCGTGCACACCTCGGCCTCGGGGGCCACCCGGATCATCGACGAGGAGCGCTGGGGCCCCTTCGTCGGGCACGCCTTCCGGGTCAAGACGTTGACCGAGGACGCGCTGCGCGAGGCCGGCGCGGGGTCGACGACGATCCTGCGGCCGTCCGCCTTCATGGAGAACTTCCTCACGCCCTCCTACTTCTACGCGCCGGGCTCCACGGAGAAGATCCTCGTCGGCTACGACCTCGACGTGCCGCAGGCGTTCATCGCGGTCGCCGACATCGCCTCCGCGGCAGCCGCCGCGTTCGCCGACCCGCAGCGGTTCGACGCGGTCGAGCTGGAGCTGGCGGGCGAGCGGATCAGCCTTCGCCAGGCGGCGGCCACCCTGTCGCGGGTGTGGGGCCGGCCGATCACACTGCCGGCGAGCCGCGACGCCGCGATCGCCGACGGGCTGCCCGAGGTGTTCCAGCAGTCGCAGGGCTACCTGAGCGCGCACCCCGCGCCGGCGTTCCCGGAGTACCTGCGCGCGTTCGGCCTGCCCGTCACCACCCTGGAGGAATGGGCCCGCGGCGTCGCCTGACGACGCGTCCCGACGAGGAGGGTTCGATGGGTTCCACCGCCGCCGGCTCGCTGTGCCGCGTGTCGAAGGGGTCCCCGACATCCTTCCCGACCGGGACGCGATCCGGCGGTGGCTGGTCACGACCTGGGAGGGCATGGCCGCGCGGCGCTACGGGGGCGCCACCACGACCTCCCGCACGGTGACGGTGCTCGCCCCGCGCACGGTGCTGCTCCGTGCGCGGGGCACCCGGCACGACGTGTCGGATGCCCCGCTCGAGGACGTCGACGTCCGCTACGTGCTGGTCCGCACCGGGTGCGACGACCCGTGGCGGATCGCGGTCGTCACCCCGGTCGATCCCACAGGCATCACTTGATGGCGAGCGGGTTCACCGGCGACCCGACCGCGCCCACGAACTTGATCGGCGGGCCGGTGAACAGGAACTCGTAGACCCCGTCGTTCGCGCAGTCCGCGGCGAGCTCCTCGAAGTCGAGGATCTCACCGAGCGGCATGCCCATGTCCCGGATCAGCACGCAGTGCACCGCGAACTTCTCGTCGCCCTCGCCCGGCAGCACCTCGATCGCCCAGTTGTCCGAGCACAGTGCCGCGACGTCACGATCGGCGAGCCACTGCGCGCAGGCCAGCCCGATGCCGGGCTCCCCGTTCATGAACGCCGCGGGGTCGCCGGTCGTGGTGAACACGCGCCGCCACCCCGTCCGGATCAACAGGATGTCCCCCGCTCCCACGGTGACCCCCTGGGTCCGGGCGGCCTCGTCGAGGTCCGCGGGGGTGATCGAGTAGCCGCGCTCGAGGTGGTCCACCCCCTTGAGCCGGGCGATGTCGAGCAGCACGCCGCGCCCGGCGATGCCCTTGCCGAACTTGTCGATCGCGAGCTTCCCGGCCCCGCGCGGCCCCACCTCGGCGGCCGGATAGCCGTTGTAGAGCAGGTCGTCGTAGAAGACGTGGGACAGCCCGTCCCACTGGGAGGCGGCCTGCAGCGGCATGAAGATGTAGTCGTCGGCGAAGTGCATCCCGCCCGGGTAGACCTGCCCGGCGCCGGTGTCGCGCATGAGGTGCACCGGGTTGATCCGCCCGCCCCCGGGCTGCGGCCCGTCGGAGGCGAAGGGGATGCCGAGGTCGAAGATCCGGCCCGTCCGCACCAGCCCCGCGGCCGCGACGACGGCCTCCGGCGTGATGAGGTTGAGCGTGCCCAGCTCGTCGTCGGGGCCCCAGCGGTGCCAGTTGCTCAGCCGGCGGCCCACGTCGCGGAAGCGTTCCACGTCAGATCCCGATCGCCCGGCCGACCAGGCCACGGTGGTGACCCGGGGTGCCGAGCAGGAACTCGCTGCTCTTGGCCCGCTTGTAGTAGAGCTGCACCGGATGCTCCCAGGTGAAGCCGATGCCGCCGTGCAGCTGGATCGCCGTCGCGGCCGCGCGGGTGCAGGTGTCCGAGCAGACCGCCTTCGCGACGGACGCCGCCAGTTCGAACTCCGGGTCGTCCTCGGCCGCTGCGCGCGCGGCGTCCTGCGCGGCGGACCGGGCCGACTCGATGGCGACGAGCATGTCGGCGAGCTTGTGCTTCACCGCCTGGAAGGACCCGATCGGGCGGCCGAACTGGTGCCGCACCTTCGCGTACGCGACGGTCATCTCGAGAACCCGTTGCGCCCCACCGACCTGCTCCGCGGCCAGCGCCACCGCCGCGAGGCGCAGCGCGCGCCGGACCCCGTCCCACGCCTGCCCGCTGCGCCCGATGAGCACCGCGGGTACCCGGTCGAGGACGACGCGCGAGAGCGGGCGCGTCAGGTCCAGGGTCAGCTCGACCTCGACAGTGCAGCCCGCGGCCCCCGGCTCGACCGCGAAGAGCGAGAGCCCGTCCGCGGTGTGCGCGACGACCAGCAGCAGGTCCGCGACGTGCGCCGCGGGCACGAAGCGCTTCACCCCGCTCAGGGTCCAACCGGCTCCGGCCGGTTCGGCCCGCATCCGGACGGCGGACGCGTCCCAGCCACCGTCCTGCTCACCCAGGGCGAGCGTCGCGACCAGCCCGCCTGTCGCGATCTCCGGCAGGTACCGCGTGCAGGCGACCTCGTCGCCGCTGTGCTGCAGGACGTTGGCCGCCAGCGCGACGGTGGCGAAGAAGGGCGACGGCAGCAGCGCCCGGCCCATCTCCTCGAACACGACGCACAGGTCCTCGTAGCCGAACCCGGCGCCGCCGTGGGCCTCGGGGATCGCCATCGCCTGCAACCCGAGCTGGTCGGCCATCACCGACCACAGGTCGCGGTCGTACCCGGCGGGGTCCTCCGACAGCCGACGGACGTCGGCCTCCGTCGAGCGCCGCTCGAGGAGGCCGCGGACCACCCGGCGGAGGTCGTCCCTGGCTTCGTTGCTGCTCATCGTGTCGTCCATGGCTCAGCCCCGCGGGATCCGGGAGAACGGGAGGTGCTTGTCGCCGCGCGGCTCGGGCGGCAGGCCGAGCACCCGGTCGGCCAGGATCGTGCGCATGATCTCCGACGTGCCGCCCTCGATCGTCTGGGCCCGCGAGCGCAGGAACCGGCGGCGCAGGTCGGACTCCCCCTGGGCGGCCAGGGCCGCCTCGGTGTAGGCGACCGGCTCGTAGGAGTCGTAGAGCAGGCTCTCGTCACCGAGCAGGTCCAGGCAGAGCTCCAGGGCGTCCTGGTTGAGCTCGGCGTAGACGAGCTTGCCGATCGAGCCCTCGGGGCCGGGGATGCCGGCCGTCCGGTTGGCGGCGGCCCGCACGGTGTTCAGCCGCTGGACCCGCGCCCGGACCCACAGCTCGATCATCCGGGTGCGCAGCTCGGCGTCGCGCTCGCGGCGGTGGTAGAGCTCCAGCGCGAGCTCGGCCGGGCCCTTCTCGTCGCGCTGCCGGTTGAACAGGACGCGCTCCTCCATGAGCGTCGTCATGGCGACCTTCCAGCCCGCCCCGGGCGCGCCGATCCGCGCTGCGTCGGGAACCCGGACGCCGGTCAGGTAGACCTCGTTGAACTCGGCCTCCCCCGTCATCTGCCGCAACGGCCGGACGTCGACGCCCGGTGAGCGCATGTCGAGCAGGAAGTACGTGAGCCCCTGGTGCTTGGGCAGCTCCGGATCGGTGCGGACCACCAGCATCCCGACGTCGGAGATGGTCGCCATCGAGCTCCACACCTTCTGCCCGTCGACGATCCAGTCGTCGCCGTCGCGGACGGCGCGCGTCGTCAGGCCCGCCAGGTCCGAACCGGCGCCGGGCTCGGAGAAGAGCTGGCACCAGCGTTCGTCGCCGACGAACAACGGCCGCAGGTAGCGCTCCTGCTGCACGCGCTCCCCCCAGGCGACCAGCGTCGGGGCGCCCATCGCGTAGCCGAGCCGGTTGGTCGCGGCGCCGTCGGGTGCACCGGCCTCCGCCAGGCGCACCACCACCTCCCGCTGCAGCTGTGGCGCGACGCCCAGCCCGCCGAGCCCGACGGGGAAGTGCACCCACGCCAACCCCGCGTCGTACTGCGCCGCCAGGAACTCGCGTCGGGCGGTCGTCGCCGGCGGGTGGTCGCGCAGGAGTCCCTCGATACCGGCTCGCACCAGGTCGATCTCGGACATCAGACGAACCCCTCGGACCGGAAGGCACCGTCACGCCAGTCGAGGGCGGCCTGCAGCCCGCCCTCGTCGAGCCGTTCACGGAACGCCCGGGCACCGGGGCGGAAGTTGCCGCTGAAGGAGTGCCACGCCCAGGACTGGTCGAAGTGCGTCTTCATGCCCTGGATCTCGTAGGCCTGGTTGACCGAGTGCTTGTTCGCGGCCAGCAACCCCGGGGCGATCGACGAGATGGCCCGCAGCTCGCGCTGCGTCTGCGCCTCCAGCTCGGCGGCCGGGAAGGACTTCACCACCCAGCCCATCCGGGCCGCCTCGGCGCCGGTCACCGAGTTCCCGGTCAGCTGGAGGTACTTGGCCTGCGCCATGGTCATCTTCCAGGGGAAGAACGGCACGTCGGGGCTGGTCATCCCGCGCATGGGCGGGTAGCCGATCCGGGCGTCGTCGGCGACGAAGGCGATGTCGCACATCGACATGAGCTCCGTGCCGCCGGCCACGCAGTGCCCGTGCACCATGGCGACGACGGGCTTGAGCAGGTCCCAGATCGTGTACCAGTCCCGAACGCAGCTGCGCGCCCACTGGTCGGTCCAGCCGTCGAACTCCGCGGCGTCGACCCAGCGTTCGGGCCGGACGCCGTCGTCGCGGTAGTAGCCCGAACTCTGCTTCCCGCTGGTCTTCGGCCCGGTGGAGAGGTCGTACCCGGCGCAGAACGACGGTCCGGCCGCGCGGACGAGCACGACCGACACGTCGTCGTCGGCCTCGGCGACGCGCAGGGCATGGATGATCTCGCGGCGCATCAGGTAGCTGAGCCGGTTGCGCTTGTCCGGGACGTTCAGGGTGATCGTCGCCACCCGGTCCGCGACCGCGTAGAGAATCTCCTCGTAGCCGGCCCGGGGCTCTGTCGTGGTCTCTGTCGTGGTCACGAGCGGTCCGATCTGGTCGGGGGGTTGGGCGTGTCGACGAGTGCGCGGAGCTCGCGCTTGAGCACCTTCCCGGCGGCGTTGCGCGGCAACGGGTCCGGGCCGATGAGGAACCTGGTGGGAACCTTGAAGGGGGCGAGCATCGGTGCGGCGTGCGCGCGCAGGTCCTCCGCGGTCACGACCGCTCCGGGTCGCACCTGCACCACGGCCGCGACCTCCTCACCGAGCCGGCGGTCCGGGACGCCGACGACCGCGACGTCCTCGACCCCGGGGTGGTCGCCGAGCCGTTCCTCGACCTCGGCGCAGTACACGTTCTCACCACCCCGGATCACGACGTCCTTGATGCGGTCGACGATGGACACGAAACCGTCGGCGTCGCGGCGGACCAGGTCCCCGGTGCGGAACCAGCCGTCGGGGGTGAACGCCCCGGTGTCCTGGTTCCAGTAGCCGCGGGCGACGTTCGGCCCGCGGAACCAGGCCTCGCCGACCTCGTCGGGGCCGACGTCCGTACCGTCCGCGGCGACGACCCTGACCTGCGAGGTCGGGAAGGCCCGGCCGACGGACAGGGGGCGGCGGAAGTAGTCGTGCGATCCGATCATCATCATGGCGCCCGTGGTCTCGGTGAGCCCGTACCCGGTCGCGGTGCCGGTCCGGCCCTCGAACAGGGTGCCGATCCGGTCGATCAGCACAGCGGTCGACTGGGCGCCGCCGGTGGCCAGCGTGCGCAGCGACGGCAGCCGGGTGCCGGTGCGCTCGATCTCGTCCATGAGCTGGCGGGCGACGGGCGGCACCGCGGTGAGGGAGTCGACCTGCTCCCGCACCATCAGCTCGACGGCGCGGCGCGCGTCCCACCGGTACATCAGGACCAGGTGCAGCCCGGTGATCGCCGCCGAGACGACGCGGGGCAGGTAGGCGACGTGGAACAGCGGCCCGGTGACGAGCATCGTCGGTCGCTGCGGTGCCGGCGCCACGTCGTCCCCGCGGTCCCGGGCGAGCTCGGCCTCGACCATGGCGTGCACGCGCATGTTCATCGAGGTCGTGAGGTGCGCACGGTGGGTGGCGACGGCGCCCTTCGGCCGGCCGCTGGTGCCGGAGGTGTAGAGGATCGTGGCGTCGTCGTCCGGGTGCAGGGGCACGGTGGCGGGGTCGAACCGGCGATGCTCCCGCGCCAGGACGGCGGTCCACTCGTCGTCGCCGCGCACGGTGTCACCGGGGCGGACCTCGACGACGGCCCGCAGCGCCGGGAGCTGCGCCCGCCGGGCCTGGACGGCCTCGGTGCGCTCCCGGTCCGCGACGAGCAGCCGGGCCTCGCAGTCGGCGAGCGCCGCGGCCAGCTCCGGCCCGGTCCACCAGGCGTTGAGCGGGACACAGACTGCTCCGACACTCACCGCCGCCGCGAACGAGACGATCCACTCGGGATGGTTGCGCATGGCGATGGCGACTCGGTCGCCCTTGCCGATCCCGTACCGGTGGACCAGGAGCGTGGCGAACCGGTCCACGGCCTCCTGGTGCTGCGCCCAGGTGTGGCGCTCGTCCTCGTAGGTGACGGCGAGCCGGTCGCCCCAGTGGCCGCCCCCGGCCATGACCTCGCGCAGACTCGCCGGAGCGTTGACGTAGACGGGATGCTCGTCGCGACCGATGCGGACGCGGCGGAGCGCGAACTCGCCGTCCCCGTCGGTCAGCCGGGCGATGATCGCAGCGCGGCGTTGGGTCTCGTTCACTCGCCGACTCCTTCACAGGCGGCCGCGGGCGCATCGATGCGCACGCGGCCCACCTTCGTTCCCCACCGACGCTACGTGCGGGATACCAAAGCGTCAATACTGGATCCTATTGATGCTATCGGCCGACCCACCTCGGCGCCCGCTTCTCGACGAAGGCACGAGCACCCTCGGCGGCGTCCGCGGACTCACGCACCCGCTGCGCCGGGCCCGCCTGGCCGGCGAACCCCTCGGCATCGGCCGCCCAGCCCGCCGTCAGCACCTGCTTCGTCGCCGCCACGGCGAGCGGGCCGTTGGCGGCGATCCGGGCCGCGAGCTCGCGCGCGGTCGCCAGCGCCGCCCCGTCCGCGACCAGCCGGTTCACCATGCCGAAGCCGTGCGCGTCGGCCGCGGTGAACCGCTCACCGAGCAGCGCGATCTCCATCGCCCGGTGGTACGGGACCCGGCCCGGGAGCCGCAGCAGGCCCCCGCCGGCCGCGATCAGGCCGCGCTTCACCTCCGGCAGCCCGAACACCGCGGACCCGGCTGCGACCACGAGGTCGCACGTCAGCACGATCTCGGTACCGCCGCCGAGCGCCGGGCCCTCGACGGCCGCGATCAGCGGGGTGGCCGGCGGCCGCTCCACCAACCCGGCGAACCCGCGGCCCTCGACGGTCGGTCGCTCCCCCGCACCGAACGCCGTCAGGTCCATCCCGGCACAGAAGAAGCCACCCGCGCCGGTGATGATCCCGGCCCGCAGCCGCGGGTCGGCGTCGAGCCGGTCCATCGCCGCGGCCAGCCCCTCGGCGACCGCCCGGTTCACGGCGTTGCGCACCCGCGGACGGTTGATCGTCGCCACCAGTACGCCGTCGGCCACGTCCACCAGCACCGCGTCGTTCACGTCCGCACCGCGCCCAGCACGTCGTCGGTGTGCTCGCCCAGCAGCGGGGTCGGGGTGACACCGCCCGGCGTGAAACCCCGGTAGCGGGCCGGTGTGCGGACGGCCAGCTCAGTGCGACCGCCCGCCTCCACCGTGACCGCGAGCTCCGCCTCGGCGAAGGCCGCCGAGCCGATCACCGAGCTCCAGCCGCGGACAGGCGATGCCATCACCCCCGCCGCCGTCAGCAGCTCCACCCACTCGGCCACGGTGTGGGCGGCCAGCGCCGTCTCGAGGGTCGCGGCCAGCTCGACGGGATGCCGGGCCCGCTCCAGCTGGTCGGCGAACCGCGGGTCGGCGCGCAGATCGGGCCGCCCCAGCACCTCGGTGAGCAGGTTCCAGTGCTTCGGCACGTAGGCGAAGAGCATCAGCCAGCCGTCGGCCGCGCGGAACGGGCCGGACGGGGCGACCGCCATCGACGAGCGCCCGGTCTCGGTGAGGTGGGCGTGTTCCGGCACGGTGTGCAGCTGGCGGGTGATGTGGGGAGCCTGCATGCTCACCGCGACGTCGTAGAGGGCGACCTCCACGGCGTCGCCCTGCCCGTGCCGCTCCCGGGCCAGCAGCGCGGCGAGGATCGCCTGCGCGAGGACGTGCCCGCTGCACGCGTCGACGACCGTCGGGGCGGGCAGCAGCGGTGCCCCGTCCGCCCTCGTCAGGCCGGTGAGCAGGCCTGACTCGGCCTGGATCAGCGCGTCGATCCCGGGCCGGAGGTGCTGGTCACCGTCGCCGGAGAACGCGGACAGGGAGGCGTGCACGAGCCGCGGGTTGCGCCGGCGCAGCACGTCCGCGCCCAGCCCGAGCCGGTCGAGGACACCGGGCCGGAAGCCCTGCACGAAGACGTCCGCGGTGTCGGCCAGCGCGAGCAGCCGGGTGACGTCCCCGTCGTCGTGCAGGTCGAGGACGACCGACTTCTTGCCCCGGTGGTGCGGCAGGAAGTACGGCCGCAGGTCCTCCTGGCCGGGGATCGTCGAGCGGATGTTGCGACCCGCCTCGCCGGTGGGCGGCTCGATCTTGACGACTTCCGCCCCGAGGTCGACCAGTACCTGGCAGGCCAGCGGCCCGGCGACGTTGGACGTCAGGTCGAGGACCCGCATCCCCTCCATCGGCCGCCGGTCGGTCACATCTGCGGTCACAGCTGCGGTCACGGTCCCTCCAGGACACCCACGGGGTACGACGCGCCCTCGGCCGGGTGCGCGAAGGTGATGCGGACGGGCGACCCGGCGGCGGGCTCCCCCGCCGCGGTGAGCCGGACCTGCAGCCACGGCCCTTCGGTCAGCTCGACGATCGCGGTTCGGAACGGCACGGCGTCGGCGAAGTCCGGATGTGGCGCGGTGTGCACGAGCGCCCACGTCACGACGATCCCGCGGCCCGCCGCGGCCACCCACTCCAGCGGCCCGCAGCAGGTCGTGACCTCCGGCGGGTGCCAGGCCCCACATCCCTTGCAGCGCAGGAGCAGCAGCTCGTCGCGGGCGGCCGCGGCGAAGAACGGCGCGGTCGCGGCGTCGGCCTCGATCGGTGGTCCCGGCGTCGTCATCGCACACGCTCCCGGCGGTGGGGGGACAGGACCACGGTCGAGTGGTGGTCCAGGATTCCGCCGTTGCCGCTGACCATGACCACGTCGTGCCTCGGGACCTGCCGCTCGCCCGCGTGCCCGCGGGCCTGCAGCACGGCCTCGGTCAGCGGCGTCATGCCCCACAGGTAGTAGCCCGACAGCTGCCCGCCCCCGGTGTTGACCGGCAGCGAGCCGCCCGGTGCGGTGTGCCCGGCGGCGACGAACGGACCGCCCTCCCCCTTGGGGCAGAAGCCGTAGTCCTCGAGCGTGACGACGACGGTGTAGGTGTAGCAGTCGTAGAGCTCGAGGACGTCGACGTCGCCGGTCCGGACGCCGGCCATTCCCAGCGCGTCCGCGCCGGACCGCGCGGCGCCGGTCGTGAGGCCGAAGCCGGAGCCGCGGGCGGCCGGGTACCCGGGGTGGCCCTGGCCGAGACCGAGGACGTGCACCGGGGGCCGGGCCAGGTCCGCGGCCCGGTCGGCCCGGGTGACGACGACGGCGGCACCGCCGTTGGACACCAGGCAGCAGTCGAGCAGGTGCAGCGGTTCCGCGATCCACCGCGAGGCCTGGTGCTCGTCCAGGGTGAGCGGTCGGCGCATCTCGGCGAGGGGGTTGAGCGCGGCCCACCGCCGTTGCGCGACGGCGACCGCACCGAGCTGCTCGCTCGTGGTGCCGTAGGTCTGCATGTGCCGCCGGGCGGCGAGGGCGTACTGCACGGTCGGGTTGCCGCCCGCGACGGTGCGCAGCGCGGGTGCACCGGTGAGCGCGTAGCGGCGGCGTCCCGCGTAGGCGGCTCCCGAGGACTCCCCCGCCCGGCGCGGCGCGTCGGCGAAGACGCAGGCGACGACGTCGGCGAGGCCGTGGGTGACGGCCGCGGCGGCGTGCGCGAGCATCGCACCCGCGGTGGCGCCGAACGCCTGCATCGCGCTGAGCAGCCGGAGGTCGCGCAGCCCGAGCCGGCGCTGCAGGGAGACGTCGACGTCCTGGGTCGTGCCCGAGCTGACCAAAAGCCCGTCGACGTCGGCGAGGGTCAGCCCGGCGTCGGTGACCGCACGGCGGACGGCGTCCGCGGCGAAGTCCGGTGCGCTGCGGCCGTACACCCGGCCGACCTCGGTGATCCCGAGGCCGACGATCGCGGCGTCCATCCGACGACCTCCCGTCTCTCTGCGGCGTAATTGCATCCAATCTAGACGATTCTGAATCCCTTCGATAGCCTGGCTACTCACGATCCACCGGGAGACCACATGACGCAGGACCTGCCGTTCGCCGGGGTGGTGGTCGTCGACCTGAGCCAGGGCATCGCCGGCCCCATGGCCACGATGATGCTCGCCCAGTACGGCGCCACCGTGATCAAGGTGGAGCCACCGGGCGGCGACTGGCTGCGCGCCCCCGCGCGCATCCCCGGCGGGAACACCGGCGTCACCGTCTCCGGCAACATGGGCAAGCGCAGCATCTGCCTCGATCTCAAGTCGGATCGGGGCGCGGAGGTCCTGAGGCGGCTCGTCGCCGGCGCGGACGTGTTCGTCGAGTCCTACCGCCCGGGTGTCGTCGGACGGCTCGGCTTCTCCTACGACGCGGTGGCCGCGCTGAACCCCGACATCGTCTACGCGTCCGTGTCCGGCTTCGGGCAGTCCGGGCCGCACGCGCAGCGCCCGGCGATGGACCCCGTCCTCCAGGCGTACGCGGGGCTGATGGCCGAGCACGGGACGTTCCTCGACGGGCCGCACCGGCTGATCACGATCCCGGTCGACCTCACCGCGGCCCTCTTCACCTTCTCCGCGCTCTCGGCCGCGTTGTACGGCAAGCGGATCCACGGCAACGGCACCCACCTCGACCTCACCCTGCTGCAGGCTGCCGCGTGGCTGGACCTGCACGCCCTGCACGAGCGGCTGCTGCACGACGGCCGGCTCGCCCCCCAGCCCACGATCTACGGCAACTACCGCACCGCCGACGGCGAGATCTTCGTCGCCGCGCTCAACGAGACCGAGTGGGCACGGCTGCGCACCGCACTCGGCGACGACGAGCGCCTCGTCGCCGACCGGTTCCGCCCCTACGGCGCGCTGCGCGCCCCCGAGCCGCACACCGGCGCCTCGGCCGAGCTGCGTGCCCTCGTGGCCGAGCTGCTCCTCGGCGGGACCACCGCGCACTGGGTCGAGACCTTCAACGCGCACCGGGTCATGTGCGCCCCGGTCAACGACTCGCTGGCGTTCCTGCAGGAGCCGCACGTCGAACAGCTCGGGCTGTTCGACCGGCTGACGCAGCCCGGCCTCGACTCACCCGTACCGATCCCCGCGCTGGCCGGCCTGCCCATCAGGGAGGGCACCGCACGCGCGGTCGCACCGCTCGCCGGTGCCGACACCGCGGCGATCCTCGCCGACCACGGATACTCGGCGGAGGAGATCTCCTCGCTCCTGGACGCGGGAGTCGTGTCCTCGTCCGCCGAGCCGGTCGCGGCCGAGTAGCTCAGGGGGCGTGGACGACGCCCGCGGCGTGCAGCCGCTCGATCTCCTCGGTCGCGAGGCCCGCCGATCCGAGCAGCTCACGGGCGCCCTCCCCCAGCGCGGGTGTGCGGGCGACCCGGGTCGCGTCCGGCGGGCCGAGGTGCAGCGGCATCGCGGGAGCCTCGACGACCGAGCCGTCCGGGTGCCGCAACCACCCCACGCCCGCGCGTTCCCGCACGTGCGGCAGCCGCAGGCCCTCCGCGACCGTGAGCACCGGCGACACACAGACGTCCTCGTCACCGAAGACCGCGAGCCACTCCGCCCGGCTACGGGTCGCCAGCACCTCGGCGACGGTGGCGCGCAACAGGTCCTGCCGGCCGCGGTCGTGCTGGGCCCCGCCGTCGTCGATCCCGGTGAGCGCACAGAAGCGCTGCCAGAACCGTTCCTCGAGCGCCGCGACCGCGAGCAGTTCGCCGTCGGCGCAGCGATACACCGAATAACAGGCGAGCTCGCCGCTGAGCATGCTCGTGCGCGCCCCGACGTCGACGCCGAGCATCAACGCCTGCGCCTGGGCGACGACCAGCGAGAACATCGCGCCGTCGAACAGCGACGACTCGGCGACGACACCGTCGCGGGTCCGGCCCGCCTGCAGCACCCCGCTGACGGCGGCCAGCGCGGCCAGCGTCGCGGCCAGCCAGTCCGCGACCTGCACCGGTGCGGGCGCGGTGGTCTCCTGGCGGGCCATCGACAACACACCGGCCATGGCGGCGTAGTTGAGATCGTGGCCCGCCGCACCCGACAGCGGTCCGCCCGACCCGTAGCCGGGCAGCGTGACATAGCTCAGCGCCGGCCGCCGCTCCCGCAGCGCGCCGGCCCCGATCCCGAGCCTGTCGGCCACCCCGGGCCGCATCCCCTCGACGACCACGTCGACCGTCCCCGCCACCGCCAGGAAGACGTCGCGGCCCGCCGGCAGGCGCAGGTTCACCGGGAGGCTCCTCTTGCCCCGGTCGAACACGAGATGGTTGACGCCGACCCCCCGCACGAGCGGCTCCATGGTGCGGGCGTTGTCGGTGCCGTCGACCGGCTCGACCTTCCAGACGTCGGCGCCCAGTTCGGCCAGCAGCCACGTCGTGATGCACCCGACGCCGATCCAGGACAGGTCGAGCACCCGGACGCCGGCGAGCGGGCCGGCCCCCTCCGCCACGGTCAGGACACCAACGAGGGGCGGACGCCGTAGGACTCCACGAGCCGTCCCTGCTCGCCGGACTCGTAGAGCAGGGCCGTCGAGTGCCGGAACACGGCCTCCACCCGGTCCCCGGAGCCGAACGGCCAGACGCCGGTCCGGGCGGCGGCCACGATCCGTGCCTCCCCGACCTGCACCACCCATTCACTGCTCTCACCGCTGTAGACGACGTCGGTGACGACGCCGGGAACCCTGCCGACGTCGGCGTCGTCGGGACCGGACCCGGGAACGGCCAGGGACACGTCGGTCGAGCGCAGGTACAGGTCGAACCGGTCGCCGGGCAGATCGCCCGCCGCGGGCAGCCCGATCCGGACGTCACCGCCGCCGACCGCCCAGAGCCCGCCCGGGTCCCGGGCGAGCTCGAGACGGTTGCCGATCCCGAGGAACCGGGCGACGTAGGCGCTGGCCGGACGTGAGAACAGGCTCGCCGGCTCGGCCAGCTGCTCCACCTTGCCGTCCTTCAGGACCGCGACGACGGTGCCGAGCTGCATCGCCTCCGTCTGGTCGTGGGTGACGTAGAGGCCGGTGAACCCCAGGGTGCGGTGCAGCTCGCGCAGCTGTTGGCGCAGCTGCGCCCGCAGCCGGTAGTCCAGGTTGGACAGCGGCTCGTCGAACAGCATGAGCCCCGGCCGGGCGACGAGCGCGCGGGCGAGCGCGACGCGCTGCTGCTGCCCGCCGCTGATGGCCGACGGGACCCGGTCCGCCAACGCCTCGCACTCCACCAGGGCCAAGGCCTCCCGGGCCTGCCGGCTCCGCTCGTGGCGCGCCGTCCCGCGCACCCGCAACGGGTAGGCGACGTTCTGCTCGACCGTCATGTGCGGCCACAGCGCGTAGTTCTGGAAGACCATCCCGATCCCGCGCCGATGCGTCGGGACCTGGGTCCGGCCGCCGCGGCCGAACATCAGCGCGCCGCCGATCTCGATCGTCCCGCTGTTCGGCGTCTCGAGCCCCGCGACGCAGCGCAGCAACGTCGTCTTTCCGCAGCCGCTGGGTCCGAGCAGCACGACGAGCTGGCCCTCGGCGAGGGTCAGGCTCAGGTCGTCCACCGCCCGCACCCCGCCCGAGTCGAACAACTTGGCCAGCCGGTCGATCCGTACTTCGCTCACTTCGGTGCTCCAACGTTGTGAGGGCGACTAGGAGGGTGCTGAACAACTCCGGCCGTCGCGCAGTAGGTCCGAGTTGTTCAGTGCGCTCCTAGATCTTGTCGACGGTGTTGCCACCGGCGATGACCCAGGAGATGGCGATGCCGACGAGGGTCACCGCGAGCATGAGCAGGGAGAGGACGGCCACGTTCGGCGCGGAGCCGTTGACCGTCTCGTCGTAGAGCAGGGAGCCGATCACACGCCGCGTCGGCGAGGTCACCATCAGGGAGACGGTGAACTCGTGGGCGACGATGATCGTGACGAGGGCCGCGGCCACCCCCAGACCGCTGCGGATCAGGGGGAACGTGACCCGCAGGGCCGTTCCCAGCGAACCCGCGCCCGACACACGTGAGGCCTCCGAGTACTCGGGACCGATCGCCGTCAGGGCGGAGAGCTGGGGCCGGACCGCGAAGGGGATCGTCAGCGTCACGTACGCGACGACCACCATCGCCGTGGTGCCGTAGAGCTGGAAGGGCGGCTCCGAGTAGGTGAACAGGAAGGCGAACCCGAGCAGCGACACCGGCATGCAGAGGGCGATGCTGCCGAGGATGTCGATGGGGAGCCGGACGACGCCCGGGACCCGGGTGCGCTGCAGCAGCGCGACCGACACGAGGTAGCTCAGCGGCAGCACGACCACCAGCGTCAGCAACAGGGCGAACAAGGTCGTGACGATGGCGTCGACGGTGTTGCTGTTGCTCCACACGGACGTCCAGTTGTCCAGGGTGAACGTCGACGGGTCGATGCGCCCGGACCAGAAGGGCGACAACGAGACCGACACGAGCGCGCCCAGCGGCAGGACCACGGCGACGACCAGGTAGCCGAGGATCGGCACGAGCGCCCAGCGGGACGTGGTGAGCCCGACCTGGCGGCTGCGGGCCGACACCGAGACGTAGCGTCGCTCGTCGCGCAGCGCCCGCCGCTGGACGAGGATCACCGCGATGCCGACGACCAGCAGCGGTAGCGCGAGCGCGCCGCCGAGGGCGTAGTCCACCGGGTAGTCCGCCGACACCTTGTAGACCGCGGTGCTGACGACGTCGATGCGGTCCGGCGTGCCCAGCAGCAGCGGCACGGTGAACTGGCCGAGCGCCAGCAACGCGACGATGGCCGTGGAGTAGACCAGCGCGGGCCGCATCATCGGGAGCGTGACGGTCAGGAACGTGCGCCCCGGCGACGCACCGCACGCCGCGGCCGCCGCCTCCAGCTCCGCGCCGCGCTGCCGAAGGCTCGCGCTCACGAACATGAAGACGAACGAGGTCAGGATCGTCCCGGCCATGAGGATGATGCCCGTCATGGAGTAGACGTCCAGCGGGCCGCTGTCGCCGGACCCGATGCCCCACCCGCGCAGATACTGGTTGAGAATCCCCGTCCGCGGCGAGAGCAGGTACGACCAGCCCTGGACGCTCGCGACCGAGGGCATCAGCAGCGGCACGATCGGCAACAACGACATCGCCTTGTACAGCCGCTTCGGCACGCGGGTGAGGCACCATGCGAGGCCGGTCCCGGCCACGACGGCGACGGCGGTGGAGCCGACCGCGATGATCAGCGTGTCGAGGTAGGTCCGGCCGAGGTCCGGGACTTCGGCCAGCCTGCCGAGGGCGCCCGGCAGGTCGTCGACCATGCGCGCCTCGAGTGCGACCAGCGGCCACAGGATCAGTGCTGCCATGACCAGGGCGAGCAGCGCCCAGTGCCAGCCGGCGGCCGTCGGTGACCGGCGGCCCGTCGGCCGGGCCGTCGGCGTCGTCGCGTCGGGGGTGCGGGTCTGTTCCTGCGTCGATGTCATGATCGGGTCCCGGGGACTCAGCCGAGCCGCATCTTCGCGTTCCAGAGGTCGGTCACCCAGGTCTTCTGTTCCGGAGTCAGGACCCCGTCGACGACGGTGGCGCCTGCCGGGATCGACCGCATGGTCGTGGGCACCTCGCCCAGCGCCGCGAGGTCGAGCGGGGTCAGCAGGGATCCGCTGCCGTTCAGGGCGATCTGCCCGGCGGGCGAGAGCAACCAGTTCTGGAAGACCTGGGCGGCATTGGGGTTCTTCGCCCAACCGACGACCGCCGCGGTCACCGGCGTCGAGATCACGGGTTCGAGGGTCACGAACTCGACGGGGGCGCCCTTCGCCGCGAGCGCGTCGATCGTCCCCTTGATGTTGTAGGCCCCGACCGCGACCTCGCCGGAGGCCAGGTCGGTGGCGAGGGTGGCGGGCACGGTGTAGAGGCGGGGCTGGAGATCGGCGAGCTGTCCGACCGCGGGGTCGCCACCCATCTCCTTGGCCGCGTAGAACCACCACTGCTCGGCGGCGGGCGCCCCGGTTCCGGGGACGATTCCGAGCGCGCCCTTGAGCTGCGGTGCCAGCAGGTCCTTGTAGGTCGTCACGGGCGGGTTGCCGAGCTTCGCGAGCTGCTCGGTGTTGATCCCGGCCCCCAGCGGGGTCGCGGCGGCGAGGACGTACTTCCCGTCGCCGTAGACGTAGCTGCTGTCGCCCCAGTACTTGCCCAGTGCGGGACCGGTCGATGCGACCAGGACGTTCAGGTTCGCCTCGAGCCAGGGCTTCGTGGAGACGGTGATGACGTCGGCACCGGCGACGCCGCCGCCCTTCTCGGCGTCGAGCTTGGTGGTGAGCTCACCCGAGGCGTACTTGGAGACGACGAGCTCGATCCCCGGGTACGCCTTCGCCCAGGCGGCCTCGAACTCGGCGTTGACCCCGTCGGAGTTGCTGTAGAGGACGACCTGGCCCTCCTTGTTGGCCGCGTCGACCACGGCCTGCCAGGCCGGTCCGCCACCCTCGTTCGGATCGGCGACGGACCCACCCGCGGCGGCCGGCGCAGCGGCCGAGCCACACGCGGCGGTGAGCGCCAGCGCACCGGCGGCCAGTACCGCCGTCACAACGGATCTGCACGTGCGGGAAAAGAACCTCATCGCGTCTTCTCCTCCTGAGTCGGGCACGTCCGCGGAGCGGTCCTCATCGCTCGACGGCGACACGCCTCGTTGCGTATCGGGCCCCTGTGGTGGCCAGGAGCGTATGCACGGGATACGGTCGTGTCAATATTGGATCCTACTCACGGAGCGTGTCCACGGCGACCGGAAACGATCAGCCCTCGGCCGAGCCACCGCCGCCGACGACGGTGCCGATCGCGTCGACGAGACCCCAGTCCCGGGCCACCTCCGCCGACAACGACACACCGGACAGCGCGAGGTACAGCGTCCGATGACGACCGATCCGACGCGGAATCGACACGGTGCCCCCCGCACCCGGAATCAGCCCCATCGCGACCTCCGGGAGCCGGATCGTCGTGCCCGGCGCGGCGACCACCCGACCCGCGAACGCCGGGAGCTCGATCCCCGCGCCGACGCAGGCCCCGTGCAGCCGCACCTCCACCCGGCCGGCCAGGGCGTGCAGCGGGCGGGCGGCGCCGCCGCGGGTCCGGACGAGATGCGCGGTGACGAGGTCCGGGGTCGTCCCGAACTCGGCCAGGTCACCACCGGCACAGAACGCGGGCCCCGCCCCCGCGAGGACGACCCGCTCCACCGACGCGTCCAGCAACGCGAGATCCAGCGCGTCCACGAGCGCGTCACGCAGCAGGCGGCCGTAGGCGTTGCGGCGCTCCGGACGGTTCAACGTCAACCGGAGCTCACCCCCGACACGCTCCACGAGGACCGGGTCGTCGACCTCCGGCGGAGCCGGTCGTGCGCCCCGGCGGTCGAGCCACTCCCGGAACTCGACGCCACCGAGCAGGGTCGAGTAGGCGAAGGACTCCGCGTCGAGCCCGTCGTGGACCGACAGGCCGCCGGACCAGCGGAGCAGGCCCGCCAGCGCACCGGCAGCTCGCGGCGCGACCGCGACCGCCGCGCCGAGCGCGTCGAGCGCGGCCACCGGGTCGGGGACCGCCACGGTCGCCACACCGGCCGCGCTCGGGGCCAGCGTCAGGTCGAGGTCGTCGACGAGCCCTTCCCACCCGGGCGCCACCGGTCCGATACCGACCAGGATCCGATCGCCGCGACGCCCACCGGTCGCTCCGACCCCTCCGACGGCGGTCACCGGACCGCGCAGGTCGACCCCGACCACAGGGTCGTCGACGGCCAACAGGTCGCCGCCGCGCGGTTCGGGGAGCACACCGAGATCTGCCGGACGCACGATCGGGACACGGGTCATGGTCGCCGTAACCTATCCTCCGCGGCGTGCAGGAACGTGACGCCGCCGCCGACTGGACGGCGTCCGGGGTGGTCGCGCTCACCGGCCACCCCGACGCACCACCACTCGTCCCGCCCGGGCGCGCAGCGTCGGTGGCGCGCGAACTCGGCGAGATGTTCGACGTCGACGGCGCCGCACTGCTCGGCGAGCGTGCCGCGCTCACCGGGCGGGGCCGCGCCGGGCGCGTGTCGGTCGGCGGTGCCTGCCGGCTGCTCCCGCTCGCGTCCGGCTGGGCCGCGGTGTCCTGCGCGCGTGCCGACGACACCGCGCTGCTCGGGGCGCTCGTCGAGGAGTCCCTGCCCGTCGCCGACCCGTGGCCCCGCTTCACCGCCGCCGCCGCCGCGATGGAACCCGACACCTTCGACGAACGAGCTGCGCTGCTCGGGTTGCCCGCAGCGGCGGTCCGTCCCGGCCGGGCCGCCGCGCCGGTCGTCGCGACCCGCCCCCACGACGTCACCGGCCGGCTCGTCGTGTCCTTCGGCGCGCTGTGGGCGGCACCGCTCTGCGCGCAGCTGCTCGCCGGGCTGGGCGCCAGGGTCGTGACCGTCGAGACCCCCGGGCGACCCGACGGCGCGCGCCGCGGCGAGCCACGATTCCACGCTCTGCTGCACGCACACGACCGCGCGGTCCGGCTCGACCCCGACACCGACCGCGATGGCCTCCACGCGCTCGTCCGCGCCGCCGACGTCGTCATCGAGGCGTCCCGGCCGCGGGCGCTGCGGGCGTGGGGTCTCGACGCCGGCACCGAGGTCGCCCGCGGAGCGACCTGGATCTCCATCACGGCCGCCGGACGGTCCTCGAACAGGGTGGGCTTCGGGGACGACGTCGCCGCCTCGGCCGGACTCGTCGCGCTCGACGCGACCGGGCGACCTGTGTTCGTCGGCGACGCGATCGCCGACCCGCTGACCGGCCTCACCGCTGCCGCCCTCGCCGTGACCGCACCCGGCAAGCTGCACGACGTGGCGATGACCCACGTCGTGCGCGCGACCCTCGACGGGTCCGCCGGCGGCCCGGCGGTCGGACCGGTCGCCCCGCCCCGCGCCCGGCCCGTCCCCGGACCGGGCCCCGCGCCGGGCGCCGACACCGCGGCGGTCATGGCCGAGCTGGGAGTGCCGTGGCCCTCCTGATCACCGACGCCGAGATCGGCGGCCGGCGCCGCGACCTGTGGGTGGACGGCGACACGATCGTCCACTCGGGCACCGCGACCGACGTGATCGACGCCCGGGGCGGGGCACTCCTGCCCGGTTTCGTCGACCACCACCTGCACCTGCACGCCCTCGCGACCGCGCGCCGCTCCGTGCACGCGGGCCGCAGCCGCGACGACCTCGCCGCCGCGGTCCGCCGCGCCACGCCCGACCCGACCGGCTGGGTCCGCGTCGTCGGCAGCGACGACGACGCCCTCGACGCCACCACACTCGACCGGATCCGCCCCGAGGTGCCCCTGCGCGTGCAGCACCGCAGCGGGGCGATGTGGTCGCTCAACACCGCTGCCCTGGCCCGCATCGCCCCGTGGGACCACCCGGGCGTCGAGCTCGACCCCACCGGCAACCCCACCGGCAGGCTCCACCGCGCCGACGGGTGGCTGCGCGACAGGCTGCCGCACGTCGGACCGCCCGACCTGCACGAACTCGGCCGCGAGCTCGCGACCTACGGCATCACCGCGGTCACCGACGCCACACCCGATCTCGACGAGCACGCCGCCACGTCACTCGCCACCCTCCCCCAGCGCGTGACGTTGCTCGGCGTCCCCCTCGGCTCCGCCCCGCCCCCCGGGACGGAAGCCGGGCCCTACAAGATCGTGCTCGCCGACCACGACCTGCCCACCCCCGACGCCCTCGCCGACCGGATCCGTGAGGCGCACGCGGCCGGCCGGCCCGTCGCCGTGCACTCCGTCACCAGGGAGTCGTTGGTCCTGCTGCTGGTGGCGCTCGACGCCGCCGGCCGGATGCCCGGCGACCGCGTCGAACACGCCGCCCTCGTGCCCGAGGAGCTCATCGCCTGGCTGGCAGGTCTGGCGGTGGTGACCCAACCCGGGTTCCTGGCCGACCGCGGCGACCTGTTCCGTCGCGACGTCCCGGTCGCCGACCACCCCGACCTCTACCGTTGCCGCACCCTGCGCGCCGCCGGCGTTCCCGTCGCCCTGTCCTCCGACGCCCCCTACGGACCCGTCGATCCCTGGGTGGTGCTCCGCGCCGCGACCACCCGCCGCACCCCCGACGGCGAGCCGCTGGGCCCCGCCGAGACGCTCAACCCGCGAGAGGCACTGGCGGCCCTCCACGCGCCGAGCCCCGGCGCGGCGCCGCCGACGCTGCGACCGGGTGACGCCGCCGATCTCGTACTGCTGCACGTCCCCCTCGACGACGCGCTCCGCGCGCCCGATCGTGCGCTGGTCCGGACGACGGTCGTCGGCGGGCGGAGGCTGGGCTGACTGTCCCGTGCGCCGGAATTCGCTCCGGGGGTCAGGGGTTGTGCATTCGAGCACACGTCACTCTGGAGGCCCCCGATGATCGGCACGAGCGTGCAGCCGTTCGTCGTCGCACTCGTCGTCCCGCTGACGGGCTCGGCGTCGATCTACGCGCCGTCGTGCGTCCTGTGCGCGCAGCTCGCCGCGGAGGAGATCAACGGAGCCGGCGGTCTGCAGGGCCGCCCGCTGACGATCAGGATCGTCGACGGTTCCGGGGACCCCGCGCGGGTCGGCGACGAGGTGGACCGGCTCGTGTCGCGAGGTGACGCCGACGCCATCGTCGGGTGGCACATCTCCGCGGTGCGCCGTCACGTGACGCCGGTGGTCCGGCGGCGGGTTCCGTACATCTACACGGCCCTGTTCGAGGGTGGCGAGACGACGCCGGGCGTGATCGCCATCGGCGAGACGCCCGACAACCAGCTGCGGCCGGGCCTGTGCTGGCTCGCCGACGAGGTCGGCGTGCGGAACTGGTTCGTGATCGGCAACGACTACGTCTGGCCGCGCCGTTCGGCCGAGTCGGCCGTCGAGTTCCTCGGTGGGCGCGACGACACCGGCATCGTCGACGTGCGCTTCGCCCCGCTCGGGACGTCGGAGTTCCGTCCCGTGCTCGACCGGATCGGGCGCAGCGGCGCGACAGGCGTGCTGATGCTCCTCGTCGGCCGCGACGCGGTGAGCTTCCACCGCCAGTTCGCCGCACTCGGGCTGGAGGACAAGTGCGCCCGGTTCTCCCCGCTGATGGACGAGAGCATGCTCGCCGAGATCGGCCCCGGGGCGTCGCAGGACGTGTTCACCGCGTCCGGATACTTCGAGTCCCTCCCGACGGTGGAGAGCCTGGAGTTCGGCGGGCGGTACTCGCGACGGTTCGGGGCCGGGGCGCCACCGCTGTCCGGCCCGGGCGAGTCCTGCTACACCGGCCTGCTCACACTCGCAGAGCTGGTGCGCCGCACCGGCTCCACCGAGGGTGACCGCCTGGCCCGGGTCGACAGGGTCACGGTGGCGGGCCCCCGTGGCCTGCTGCGCGTCGACGCGTCCGAGACGAGCACGCCGACCCGTCAACGGGTCTACATGGCGTCTGCGGACCGGACGGGGTTCGACGTTCTCGACTCCCTGTGACCGGGGAGTCCGCAGGCGACGCGTGCGCGGCGGCGCGCTGCAGCGCCGCGACGATGTCGTGCGCGGTCGGGTCGACCAACGCGGCGGCGACGTGGGCGTCGGGCCGCACGACCCACACCTCGCCGCGCCGGGCGTCGAGCGCCCCGGCGAGGGTGCCGTCCGGATCGAGGTCGGCGAGCGCGAGGACCCGAACCGGGCCGGGCAGCGCTCCCGTCGCCGCGGCCCGCACGGCGTCGAGGTCCGTCCCCTGCGCGGTGAGCAGCAGGAACCCGTCCCTGGCCAGCGTCCGCACCGGCCCGGTCGTCCCGTCGGGCCGGGTGACAGGGGCGTCGGGCAACAGCACGCCGGGACCCGCGGGCGGGAGCTGCCCGCGCGGCGGCCGGCCGGGGAACGGGCGGTGGCCGGCCTCGGTGGTCAGGCGGGACTCGACGTACCAGAACGGCTCGGCCAACCGGCCGGAGTCGACGCGGGCGCGGCTGTCGGGCTCGTGGGCGGCCGCGGCCAGGACGTCGGCGCGGTAGCGGGCCCGGGTCTCGTCCTGCGGGACGAGAAAGTCCATCGTCGCGGTGGTGACCGCGACGTTCTCGACGGCCGCCGCGTGCCGCTCGTCGTGGTAGGTCTGCAGCAGGGCGTCGGGTGACCAGCCGTACCCGACCCAGGCGATCTTCCAGGCCGCGTTCTCGGCGTCGGCGACACCGGAGTTCAGCCCGCGCGCACCGAACGGCGCCACGAGGTGGGCGGCGTCGCCCGCGACGAGCACCCGCCCGATCCGCATCCGGTCGGCCACCCGGGACTGGAAGCGGTACACCGACTTCCACACGATCTCGTAGTCCCGGTCGCCGACGATCCGCCGGATCCGGGCGTCGAGTGCCCCGGAGGCGACCTCGGCGGCGAGGTCGTAACCGGCCGGGACCTGCCAGTCGACGCGGAAGGTGGAGTCCGGGCACGGATGGATCAGCACCTGGCGACCCGGGTTCCACCCGGGGTCGAAGTAGAAGCGCCGCTCCGTCGCCCAACCGGGCAGGTCCGCCCGGATGTCGCAGATCAAGAACCTGTCGTCGAAGCTGTGCCCGTCGAAACCGATCCCGAGGAGGTCCCGGAGGTCGTCGCAGCGGGCGCCGCCGCAGACCACGAGGTAGGGCGCGCGGACCACGCCGCCGTCCTCGATCCGGACCTCGACCCCGGACCGGTCGTGGTCGACGTGCACGACCCGGCTGCCCCAGCGGACCTCGACGAGGGGTTCGGCGGCGATGCGCCCGTCGAGGATCTCCTCGGTGCGCGCCTGGGAGATGTTGACGAACGGCGGGAACGCCGGGCGGCCCGCCTCGGCGAACTCGATCGCGAACAGCTCCGTGTCGCGGTGGAAGGTGCGGGCCGTGGTCCAGGTGACGCCCTCGGCGGCGATCTGCGCCCCGGCCCCGACGGCGTCCCAGATGTCGAGGACGTCGCGCTGCTGGCAGATCGCCTTGGAACCGACACGGTCGCGTTCGCGCCGCTGGTCGAGCACGATGGTCGGCACACCCCAGCGGGCCAGCAACAGGGCGGTCGTCTGCCCCACCGGGCCGGCGCCGAGGACGGCGACCGGTGCGTGGGGCCAGGTCGTCGGCATCACGGGTCCCCCGTCCGTCGCCGTGGCTCAGCCCTGCAGCTGGGCCCAGACCTCCTGGTCGCGCTCCGCGGTCCAGATGACGGGACGCTCGATGCCCGACAGCTCGTCCCACACCCGGGACACGTCGAAGGGCAGGCAGTGCTCGAAGATCGGCCAGTGGCCGTAGTCGTCGACGAGCGCGGCGTGGGTCGTCTCGAAGGCCTCCTTGAGCGTCCCGCCGCGCTGCCGGACCGCGCCGACCTCGGCGAGCATGACGCGCAGGAAGTGGCGGGTCTGCGCGATCGCGGCGTCGACCTCCGCCCGGCCGCGGCTCACCGCGCCGCGGCCGCCGACGAGCTGCTCGGCGCCCAGCGCCTGCAGGCGGTCGAGCGTGGCACCGGCCCAGTCGCGGTGGAACGCGTCGCCGGTGTACAGGGCCGCCTGCGCCTCGACGAGGTCGCCCGCGAACAGGATCCGCTGCCGGGGCAGCCAGGCGGTGATGTCGCCCTCGGTGTGCCCGCGGCCGTGGTACTGCAGGACGAGGTCGCCGCGATCGCCGCCGAGGTCGATGGTCAGCCGGTCGGCGAACGTCAGCGTCGGCCAGGTCAGGCCCGGCACCGACTCCGCGCCCTCGGCCAGCCGCGGCATCCGCGCGAACTCCGACTCCCAGTCCTGCTTGCCGCGCTCGGCGACCAGCTCGCGGGTGATCTCGTGGGACACGATCGTCGCGGCGCCGAACGCGCTCGCGCCCAGCACGCGGACCGCGTGGTAGTGCGACAGCACCAGGTACCGGATCGGCTTGTCGGTGTGGGTCCGCAGCGTGGCCAGCCACTTCTGCGCGACGACCGGCGTGGCGAGCGCCTCGAAGCACACGAGGAAGTCCTCGCCCTCGATCGCGCCGATGTTCGGGTCACCCTCGGCGGTGAGGGCGTAGACGCCGTCGGCCAAGACGTCGAGCGTCTGCTCCTTGGCGTCGGTGTCGGCCGACGAGGCGAAGGGCTTGCTCATGGCGGAGGTCCTTCCGTCGGACGCCGTCGAAGCTTCGACGACCGGACGGTAGCGCACCCGAGGCGATAATCAAACCTTTGATCATCTCGGAGCGACGGTCAGAAGCGCCGGTTCACCCAGGCCTGGTCCTGCGCGGCGTCGGACAGCTTGCCCAGCAGCCCGATCAGGACGGTCAGCTCGTCGGCCGTCAGCAACCCGGCCCACTCGGCCTCGCGCCGGTTGTGGACCGCGAACGTCTCCTCCAGCCTGCGCACACCGACGTCCGAGAGACTCAGCCTCACCGACCGGCGGTCGTTCGGGTCCGGGGTCCGCTCCAGCAGGCCCGCGACGCCGAGCGTCTTCGCGAGACTCGACACCGCGGCCCTGCTCATCCCCGTGAGCTCCGCGGCCCGGCTGGGGTCCTGCCCGCCCGAGACCCACAGCGTGAACAACAGGCGGAACGCCGACCAGCTCCACCCCGCCGGCCGGTGCACGGCCGACTCGAGGTCGTAGACGAGGCTGTTCGCGACGCGGTGCAGCAGCAGCACCAGCGCCATGGCGTCGCGGTCGGTGTCGGGCAGCCGCTCCTGCGTCCGGTCCAGCGCGACCTGGGCGAAACCGAGGAACCCCACGGGCGCCTCGCCCGGACCGGCAGCGCTCTCGGCATCAGGCGACGGTGACACGGACGGAGACTAGACGCCGACGGGAACGGCCCCCGCCGGACGCTACTCCGCGTCGGCCCTGTGACGGTCCGCCTCGGCAGCGCGACGCGCACGGTCGGCGTCGGCCCGGTGCGCGCGGGCCTCGGACGTGGAGATGCCGGCGTCAGCACTCGACGCCTTCACGAGGTCATCGACTTGCAGGTGGACACGCCGTGCTGGTAGGTCTCCATCACCACCGCGAACAGGGCGTGGTCGACTCAGCGGCGGCGCTCGAGCACGCCGGGGAAGAACGAACCGGTGCGCAGCTTCGGGATCAGCAGCTTTAGGTCCCTGGCGGTGGTGGCAGCGTGCGGCCGCGGTGGCCGTTGCGCTGGTTCTGCGGGTCTCGCAACGCTCGTGTGAGCGGGCGCCAATGGTGTCGATCACCCGTCGTCTCCGTCATGGTGAGCGACGGCGGTGGTCGGCGACGGCGAGGACAGCGGCCCCTGCTCGACAGACCTGGGACTCCAGCATCGATGACCCACGCACCGGGACGAATCACTCTTGCAGGCCCGACGAGGGACGATAGGGTAGACTAACCTAACTTGCACTGGAGATGAGTACCGGCATGGCAGTTCTCAAGACGTGCATGGCCACGGTGTCCCTGGGCGGAAGCCTCGATCAGAAACTGGACGCCATCGCCGCCGCGGGTTTCGACGGCATCGAGTTGTTGGACGACGACCTGAACAGATCGGGAATCACCCCGGCGGAATGCGCGAAGCGCTGCGCGGACCTCGGCCTGACCATCGATCTGTACCAGCCCTTCCGGCGCGCCGAGGGTGTACCGACCGACGAGTTCGGGGCCGTGCTGACGCGGTTCAGGCACCACCTCGGGCTGATGGACGCGCTCGGAGCGAGCTCGATCCTCGTCGTCTCCAACACCGACGACGACGCCGACCCGAGCCGCGACCTCTCGGTCACCCAGCTCGCCGCCCTGGCGGACGTCGCAACCGAGCACGGGATGACGGTCGCGTTCGAGGCTCTGGCATGGGGAACCCACATCAGCCGGGTCACCGACGCGTGGGACGCGGTGCGCCGCGCGGCGCACCCGAGCCTGTACCTGGTCGTCGACACGTTCCACCTTCTCGCCGGTGGTGAGGACACCGCCGACCTGGAGCGGCTGCCGGATGGTGCGGTGGGGTTCCTCCAGCTCGCCGACGCTCCCTGGCTCGACCTGGACGTCCTCTCGTGGAGCCGCGGGCACCGGTGCTTCCCCGACGAGGGCGAGATGGACCTGCTGACCCCGGTCTCCTCGGTCCTGGCCGCCGGCTACGCGGGCCCGCTCTCCCTGGAGATCTTCAACCCCGGCTTCCGGGAGCGCCCGCCCCACGAGGTCGCGCTCCAGGGCGCGGCGGCCCTGGAGCGCTTCGCCGAGCGGCTCCAGGGCGCGGCGACCGCTCACCCCGTGGGCACGTCGGCGCCGTCGGTCGGGCTCTGAAGCTCGGCCAACACCGCGAGCCAGCGGGTGAGCCGCTGGTCCTCGGCCAGCGCCGGGTAGTCGAGGTTCTCGACCCCGGCGCTGCGCCACCGCTCCACCAGCTCCATGACCCGCACCGAGTCCATGCCCTGGTCGCGGAGGTCGGCCTGACCGTCCAGGTCGGCCACCTCCGCGAACAGGACATCGGCGATGTCGGCTTCGGCCTGTTCGGCGCTCACGCGCAGTGACACCGGTTCGCTCACGCGCTCGTTCATGGGTGTGTCGGTTCTCCTTCTCTCAGGACGGGTCGCGGGTGATCAGCTCGAGGAACGCCGGCATCCAGCGCTCCGCCTGACCGGCGCCGAGGACGATCTCGGAGTGCGGGGTGTCCACCCGCACGGTGGTGAGCCGGGGCAGGAACGCCGACCACATGCCCGTCAGCTGTGCGGCGTAGGCCGCGGCGTCCTCTCCAGCGCGGCCATCCTCCCCCGCCGCCGCGACCAGCAGTGCCGGCACGTCGACGAGGCCTTCCGTCGGCGCTGTCAGCAGCAGATCGACACGGGTGGCCGCGACGGCGATCGCGCGGCGCTGGGTGGCGTCGAGGCCGCCGAACATGCGCTCCCCCAGCTCGGGTCCCGCCTCGCGCTCCAACGTCGCGGCGATCCGGTCCTGCAGGTCGGGGTCGCCCCGCAGGTCGGCCATCGTCACGGTGACCGGCTCGACGTCCTCCTGCAGCGGCCCGTCGGCGATGGGGATCGCGTCGACGATCCCCAGCGCGCGCACCGTGTGGCCCCGCCGGACCAGCTCCCGCGCGACGCCGTGGGCGAGGTGCCCGCCGTAGGACCAGCCGAGCAGGTCGTACGGGCCCTGCGGGCGACACTCGACCACCGCGTCGGCGTACGCGCGGCACGCCTCGGCGAAGTCCGCGAAGTCGACGTCGACGCCGCCGTGCACCGGGTCCTGGATGCCGTACACCGACCAGTCGGTCGGGAGCAGCGGCACGAGGTGGGAATACATGGTGGCCACGCCGGTGTACTCGTGGAAACAGAACACAGTGGTGGAGCCCGGGCCCTCGCGCAGCGGGAGCAGCATGGCCTCGCTCACCGTCCGGCCCGCGGCGCCCGCTTCCAGGTGCGCCGCCAGCGCGGCGACGGTCTGGTGCGCGAAGACGTCCCGGACCAGTAGGCCGTGGTCCGCTGTCGCGTTCACCCTCGCCACGAGCCGCATCGCGAGCAGCGAGTTGCCGCCGCTGTCGAAGAAGTTCGCGGCCGCGGAGTAGCGGTCGAGCCCGAGCAGCTCGGCGATCGTGCCGGCGAGCAGCTGCTCCGTCGCACCCTGCGGCTCGACGTGCTCCGCGCCGGCGACGTCGATCACGGGCAGGGCCCGGGCGTCGACCTTTCCGTTGATCGTCAGCGGAATCTCGGCGACGACGGCCAGCCCCGCGGGGAGCATGTAGTCGGGCAGGATGCCGCGCGCACGGGTGCGGACGGCGTCGAGATCCACGGTGCCGGATCCAGAGATCCCGATGGCGGGCACCAGGAACCCGTGCAGCTGGGTCGCCCCTGACGCGTCCTTGCGGGGGACGACGGCGGCGCGCGCCACCTGCGGATCGGCCGCCAGGACATCGGCGACCTCCCCCGGCTCGATGCGGTAGCCGCGGATCTTCACCTGGTCGTCGGCACGGCCGAGGTACTCGATGTCGCCGCGCGCCGTCCAGCGCGCCAGGTCACCCGTGCGGTACATCCGCGCGCCGGGCTCCCACGGGCAGGCCGGGAAGCGCTCGGCGGTCGCCGCGGGCTGCGCCCAGTACCCGCGAGCGATGCCGTCGCCCGCCAGGTAGAGCTCGCCCGCCACGCCGTCCGGCACGGGCTGCAGCGTCGCGTCGAGGATGTACGCGCGGGTGTTCAGGATCGGCGTACCCACGCTCGACGTCGGGCTGTCGGCCAGGTCGGCCCCCAGCGCGTTGATCGTGAACTCCGTGGGGCCGTAGAGGTTGTAGGCCTCCACGCCCGGTGCGTCGCGAAGCTGCTGCCAGAGCCGCTCGGGCACGGCCTCGCCGCCGAGGGACACGAACACGACGCCCTCGCCGTCCGCCGCCACCGAACGGCCCGCGGGCCGTTCGCGCTCCAGCATCCCCTGGTCGACGAGCAGCTGCCCGTACGACGGGGTCACGTCGAAGCCGTCGATGTGCTCGGCGTCGTAGTGGGCCAGCAGGCGTTCCGGCTCGCGCCGCATCTCCTCGTCGATGACGTGCACCTCGTGGCCGTTGAGCATCCAGAACAGCTGCTCCCACGAGGCGTCGAAGGAGAACGACGTGGTGTGCGCGATCCGCATGCTGCGGCCGCCCTGGTGCGCGACGACCCGGTCGAAGATCTTCTCGACGTGGTTGGCGTACATGGTCGTCAGGCCCCGGTAGCCGACGGCGACGCCCTTGGGGCGCCCCGTCGAACCGGACGTGAAGATGATGTAGGCCAGATGGTCGAGGTGGACCTCGCCGCCGCGCTCGGCCACCGTGATCGCGGTCCCCGGCAGGCCGGCGATCCGCTCGGTCACGGTGGCGTCGTCCAGGTTCACGGCCTGGCCGGCCTCGGGTCCGAGGCGCGCGGCGTCCCGGTCGGTGACCAGCGTGACGGTCGGCCCGGCGACCGCCAGCATGTGCGCGATGCGGTCGTCGGGGTTCTCGGCGTCGACGGGCACATAGGCCGCGCCGACCGCGAACACGGCGAACATCGCGACCACCATCCGCTCGTCGCGCGGCAGCAGCAGCGCGACCCGGTGTTCGGGGCGGACGCCGTGTTCCAGCAGCAGCCGCGCGTAGCGGTGCACCTCGGCCGCGAACTCGGCGAAGGTGAAGCGGCGCTCACCGGCCACGAGCGCGATCCGGTCCGGCGTCACCGCCACCCGCTGCTCCAGCAGGCCGCCGACAGTGATCTCCTCGACGGCGCGGGGAGCTTCTGATCCGCGGACCTCCTCACCCGGCAGCAGCGCGGGGACCTGTCCTGTCGGCTCGTCGAGGTGGTCGACGAGGAAGCGCAAGACGTGGAGGTACCGCTCCAGCAGGGTCCGCGCGGCGGCGCCGTCGAACGCGTCGCGACGGAACGACAGGCGGACGTGCACCGCGGCACGGTTCCCGTCCAGCCACGGGTTGACGGCGAACGTCACGGGGTAGTGCGTCGCGTCGTCGATGCCGCCGCCGGTGACCTGGGTCTCGGCGTCGTCGCTGCCACCGTCGGTGCGGTACGGGAAGTTCTGGACGACGAACAGCGTGTCGAACAGGGCCCCGACACCGGCGTCGTCCTGGATGTCGCTGAGCGAGGTGTGGAAGTGGTCGATGACCTCCAGCTGCTCGCCCTGCACCCGTTCCAGCAGCGCGCCGACGCTCTCGAACGGGTCGGTCCGCACCCGCATCGGTAGCGTGTTGAACAGCAGGCCGACGATCCGCTCGGCGTCGTCGAGCTCGGGCGGGCGTCCGGAGACGGTGTTGCCGAACACCACGTCGGTGCTGCCGGTGAGCCTGCCCAGGGCGACGCCCCACGCGACCTGCAGCAGGGTGCCGACCGTGACCCGGGCCTCCCGCGCGGCGGCGTACACCCGCGCGGCCTCGGCGTCGTCGAGGTCCTGGTGGAGCTCCCCGGTCTCGATCCGGTCGCCGGTGAGGTCGCCCCCTTCCGCCCAGACGACCGACGGGCCCGGCAGGTCGGCGAGGTAGTCCCGCCACGAGGACCGGGCGGCCGCGCCGTCACGGTCCGCGAGCCAGTCGAGATAGGTGCGGAACGACGCGGCGGGCGTGCGCTCGGCGTACCCGGGATCGGCGTAGACGGCGAGGATCTCGCTCAGCACCAGGTTGAGCGAGTACCCGTCCATGAGGATGTGCTCGAAGGTCATCGCGAGCGTCCAGGCGGACGGGCTGCGCTCCACGAGCACGAACCGCAGCAGCGGCGGCTCCTCGTGGTCGAACGGTGCGGCGCGCTCGGCCGCGAGGAACGCCTCCACGTCGGGCGCATCCTCCCGCTGCACCGCGCGGAACGGGAGCGGGCTGTGGGCGGGCAGGACCTGCACCTCGCCCTCACCGAGCGCGACGAACCCGGCCGTGAGATTCGGGTAGCGGCGCAGCACGGTCGCGATCGCGTCGGACATGCGGGTGGGGTCCACGGAGCCCGCCAGCTCGCGCGTCACCTGGGACACGTATGCGTTGTGGTCGTCGCTCTCGCGGGAGCGGACCATGTGGTAGAGCAGCCCGCTCTGCAGCGGGGAGAGCGGGAGCACCTCGGCGTCGGCCCCGTAGCGGGACCGCACCTGCGCCGCCTCGACCGCCGTCATGGGGAGCCGGTCGACGCGCCGCAGCGCCGGGAGGATGTCTCCGGTGGGCAGCACGGCGAGGCCGTGCGCGTCGAGGTCGGCGGCGAGAGCGTCGGCGATCTCCTGCGCGTCGAGGTCGGTGCCGGGTGCGACGCGGACCTCGACGGTCAGCGTGTCACCGACCAGGAGCCGCACGCTCACCCCGATTCCGGCCGGGTGCTCGTCGGGCTGCACCTCGTCGGGCTGGGGTCGGGCCGCGGTGCGGAACACGCCGATTCGGAGCTCGGGATCGGGCACCTCGTCGAGGTAGCCGCCGAAGACCGGGCTCGCGCGCAGCATCGCGAGCTCCTCGGCGTGCCGGGGCTCCCACGACAGGCTTTCCTGCCCCGCGACCGGGAAGCGCCGGACCGCGGACGGTCCGGCGGGCTCCTCGATCTCGACCACGGTGCCGTCGGCGAAGTCGGGGCTGTGGACGAGGCAGAGCGCGCGCAGGAACGCTCCGATCGCCGACGCCCGCTCGGCGGCGGGTGTCGCGGCGTCGGTGACGGTGCCGCGGGACTCCGCGATCCCGGCACCGCCCTGGCCCGCGCCGCTCGGCAGCTCGACCGGCGCGACGTCGGCAAAACCGTCGAGCCAGTCGGCCCAGAACGGGTCGTCGAGGACGCCTTGCAGCTCCTCGTCCGTCGCCTCGCGACCCAGCTCGGCGGCCGGGGGCACGATCTCGAGGACAGCGCCGTCGCGGTAGGCCGCCACGAGGGTCGGTGCGACCGCGGCGACGACGTCGAGGGCCGCGGGGTGCGGCGCCGCGCCGGTGACGATCCATCCGCGGCCCGCCTCGTCGACTGCGACGGCGGCCGGCACGGACAGCGCGGACGAGACGTGCGTGACGGCGGCACGCCAGAGATCGGCGTCGCCGAGGTCGAACGTGGTCGGCGCGATGCGGTAGGACGTGCCCTTCGCGGGGCGGGTCGCGCGCGCGACCCGGACCAGCTCGCGCAGCTGCGCGACGCTCAGCCGGGGCGAGTGGGCCCCGTGCTCCAGCACGAGCCGCGTCGTGTCCAGCAGCAGCTCGGCCGTCTCCCTCGTGACCACGGAGGGCATGTAGGCGATCCGCAGGTTCAGCGTCTCGCCGGGCTCGGCGATGAGGGTGACCGGGTAGTGGGTCGCGTCGCTGCCCGCCGCGTCCCGCACCGCGAAGCCCGTGGCCCGCTCCACACGGTCCCGCTCCTCCTCGTCCTCGGGGTAGTTCTCGTAGACGACGAGAGAGTCGAAGAGCGGGGACCGGCGAGCGATCCGGTGCAGGTCCGACAGCGGCACCTGATGGTGGTCGAGCAGCGCGGTGCTCTGCTCCTGATGGCGCGCAACCAGTTCGGCGAAGCCGAGCCCGTCGCGGACCGCGATGGGGGTGGCGATGGTGTTGATGAACAGGCCGACGGCGTCCTCGATCCCGTCGACGTCCGCCGGGCGCCCGGAGACGATCGAGCCGAACACGACGGACTCCTGCCCGAGCAGCTCGCGCAGCGCGACACCCCAGGCGGCCTGCACGACGGTGTTGATCGTGACGCCGGCGCCGAGGTCGGCCAGCTCCTCGACCGCCTCGGTCCCCACGACGCCGTCGACGACAGCGAGGTCGGTGTCGGTGTTACCGATACCCTCCGGCCCGGCCACGAGGGTCGCGCCGGTCACGGGCTCCAGCGCGCGGGCCCATGCGGCCTCGGACTCGGCGCGGTCGCGGCGACCCAGCCAGGCCAGGAAGTCCCGGTGGACGGTCTCGGGCGCGCGCCGTCTCTCCGGATCGGCGTACGCCTCGAAGAGCGCCGTGATCAGGATCGGGGAGGACCACCCGTCGACGAGGACGTGGTGCAGCGTGAGCACGAGATGCGACTCCGTCCCGCTCCCGCGGACGAGCGCCAGCCGCACGAGCGGAGGGTCGGTGAGATCGAAGGGGCGCAGGCGGTCGTCGTCGGCGACCTGCTGAGCCCGTTCGGCAAGCGCCCCTTCGGAATCGACGTCGACGACCCGGAACGGGACCGTGACGGTCTCGGGGACGACGGCGACGTGCGCGCCGTCGGCCCGCGGCACGATCGCGGCGCGCAGGTTCGGGTAGCGCTCCAGCACGCGGCGCAGCGCGGTCTCCATCCGCGCCGGGTCGACGGGGCCGTCGAGCCGGAAGGCGCTCTGGACGACGTAGACGTCGACGCCGCTGTCGGCGGCCGCGTCGGCGAGGCCCGCCTGGAACGCGAGGCCTTCCTGGAGCGGGGTCAGCGGCAGGACGTCGCCGAGCGGGCCGTAGCGGTCCTCCCACGCCGCGATGTCGCCCGGGGCGAGGCCGCCGGCCATGAGGTCGGAGGGCGAGCGGCGGTCCAGGTCGGTGCTGCGGGCATAGGTGTGCAGCGTCGTCAGCGCCTGTGTCCACAGTGCTGCCAGCTCCGCGGCGTCCGCCTCGGTGAGCAGCTCGCCCGCGTAGGTGAGGGTGCCGCGCAGGGCGGTGCCGGATCCCGCGTCGACCGCCTCGACGTTGACGTCGACACCGGCGGGCAGCGGCAGCTCGCCGGGGGTGTGACCGTCGATACCGGCCACGCTCTCCCAGGGCTGCGCGTCCTGCGTGGCCGCGCCGAAGCGGCCGAGGTAGTTGAAGCCGATGTCCGCGCCGCCCGTTCCCGGGAGGCGGTCGCGCAGCAGGCCGTACCCGAGGCCCTTCGTGGGGACGCGGGCCAGGTACTCCTTGACGCGGAGCACCGCGTCCGCACCGGCGCGGGGATCGGTGACCGCGGCGACGGGATCGACGTCGTCGGTGGACAGCGACACGGGGTACCAGGAGGTGAACCACCCGACGGTGCGGGTCAGGTCGCTGCCCGGGACCAGCGGCTCCTCGCGGCCGTGGCCCTCCAGGCCCACCCGCAGCGTGCGCTGCTCGGCACCGCGGGAGGCGCGCCAGGCCCCGACGGCGCTGGTGAGGGCGCCGAGCAGGATGTCGTCGACACCGGCCGTCAGCAGCCGGGGCAGGTCGACCAGCAGCGACGTGGTGACCTCGGCCGGGAGCTCGAGGGTGATCGCGCCCGCCGTCGCGTAGGTGTCGACGGCGGGATCGAGGGGCCGGGCACCGAGCGGAAGGTCTCCGGGGGCCGCGGCCCAGTAGGCGTGCTGCGCGGCGATGTCCGTGTCGGCGGCGCGGTGTGCGAGCGCCTCCGCCCAGGTCGTGGCACTCGTGCCGGTCGGCGCCAGCGGCTCCGCGGTGGCACCGGTCTCGAGCTCCCACGCGTGGCGCAGGTCGTCGCCGAGGATCCGCCACGACACCCCGTCGACGACGAGATGGTGGATCACGAGCAGCAGGTGGCCGGCTCCACCGTCGGGGCCGGGGGACCAGGCGGCGCGCCAGAGCACGCCCTGCTCGGGGTCGAGGGCCCGGGAGAGCCGGTCGACCGTGGCGCGCAGGTTCCACGGGCCCACCTCCAGCCGCCCGGCCGTCGAGGTCTGCTCGACGCGGAAGCGCCATCCCTCGCCGTCGCGGACCAGCCGGCCCCGGAGGGCGCCGTGATGGTCGACGACCCGCGCGAGGATGCGCTCCAGCCCGTCCGCGGCCAGCCCCGCGGGGGTCACGAAGTCGAAGGACTGGGTGAAGGACGCGAAGCCGGGCTCGCCGACGTGCTGCGCCGCGATGGGCAGCAGGACCGACTCGGTCGCCTCCGGCAGTGGTGCGCCGGCGTTCTCGGTCGCGATCCGGCCGTCGGCCAGCGCGGCCAGCCCGCCGACCGTGCGCACGGTGAAGACCTCCGCGGCCGAGACGACCACACCCGCGCGCCGGGCCCGCGACACGACCCGGATCGACAGGATCGAGTCCCCGCCGAGGCGGAAGAAGTCGTCGTCCGCACCGAGCTCCACGTGCGCCGGCAGCCGCAGCACCTCGCGGAACACCTCCGCCAGGACGCGCTCGGTCTCCGACTCGGCCGCGCGCCCGCCGGCGGTGCCGAGGTCGGGCGCGGGCAGCGCACGCCGGTCGATCTTGCCGTTCGGAAGCGTGGGGAACGCATCCACGCCGATGATCGCGGTCGGCACCATGTACTCGGGTAGGCGGGCGGCGAGGTGGGCACGGATCTCCGCCTCCGGGGCGGTGCCGGTGACGTACGCGGCCAGCTGCTTCCCACCCGCCGGGTGGTCGACGGCGAGCACGATGGTGCCCGTCACCCCGGGGTGGGACTCGAGGGCGCCGCGGACCTCGTCCAGCTCGATCCGGAACCCGCGCACCTTGACCTGCTCGTCGACGCGGCCGAGGTACTCGAGCTGTCCGTCGTCGTTCCAGCGGACCACGTCACCGGTGCGGTACAGCCGCTCCCCCGCGGCGCCGGACGGGTCGGCCACGAACCGCTCCGCCGTGAGACCGGTGCGGCCGAGGTATCCCTCGGCCAGCTGGGCCCCGCCGAGGTAGAGCTCGCCGGGCGCGCCCGGGGCAGCCGGGCGGAGCCACGGGTCCAGCACGCGGACCGACGAGTTCGAGAGAGGACGGCCGATCGGGGTCGTGGTCGCGGCAGCCGGGAGCCCGGCGGCGTCGGACACGTCGTAGCCGACGATCTCGACGGCGGCCTCCGTGGGGCCGTACATGTTCCAGACCGCCCGGTCCGGCGCGGTCAGGGCGCGGGCCGCCTCCGGCGGGACGCTCTCGCTGCCGACCGTGACGTGGTCGACGCGCAGCGTGGACAGGTCCTCGCCGTCAGCGGTGAGCGCGCTGACGACCGAGGGCAGGAAGTCCGCGTACCCGAAGTGCTCGGCGCGCAACAGGTCCGCCAGGTAGGCGGCGTCCTTCTCGCCGCCGTCGCGGACCAGCCGCACGACAGCGCCCACGGCCAGCGGCCAGAAGATCTCGGGGACCGACACGTCGAACCCGGCGGACGACTTCTGCAGCACTCGGTCGTCCACGGCCAGCGGGAACGTCGCCTGCCGCCAGGCGACCAGGTTCGTGATGGCCCGGTGCGACACGGTGACGCCCTTCGGCCTGCCCGTGGTGCCGGACGTGAAGATCACGTACGCGGCGTCCGCGGGCAGCAGCGGCCGCGGGAGCGCGGGCGGTTCGTCCCGGCCGGCGGCGATCGCACCGGCGGTGGCCGGGTCGTCGAGCGCGATGACCGCGACGGGGGTCGCGAGCGGTGTGCGCCCGTCGGTGAGTACGACGGCCGGGGTGGCGTCGTCGAGGATCATGGCGATCCGCTCCGCCGGGTACGCCGGGTCGACGGGCACGTACGCGGCGCCCGCGCGGACGGCGGCGGCCACCGCGACGACGAGGTCCGCGCCGCGGGGCAGGAGGACTCCGACCCGGTCGCCGACCGCGACCCCGTGCTCCACGAGGAGGTGCGCGAGGGCGTTGACCCGCGCGTCGAGCTGGGCGTAGGTGAGCGTTCCGCTCTCGCCCGCGACGGCCACGGCGGACGGCGTACGCGCGGCCTGCGCGCGCAGCAGCGCGTCGAGCGTCGTCGGAGGCTCCGCCGCAACCGGTCCTTGCGACCAGGCCGCGAGGGACCGCTCGTCGTCGGGCCGGAGGGTGGGCAGGTCGGCGATCCGCCGGTCCGGTGTCGCCGCGATCGTCTCCAGGATCCCCCGGAAGACCGCCGCGTAGCGCTGTGCGGTGGCCACGGGGACGACGTCGACCCGGTGGGTGAGATGGAACGCGATCCCGTCCGGCCCGGGGACGACGGCGAGGGCGAGGGGGTAGTGGGCCGCGTCGCTGCCCTCGACCGCACGGAGCCGCAGCCCGCCGTAGGACCGGCCGACATCGCTGTCGATGGGGTAGTTCTCGTACACGAGGATCGTGTCGAACAGCGGGCTGTGCCCGGCCAGCCGGTGCAGCTCCGGCAGCGGGGCGTGATGGTGGTCGAGCAGGCGGGTGTTCTGCTCCTGGACCTGCCGCAGCAGCTCGGCCAGCGTGGGGTTCGCACCGAACGCGACGGGCGTGGGGATCGTGTTGATGAACAGCCCGATGGCGTCCTCGATGCCATCGACGTCGGCGGGTCGGCCCGACACGGTCGAGCCGAACACCACGGTCTCCTGCCCGGTGACGGTGCCGAGGAACACGCTCCAGGCCGTCTGCACGACGCTGTTCAGCGTCACGCCCGCATCCCGGGCGACGGCGGTGAGCGCCGCCGTGGTGGCGGGGTCGACGGTGAACGCGATCTCTTCGGGAAGTGCCTCCGCCCGGGGTGCGGCACCCGGTGCGAGGAGCGTGGGCTCCTCGACCGCGGCGAGAGCGCGCGTCCACTCCGCCGTCGTGGCCGCCCGGTCGCGGCCGCCGAGCCGGCGCAGGAACGCCGCGTAGGCCGGGTCGGCACCCCTGACCTGCGCAGACGCAGTCGATCCGTAGGCTTCCAGCAGCGCCCGGACCACGTGTGGCATCGACCAGCCGTCGGCGAGGACGTGGTGCATCGTGAGCAGGAGCGTGTGCTCCTGCGGCCCCGACGTGACGGTCGTGACGCGCAGCAGGGGGGCGGAGGCGAGGTCGAACGGCGCGGCGTGCGCGGGATCTTCCAGCACCGCCTGCCGGGCCGCGGCCGGATCGGGGTCGCCCGACACGTCGACGGCCGTCAGCGGCACCTCGACGACGGCGGGGACCACGGCGACGTGCTCCCCCGCCTCCGTGACCGTGATCGCCGCCCCGAGGTGCGGATGCCGGGCGAGAACCGCGCCGAACGCGTGCCGCAGGCGATCCACGTCGAGGGCGCCGTCGAGGTGCAGGACGGTCTGCGTGAGGTAGACGTCGACGCCGCCGGAACCGCCGACGAGGGACTCGAACGCGATGCCCTGCTGCAGCGGGGTCAGCGGCTGCACGTCGGCGAGCGCGCCGTAGCGGGCCTCCCAGCCCTCGACATCAGCCTGCGTCACCCCGGTCGCGGTCAGGTCGGACGGCGAGCGCCGCACGATCGGCGCACCGTCGGCGAAGTCCCGCAGGGCGGCCAGGGTCTGCAGCCACAGGTCCGCGATCCGACGGGCCTCGTCCTCGGTGATCACGGAGGCGGCGATCTCGAAGGTGGCGACGAGTGTGGCGTCACCGGTGCCGACGACCGCGGCGTTGATGTCGATCACCGCGGGGAGCGGCATCTCGGCGGGCAGGTGCGCCCGCAGCCCCGGGTGCTCGGGGGCGGCGACCCAGTCACCACGCTCGGCACCGCCGAACTGGCCGAGGTAGTTGAACCCGATCTGCGGCCGGTGGCCTGCCGGCTCCACAGCGCTCGACGTCTCAGGGCCCGACGTCACAGGGCCCGACGTCACAGGGCCCGGCCCCAGGTGGCGCAGCAGCCCGTACCCGATCCCCCGGGACGGCACCGCCCGCAGCTGCTCCTTGATCCGCACCACCGCGTCCGCCGCGACCGCGGGGTTTTCCACCGCGCCGACCGGATCGACGTCCTCCGTGTCGAGCCCGACCGGGAACCACGACGTGAACCACCCGACGGTCCGCGACAGGTCGCTGCCCGGGACCAGGGTCTCCTCACGGCCGTGGCCCTCCAGACCCACGACGACGCGACGGTGCGCCCCACCCCGCCACGCCCCCACCGCGACGGCCAACGCTCCCAGCAGGACGTCGTTCACCTCGGCCGACAGTGCCCCCGGAACGGCCGACAGCACCGCCCGCGTGACGTCCGCGGGCACCGTGACCTCGAACCGCCGCGACGTCGCGTAGGTGTCGCGTGCGGGGTCCAGCGCCCGCGCGCCCAGCAGCGGCTCCTCGCCGGACACCGCAGCGGCCCAGTAACCGGCCTGCGCCGCGAGATCGTCGTCGCCGGCCCGCGAGGCCAGCGCCGCCGACCAGGCCGGCAGACCCGTGCCCACCGGCAGCAACGACTCCGTGCCGCCCCCCGCCTCGATCGCCCAGGCGTCCGCCAGGTCGTCGCCGAGGATGCGCCACGACACCCCGTCCACCACGAGGTGATGGATCACCCACAGCAGCCGGCTCTCCCTCGGGAAGAACACCGCCCGCCACAGCACGCCCGCCTCGAGATCCAGCGATCCCGAGAGCTCCGCCGCGAGCTCGTCGACCCGCCCCAGCCCGGCACCGGAGTGGTCGACCGCCAGCCGGTCCCCGGCCGCGACGGCGCTCTCCGCCACCACGAACCGGTCGCCCACGAGCCGCCCGGACAGCGCCGGGTGATGCGCCGCCACCCGGCCCAGCACGCGGCGCAGCCTGTCCTCGTCCACATCGGACGGTGTGGTGAACACGAACCACTGGGTGAACGACCCGAACCCGGGCTCGGCCGCCGCGGCCGCGGCGATCGGCCACAGGCCCGACTCCGACGCCGCTGCCGGGCCCGACACCCCGCCCGGCGCGAGCCCCTCGGCCTCCGCGCGCCCGTCGACCAGGGCGGCCAGCGCCGCCACCGTCCGCGAGGTGAACACCTCCGCCGCGG
>NZ_BJVJ01000008.1 GCF_007989085.1 Pseudonocardia sulfidoxydans NBRC 16205
GGACGCCCCCGGACCACACGGTCCGGGGGCGTTCTGCGGTCCGGGCGCCGCAGTCCGGGTGTTGTGTGGTCCGGGGTGCACCGCCCCCCGGGATCGAGCGTGTCGTCAGCGCTGTCCGGCGGCGCTCAGCACACGTTCGCCGGCGGGTTCCGCACCGGGCGTGTCGTCAGCGCGGGCACACAGCACTGACGACACGCCCGGTTCCCGGCGACGCGCGCCGTCAGCACCCCGACCTTCGTGTGTGGGGGTCGTCGGCGAACTCGCCGCGTCGATCTACAGGCCGGCGGTGATCACTACTGTCATCTCCCGCGACCCGTGCACACTGAGCGCGTGACCGACGCAGAGCCCTCCGCCGTCGCGGAGGCCGGGGCACCCGGGCCCGTCGAACCGCCGCCGTCCGCACCGCGGCCGGCCATCGGGAACCCGGACCATCCCGCGGCGCACGGCGGCGGCCTCGCCGGGCTCGCGCTCGGGGCGTTGGGGATCGTGTTCGGCGACATCGGCACCAGCCCGCTGTACGCGATGCAGACGGTGTTCTCCATCGACGGCGGCGCCGTGAAACCGACGCCGTCGGACGTCTACGGGATCGTCTCGCTGATCTTCTGGTCGGTGACGATCGTCGTGACGATCAAGTACGTGTCGTTCATCCTGCGCGCCGACAACGACGGCGAGGGCGGGATCATGGCGCTCGCCGCGCTGGTGCGCGAGGTGACGAGGTCGCATCCGCGGCGGGCGGCGCTGGCGTTGCTGCTCGGGGTGCTGGGGGCGTCGCTGTTCTACGGCGACTCGCTGATCACCCCGGCCATCTCGGTGCTGTCGGCGGTCGAGGGCCTGGAGGTCGCCGAACCCGGGCTCGCGGAGCTGGTGCTGCCCATCGGGATCGGCATCCTGGCGCTGCTGTTCGTGGCGCAGCGCTTCGGCACGCACCGCGTCGGACGGCTGTTCGGGCCGGTCATGGTGCTGTGGTTCGTCGCCCTGGCCGTGCTGGGCGTCCCGCACATTCTCACGCACCCGACGGTGCTCGCGGGCCTGTCGCCGACCTACATCGTGTCGTTCGTCGTCGACCACCCGTTCACGGCGTTCGTCGCGATGGGCGCGGTCGTCCTGTCGATCACCGGGGCCGAGGCCCTGTACGCCGACATGGGGCATTTCGGGAAGCGGCCGATCCGGGTGTCGTGGTTCGCGGTCGTGTGGCCCGCGCTGATCCTCAACTACCTGGGTCAGGCGGCGCTGATCCTCGACGACCCGAAGGCCGTCGACAACCCGTTCTACCTGCTCGCCCCGGACTGGGCGCGGTGGCCGCTGGTCGTCCTCGCGACCTTCGCGACGGTCATCGCCTCGCAGGCCGTCATCTCCGGCGCGTTCTCGGTGTCGCGGCAGGCCGTGCGGCTCGGCTACCTGCCGACGCTCACCGTCAAGCACACGTCGACGCAGGAGAGCGGCCAGATCTACGTGCCCGCGGTGAACTGGCTGCTGTTCGCCGGGGTACTGGTGCTGATGGTGACGTTCCGGTCGTCGGACAAGCTGGCCACCGCGTACGGCCTCGCCGTCACCGGCACCCTGATGCTGACGACGACGCTCTTCCTCACCTACGCGGCCACCCATTGGCGCTGGCCGACGTGGCAGCTCGTGCTGACCGGCGTCGTGTTCGGTGGGCTGGAGCTGCTGTACTTCGCCGCCAACGTCACCAAGATCCCGCACGGCGGCTGGCTGCCGCTGCTGATCGCGGCGATCGTCGTCACCGTGATGACGACGTGGCAGCGCGGCCGCCAGATCGTCACCGGCAGGCGGATCGACCTCGACGGTCCGCTGCGCGACTTCATCCAGGAGCTGCACGACGAGCGCGTCGCCCGGGTTCCCGGCATCGCCGTGTTCCCGCACCCCACCAACCAGACGGCGCCGCTGGCGTTGCGCGCGAACGTCGCGTTCAACAAGGTGCTGCACGAGCGGGTGGTGATCGTGTCGGTGCAGTCGCTGAACGTGCCGTACGTGCCGCTGACCGAGCGGCTCACCGTCGACGACCTGGGCCATTCCGAGGACGGGATCGTGCACGTCACGGCCCGGTTCGGGTTCCAGGACGCCTCCGACATCCCGCAGCTGCTGCGCGAGTGCCGGTCGATGGCCCAGGAGCTGGACTTCGACTCCGGCACGGCCTCGTACTTCCTGTCGCGGCTGACGATCGAGCGCGGCGGGTCGGGTGAGATGGCGTCGTGGCGGACGCGGCTGTTCATCGGGTTGTCGCACAACGCGGCGACGCCGGCGGCGTTCTTCAAGCTGCCCCTGGAGCGGACCGTCGTGATGGGCTCGCGGATCGAGATCTAACCCTGTGAGCGGTAATAGTCGCTATCGCGACTATTACCGCTCACGACCCCTGATCAGGGCGGCGGCAACGTCACTCCGAAGCCCGCGACGGACAGCCTCAGCAGCACCTGCCCGGGCGCGAGCAGGTCGGCGATCTTCGCCGCGGCCAGGACCTCCAGCTCGGCGAGCCGGGCTGTGTAGGCGTCGGGGCCGGCGAGGCGGGCGCGTTGCAGCTCGATCGCGTTGTGCCACACCTTCTGCCGGGACTCGCGCAGGAACCGTCGCGACGCCCGGCGGTTGAGCGGCGTCAGGGCGCGGTCGAGCAGCCGGCGTGCGGAGCGGGCGGCCAGTTCGCCGTCCTCGGACGCCACCCGCGCGGAGAGGATGCCATCGATGCGTTCGTGGTCGCGGCGGCGCAGGTCGAGCGACGCGGGGTCGGCGAACCCCTCGTCGGGGATCACGGCGAGGAGCGCCTGCGGCAGGTCGTAGTTGACGTGCGCGTTCACCCCGAGCAGCACGTGGATCAGCGACGGCAGCGACTCGCGCGCCCCGAACGCCAGCCGCCACGGCCGCGGCGGTGCCCCGCCTGCGAGGTCGGCATCGAGCGCAGCCAGGTAGAACCCGGCGAACGCGACGTCCCACTCGTCGACCCACGCCGGGTCCTCGAACACGCCGCGGTCGACGGCCTCGCCGACGGCCAGCGTGGTGCGCCGGTAGGTGCCGAGGAAGTCGCGTTGCGCGGCGCGGCCCGGCGGCATGGCGTCGAGCCGTTCCTGCATGGTCGCGGCGACGGCCGTGATCGCGCTGCTCACGCGGGCATCGTCCTGTGCGACGCCCCCGTGGGCCAGGGATCAGCGGTGGTCCGCCACCACCGCGTCGGCGCCCCACGGCGTCACCAGGTCGTCGCGGTCGTGGAAACGTTCGGGCAGGTCGTCGACGATGTCCCAGGTCGCCGAGAGCCGTCCGAAGCCGACGAACACGCCGATCTGCACGCCCAGCTCGACGATCTCGGGCTCGGTGAAGTACGTGCGCAGGTCGTCGAAGACGGCGTCGTCGGCGGCGAGGTGGTCGGTGGCGAACAGGTCGGCGTAGCGCAGCGCGGCCTTCTCGGCGTCGGTGAGGTCGGGTGCCTCCTGCGGCTTCTCCAGCGAACAGACGAGGCCCTCGGTGACGCCGTCGGCCGCACCGGTCGCGGTGCGCAGGGCCATGCAGCTGCGGCACTGGTTGTGGAACGCGATGCGCAGCCGGGTCAGCTCGACCAGCCTCGGCGACAGCGTCGACGTCGCGGCCATGGCGCTGCGGAACGCGAGGAAGGCCTGGGCGACGTCGGGGCGCTGGGCGAGGACCCGCAGCAGGCCGAGGCCCTGCGGGTCGTCGAGGGCGGGGCCGAGCGTCGCGCGCAGGGCGGGGTCGAACTCGTGCGGGGGGATGGCATGCAGGCGGGCCACGGGACCTCTCCTCGTCGAGGGACGTCCGAGTGTCACCGGACGAGGCCGACGTAGTCAAGGTTCTAACGACGCTCAACCGAGCGGGGGTTCTCCCCACCCGGCCCGGGGGTCGGCACGATCGAGACCGGGCCGCGGAATCGGCACGATTCTCCTCATGCGGGAGCCCCCCGCCCCCATGAAGGAGACTCCCGATGACCCCCTACGGCAACGGTCCCGCCCAGTACGGTCAGCAGCCCGGCCACGGCTACCCGCCCCCGCCGCCGCGCCCGCCGGTTCCCGGTGGCCGCAGCTACGGCGAGGCACCCGGCTACCACCCGCCGCAGGGTTACGCGCCGCCGCAGGCACCGTCCCGGGCCGGTGACACCCGGCCCGGCCCGGCCCGCTCCGGTGGTTCGGGCAGGTCGATCGCGACGATCGTCGTCGTCGTGCTCACCGTGCTCGTCGTCGGTGGGGGCGCCGCGTACTGGGCGCTCGGGGGCTCGCTGCCGTTCGGTTCGGGTACGGCCGAGCCGGCTGCGGTGTCGGCGGACGGGCCCGTCGCCGGCGGGGGCGACTCCGAGGACACCGTCTTCGCCGGTGGCGCCGGCAGCACCCCGCCGGCCTGCCCGTTCACGGCGGCGCAGATCAGCTCGCTCGTCGGCCAGCAGATGAAGGACGACGGCTCGTGCCTGTTCGGTGACGGCAAGGGCGTCGCCCAGCTGAGCATCACGATGTCGAGCGCCTCGACCGGCGAGATCATGCTCGACACCCTGCGTGAGCAGGCGAGCGGGCAGTACGACGAGGTGTCGGACCGGTCCGGCGGCAAGGGGTACGTCGCGACCAAGGAGCTCGGCGGCGAGGCCGTCGCGGTCACCGGCACGGGCGGCTACACGATCACGATGAGCAGCTTCGAGCGCTTCTCGACGACCGGCTACGGCCCGGTACTGAACAAGATCGCCGACGCGCTGCCCGCCTGACACCTCGCTGACGATCGCCGGGCTGACCGCCGCACTGCCGCCGGTCCCGCCGCCCGCTGACCGACCTCCCGGGGTCGTGAGTGGCGATAGTCGCTACAGCGACTATCGCCACTCACAGGGGAGGGGCAGCGCGCAGCAGGTCGCCGAAGGTGCGGACCGGGGCCTGGCCGTCGGCCGGTGGTGGGCTCGGGGACAGGGCCGGGACCAGCACGACGCTGCGGCCGGTGAGCAGCGCGACGCGTTCCTGCTGGCCACGGACGAGGTCGGAGTCCGCGTCGGCGAAGACGGGGACCCAGCGCACCCGCCCGCCCGTACCGGTGACGACGAGGTCCTCGCCCACCGCGTCGTCGCGCCGGACCCGCTCGACCCCGCCCGTCTGCTGCGCGAGGACCTGCGCGGCACGCTCGTGGAACACCGCTGCGCGGAACGTCGCGACGAACCGTCCACCGTCGCGCAGCAACGCCTCACGCTGCGTCTGGGCGTAGGAGCGGAACTCGTTCTCGCTGGTGGTGAGGATCGTGTCGGCGACGACGGCCTCGGCGGAACCGAGCAGGTGGTCGCGGACGAGGCCGCCGATGGTCACGTGCGTCGGCACGACGACGTCGCCGACTGCCTCCGAGAGCACGCCCGCGGCCAGGTCGGCGAGCTTACGTTCGAGCCGGAACCGCAGCTCGACGATCGAGGTCGCGTCGTCGTCGCCGTCGTCCTCCATGCCCGTCGGCGCGGCCGCCGCGGCCTTCGCACCGGCCGCGGCCAGCTCGATGCTCACCCCGCCCGCCGAGACCTGCTCCACGCGGCCGAGCAGCGCGCGCAGCTGCGCGGGACGGACCGTCATGACCAGTGCGGCGACGATCGCGAACACGAGCAGCGTGAGGAGCTGCGCAACCGGGAGCAGGCCGACGAGGTAGAGCACGAACAGGGCCACGAGTACGACGAGGACGACGATGCGGCCGCGCAGCAACCGCTGCTCAGGGGTCACGTCTGGCTGGTCGGCCCCGGGCGGTCGACCGTTACCGCGCTACTTCGCGGCGCTGCCCGTCTGCCACTGCGCCCAGGACAGCTCCCAGTCGCCGTAGGTGTCGCCGAGCGGCAGCGCCGGGCCGCCGGAGTTGGTGATCTCGACGACGTCCCCGATGCCGAAGTGGTCGAAGAACCACTGGGCGTTGGCGGGGCTGAGGTTGACGCAGCCGTGGGAGACGTTGGCCCCGCCCTGCGAGCCGACCGACCAGGGCGCGGAGTGCACGAACTCGCCGTCGTCGGAGATCCGCAGGTCGAGGTCGACCTTCTCCTTGTAGTAGCCGGGCTGGCCCTCGCAGACACCGTAGGTGCAGGAGTCCATGGTGATGGTCGGCTGCTTGTCGGAGATGACGTGCGGGCCGGTGTGGGAGGGGAAGCCGGGCGAGCCGAGGCTGATCGGCATGGTGTTGACGAGCGCGCCGTTGTGGAAGATCTGCATCTGCTCGGCCTTGCCGTCGGCCTTGGCGACCCACGAGTCGTGGACGTGGATCGTCTCGCTGCGGGAGGTCTCGCCGTAGGTGCCGTTGCCGAGGTCGACGCCGAACAGGTCGGCCTTCAGGGTGATCGTGCTGCCGGCCTGCCAGTAGACCTTCGGCCGGTAGTGGACCTCGGTGTTGGACAGCCAGTACCAGTTGCCCTCCTGCGGCGGGTCGGAGACCACGGTGAGGGCCTTCTCGGCGGTGGCGTGGTCCTTGACGGCGTGGTCGAAGCGGACGACGAGGGGCTGTCCGACGCCGACGGTGGTCTGTGCGGGCGGCGGGATGAACGACGGGTACGCGGTGTGCGTCGGCGTCAGGGTGCTGACGGTGCGGTCGTCGTGGTGCCTGCTGCCGTCGGGGCCGACGGTGTCGACGCCGACGGTGTAGGTGCTGGCGTAGCCGAGGTCGCCGGTGGAAGCCCATTCGGTGCCGGTCCGCGCGAGGTCACCGGTGACGGCTTTGCCGTCGGCCTTGTCGGTCATGGTGACCGCCGCGATGGTGCCCCCGGTGACGGTGAGGTGCAGCGGGTCGCCGGGGTTGAAGGGCCCGCCGTCGGCGCTGGTGGCGACGACCGGTGCGGCCGGTGCGGGCGGGGCCACGACGCCGCCGGTGAGCCCGGACGAGAGGGCCTCGGCCTGCCGCGGCGACACGATGACCAATGCGGACAGGACGATGCACGCGAGCACCGCCACGCCCAGCGACAGCGTCAGCCCGGTCCGGACCCGGCCCGTCGGAGTCCTCACGACAGTCCCCACCCCACCCCTCCGGCCCCGTCACGAGGCCCCCTGGGTACAGACTGCCACCGACGGGTTGGGACCCGTCGGCGAGGCGGATCCCTTGCGGCGCAATGAGAACCAACGGCACGAACCACGTCGACCGGGTTCTCGTGACAACCTGGGACCGAACGGGACGAACGGGAGCGGATCATGACGGTGTCGGCGCGGGTGGCCGCGTTCTGCGAGCGGTTCGGCACGACCGTGCCGGTACTGGAGGCCCCGATGGCGGGCGCGTGTCCGCCGGAGCTGGCAGCGGCCGTCGCGAACGCGGGCGGCATGGGCGCGAACGGCGTCGTCCTCGACGGGCCGGCGAAGATCGCCGACTGGGTCGCCCGGTTCCGCGCGGCGTCCGACGGTGCGTTGCAGCTCAACATCTGGCTGCCCGACGAGTCCGTCGACGCCCCCGACCGCGTCGCGGCGGCGACCTCGTTCCTGGAGACCTACGGCACGCCCGGCCCGGACGTCGAGGGCCCCGACTTCCACGCGCAGTGCGAGGCGATGCTGGAGGCGGCGCCGACCGTCGTCTCGTCGATCATGGGTCTGTTCCCGGCCGACTACGTCGCGCGGCTGCACGAGCGGGGTATCGCCTGGTTCGCGTGCGCCACCACGCTCGACGACGCCCTCGCCGCGCAGGAGGCGGGCGCCGACGCCGTCGTTGCGCAGGGCATGGAGGCCGGCGGGCACCGCGGCACGTTCGACCCGGCCGCGGCGGAGGCGACGACGGTCGGGCTGATGGCGCTGGTCCCGCGGTTCGCCGACGCACTCGACGTGCCCGTGGTCGCGGCGGGCGGGATCGCCGACGGCCGGGGCGTCGCGGCGGCGCTGGCGCTGGGGGCGAGCGCGGTGCAGGTGGGGACGGCGCTGCTGCGCTCGCCGGAGGCGGGGATCGACGCGGAGTGGGCGAAGTCGCTCGACGGCCTCGCCCCGGAACGGACGACCCCGACCCGCGCCTACTCCGGACGGCTGGGCCGGGCGGTCGCGACGCCGTTCGTGCAGGCCTGGGCGGCCGACGACGGCCCACGTCCGGCGCCCTACCCGCAGCAGCGCAAGCTGGTCGGCCGCTTCCGCCGCGGAGAGACGGCGGGTGTCGACCGGGTGAACATGTGGGCGGGCCAGTCGGCGGGGCTGGCCCGCGCCGAACCTGCGGGTGAGATCGTGACGCGCATGTGGGACGAGGCGCGCACCATCCTCCTGTGAGTGGCGATAGTCGCTATGGCGACTATCGCCACTCACGACCCCAGCAGCTCGTCTCCCTGCGCCACGGGTGTGTAGCGTCGCTAAGAACCCCGATCGAGGAGTGCTCGTGCCCCGCTGGAACCCCGCCCACATCGCCCTGCGCGCCACCGCCGGCGCCTTCGTCCTGAACACGGGCATCGGGAAGTGGTCCGGCGACGAGAAGCAGGCCGCCGGCGTGCACGGGATGGCCAGGGGCACGTACCCGTTCCTCGACGCCGTTGCGCCGCAACCCTTCCTGAAGGGTCTCGCCGCGGGCGAGATCGCGCTCGGCGCTGCCCTGCTCGCGCCGTTCGTGCCCGCCGCCGTCGCCGGCGCGGGTCTCACCGGTTTCGCGGCGAGCCTGCTCGGGCTCTACCTGCGCACGCCCGGGATGCACACGAAACTGCGCCCGACGCAGCAGGGCACCGCCATCGCCAAGGACGTGTGGCTGCTGGGCATGGGTGCAGCGCTCCTGGCCGACGGCCTGCGCAAGAAGAACTGACCTCGCTCGGAGGGTCAGTCGCGTTCGCCGCGCATGGTGAGGACGACTCGCAGGACGTGGTCGACGGCCGCCGCGAACAGGGTGCCGCGCAGCTCGTCGCGGACGGCGAGGGTGTGCGACGCGAACTGCAGCATCGCCTCGTCGCCGAGTCGCCGGATCACGAGTGCGGCGATCTCCTCGAGGTCGAGGCCCGGGTTGTCGAGACGCACGAGCGCGAACGCGACGATCAGCTCCTCGTCGGTCACCGCCACCTCCACGGCGCCCATCATCCCGGATCCCGGGCCGCCCCCGACAGGGTTCGTGTCTCGATCGCACCGAGAACGGCGCCCACGTCGTCGGTACCGCGCCCGGACGCGACGGCCTCGTCGAACAAGCCTGGACGCAGCGCCCGCCCGCGGCGCGGACGTCGTCGGGGAGACCGCAGGAGAACTCCGGCGCGGTGGTCCCCGTGTGGACGACGGTGGGTGGCGATCAGGCCGAGGCCGGTGAACCCGACGCTCCTCACGCCGGGATCGCGATCTCGTAGCTGAGCTCGCCGGCCTCGAACGACGCGAGCCGGACGGGCCCGAGGTGCTGGGTCCGCAGCAGGCCGATGGCGGCGCGGTTGTCGTCGCGGACCGTGGCGCGGACCGTCCAGCCGGCGCGGGCCGGGACGGCGAGCGAGTGCCGGAGCAGGGCGGTGGCGACGCCGCGGCGCTGGACGTCGTCGACGACGAGCAGGGCGAGGTCGGTGGTGCGCGGGCACACCGGGTCGTCGACGAGGTTCAGCAGCCCGACGGGCCGGTCGCCCGCCCGCCCGACGACGGCGTCCCCTGCCATGAGCCAGCGTCGGTACCGGCCGAGGACGGCGTCGGGGGTGAGTCGGTGCGCGGCGGCGAAGCGTTCGGAGAGCGACCGTACGGAGCAGGCGCGGACGATCGCCTCGACGTCGGCACGGGTGGCGGGCCCGACGCTCGTCGCGAGCCGTTCTATGACAGTCGTCATAGCGGACTGTTCTACGCTCCCCCGCGGCCGTCCGGCATCATGACGCTCGTCATAGTCGACACAGCCCGGAGGACGCATGGCCAGCACCGCACGCCGCATGTGGACCCGCTTCGAGCCGGTCCACGACGTCACCTACTTCGCCCCCGAGGCCCTCGCCGCCGCCGACGCGATCGGCATGCGCGGCTTCTGGATGGGCTACGTCGCGCTGCGCGCCGCACCGCTCGGCGCCGTCGGCCCCGCGATCGCGACGGCCGCGTTCCACGGCTTCCACCCGAGCAGGCTCGAACGCGCCCTCCCGTCGGCGTGGGACGTCGCCGACCCGACCCGCGCCCTCGCGGCCCGGCTCGAGGGCGTCGACGCCGCGCTGCGCGCCGTCTGGGGTGCCGACGTCGTCGAATCCCCGCAGGTCACCGAGGCCGCCGACCTCGCCTGGGCCGCAGCCACGGCCGCCGACACCGCGGGCCGCGTCCTCGCCGCCGCCAACCAGGCACTCCCCCGCCCCGACGCCCCGCACCTCGCGCTCTGGCAGGCGACGACGACGCTGCGCGAGCACCGCGGCGACGGACACATCGCGGTGCTCGTCGCCCGCGGCATCTCCCCGCTCGCGTCGCACCTGATCAAGGTCGCCGCCGACGAGTCCGACCCCACCGCGTTGCAGCTGGGCCGCCGCTTCACCGACGACGCCTGGCAGGCCGGCCTCGACGACCTGCGCGTCGCGGGCGTCGTCGACACCGACGGGAGACTCACCGACACCGGCCGGACGCTGCACGACGACGTCGAGGCCGCCACCGACGACGCCGCCGAGGCGCCGTGGCAGACACTCGGACCGGACGCGACGGCCCGGCTCGCGGAGCTGCTGACACCGCTGGCCGCGGCGGTCGCGCGCAGCGGGATGATCCCCGAGCCGAACCCGGTGGGGATCGTCGGGCTGACCTAACCGGTCGTGAGCAGCAGGTCGAGCTCGGCCGCGACGGCGTCGAGGGCCGACTCGTCGCGGCGTGCCCGGCTGATGACGAGCGCCCCCTCGGCCGCGCTGATCACCATGAGCGCCAAACGGTCGGCGCGGCCGGCCTCGATCCCGCCGTGACGCAGGGCCTGGGCCAGCGGGTCGAGCCAGCGGGCGAAGGCGTCGCGCGCGGCCGCGGCGACGACGTCGCCGTCCCAGGCCGCGTCGGCGACGCCGGCGACGATCGGGCAGCCGCCGGTGAAGTCGGTGAGCGCCAGGACCTCACGGAACCGGTCGACGACCCCGCGGACGATCTCGGCGGGCGGTGGCGCCGGCTCGACGTCGAGGCTGGCGCGCAGCGGGCCGGCGGCGCGCTCGGCCATCCACGTCATCGCCTCGGCCACCAGCTCCTGCTTGCCTCCCGGGAAGTAGTGCTGCAGCGACCCACGCGGCGCCGCGGCGTGCGCGACGATCTCCCGCATCCCGGTGGCGCCGACGCCCCGCTCGCGGAACAGCAGTGCGGCGCTGCGCACGATGCGCTCGCGAGGACTCCGATCGACCATGACGACCGTCATGATAGGTCGCCGCGCAACGACACGACGCTCAGCTCGGGAAACACCTCGGCGAGAACGTCGAAGTCCTGGTCCCGGTGGACGAGTGTCGCGCCGGTCCGCAGCGCGACCGCGGCGATCAGGCAGTCGAGGAGCGTGCGGACGGTGCGACCGGTGGACCGGGCTGCGCGGTAGCCGGTGGCGGCGACGTGGAAGTCGACGGTGGGAGCGGCTCGTGCCGCCGCGTACGTCGCTCGCTACGAGACGACGCGCCCACCCTGCAGCACCATGACCCGGGCGGCGTCGTCGGAGACCGCGGTGACGTCGGCGAGCGGGTCACGGCGCACTACCAGCACGTCGGCCGCCTTGCCGGGCGCGAGCGTCCCGACCTCGTCGTCGATCCGCAGCAGCCGCGCGATGTTCACGGTGATCGACTGCAGCGCAGCGCGGGTCGACATCCCGACGAGCTCGACGTAGGTCGCGGGTTCGACGGCGCAGCTGCCCTGCACGAAGTGGGTGAGCCCGGCGTCGCCTCCCGCGACGATCGGCACGCCCGCCGCCACGGCCTTCGCGATGCTGGCGACGTGGTGCTCGTGAGTGCGCTTGTGCTGGTCGACGATGACCTGCGGGATGCCCATGGCCAGCCCCTGCTCGGCGAACGCCCGGTACATCGACAGCGTCGGCGAGATCGTCAGGCCGTGCTCGACGACCGACTCGAGCGCGTCGTCGGCGAGGAAGAGCGCGTGCTCGATGCTCGCGACGCCGGCGCGGGCGGCGGTGCGCACGGAGTCCTCGGACTCGGCGTGGGCGACGACGGGCACGCCCTGGCGGACGGCCTCGTCGACGAGTGCGTGGAACTCGACGTCGGTCAGGCCGCTGCGCTCGGCGGGGCACAGCGGGTTGAAGCCGGTGCCGCTGACGCCGACCTTGATCCAGTCGACGCCGTCCTTGAGCTGGGTGCGGACGACGGCCGCGGCCTCGTAGGGCCCGACGACCTGCACGGCGAGGCTGTGCGGGTAGGGCGCGTGCTCGAACAGGTGGGAGGGCTGGAAGTCGCCGAGCCCACCGGGCGCGGAGACGATCCGGCCGGCCGCGAGGACCCGCGGGCCGGGGACGTCGCCGCGGCGGATCGCGTCGCGGACCTCGACGCCGATGTTGGCGCGGCTGCCGACGTCGCGGACCGTCGTGAAGCCCTTGCGCAGCAGCACCCCGGCGTTGTGGACGGCGTCGACGGTGGCCTGCGGGACGGATTTGCGCAGCTCGATGTCGTAGGGGTCGGCGACGTCGCGGTAGATGAGATGGCAGTGCGCGTCCATCAGGCCGGGCATCGCGAACGCACCGTCGAGGTCGACGACGTCGTCGCCGGGGCGGGGGGTCACGTCGGATCCGAGCGTCTCGATGCGGCCGTCGACGATCGCGAGTGCGCCGGTGACGGGCGTCAGATCGTCGCTGGTGAGGAAGGTGCCGTTGACCAGGACCGTGCGTTGCATGCAGTTCCCTCCTTGCGATTCGTCCGACCGGCACATCTTCTGTCATGACGGCGCATTTGTATACAAGTCTGCGCGCCGATAGACCCTTGTCCGGCCATGGCGTCATGACCAGACTCGACGGTGTGGGCTCGGGGGAGCCGTTCGTCGGGCGGACGGGTGAACTCGCCACGCTGACCGGGGAGCTCGACCGGGCGCGGGCGGGCGACCCGTCCGTCGTCGTCGTGTCCGGGGCCGCCGGGATCGGAAAGACGACGCTGCTGCGCCGGCTCTCCACGGCGGGCCCGGTCGCCGCCGTCCTGCACGCCACCGGGGCGCCCGAGGAGGTCGCGCTCCCGTTCGGGATCGTCGGCCAGCTCGTCGCCGACCTCCCCGACGACGCCCGCGGCCCCCTGCTCACGACAGCCCCGCCCGCGACGACCGACCCGCTCGCCGTCGGCGCACAGCTGCTCGCCGCGCTCGGCGAGCTGCAGGCCACCGATCCCGTCCTGTTCGTCGTCGACGACGCCCAGTGGACCGACGACGCGTCCGCCCGCGCGCTGGCCTTCACCGTCCGCAGGCTGCGCCGCGACCACGTGCTCGTCGTGCTCGGGGTGCGCGACCCGGATCCGGGCCCGGCCTGGTGGGAACGCGGCACCGTCGGCGCGCAGCCACCGCGCAGGATCACCCTGGCCGGGCTGGACTCCGACGACCTCGTCGAGCTGGGCCGCACCCTCGACCGGGAGCTGACCCCGGCCGCCGCGGACCGGCTGCGCGAGCACACCGACGGCCATCCCCTGCACGCGGCGGCGCTGCTGCGCGAGCTGCCTGCCGACGTCCTGCTCGACACCTCCACCGCGCTGCCCGCGCCCCGCTCCTTCGCGACGTTGGTGCTGGTCAGAGTGGCCGCCCTCGCCCCCGCGACGCGGGAGCTCGTGCTGGCCGCGGCGGTGCTCGGCGACCACTGCCCGCTCGCCGACGCCGTCACCGCGTCCGGTGTGGACGACCCGGTCGCCGCGCTCGACGAGGCCGTCCGCGCGGGGCTGCTCGTCGAGGCCGGCCGCGACGTCGCCTTCCCGCACCAGCTCGTGCGCGCCGCCGTGTACGGCGACCTGCCCCCGGCCCGGCGGCACGCCCTGCACCGAGCGGCGGCGGAGCTCGTCGACGGGACCGCGGCGACGGCACACCGGGTCGCGGCCGCCGTCGGCGCCGATGCGGAGCTGGCCGCGGAACTGGAGGCGCAGGCCCGCGACGACACCGCCGCCCGCAGGTGGCGCGCCGCCGCCGACCATCTGCTGTCGGCCGCCGACCTCAGCCCCGACCCGGCCGCGCGGGCGGCCCGGCTCGTCGGCGGTGTCGACGCGATGCTCGCGGGCGGCGACCTCGGCCGCGCCCTGCGCTCGGAGCCCGACGTCCGCGCGCTGCCGCCCAGTGCCGCGCGCAGCCGCGTCGTCGGCAGGCTGGAAGCGATGACGGGCCGCTTCCACGACGCCCGCGTCTCCCTCGCCGACGCCCTCGACGCCGCGGGCGACGACGACACCCGCCGCGCGGCCGCCGCGGCGCACCTGTCGTTGCTGTCGCTGATCGAGGGCGACACCGACGCCGCCGCCGAACTGGCCGGCCGGGCGCTGGCCTGGGGACCCGCGGCCGAGGACGAACCGACGGCCCGGTTCGTCCGCACCGTCGCGCTGTACGCGAGCGGCGACCACGCCGCGGCCGACGCCGAGCTCGCCCGCAACGGCGACACCGCCGAGGGTGCGGCGCTGCGCGGCGTCGTCGCGCTGTGGCGGGAGGACGCGGGCACCGCTGCCGACGCGCTGGCCGCGATCGTCCGCGACGACGCCACCGGCATGTCGATGCAGGCCCGGGTGCTGGCGCTGGCCCACCTCTCCGAGGCCACGTACCGGATCGGCGACTGGGACGGCTCGGCCGCACACGGCATGCTGGCCCTGTCGCTGGCCCGCGACGCCGGTGTCCTGCTCGGCGCCGGTATCACCAACGCCCTGAGCAGCTACGTCGCCTCCGGCCGCGGTGAGTGGGACGTCGCGCGGACGCGCGTCGACACCGCACTCGGCGCGACCCGGCTGCTGCCGTGGTGGGGTGGGTACGCCTACTCGTCGACGGCCGCCGCCGTCCTCGCGCAGGCCCGGGGCGACGCCGCGGCCATGCACGCCGCCCTCGCCCCGCGGGTCGCCGACGCCGCCGTGACCGGGCCCGGCGACCGGGTGGGGGTGCTGCCGTGGCGGGCGCTGCTGGTCGAGGCGCTGATCGGGACCGGCGACCGCCGTGCCGCCGCCGCCGAGCTCGACTCCCTCACCGCCCGCGTCGCCGACCGTCCGGGATGGACGGCCGTGGAGGTCGCGCGGCTGCGTGCCGAGCTGACCGACCGCCGGTCCGACTACGAACGGGCACTCGACGTCGCCCGGGGCTCCCGCGCCGAGCTGCCGCGCGCCCGGCTGGAGACCGCGTTCGGGCGGCACCTGATCGCCGCCGGGGAGCGCCGCCCCGGTGTCGACCTGCTGCGCACCGCCCACGAGCGGCTCACCCGGCTCGGTGCCACCCCGTTCGCCGCCCGCAGTGACGACGAGCTGCGCGGCGCCGGCCTGCATCCCCCCGCGGCGGGCGGTCCGCTGTCGCTGACGCCGCAGGAGCTCGCCGTCGCCCGGCTCGTCGCGCAGGGCCGGACCAACCGCGAGGTGGGAGCGACCTTGTTCGTCACGGGCCGCACGGTCGCGTTCCACCTGTCCAACATCTACGCGAAGCTCGGGATCTCCAGCCGCCGCGAACTGGCCTCCTGTGAGTGGCAATAGTCGCTATAGCGACTATTGCCACTCACAGGGGCCCGGCCCCGGCCCCGCCCCCGGCCCGACCCCGGACTGGAAGGTCCGCTGGAAGGTCCTGACAGCCCGCTGCCCACCCTCCGGGGCCGATGCTCGACGACGCGCGCCACCTCGGGCCGGCCACGGCCCGGAGGAGGGAGGGGCCATGCGGATACAGCTGGACCTCTTCCGGAGCGGGGACGGTCGCCTCGAAGGGACCGTCCGCGCCCCGGGTGGTGGCGGCGGCCCGTTCACCGGGGTGCTCGACCTGCTCCGCGTGCTCGAGGCGATCGACCTGCCGGCGCTCGACGACGACCCGGCAGCCGCGCGTGACCGGGGGAACGACGATGGCTGACCTGCGCGACGCCGGTGCCCGACCCGCCGTCTCGGCCGAGGCCGTGAAGTACGCCCAGCTCTCCGGGGTGCTCGCCGTGGTGTTCGCGGTGCTGATGGCGCTCGCGCTGGTGTTCGTGAACCGGTCCCCCGGATTCGCCACCAGCGACCAGGCCTACGACGCCTTCTACGCGCCGGGCGGCAAGACGGTGCTGATCACCGTCGGGCTCTACCTCGTCCCGTTCGCGGGCATCGCGTTCCTCTGGCACATGATCACGGTGCGGCTGCTGGTCCGCGAGCTGGCCCCTGACGTGCCCAAGATGCCCATGTCGCTGCAGGTCCTCGCGGGTGTCCTGTTCGTCGCGCTGCTGTGGACCGGCACGGCGGCGGCCGGGGCGGTGGCGCTCGTCGTCGACATCGGGACCGGCCCGGTGCCGGGTCCCGACGTCGGCCGGGCGCTGTCGGGCATCGGGTACGCGGTCGTGTTCGTGTACGCGGTCCGCGCGGCCGGCATGTACGTCATGACCACGACGACGCTGCTCATGAAGGCCGGCCTGCTCCCACGCTGGCTCGGCTTCCTCAGCTACCTGCTCGCCCTGGCGATGTTGGTCGCCACCACGTTCAACCCCGCCGTCCTGCTGGTGCTGCCCGGGTGGGCCGTGCTCGTCGGCGTCATCGTCCTCGTCCGCGCCGGACGTCCCGGCGCCCGCGCGATTCCGGAGGCTGCCTCATGACCACCACCCCGATCGGGATCCGTGACGCGAGCGAGATTCCCGGCCCGCCGCCGAAGCCGATCATCGGCAACGCCCTCGACATCCCCGGCGACCGGACGATCCAGGCGCTGATGGACCTGACCCGCACCTACGGGCCGATCATGCGGTTGAGCACCCCGATGGGCGACCGGTACGTCGTCTCGGGCCTGGAGATGGTCGACGACCTGTGCGACGACTCGCGGTACGACAAGCTCGTCGGCACGGCGCAGAAGGAGCTGCGCAAGATGCGCCCGAGCGACGGCCTGTTCACCGCCGACACCGACGACCCGATGTGGTCGCGGGCGCACAACATCCTGCTGCCCAACTTCAGCATGCAGGCGATGCAGGGCTACCTGCCGATGATGATCGACATCGCGCTGCAGCTCATGCAGAAGTGGGAACGGCTCAACCCGGGCGAGGACGTCGACGTCACCGGCGACATGACGCGCCTGACCCTCGACACGATCGCGTTGTGCGGCTTCGGGTACCGGTTCAACTCGTTCTACCGCAACACCCAGCACCCGTTCGTCGACGCGATGATGCGCACGCTGACGGAGACCCAGCGGCGGGCCCGGCTGGTCCCGGCGCTGATCCGGTTCCGCCGCAGGGCGCAGCGTCAGCTCGTGGAGGACAACGCCTTCATGGAGCGGGAGGTCCAGCACATCCTCGACGAGCGGCGCCGTGCCGGGAACGCCGAGGAGCACGACGACCTCCTGAGCTGCATGCTCACCGGCATCGACAAGAAGACCGGCCTGACGCTGCCCGACGAGAACATCGTCGGCCAGTGCCTGACCTTCCTGGTCGCGGGCCACGAGACGACCAGCGGGCTGCTGTCGTTCACGATCGCCTACCTGCTCAAGGACCGGGACGTCGTCGTGAAGGCGCAGGCCGAGGTCGACCGGGTCCTCGGGACCGATCCGGGCGTCATGCCCAGCTTCCAGCAGATCCAGGGCCTCACCTACGTCACGCAGATCCTCAACGAGATCCTGCGGCTCTGGCCGACCGCGCCGGGGTTCACCCGCTACCCCTACGAGGACGCGGTCCTCGGCGGCTTCCGCATCCCGAAGGGCTCGTCGCTGACCGCGCTGACCCCGATGCTGCACCGCAGCACCGAGATCTGGGGCCCGGACGCCGAGGAGTTCAACCCCGACCACTTCCGCCCCGAGTTCCGCGCGACGTTGCCGCCCAACGCGTTCAAGCCGTTCGGCTCGGGACAGCGGGCCTGCATCGGACGGCAGTTCGCGATGCAGGAGGCCGTGCTCGTGCTCGGCATGCTGTTGCAGCGCTTCGACTTCGTCGACGAGCACCAGTACCAGCTCAAGATCAAGGAGGCGTTGACGCTCAAGCCCGACGGGCTGTTCATCCGGCTGCGGCCGCGACCCGACCGGACCACCGGCACGGTCGTCGTCGCGCCGCGGGCCGCGCAGGCCCCGGCGGCGAAGCCCGCGCTGCGCCTGGCACCCGTCGGCGACCGGCACGGCACCCCGCTGACCGTCCTGTTCGGGTCGAACCTCGGCACCGCCGAGGGCATCGCGACGCGTATCGCGCAGGACGGCGCCGACCGCGGTTTCGCCGTCACCCTCGGCGCGCTCGACGACCACGTCGCCGACCTGCCCTCCGAGGGTGCGCTCGTCGTCGTGTGCGCGTCGTACAACGGGCTGCCGCCCGACAACGCCGAGAAGTTCTGCGCCTGGATCCGCGACGCGGCGACCCCGTCCGACGCGGCCTCCGGGGTGGCGTTCGCGGTGTTCGGCTGCGGCAACATGGACTGGGCGTCGACCTATCAGGCCATCCCGACGATGCTCGACGAGCAGCTCGCGGCCCACGGCGGCCGGCGCGTCGTCGACCGGGGTGAGGGTGACGCCCGCTCGGACTTCGACGGCCAGTACGAGGCCTGGTACGCGACCATCTGGCCTGCTTTGACCGAGGCGCTGGGCCTTTCCGCCGACGCGGTCGGCGCCGGCACGAGCGGTCCGCGGCTCACGCTCACGATGACCAACCGCCAGACCACCAACCCGGTCGTCGTGTCCTACCGGGCGCGACCGTCGACCGTGCTGGTCAACCGCGAGCTCAACGCCGACGGCTCCGACCGGTCGACCCGCCACGTCGAGATCGCGCTCGCGCCCGGTACCGAGTACTCGACCGGTGACCACCTCGGCGTGCTGCCGCGCAACAACGTCGACCTGATCCGCCGGGTCATCGCCCGGTTCAAGCTCGACGCGGGCACCTACCTCACGATCACGCCCAACGGCGGCTCGTGGACGCACCTGCCCCTCGACGAACCCGCGCCACTGCTGGGGGTGCTGGGCAGCTGCGTCGAGCTGCAGGACGTCGCCGGGCGGTCCGACATCGCCACGCTCGCCTCCGTCGCCGCGGACCCGGCCGAGCGCGACGCCCTGCTGGCCCTCACGACGCTCGACGACGAGGGCCGCGCCCGGTACCGCAAGACGATCGCCGAGCCGCGGGTCACGGTGCTCGACCTGCTCGACGCCTACCCGAGCTGCGCCCTGGAGTTCGCGCAGTTCCTCGACATGCTGCCGCCGTTGCGGCCGCGGTACTACTCGATCTCGTCGGCACCGTCGGAGAACGGGGCCTGCCACATCACCGTCGGGGTGCTCGACGTGCCCGCCCGCGGTCGCGACGGCCGGTTCGCCGGGGTCTGCTCGACACACCTGCGTGGCAGCGAGGTCGACGGAACGCTGTTCACGTTCGTCCGCAAGCCGACCATCCCGTTCACGCCGCCGGAGAACCCGCACATCCCGATGATCATGGTCGGGGCCGGGACGGGCATGGCCCCCTTCCGCGGTTTCCTGCAGGAGCGGGCCGCGCTGAAGCGGCGCGGGGTGCCCATCGCGGAGTCACTGCTGTTCTTCGGGTGCCGCACGCCCGAGCAGGACTTCCTCTACTCCGACGAGCTGCGCGCCTTCGAACGCGACGGCGTCGTGAAGCTCTGCATGGCGTTCTCCCGGGTCGCCGACAACCGCCGCTACGTGCAGCAGGCGATCGTCGAGGAGGCGGACGAGGTGCGCAGGCTGCTCGACGAGGGCGCACACGTCTACGTCTGCGGCAACGCGAACACGATGGCCCCGGCCGTGCGGGCCGCGCTGATCGAGGTGCACGGCGGTTCCGACGGCGAGTCCTGGCTCGCCGGGATGCGCGCCGAGCAGCGGTACCTGGAGGACATCTGGGGAGAGTCGGCGGTCGGCTGAGCCGGGCGGGCCGAGCTGCCGGGAGGGCGGCACCGGCCCGCCCCACACTCCGGCCGCAACCTCACGGCTGTCCGGGGGCGGCGACACGACCGTCAGGTTGCGGCCGGGGGCGACGACGTGCCGGCGCACGTCCGGCGCCACGGCGTCAGGATGCGGCCGCGCCGTGCAGGGCGTCGCGCAACAGGCGTTCCTCCACCGCGAGGTTGTAGCGGGCGCGCGCCTCCAGGCGGGCCCGGCACTCGGGCGTCCCGTAGATCGAGTCGAGGGCGAGCAGGCCGCGGACGACGCGGTGCAGGCCGGCGAGGTCGTCGGGACCGTCGACGTGGCCGGCCGCCCACACCCGCGCGCCCACGTGGTCGGCGCGCGACCGCGACAACCCGGTGAGCAGGACGTCGGCCACGACGGCGGCGTCGGGACCGTCGTCGAGGTACGGCCGGTGCCGCAGCGGGTCGAGCGCGGCGAGGGCGTCGACGTCCGGGCCCGGCCCGGCACCGGCGAGCAGGTCGGTGAGCAGCGGCCGCGTGGCGGGCTCGATCGTCGCGACGGCCAGCGCCACCACCCCGGGGCGATCCGCCCGGTGGGCGAGCTCCCCGACCCAGAACGCCAGTTCGCGGGGCCCGCCGGCGAGGCGCGCGACGGGGCTGCGGGCTGGCGAGGCGTCCATACCGAGGATCCGTCCGGTGTGCCGACGAGGGGTGCCGCCGTTGTAGCAACCGGTGACGCGACCCGACAAGTCACCGGGGGTTCCGCCCACGAGGCCGCCGACGCAGCGTCGGAGCCGATGCCCACCGACGCCGTCGCGGCCGCGTCCCCACCACCTGTGAGTGGCGATGGTCGCTGTAGCGACCATCGCCACTCACGACTCACGCGGCGGCCGTGCTCGCCGCGGCGGCCGCCGTCAGACCGCGTCCCGCGCCTCGGCCAGCGGGATGACCACGGCCGTCGCGGTGGCCGTCGCGAGGACGGCCCCGCCGGCATCGCGCAGCTCGGCGTCCAGGTGCGCGGTCTCACCGGCGCGGCGGACGACGCGTCCCCGCCCGAGGATCCGGCCCGGCCGCGCGGGACGCAGGAAGCTCACCGACAGCTGCAGCGTCGACTGGAACTCGTCGGGTTCCAGGGTGGCGAGCAGCGCGGGGCCGACGGTGTCGTAGAGCATCGCGGCCAGGAAGGCGCCGAGGACGTTGCCGGCCGGGTTGGTGAACGCCTCCGTCGCCGTGAACGCGACCTCGATCGTCCCGGCGTCCACGTCGGCGTCGACGAACTCGAACCCGAGCGTCGCCGCGGCCTGCGGGATCGGCACCCGCCCGGCGACACCGTCCCAGAACGGTCCCGTCCGGCCGGCCGGGACGCTCACGCCGTCGGGCCCCGGCCGGCCCAGGTCCAGGCGTAGGCGGGGTCCTCGGCGGCGAGCCCGCCCTCGCCGAGCGCGAGCGGCCGGAAGGTGTCGACCATGACGGCCAGCTCGTCGAAGGACTCCGCGCCGAGCGACCGTTCGATCGCGCCGGGTTGCGGCCCGTGGCTGTGCCCGCCCGGGTGCAGCGACACCGAGCCCTGCGCGATCCCGGAGCCCTTGCGCGCCTCGTAGTTCCCGCCGCAGTAGAACATCACCTCGTCGGAGTCCACATTGGAGTGGTAGTACGGCACCGGCACCGACAGCGGGTGGTAGTCGACCTTGCGGGGCACGAAGTTGCAGATCACGAACCCGTCGCCCTCGAACACCTGGTGCACCGGCGGCGGCTGGTGCACGCGCCCGGTGATCGGCTCGAAGTCGGCGACGTCGAACGTGTACGGGTAGAGGCAGCCGTCCCAGCCGACGACGTCGAAGGGGTGCGTGGCGTACACGTAGCGGGTGCCGGTGATGCCGTCGACGCCGCGGTGGCGCACCAGCACCTCGACGTCCTCGCCCTCGACGAGCAGCGGTTCGCCGGCGCCGTGGAGATCACGTTCGCAGTAGGGCGCGTGCTCGAGGAACTGCCCGTACCGCGACAGGTACCGCCTGGGCGGCGCGATGTGCGACGACGCCTCGATCGCGTACAGCCGCAACGGTTCCGAGCCGTCGGGGAGCCAGCGGTGTGTCGTCGACCGCGGGATGACGACGTAGTGCCCGGCCGAGGCGCGCAACGTCCCGAACACGGTCTCGATCGTCGCCGACCCGGACTCGACGTAGACGCACTCGTCGCCGACGGCGTCGCGGTAGAGCGGCGACGGCTGCCCGGCGACGACGTAGGAGATGCGGACGTCGGCGTTGCCGAGCACGAGCCGTCGCCCGGTGACGGCGTCGGCGGCCTTCCAGTCGTCGCCGGTGAGGGCGTGCAGCTGCAGGTGCCGCGGCAGCAGCGGCCGGTTCTCGGTGAGCGTCTGGTCGGGTGGGTCCCACGGTGTGGCGTCGACGATCGCCGAGGGCACTGCGCGGTGGTAGAGCAGCGCGGAGTCCGACGAGAAGCCCTCCTCACCCATGAGCTCCTCGTAGTGGAGGTCGCCCTCGCTGCTGCGGTGCTGGGTGTGTCTCTTGGGCGGGACGTGACCGGCGCGCCGGTAGTACGCCATCGTGGGGTCCTCCTTCCGGGCCGGACCCCATGATGGCCCTGGTGGCCGGGTTCAGCCGAGCTGAACGACCATGTCGACCTCGACGGCGAACCCGCGCGGCAGGTTCTCGACCGCCGATCGCGGTGCGGGCGTGGGCGCCGCGCTCGCTGAACACCTCGACGAACAGGTCAGACGCCGGCGATCGCCGCCGCGCGGTCGAGCAGGTCGACGGCCGCGTCGTGCAGACGCCGTCCCGTTGTCAGGTCGGCCTTCCCGGCGAGCGCGCGGACATGGGTGCCCTCGATGACGATGGCCAGCTTGAGCCCGGCGAGCACGGTGTACCAGCCGATCGCGGAGAGGTCGCGGTCGCTGCGGGCCGCGTAGTGGGCGATGAGTTCGTCGGGACCCGGGAGGCCGCCCAGCGTCGCGATCGCATCGCCGGTGACGGGGTTCCCCCCGCCGCCGGGCCAGGTCACGAGCAGCCATCCCAGGTCGAGCAGCGGGTCGCCGATCGTGCACATCTCCCAGTCGACGATCGCCGCGACGCGGGGTGACTCGTCGTCGAGAAGGACATTGTTCAGGTGGTAGTCGCCGTGCACGATTCCGGGGCGCGAGCCCGTCGGCATGTGCGCGGTGAGCCACTCGGCGAGCGCGTCGATGTGCGGGAGCCCGGCACCGGACGGTTGACCGTACGAGGCCAGCAGGTCGAGCCAGCGCGGGACCTGGCGAGCAAGAAAGCCATCGGGCCGGCCCAGGCCACCGAGTCCGACGGCCTCGTGGTCGACGGCGGCGAGGCGGGCGAGCGCGGCCGCGGTGTCGAGCGCGGCGGCGTGTCGCGCCATGCTGCTCCCGCGGTAGAGCGCCGAGAGCGAGTCGCCCGGGTTGCTGCCGTCGACGGCTTCCATCAGGTAGAAGACGGCCCCGCCGAGGACGGCCTCGTCATCGCATCCTGCCACCAGCGACGGATGCGGCACGTCGCTGCCGGCAAGCGCGGCGAGAACGCGCATCTCGCGACGCAACGCCGTGTTGCTGCTGGTCCGGAGGTGTTCGGGCGGGCGACGCAGGACGAGGTCGCGGTCGCCCCACGCGAGCCGCAGTACGACGTTCTGCGTGCCGCCGCCGATCCGGCGGACGTCCTCGATCGGGGCGTCGGGCAGTCCGGCTGCCACACCCCAGCGCTGTACCGCGGCGACGTCGACGAGTCGCACGTCGAGCCACTCCGGCTGGACGACGGCGCTCGGCATCCCAGCACGGTAGCGGTGGACCCCGGCGAGGGCTGCGGGGCGACGCGGCGGCGTTTGCAACTCTCGACAACGCCCGGACCCGCCGCCGGGTGACACGCGTGACCCCGGCCACCACAGTGCGGGCATGACCAGTGGCGCATCGGCAAGCCAGGGCGAGACGACGACCGCGGGCCCGACCTTCGGCCTCTGGTACGACTTCCGCAACCCCGACCCCGACCGGCCGTTCAGCACCTTCTACCGCGAGATCCTCGACCAGATCTCGTGGGCCGAGCAGCGCGGTATCGACTCCGCGTGGCTGACCGAGCACCACTTCTGCGCCGACGGCTACAGCCCCTCGCCGTTCGTGCTGGCGTCGGCGATCGCGCAGCGCACGAGCCGGATGCGGATCGGCACCAACCTGATCGTCTCGCCGCTGCACAACCCCGTCCGCCTCGCCGAGGACGCCGCCACGCTGTCGCTGCTGTCGGGCGGACGGTTCGACCTCGGCGTCGGCCAGGGCTACTGGGCGCGCGAGTTCGAGGCGTTCGGACGCAAGGTCACCCACCGGCCGAGCCTGCTCGAGGAGGGTGTCGAGGTCATCCGCCGCGCCTGGTCGGGCTCCGCGGACGGCTTCTCCGGCAAGCGCTACCAGCTGCCGCCCGTCGCCGTCACGCCCGTTCCGGAGCACGCGCCGCAGCTGCTGGTCGGCGCGATGGCCGACCCTGCGATCGAACGCGCCGCGCGAATCGCCGACGGCTTCCTCAGCACCCAGAACGCTCACCAGGCGACCTACCTCGACGCGGTGGAACGCCAGGGCCGCTCACGGGCCGACGCCCGCATCTACGCAGGTCAGTGGGCCATCATCGCCGACGACCCCGAGCGGGTGTGGGCGAGCATCGGCAAGCACGCGCTCTACCAGCTCAACGAGTACATCTCCTGGGGCGCCTTCGGACCGCCGGACCAGGTCCCGCAGTTCACCGACCCCGCGCAGATCATCGAGGCGGGCGCCTACCAGCTGATGGACGCCGAGGCCGCCGTCACCGAGTACGCGACGCTGCTGCGCGACCGGCCACAGATCAAGGACGTGCACTTCTGGGCGCAGCTGCCGGGCGAGCCCGTCGACAGCGGCTCCGAACGGATCGCCTACCTCGCCGACAAGGTCGTCCCGGCTGTGCGGGAGCGGCTGCAGGCGTGACCGAACTCCTCGTCACCGAGTTCGTCGAAAGGGCCCGGCGCCACCATCCGCGGCGGTCCGTCGTCGGTTACGAGCACGGCACCGAGGTGCTGCGCTACGACTACGGGACGCTCGCCGAGCGCGTCGCCAGGCTGGCCGGGGCCCTGCAGAGGCTCGGCGTCCGGCCGGGCGACCGCGTCGCGACGCTGTGCTGGAACCACCACCGGCACCTCGAGCTCTACTCGGCCGTGCCGATGGTCGGCGCGGTCCTGCACACGCTCAACCTGCGGCTCTCGGCCGAGGAGATCGCCTACATCGTCGGCCACGCGAACGACCGGATGATCGTCGCCGACGCCGACCTCGTCCACCTCCTCGACGGCGTCCGTCCCGAGCTGGGCGTGATCGACTCCGGTGCGGCCCTCGAAGAGCTCGTCGCCGACGGGCCGGAGCTGGGGATGCCCCCGCTCCGCTCCGAGCACGACCTCGCGATCCTCTGCTACACCTCCGGGACCACGGGTCGACCCAAGGGTGTCGGCTACCCGCACCGTGGTCTCTACCTGCACACCTTCGCGGCGTGCCTGGCCGACGGGCACGCGATCTCCGCCCGCGACACCGTCCTGCACGTCGTCCCGATGTTCCACGCCAACGGCTGGGGCGTGCCGTTCGCGGCCACCATGGCGGGCGCGGCGCAGGTGCTGCCCGGCCCGCACCCGACCGTCGCAGAGCTCGCGCACATCATCGAGCGCGAGCGCGTGACCTACGTCGGGATGGCGCCGACGGTCGCTGTCGACCTGCTCGCCCACGTCTGCCGCGAGGGCAGCGACGTGTCGAGCCTGCGGGCGCTGGTGCTCGGCGGGTCGACCCCGTCGGTGGACCTGATCCGGTCATGGGAGGAGCTCGGCGTACCGGTCTTCCAGGGCTGGGGGATGACCGAGATCTCGCCGATGGCGACGTTCACCCGCGACCCCTTCCCGCCCGACGACCCCGCCGAGCGTCACCGTCGCACCCGGACCCAGGGCACGTTGCTGCCCGGGCTGCAGTGGCGCATCGTCGACGACGAGGGCCGCGAGCTGCCGTGGGACGGCGAGAGCGCGGGGGAGCTGCTGGTGCGCGGGCCGTGGGTGGTCGACGCCTACTACCTGGGTGAGGCGCCCGACCGGTTCGTCGACGGCTGGCTGCGGACCGGTGACGTGGCGACGATCGGTACCGACGGCCGGCTGCGGATCGTCGACCGGACGAAGGACCTGATCAAGAGCGGCGGCGAGTGGCTGTCGTCGGTCGCGATCGAGCAGGCGCTGCTGGCCGACCCCGACATCGCCGACGTCGCGGTCGTCGGGGTGGCGCACGAGCGCTGGCAGGAACGTCCGCTCGCGATCGCGGTGCTGCGCGAGGGCGCGACGGCCGGCGCCGACGAGTTACGGGCCCGCCTTGCGCAGCGAGTACCACGCTGGTGGCTGCCCGAGGAGATCGTGCTGGTGGCCGCGCTGCCGCGCACGAGCGTTGGAAAGACGGACAAACGACGGCTGCGCGCGCAGTTCGCCGGCACGACGACCTCGACAGGGAAGGGGTGAGGACAATGGCGTTCCTCGAGGCGGAGGACGGCAAGCGGGTCTACTACGAGCACCACGCGGGGGCCGGACGGCCCGTCGTGCTGGTGCACGGGTGGAGTGCGAACGCCCACTGCTGGGACACGGTCCTGCCCGCGCTGCTGGGCGCCGGCCATGCGGTCGTGCTCCTCGAGCACCGGGCGTGCGGTCGGTCGGACAAGGACTTCACCGACACCTCGATCGCGGCCATCGCGTCCGACGTCGTTGCTGTCGTCGACCAACTCGGGCTGCAGTCGCCGGTGCTCAACGGCTGGTCGCTCGGGGGTGCCGTCGTCACCGAGGCCGCGCACCGGCTCGGCGACCGGTTGGGCGGGCTCGTCCTCACCGGCGGCGCCACACCGCGCTACACCCAGGCCGACGGCTGGCCCTACGGCGGCACACCCGCCGACGTCGAGGGCGTCCTCGCCGGGCTCGCCGCCGACCGGGCCGCCACGTTCCGCGCCGTCGCGAACGCGGTCTGCGTCAAGGACGTGAGCGCCGACATCGTCGAGTCGGTCTGGCTGGCCTTCATGGAGACCGGCCCGAAGGCCGACGCGACGCTGCGCGACCTCGCCTCCGTCGACCAGCGCGACATCCTGCCCACGATCGGCGCTCCGGTGCTGATGCTCCACGGCAGTGACGACGGGTTCGTCTCGTTCGACGGCGCCAAGGCGGCAAAGGACCTGTTCCCGAACGCGCGGCTCGTCGAGTTCGGCGGCTGCGGACACGCCCCGTTCTGGGAGGACGGCGACACCTACCGCTCCGAGCTGCTCGCGTTCCTCGCCGGACTCTGATCCGTGGGCCGAACCTGGGTGGTGACCGGGGGGTCCCGCGGGATCGGGCGCGCGGTCGTCGACCGTGCGCTCGCCGAGGGCGACACCGTCGGAGTCCTGGCCCGCTCGGTCGACCGGGAGAGCTGGGCACCCGCGATGCGCGACCGGGTCACGCCGATGCCGGCCGACGTCGCGGACCTGGCGTCGGTCGGGGCCGCGTTCGCCGGCGTCGGGCCCATCGACGTGCTCGTCAACTCCGCCGGGGTCCACCGCGGTGGGCGCATCGAGCAGCTCGGCGACGAGGCGTGGGCGGAGGTGCTGGCGACGAACCTCACCGGCGCCTTCGCCACCTCGCGCGCGGCGCTGCCGCTGCTGGCCGACGGGGGCGCGATCGTCAACATCGGTGCGGTGGTCGGGCTGCGGGGCTATCCCGGCGACGTCGCCTACGGCTCGGCCAAGGCAGGACTGTCCGGGCTGACCCAGACGCTGGCCGTGGAGCTCGCGCCGCGCGGGGTGCGCGTCAACCTGGTGATACCGGGCTTTGTCGACACGGAGATGACGGCGGGCCTGACCGCCACCTCTCGCGCGACGATCGTCGACGGCATCCCGATGGGCCGCCCCGGGCGCGCCGACGAGATCGCCGACGTCGTGTGGGCGGTGGCGGGCGCGTCGTACATGACGGGGGCGACGATCCCCGTCGACGGCGGGCTGATGGCGTCGTTCGGCGCCCCGGCCCGGGGGCGACGGGGCCCGGCTGCTCGCTGAGCCTCTACGCCGGATAACGGGCAGCATCGAGATAGTCGGACTGGGGCGCTACCGCTGCGAGTGTGAGCGTTCAGCCAGCGGAGGGCGCTGTTCCGCCAGCCCCACTACCGGCGGCCCCGCGGGAGATCCGACGGGCCCTGCTGGTCGAGGAGGCCGGGCAGTTCGACCGGGAGTGGCGTTCGGCGATGACACGCTCGGCCGAGGCGCTGGACCTCTCAGAGGTGTTCGCAGTGCTCCAACTGTGGCGGCATGTCCTCGGTTCTGATGACGGAGGTGGGGGCGCGGTCTGCGCCGAGGTAGGACCGCGCCCCCATCGATCAGTTCTGCCGGGCCTGGTTGCTGCTGTTGATGTAGTCGATGAGCTCCACGATGTGGCTGCCGCCCCCGACTTCGCTCTGGTTCTCGGTGAGCATGCGGCCGTTGGCCTCGCGGATCGCCGGGTCGCCTCCGTCGAACTCGGCCAGCAGCTCCATCCATCGAGCTGCCAGGGCCTGGACCCGGGGCTCGCCCGGGTCGGTGCCGGCGTCCTTCTCTGCCTGCACCTTCGCGATCAAGATCGGCCACTCGCTCTCCGCCTCGGCGATCCGGTCCTCCCCCAGCTGCTCGCGCCGCCGCGACAGCGTGGCGAGCTGCTCGTCGGTGAAGTACTCGTTGAACTTCTCGTTCATCTTCGACACCTCGTCGATCAGTCCCAACAGGTCCGACGGAGCAGGAGACCCGGTACGCCGTACCCGGGTGACCAGCACGCTGAGCGTCGCCTCGAGCGTGCGCAACGCGTCGAGCTGTGCACGGACCTGGGTGACGTGGGCTTCCAAGACCCCAGCCAGCCCGGGGCCACCCTCGTCCAGGACACGCCCGATGGCATCCAGCGAGAGGCCCAGCTCGCGCAGGGCCACCACCTGGTACACCCGCTCGACGTCTGCGACCCCGTAGAGGCGGTGCCCCGAAGTCGTTCGACTTGATGGGACGACCAGGCCCAGCTCACCCCAGTAGTGCAACGTGCGCACCGTGAGGCCGGTGGTGTCGGCCAGTTCACCGACCTTCCACAACTGTGCGTGGTCCCGCATCTCCCGTGCCCCCCACTCGTCGGATCGCCACCTCGTGGCGACACACCGAACGCTAGGAACTCACGCCGCGTCAGGTTCAGGAGCGAACTCGACACGTTCAGGGCAACCAACCAGGACTCAGCCAGTTCCTTCGTACTCGCGGGCCCCCCACCCAGCCAGGTCTGGGGTGTCCTCCGCGGCAACCCCCACCCCTTCCTTGGCGATCGCGATGTCGAGCATGTCGCTGGTGAAGGGGAAGCCCTAGTCGCTGAGCTGGCGGATGACCATCTCGGCGTAGAGGTCGGCGATCTCGCCGATGTCGAGCCGCCCGTCCGGTTGGTACCACTCGTTCGGGCCGTTGATCATGTCGAGGAGTGCGAGCGTCGCGAGCCGCGGGTCGCTGCAGACGAACTCGCCGGCGCCGACGCCGTCGGTCAGGTGTCGGGTGATGCGGTGCTGATAGCCGCGCCGGTAGCCCTGCACCATCTCCAGATGCTCGGGGGAGAGGGCCCGCAGCTCGCGACCCGCCACGCGCCAGGCGTCGTGGTTGGCGCCGATGTGCAGGATGTGGGCGTGCACCAGCCTCGCGAGGCGCTCGCGGTGGGTGCCCGGCCCGTCGAGGATCGGCAGCTGTTCGGCGACCATGTCGCGGTCCACGACGAAGATCGTCTCGAGCAGCAGCTCCTCCTTGTTGCGGAAGTGGTGGTAGAGCGAGGCGGCCTGGATGCCGGCCGCCTCGGCGATCGCCCGCATGCCGACGCCGTGGTAGCCGCGCTCCTGGAACAGCCGCCCGGCCAGCGCCACGAGCTCCGCCCGGCGGGTGTTGCCGCGGGGTGCCGGGTTCTCCTCGCGCTGCAGGGTGGTCATGGCCGGTCCTTCTTCTCGGATTATCGGCGAGAAGATTCCCACCAAAAGGGGCGCGGAGGACAGTCACCCCCGTCCTACGCGCCCCGACCCGTCACGCGGGGACGGCGGCCTGCACCCCCATCTTGTGCAGCTCGGGCACGACCTTATCCGCGAACAGCTTCATGCTCGCCCGGACCTTGTCGAACGGGAGGCCCGCGAACGACGGCGCGACGTTGGGCTGGTGGTCACCGAACAGCTCCAGGCGGTGGCGGTACTTCTCGACGATCTGCTCCGGCGTACCCCAGATCTGGGTGTCGGCGTAGCCCGCGCCGGCGGCCTCCATCCCGGCCTCGCGGATCATGTCCGCGCCCTGCTGGTAGGCCTCGTAGCCCTTGGTGTCGCGCCAGTGCGAGCCCGCGAAGTCGTAGTGCTTGATGACCGACAGGAAGTAGCGGCTCAGGTACTCGCGCGCGACCGCCTCGGCCTCGGTGGCGTCCTCGTGGCAGTAGATGAAGTCCTGCGTGAGGATCGGGCCGGGCTCCTTGTGGTGGGTCTCGCGGTAGACCTCGCGATAGCGCTCCATCGCCGGAACGTGCATCTCGGCGGGGTACTGCATGAAGGTCATCATCCGCGCGCCGATCTTTGCGACCGCGGGCACCGAATCGGGTGACATCGCGACGCCGTAGAGCCGGTCGGTCCAGTCGGTGCCGGGCTCCGGGCCGGGTCGGACGGTGACCTTCGCCTGCGTGTAGTTCGGGCCCTCGTGCTCGACGTAGCCGTTCCTGAGGCCCTCGATGATCATCGGTGCGGCCTCGTCGAACATCCCGCGGGAGGCGTTCATGTCGACGCCGAAGCCCTCGTACTCCATCTTGGCCAGGCCGCGGCCCATCCCGAACACGACTCTGCCCTGCGACAGGATGTCGAGCATCGTCACCTTCTCGACGACGCGCAGCGGGTCGTTCCACGGCAGGATCACCGCCCCGGTGCCCAGCTGCACCCTGCTCGTCCGGCCGGCCAGGTAGGCCATCAGCTGCAGGTTGTCGGGGCACATCGAATAGTCGTCGAAGTGATGCTCGGCCGCCCAGACCGAATCGAACCCGTACTCCTCGGCGAGCACCCCGAGCTCGGCCTCCTGACGGAACATCTCGCCGTCGGTGAGGTTCTCGTGCCAGTTCTGGAAGACCAGCAGTACCCCGACGTCCATGTCGGTGACCCCTTCTCGCGAATGGCTTTCCGGGTCTTGCCTAACGACTGTTAGGGCTGTCACGGTAGTTGCGTCGCTCACACGCGGTCAAGGCACCAACGGAGGTGGCGTGACGTCATGCTGAGACCGATCACGGTCGACGCGACCAGGCCGATCGTCGCTCCGGGCATGCTCCGGAAGGCGCCGGACGAACCGTCGCACGAACTGCTCGCTGCACTGCGCGAGCTCGGCCGGGCGGTGCTGGAGGGGCTCGACGTCGAGGGCCTCGTCGACCGGTTCGGCACGCTGTGCGGGCGGCCCGTCGCGCTGCTCGACGCCGACCTGCGGCCGCGGACCTGGGCCGCACCGGCCGGGCTGCGGCTCACCGCGGTACCAGGTCTGCCCGACGGCGTCGGCGCCGACCTCGGCGCGCTCGGCCCCGACCGTCCCTCGGTCCTGCTGCCGGCCGACCGAGCCCGTGGCCTGACCCGTCGCCATCTCGTCGCGGCGCTCGTCGTGGAGGGTGCGATCGCGGGGTTCCTCGACGTCAGCGAGATGGGCCGGCCTCTCGGACAGGCCGACGTCCCGCTGGTCGAGCAGGCTGCGGCCGTCCTGTCGGTGCACCTGCTCGGCGAGGTCCGGGCCGCGCGGTCCGCCGCACGCACCCGGGCCGACGTGCTCGCCGACCTGCTCCACGGCTCCCGCGCGGTAAGGGACCTGCGCCGTCTCGCCGGGCACGTCGGCCTCGACCTGGGGGTGCACCGGCTGCTCGTGCGACTGCCGACGGCCCCGGACCGGTCGGCCGCCGGCTGCCTCGACGCGGTGTTGTCCGTCGTCGGCGGTCTCGTCGGCACACCGGCTCTCGGAGCGGCCGAACCCGACGCCGTCGTCGCGCTCCTGCGGCTGCCGGACGATCCCGGGCCGCCCGTGCTCCGCCGCGTCCACCGGGCCCTGGGGGGCGGAATGGACGCACTCGCCGAGCTCACCGGCCGTCGGCGGGCCGTCGTCTCAGGGGTCTGCCGAGACGTCGAGGACTACCCGGCCGCGCTCGCCGAGACCGGCGACGTCGAGGGAATCGTCGCCGCGCTGGGCGGGCACATGGAGGTCGTCCCCGTCACCGAGCTGACGACGCTGCGCCTCGTCGTCAACGGCGACCGCGCCGACGTCGCCGTCCGCTTCGCCGAGCAGTGCATCGGACCCCTGCGCCGCAGCGACGAGGACACCGGCGGCGACCTCGTCGAGACCCTGCGCAGCTACCTCGCCGCCGGGGCCCAGGTCCGCGCCACGGCGAAAGCCCTCGGCGTGCACGAGAACACCGTCCGCTACCGGCTGGGCCGCATCGAACACGTGACGGGGCTGGACATGCGCCGCTTCGACGCCCTGCTCGCCGCCCAGCTGGCGTTCCAGGTGGCGGGGCTCGCGGCCGAACCGTCGCAGCCGTCGTCACCGTTGCTGCCGAAGGAGACGCGCTGATGTGGGACTTCGAGACCGACCCGGCCTACCAGGAGCAGCTCGCCTGGGTCGACGAGTTCGTCCGCACCGAGGTGGAGCCGCTCGACCTCGTGCTGGGCGACCCCTACGACAAGTCCGACGAACGGGCCCGCCGGCTCGTTCGACCACTGCAGCAGCAGGTCCGCGATCGCGGGCTGTGGGCCGCGCACCTCGAGCCGGAGCTCGGCGGCCAGGGGTACGGGCAGGTCCGGCTCGCGCTGCTCAACGAGCTCCTCGGCAGGTCGCGCTGGGCGCCGTCGGTGTTCGGGTGCCAGGCCCCCGACTCCGGCAACGCCGAGATCCTCGCCCGCTTCGGCACACCCGAACAGCGCTCACGGTTCCTGCAGCCGCTGCTCGACGGCGAGATCTCGTCCTGCTATTCGATGACCGAGCCGCTCGCCGGCGCCGACCCGACCCTCTTCACGACGCGCGCCGTGCGTGACGGCGACGACTGGGTGATCGACGGGGAGAAGTGGTTCTCCTCCAACGCCCGGCACGCAGCCTTCATGATCGTCATGGTCGTGACCAACCCCGAGGTCGACCCACACCACGGCATGTCGATGTTCATCGTCCCCGCCGCCACGCCCGGGCTGGAGATCGTCCGCGACGCCGGCGTCGGCACCGAGTCACCCGAGCACTCGAGCCACGCCTACCTGCGCTACGACGGTGTGCGGGTCCCCGCCGACCACTTGCTCGGCGACGAGGGCGCAGCCTTCGCCATCGCCCAGACCCGGCTCGGAGGTGGACGCATCCACCACGGCATGCGCACCATCGCGCAGATGCGCCGGGCGTTCGACCTGATGCTGGAGCGCGCCGTCTCCCGAACCACCCGCAGCGGGCGGCTCGCCGACATGCAGTCCACACAGGACAAGATCGCCGAGAGCTGGATCGACATCGAGCAGTTCCGGCTGCTGTTGCTGCGGACGGCGTGGCTGATCGACCGCCACCAGGACTACCGTGCCGTCCGCAAAGACATCGCTGCCGTGAAGGTCGCGATGCCGCGCGTCTACCGCGACGTCGTTCAGCGTTCGATGCAGCTGCACGGGGCCCTGGGCATCTCCAACGAGATGCCCTTTGCGGCGATGATGGTCGACGCCCAGGTCATGGCCATCGCCGACGGTCCGACCGAGGTGCACCGCCAGACCTTGGCCCGACAGCTCTTGCGCGACGTCGCCCCCGGCGAACCCCGCTTCGGCTCGGGCCACCTGCCGACCCGGACCGAGGCCGCCCGGGCCCACATCGCCGCCCGCCTGGAGCGCGACATCGCCGCGTTCCAGTAGGCAGCACTGTCACCATCTTGTGCGCCGTCACTGGACGCGCCGACGCCCTGCACACACACCTCCGGCGCTCGTGAGTGGCAATAGTCGCGATAGCGACTATTGCCACTCACAGGGAAAGGTCAGGCGAGCTGCGGGAGGATGTCGGCGGCGACCCGGTCGAAAAGGCGACGGCCGTCGTCGGCGGTGCCGCGGATGCCGGGGACGATCACCTCGTCGACGCCCGCGCCGGTCCACCGCCCGATGGTGTCGACGATCTGCGCGACCGACCCGGACACGACCGCGTTGCCCGGGCCACTGCTCTCGCCGTCGATCTCCAGCATCGCCTGCGTCGAGCGGCGGATCTCCCGCGGGTCACGGCCGATGCGTTCGCAGTGCTCGTCGAGGACCCGCGACTTGTGCGCGAACAGCGCTGGCGTCGACCAGCAGTTCCACTCGTCGGCGTAGCGGGCGACGACGCCGAGCATCCGCTTCTCCCCGCTCGCCCCGATGAGGATCGGCGTCCGCGCGGCACCGGGCCGCGTGACGATCGGGGCGCCCGTCACCGTGTAGTGCTCGCCGGCGACGGTCGTGGAGTCCGAGCGCAGCAGCCCGGTGAGGACGGCGAGGCCCTCCTCGAAGCGGTCGATGCGCTCCCGGACCGGGCCCAGGGGCAGGCCGTAGGCGGCGTGCTCGTTGAGCTGCCAGCCTGCGCCGACGCCGAGGACGAGCCGTCCGGACGCGATGCCGTCGACGGTCGCGGCGATGTTGGCCAGCACCGCGGGATGCCGGAAGGTGATCGACGCGACCAGGCTGCCCAGTCGCACCCGGGGCACGGCGGCGCCGAGGCCGGCGAGCATGCCGAAGCACTCCAGGTTGCCGCGGTCGGAGACCTCTTCGGTGCCGGTGTTGGCCATGAAGTGGTCGGCCAGCCACACCGAGTCGAACCCGGCCGCCTCCACCTCCCCGGCCACCGCGAGCACCTCGTGCGGCGCCCACGTCGTGCCCAGCCATGCGCCGATTGCCGGCTTCGCCACGCGCACTCCTCCGTCGTCGATCTCCGGTACCCGACCCCATCCTGCGACGGCGCGCGCCGCGGGGCTCGGCCGGGGCCGCAGAGTCGGGCCCGAGGTCACTCGACGGTCTGGTACGCCCCGATGTCGGGGGCCTTGTCCTGCGGACGCGCGGCGCCGGCGATATCGGCGGGCGGCGCGCCGTCGGGCGAACCCGCGCCGGTGCCCGGCGTGCCGGGCTCGAGGCGGAGGTCCCCGGCCGGCTGGTCGACGAACTCGGGCACGCCCGTCACGTTGTCGGTGCCGACGCCCGCGGCGGCGAACAGGTTGTGGTCGGCGGTCAGCGTCGACCCCGAACGCCCCTTCACGTCCTGCTCGTTGCCCGCGAACAGGTTGTTGCGCAGGACGTTCGTGCCGCTGAGGTTCGTGTTGCCGAGGACCAGGCCGGCGTTCTCGTTGCCGACGATCGTGTTGTTGACGATCCGCACGTCGGAGAACGTGCCGTCGGACTCGGTGAAGAAGCCGATGCCGCCGCCGTTGTTGCCGGTCACGACGTTGTTGACGATGTCGATGTTGGCGAGGCGCCGGGTGTCGGAGTAGTCCTCGACGCCGAGCATGATCCCGGTCTTGCCGGGCCCGCTGGCGCCGGAGACCTTGTTGTCGGACACCACGATGTCGTACGCGGAGTCGATGTAGATGTTGGGGCCGCGGTTGTCGCTGGCGGTGTTGCCGTGGATGCGGCCGTTGCGGGACTCGTACTTCGCGTCGATGCCTTCCTCGCCGTTGCCGGTCACCGTGCAGCCGACGATCTCGAAGCCGTCGACGTTGTCCATGCTGATGGCCTCCATCTCGGCGTCGGTGCCGAGGGAGTTGTTGCCGTGGACGTTCGCGTACTGGACGGTGATCTTCGAGCCGTTGAGGAAGACGATGCCGCCGTGGCGGGAGTCGGCCACCTCGACCTTGTCGAGCACGATGTTCGACGTGTCCTCGGCGTAGATGCCGAAGCGGTCGGCCTTCTGCACCGACAGACCGGCCACCCGGACGAAGGAGCGGTCGGACAGGTCGATCCGGCCGTTGTCGCTGCCGTCGCCGCCGTTGATCTCGACGGCGCCGCCCGGCGCGGCCTCGTAGGTGATCCACTGGCCGTCGGTACCGCTGGCGGGGGCCCGGAAACCCTCGTAGGAGCCGGGCTGGATCAGCACGGTGTCGCCGGGCTTCGCCTGCGCGGCGGCATCGGCGATGGTGCGGAACTGCTTCGAACCGTCGGCGGCGACGTCGAGGGTCTTCCCGGTCCCGGTGGGGGCCGGGCCGACGCCGGAGGGCACGGCGACGGGCGCGTTGCCGGTGGGCTGCTGGGGGGACGACGGTGTCGACACCCACCACAGGATGCCCGCGACGAGGACGACGACGAGCGCGATCACGCCGGGCACGAGCCAGCGCGGGCGACGGGGCGGCGGCCCGGCGACGACCTGCGTCGCCTGCGTGGAGCCGGGCGGCGGGTTGCCCGCGGCGGGCATGGTCCGGGTGGCCTGCGGCGGCGCGATCGCCTGCGTTGCCTCGGGGCCCGCTGCAGAAGGGCCCGCTGCGGAAGGGCCCGCGGGAGAAGGGCCTGCTGCCGGAGGGACGGCGGGGATCGGCTGGGTGTCGTCGACCTGTCGCCGCGGCGTCGGTGGCAGGGACGTCATCCGCGGGCCCTCGTCGTCATGGCGGCCAGTCTTCCGGTCGGTCGGTTAACCGACGGCAAAAAGCCGTGTCCGATGCGGCCGAACGGCCCTCGACACGCGTCCAACGTGTCCGACGGGTTCGCTCCGTGTGAGGCGGCTGCGGCCACCGGTCCCCCGATCCGGACGAATGCGTCATTAGGCTGGCGGCGTGAACCCGGCTGCGCCCGTCCGGCGCGCACTCCTGGCCCTGTCGACCGTCGCCCTCGCGCTGGTCCTCGCAGGCTGCGGCGGCTCGTCGACCACCGACTGCGGCCTGAACGGCTGCACGATCTCGTTCCCGCGCAGCGGCGAGGCCGCCGTGTCGGTGCTGGGGATCGAGGCGAAGCTCCTCGGAGTGCAGAACGACGTCGCCGACATCGAGGTCGCCGGACAGCGCGTCCGCGTCCCCGTCGGCGCGGAGACCGAAGCCGCGGGCTTCACGGTCGGGGTCGAGAGCGTGACCGCGTCCGAGGTCGTCGTCCGCGTCAGGCCCTGACCGTTCAGCGGCCGGTCCAGCGCGGCTCCCGCTTCTCCAGGAACGCCGCGACACCCTCGGCCCTGTCCTCCGAGTTCTCGATCACGACGCCGGCGACGGCCGTTGCGCGCCAACCGTTCTCGTCGGGTTCGCTCACCACGGCGTCGACGGCCCGCAGCGTCGCCCGGACCGCGACCGGGGAGTTCGCGCACACCTGCCCGGCCAGCGCGAGCGCGGCGGCCTCCGCGTCGCCGTCGTCGACCAGCTCCGAGACCAGGCCCAGCTCGTGGGCGCGCCGCGCGTCCAGCGGCTGCCCCGTCAGCAACATCTGCTTGGCGACGGTCAGCGGCAGCGGCCGGTGGGTCCGGAACAGCGCACCGCAGTTGGCGACGAGCCCACGCGCCACCTCGGGCAGCGCGAACCGCGCCGACCGGCCGGCGACGACCATGTCGCAGGCCAGCACGATCTCGAACCCGCCGCCGTAGGCCGCGCCCTCGACGGCCGCCACGAGCGGCGTCGACCGGACCCGTCGCACGACGCCGTAGTTGCCGCCGCGCGGCGTCGGCTCCCCCGCGCCGGCGCCCAGATCCGTTCCGGCGCAGAACATCCCGGGCCCACCCGTGAGCACACCGCACCACAGGTCCGGGTCGTCCTCGAGCTCGTTCAGCGCAGCGTCGAGCGCCGCGGTCATCGCGGCGTCGACGGCGTTGCGCTTGGCGGGGCGTTCCATCCGGATCAGCAGGACGTGCCCGCGGCGTTCGGTCGTCACACGATGCTCGGTCGTCACCCGCCCACCCTGACAGACCGCGGACCCGTGGTGGTTCGCCGGCCAGGACCCGCTGACCAAACCCTGACGGTCAGTCGTCGGAGGCGATCGTCGCGGCGAGGGTGGCGCCCAGCTCGTAGCAGCGTTGAAGAGCCGCACTGTCTGGTGCGCCGACGACCTCGACGGTCACCGCCGCCTGCGTCCAGCCGAGCCCGCCGGTGACGGTGTCGACGGCCGCGACCGCGCCCTCGACGCCCAGGTTGCCGTGGACGTACAGCCCGTACGGGAGGCCGCGGGTGTCGTCGGCGGCGACGTAGTAGACGGTGTCGAAGAAGTGCTTGAGCGCGCCCGACATGTACCCGATGTTCGCGGGGGTGCCGATGACGATCCCGTCGGCGGCGAGCAGGTCGGAGGCGGTCGCGCCCAGCGCCGCCCGGCGCACGACCTCGACGCCGGTGATCTCCGGGTCGTTCGCGCCGCGGACGACCGCGTCGAGCAGTTCCGCAGTTGCGGGCGACGGTGTGTGGTGGACGATCAGCAGCCGCGCCATGCCCGGGATCGTGCCACCCGGTCCCCGCCCGTCGCCGAGCGCGAGTACGCGAGACCGTCCCCGATCCTGATCGGACCAGGTCGAGCCCGCTGGCCCTCATCTGCTCTCCGACGAGTCCTGAGGTGGCTCCATCGACTGGCTGGGTGCCCCTGCCCGCGGCACCACGGTGGGCTCGGCCTGTCCTTCTTCGTCGGCGGGCACCTTGTCCGCGGGCACCTCGGGGGGCCGGCGCTCTTCTGGGTCCGGGTCGACGGCCGTGTCGTCGAGACCGCAATCCTTCTCGTTGCTCATCTGCCCTCCGGCGGTGGGTCGGGACGGGCCGCTGTCGGCGCGAAACCCGGGCAGCCGTCCGTTCTGACGAAGCCGGGTCCGGCGAGCCCGACCTACTACGGACTACCGCGGTGAGACGGTTTCAACCGCACAGAGCAGCCCCCGGCGCTCGCGCTCTTCTGATGTCAGGCCTGTCGGCGCGCCAGTTCGCTCATCGCTGGGCGGCCTCCGTGTGGTGAGCGGAAACGAGGGGTACTCACGGCGCCACGGAGCAACGGAGCAACGCAGGCGGGGGTGGCGATGGCGGGACGACCGAGGTGGCGCGCTGTGGTGCTCGCTCTGTTCGCGCTCGCTGCATTGGTGGGCGCGGCCGGCTGCGGTGCCGGCCAGCACACCCAGACCGCGAACCAGGTCACGGCGTCGGGCGGAGCGGCCGGTGCAGTCGGCAGCATCGTGGTCCGCGACGCGCACTTCGCCTGGTCCGGCCCGGTCGCCGGCGGCAGCGTCTACCAGCCGGGTGAGGATGTGGCGCTGCAGGTGACCATCGTCAACGAGCGCCGCGGTGGGCCGCAGCCCGCGGACCGCCTGGTGGCGGTGAGCAGCCCGGTCGCGACGTCGGCAGAGATCGACGGTGACAGCCGAATCCAGGACGGGGACGTCGTGACCGCCGGCTACGACCAGCCGCAGGCGTCGATGATCCTTGCCGGCGAAGGGGGTGTCGACATCACGCTGATCGGGCTCACCACGCCGATCCGGGCCGGCCTGAGCTACCCCGTGGTGTTCACCTTCGAGCATGCCGGGCAGCTGCGGCTGGACGTGCCCGTGGAAAATCCCGACGTCCGCCCGGGGTACGAACGAGCGCCGTCGGGCCGGGCATGATGTCGCGGTGCGTGATCTCTCGCCGGATCCCCGGGCCGCGGACGCCGACCTACGGCTTATCCCCGTCGAGGTGGCCGGGTGAGCGAGCCGGAACCGTTCCACCAGTTGGTCGGCCATCTCGACTACCCGATGGCGATCGTGACCGCGGCCGACGGACACGAACGCAGCGGCTGCCTGGTCGGGTTTCACACCCAGTGCAGCATCGAGCCGCCCCGGTTCCTGATCTGCATCTCCCGCCGCAACCACACGTTTTCCGTGGCCGCGCGCAGCGCACATCTGGCCGTGCACTTCCTCGACCGCGCCGACTACGCGCTGTCGGTGCTGTTCGGCGAGCACACCGGCGACGAGATCGACAAGTTCGCCCGGTGCGCGTGGCGGGAGCAGCACGGGGTGCCGGTGCTCACCGACGTGGGCTCGTGGTTCATCGGCCGGGTACTCGAACGGCTCCCGCTGGGCGACCATGTCGGCCACCTGGTCACACCCGTGGACGGCCACGCCGCCGGCGAGCTGGACCAGCTGGCGTTCCAGCAGGTCAAGACCATGAAGCCGGGCCATCCCTCGTGACTCTCGCGTTGCTGACGTCGTGGGCGCCGGCGGGGCCGCTACGTCGTGCCCGTCCAGGGTCGTTTGCGTCAGCCCCAGCTGAAGTGGGTGGGGCCCGTCGGGACGCCGGGGATGGGCTCGTTGTTGCCGCCCAGGTTGATCCGGACCGCGCTCACCCAGCCCTGGCCGACGGGGGTGTCGAGCAGGACCCACCAGAAGTTGGTGTTCTCGCCCTCGGTGATCTGCTCGCCGGCGCACTGGCCGATCGCGTTGTAGTCGCCGGCGTCGACGGCGCCGAGGATGTTGTCGGGGCTGCCCTTGGTGCTGCCGCCCCGCCGGACGTTGGTGCCGTTCTTGAACACGGGTACCGGTGCCATGCTCTCCCCCTGACGTCGGTGTCGCGACCAGTCTGGACCGCGCTGCGCCGCAGCGGATCGTCCGTCCGGGGCTGATCTCTCCACTTCGGATTCATGCTCGCGCGGCTATCCTCGCCCGATGCCGGTGCCGGGGACGAAGCTCCGCGTCCCCGTGCCGCGGCGGCGCCTCGTGGCCCGGCCGCGGATCCTCGACGACGTCCGTCGGGGCGCGCGTCTGGTGCTGGTGTCGGCGCCCGCGGGTTTCGGCAAGACGACGATGCTCGCGCAGTGGCTGGGTTCGGCGCCGGCCACTAGGACGGCGTGGCTGTCGCTCGACCCGGCCGACAGCGACCTGCGACGCTTCCTCACCCACGTCGTCGCCGCGCTGCGGACCGTCGCACCCGACACCGGTGCCGCGACGCTCGCGCAGCTCGACAGCGATCGGCTCCCGACCGTCGAGACGCTGCTGGCCCCGCTGGTCGACGACCTCGACCGGCTGGCGGGCGCGACCGTGCTGGCCTTGGACGACTACCACGTCGTCGACGACCCCGCGGTGCACGCGTGCGTGACCTACCTGCTCGACCAGCTGCCGGCCGGGGTGACGCTGGCCGTCGCGACCCGCGCCGATCCGCCGCTGCCCCTGCCGCGGCTGCGGGTGCGCGACGAGCTGGTCGAGCTGCGCGCCGCCGACCTGCGTTTCACCCCGGACGAGGCGGTCGAGTTCCTGACGGGTGTGATGGGTGTCGACCTCACCGGCGCCCAGGTCGCCGCCCTCGGCGCCCGCACCGAGGGCTGGGCGGCCGGGCTGCAGCTGGCGGCGTTGACGTTGCGGGGCCAGGACGACGTCGACCGGTTCGTCGACGACTTCACCGGCAGTCACCGGTTCGTCCTCGATTACCTCGTCGAGGAGGTCCTGCGCCGGCGCAGCGACGAGGTGCGCGACTTTCTGCTGGCGACGTCGGTGTTGCAGCAGCTCACCGGCCCGCTGTGCGACGCGCTGACCGGCCGCGACGACGGCGCCGGGACGCTCGCGACCCTGGAGCGGGACAACGTGTTCGTCGTGCCGCTCGACGGCCACCGCGTCTGGTACCGCTACCACCATCTGTTCGCCGAGGCGCTGCGTGCGCGGCTGACCGCGACGGGCCCGGAGCGGGTCGCCACGCTGCACCGGGCCGCCGCCGGTTGGCACGCCGCGCACGGTGTCCTCGCCGACGCCGTCGGCCACGCCGTCGCCGGGAACGACATGGCGTTCGCCGCCGACCTCGTCGAGCTCGGCCTGCCGGAGCTGCGCCGTCGTCGGGAGGACCGGACGCTGCGCACCTGGCTACGAGCCCTGCCCGACGACGAGGTACGCGGGCGGGCGCTGCTCGCGACCACCGCGGCCTGGTCGCGGCTCTCGGTGGGCGACCTCGACGGCGTCGGCACCTGGCTCGACGCGGCCGACGCCGCGCTGGGGCGTCCGATCGCGGCGATCCCCGGCGATCCCGGCCGGGTCGCTGCCCGCGACGACGAGCTCCGCGCGCTCCCGGCGACCGTCGCGATCTACCGGGCGTCGGTGGCCCAGGCGCGCGGCGACACCGCCGGGACGGTCGCCCACGCCCGCCGCGCCCTCGGCCTCGCCGGCCCGCGCGACCACCTCGCCCGTGGCGGCGCGGCCGGGTTCCTCGGGCTCGCCGCGTGGGCCGAGGGTGACATGGCGACGGCTGTCGACACCTTCGGCGACGCGGTCGGGAGCCTCGCCGCGGCCGGCAACGTCGCCGACGAGCTGGGCGCGACCGTCGTCCTCGCCGAGATGTGGCGGTCCCGCGGCCGGCCGGTGCAGGCGCGGCGCCTCCTGGAACGGGCACTCGAACGGGCCGGCGACACCCCGCTGTCGACGACCGGCGACCTGCACGTCGCCCTCGCCGACGTGCTGCGCGAGCACGACTCGCTCGATGCCGCCGACGAGCACCTCGCGGCCGCGCGGGAGCTGGGCGAGGGGGCGTCGCTGCTGGAGAACCGGTACCGCTGGTTCACCACCGCGGCCGGGCTCGCACGGGCCCGCGGTGACCTCGACGGCGCCCTCGCGCTGCTCGACGAGGCCGCCCCGCTGCACCTGCCCGGGTTCTTCCCCGACGTGCGGCCGATCCCGTCGGTGCGGGCCAGGGTGCTCATCGCCGCGGGCCGTCTCGACGAGGCCGAGCAGGCGCTCACCGGGGTCACGCTGGACGGGCCGGCGTCCTACCTCGCCGAGTTCGACCGGCTGACGCTCGTCCGGCTGCGACTGGCACACGACACGGACGGGATCGCCGAGGCTCTCGACCGCATCGAGGACGACGCCCGCCGCGGGCAGCGCGACGGCAGCGTCGTCGAGGTCCGGATGCTGCGGGCCCTGCTCCATCAGGCCGACGGCCGGGTCGACGACGCCGTCGCCGAGCTCACCGCCGCCCTCGACGTGGGCGTCCCCGCCGGGTTCACGAGGCTGTTCCTCGACGAGGGCCCGGGACTGGCCGCGCTGCTCGCCCGCATCCCGAACCCGTTGGGCCGCAACGCCCCCACCCACGACGACGTGCTCAGCGCCCGCGAGCTCGACGTCCTGCGGCTGCTCGCCACCGACCTCACCGGACCGGAGATCGCCCGCAGCCTGTTCGTCACCGTCAACACGCTGCGCACCCACACCAAGGCCATCTTCACCAAGCTCGACGTGAACACCCGCCGGGCCGCGGTCCGGCGGGCGGGTGAGCGCGGCCTGCTCTGACTCACAGCCCCGGGTCACATCGTCATGTGATGTGGGCTCACCAGGTCGGTTCATAGCGTCTGCGACACACCGACACACCACCTACCGGGGAGCAGACATGACCGTCACCGTCACCGGCCTCACGCGGGCCGCAGGCCTCGCCACCGCGGCGTCCGGGCTGCTGTTCGGGCTCGTCCAGGTCATCCATCCCGTCGAGACGGTCGCCGCCGTCACGACCACCGGTTGGGCCGTCACCCACCACCTGACGTTGCTGATGGCCGTCCTCGGCCTCGCCGGGATCGCGGGCGTCTACCTGAGCCAGGTGCGGCGGGCCGGCATCGTCGGGCTGGTGGGGTGGCTGGCGTTCAGCGCGTTCTACCTGCTGACGACGGCCTACACGTTCGTCGAGGCGTTCGTGCTGCCCGAGCTGGCCGGTGCCGCGCCCCGCATCGTCGACGAGCTGCTCGCGATCCCGGGAGGCGGCGACACCGGTGGCCTCGGGGCGGTCGCGGCGTTCGGGCCGGTGTCGTTCGGGGCGTACCTCGTCGGCGGCGTCCTGCTGGGCATCGCGCTGTTCCGCGCTCGGGTCCTGGCCCGCTGGGCGTCGGCGCTGCTGGCCGTCGGGCCCGTCCTCACCCTGGCCGTGCCGCTGGTCCCGCACTCGCTGCTGCGGCTGGCCGCGCTCCCGGTCGCCGTCGCGCTCGTCGGGCTCGGCGTCTCGCTGTGGCAGCGCCGCCCCGAGACCGCACCGCTCGTCGACGTGCCCACTGTCCGATGAGGACGGCGTGGCCCGTCCCGGTCGCGCTGGTCGCGTTGGGCGCGATTCCGCTCGTCGCCGGCGGGCTGCGGCTGCTGCAGCTCGCCGGCGGGCCCGCGCTCGTGCCCGCCGATCCCCGGTTCGACGCCGGCCCGCTACCGGTGGTGCTGCACGTCGTCGGGGCCGCGGTGTTCGTCGTCCTCGGCGCCGCGCAGTTCGTCCCGCGCCTGCGCCGCAACGGTTGGCACCGGCGGGCCGGCCGGGTCGCCGTCGCCGCGGGGCTGGTCGTCGCCGGGTCGGCGCTGTGGCTGACGCTGTTCACGCCGCCGAAGCCCGGGACCGGTGACCTGCTGTTCGCCCTGCGGCTGGTCTTCGCCTCGGCGCAGGCCGCGTGCCTGCTGCTCGGCGTGGCTGCCGTCCGGCGTCGTGACCTGTCCGCGCACCGGGCGTGGATGGTCCGCGCCTACGCGATCGCCCTCGCGGCCGGTACCCAGGTTCTGACGATCGGTCTCGGCACCGCCGTGTTCGGCGCCGGTGTGCTGGTCACCGATCTGTCGAACGGTGCCGGGTGGGTGGTGAACCTGGCCGTCGCGGAGTGGGTCGTCCGCCGTCCGGCGCGGCTTCGGATCAGTCGATGACGGCCACCTACGAGCTCCGCGTCGCAGGTCATCTCGACGACCACTGGTCCCCGCTGCTCGGTGGCCTCGTCCTCGTCCGCCATCCCGACGGCACCTCGACCCTCACCGGGCCGATGCCCGACCAGGCCCGCCTCCACGGCGTCCTCGCCGCCGTCCGCGACATCGGGGCACCGCTGCTGTCGCTGCGGATCGTGGGCTGACCCGGGCCCAGATGCTGCGCCGAGATGCACGTCAGGGCGGTTCGCCCGCCCTCGGGTTCAAGGGGTCGTCGGGTCGTGAGTGGCGATAGTCGCGATAGCGACTATCGCCACTCACAGCGGTCAGTACTCGGTGACGCCCGCGTCCGGCGACAGCTCGTGGGCGGTGATGAACCTCGACTCGTCGGAGGCGAGGAACAGCACCGTGTCGGCGATGTCGCGCGGTTCGGCCTGGTCGAACGGCAGGATGTTGGTGAACATCCCGCCCAGCTTCGGGTGGGCCTCGAGGGCCTCGCCGATGATGCCGAGGACGTCGCCACCACCCATCGGCGTCTGCACCGCGCACGGGTGCACGCTGTTGACGCGGATGTTGTGCTCGCCCAGCTCGACCGCGAACGCCTTCGCCATCCCGCGCACCGCGAACTTGCTGGTGGTGTACGGGACGAGGAACGGCTGCACCGTGATGCCCGCGGCCGAGCTGATGATGATGACGGAGCCGCCGCCGGCGTCGACGAGGTGCGGCGCGGCGGCCATCACCGTGTTCCACGTGCCGGTGACGTTGGTGCTCTGGTGGTACTCGAACAGCTCGGGGGTGACGCGGTCCCACATGGCCGGGACGCAGATCCCAGCGTTGGCGACGACGACGTCGAGACGGCCGAGCCGGCTCACCCCGTCGTCGACGGCCGTGCGCAGCGCCGCGAGGTCACGGATGTCGAGCTGCGCGGACACGATCCGCCGGCCCAGCTTCTCGACGAGCGCGACGGTCTCGGCGAGGTCGTCGGGGGTCGACGACGGGTAGGGGACGTCCATCGGTGCGGCGAGGTCGACGGCGATGATGTCGGCGCCCTCCTCGGCCAGCCGCAGGGCGTCCGCCCGGCCCTGGCCCCGCGCCGCCCCGGTGACGAGAGCGACCTTGCCCGCGACGCGACCCGCTGCGCCGGCGGCCATCAGGCGAGACCCAGCCGCGTCCAGTACTCGCCGAAGCTGGGCGGGCACATGTCCGCGCCGCGGACGACCTTGCCGTCGACGAACTGGTGGACCATCACCATGGTGAAGTCCAGGACGTCGTCGCCCTTGCGGCGGTAGGCGCGGATCCAGGCGACCACGAGGCCCTCGGGCGTCGTGTCGGTGCGGACGACCTCGTTCTTCGCCTCGTCGAGGTTGGCGAGGATGCCGAAGCCCTCCAGGAACGAGCCCTTGGTGTAGACGGTCTGGGTGCCGTCGGGTGTGAAGCCGGCCCAGGTCATGTCGTCGGCGTAGAGGCCGACCAGCAGGCTCGCGTCGCCCTTGTCGGCGGCGGCGAACGCCTCGGTGAGGTTGTCGGCGTCGGACATCAGTCGTTCTCCTTCTTCAGGTAGCCGGCGATGATCGGGGTGGACGCCTCGACCAGCGTCATCGGCTCGACGAGCATGTGCTGGGCGCCCACGGCGATGTCGCGCAGGCAGCGACCCAGGACGCTGGGGTTGCGGATCGAGGCGGAACCGCCCCAGTTGTAGGCCCAGGTCACGATGTCCTGGGCGACCTTCTGCACCCAGGTCGCGGCCTGGCGCAGGCGGGCGCGGTGCTCGTCGGTGATGGTGCCGGCGGCCGCGGCGGCCTCGGCGTCGGCGTGGGCCTGGTAGACGTAGAGGCGGGCGGCCTGCAGCAGGGCGTCGTGCTCGACGAAGCCGCGGCGGAACATCTCCGAGTCGCCGACGACCGTCGGGTAGCCGGGGCGCTTCTTGTCGGCGGTGATCCGGGCGATCTCCTCCAGCGCGCGCTGGGCGATGCCGAGCGCGACGGGCGCGTGCCCGCCGACGCCGATGCCGAGCATGCCCAGCTTGTAGACGGCCTCGGGGCGCACCGGCTCGGTGGAGAAGGTGTCCATGGTGTGGGCCTCGGGCACGAACAGCCCGTCGACCTTGTAGTTGTCGCTGCCGGTCGCGGCCATGCCCATCACGTCCCAGCCGCCCAGGAACTCGACCTGGTCGCGCGGGACGAAGGCGATGCGGCAGACCGGCGTCTCCCCGTTCATCTCCGGGTTGCCGTCGTCACCGAGGACGACGAAGCCGGCGCCGATCCACGACGCGTGGTGCGAGCCGCTGCCGAAGCCGTAGGTGCCGGTGACCTCGTAGCCGCCGTCGACGCGCTTGCCGGTGCCGGTCGGCAGGATCATGCCGGCGGTGACGGCCTTGTCGGCGCCCGCGTACATCTCGCGCGCGCCGTCCTCGGGGAAGAACCCGACCGCGACGCCGGTGGAGAACGCGTTGGCCATGAAGGCCCAGCCGACGGAGCCGTCGGCGCGGGCGAGCTCCTCGACGACCTTCAGCGAGTTGACGATGCCCTGGCCGCCGCCGCCGTACTCGCGCGGCACGAGCACCCAGAACAGCTCGTTCTCGGCGAGGGCGTCGACGACCGGCTTGGTGATGGTGGCGCCGGCCTCCATCGTCTCGGCCTCGGCGTCGATGATCGGCTTGATGCTGCGGGCGCGGGCCACGTAGTCCACGCTGTCCTCGGCGGTCGGCGCCGGGCGGGTGAGTGTCTCCGTCATGGTGTCGGCCTCCATTGGTCGATCAGCTGCTCGCACGTCGTTGACGGGCTCACGATGCCGATCGGCGTCCGGCGGGGGACCCGGGTGACCACGTGGTCCGCCACGTGGTCGGCGTCACGATCGGGCGCGGGTCAGCCGGTGGACGCCGCCAGGGCGGCCGCGACCTGGCTGCGGTTGTCGAGCCGCAGCTTCTGCAGGATGTGCTCGACGTGCCCCTCGACAGTGCGGTGCGACAGCACGAGGGCCTCGGCGATCTGCCGATTGGTCCGGCCGGCGACCAGGTGCTGCGCGACCTCACGTTCGCGGCGCGACAGCACGGCGAGCATCCCCGTGTCGGCCGGCTCGCGGGCGGTGCCGTCGCTGAGGGCGAAGTCGAGCAGTTCGGGCACGCCCATGGCGGCGCCGCGGCGCATCGCGGCGTCGTAGGCGGCGTTGCCCAGCCCGGACCGTGCGCGCATCGCGAGGCGTTCGCGGCGGGCCATCCACTGCGCCGAGCCGTAGAGCTGCTGGCCGAACGCCCGCCACAGCACCGACGCCGCCCCGATGAGCACGGCGAACCGCTCCGCCGAGTCGGCCCCCGCCTCGGCCCAGCCCAGCAGCTCGACGGCCAGCGGCGTCCCCACGGAGTCCTCGAAGTGCCGCTTGAGCCCGAGGCTCTCGCGGGCCAGCGCGATCGCGTCGGTGTACCGCTCCTCGGTGACGGCGACCAGCCCCTGCCCGAACACCGCGTAGGACAGCATCCAGCGCTCGCCGACGCGTTCGCAGCGGGCGCGCACGTCGTCGAAGAACTCCTGGGCCTGCGCGGTGCGGCCGTCGAAGCAGTGCAGCATCCCGAGGTGCACCCGGACCGCGCACGGGAGGTCCTCACGGATGCCGGGGACGGACTCGTAGAGGGCGAGCGACCGGGTCAGCAGCTCGTCGGCCCGGACGTGGTCGCCGCTGAAGAACGCGCCGAGGCCCTGCGCGTCGAGCGCGAACGCGACGGCGACGGGGTCGTCCGGGTGCAGCGCGAGGGCCTCGGCGACGATCGGGTCGGCCGCCTCCTGGTAGCCCTGCATGGTGCGGACGAGCCCCAGCGCGCCGAGCACCGCGGCCCGCCGCTCCGGGCCGAGGTCGGGCGTCTCCAGCGCCCGGGCCAGCCACATCGCGTGCTCACGCGCCGAGAGCCCGCACGCCCACAGGAACCAGGGCGCCGACACCAGCTCGGCCGCCGTGTCCGGGGAACAGGCGAGCGCCGTCTCCAGCGCGGTGCGGACGTTGGCGAGGTTGGCGCGCAGCCGTTCGGAGATGGCGAACTGGTCGTCGGAGAACCACCGCCCGACGGACTCGGTGACCAGGCCCGCGCACCACTCGAGGTGGCGGCCGTGCAGCCGTTCGCTCTCCGCGGGCGAGAGCATGGCCTGGCCGAACTCGCGGATCGTCTCCAGCACCCGGAACCGGACGCGACCGCGCGACTCCTCGCGTTGCAGGATCGACTTGCCGACGAGGTCGTAGAGGCAGTCGAGCACCTCCGCGACGGGCAGCTCGTCGTCGGCGCACACGGCCTCGGCCGCGCGGGTGTCGAACCCGCCCGCGAAGACCGACACCCGCGCCCACAGCAGCTGCTGCTGCCGGGTGCACAGCTCGTGGCTCCAGGCCATCGCGGCCTGCAGGTTGCGGTGCCGCTCGGGCCCGCCGCGCACGCGGGTCGAGAGCAGGTCGATGCCGTCCGACAGCCGGTCGGCGAGCTCGTGCACCGACAGCACCCGCAGCCGGGCGCAGGCCAGCTCGATGGCGAGCGGCAACCCGTCGAGTCGCTCGCAGACCCGCTGCACCGCAGCACGGTTGCTGTCGTCGACGGTGAACCCGGGGACGACGTCACGTGCGCGGCTCTCGAACAGGTCGGTCGCCGGACCCCGCGTCGACAGGGGATGCAGCACGGTGATCCGCTCCCCCGGCAGGTTGAGCACCTCACGGCTCGTGGCGAGGAAGTGCACCCGGGACGTGGCGTGCAGGACGTCGTCGACGAACCGCGCGGCCGCTTCGAGGACGTGCTCGCAGTTGTCGAGCACGATCAGCAGGTGCCGGGTGCGCACGTACTCGACGAGCGCGTCGACGGCCGAGCGGTCGGGCTGGTCGCGGTGGCCGAGGCCGAGTCCGTCGAACACCGCCTGCGGCAGCAGCGCCGGGTTGCGCAGCGACGCGAGCTCGACGACGCGCACCCCGTCGGCGAACCCGCGGCGCAGCTCGACGGCCGCCTGGACCGCGAGCCGCGTCTTGCCGACGCCACCCACCCCGATCACGGTGACGACGCGGTGGCTGCCGAGCAGGTCACGCAGTTCGCGCAGCTCCGCGCGGCGGCCGACGAACTCGGTGACGAACTCGGGCACCGCCCCACCGACGACGGGCGCCGGCCCGATGCCGCCCGCGAGGAGGCGCCGTTCCTCGTTGACGCGTGTGGCCAGCGTCGTGCGGGAGCGGTCCCAGCCGATGCGCTCCCCGATCTGGCCGATAGTCAGGCCGGGCTCCTCCGACAGCAGCACCCGGATCCGGTCGGCGTAGGCGTCGGCGGCCGACCCGCGGCGCGCGCGGTGGTCCGGGGGCGGCGTGTCGAACGTCAGGGCCCTGCGGACCGTGTTGCGGGACATCCCGAGGTGCGCGGCGAGGCCCTTGACGGACATCCCCTCGGCGTGGAGCCGGTGGATCTCGCTCCACTCGTCGGCGTTCAACTGTCCCTCCGGCACTCCGCGTCGAGGCTGGTCCCAGGTTCACGACGTGCGTCCGGGGGTGTCAAGCCGGACCCCCCGATCCAGGTGCCGATCGAGCCTGAGGGGGGTCAACATGCGTCACGGTCGACGGATGCTGACCCGGCGGGCGGTCAGCTCCCGGCGGCCGCGGACGGCGGGGCTCACTCCCCGCCGCTGTAACCGTTGCGGCACAACAGGATCTCGGCGGCTCGCGCGCGGCGTTAGGCTTTCCGACCGGAACGCCCGACGACGCGACGAGGGAGGCGACGATGAGCGACGGCCCCGGCCGCCGGGACGAGGCGACCGACATCGGCGTCCTCGCGGGACGGCTGCTGTTCTCGGTGCAGGGCGAGCTCTACGCGCGCCTGCGCCGCGCGGGCTTCGACGACATCGCCCCGCGGCACGGCGCGGTCCTGGCCCACCTGCAGGTCGACGGCATCCGCGCGACCGACCTCGCCCGGCTGTCCGGGCAGCACAAGCAGGTCATCGGCAAGAGCGTCGACGAGCTCGAGGAGCTGGGGTACGTCGAACGCAGACCCGACCCGGCCGACCGGCGGGCCAAGCTGGTGGGCCCGACGGCACGCGGACGCGACCAGATGCGCACCGCCGACGCGATCATGACCGAGATCGCCGACCGGCACCGCCAGGCGCTGGGCGCGCAGGCCTACGACCGGTTCATGGCCGACCTGGGCGCGGTCGTCGACCGCCAGCGCGCCGCGCTGCGGGAGACGGTCGCCGGACCGGGCCAGGACTGACGACCGGTGCGACGCCGGTGGGGGAGCTACGCGGAGGGGTAGCATCCGACCAGCAGATCACCTGGCGATTTCGCGAGCATCGCCGTCGTGGGGGAGTCATGGGTCAGGACCGGCAGGCGATCGCCCCCATCCGGCCGGTGGAGCGCAGACCGCTCTACGAGCAGGTCAGCGACCGGCTGCGCGAGTTCATCGACGTCAACCAGCTCCAGCCGGGCGACCGGCTGATGACCGAGCGGGACCTCGCCCGCCAGCTCTCGGTCGGCCGCTCCTCGATCCGCGAGGCCATCACCGCGCTGCGGGCCCGCGGCGAGGTCGAGGTCCGCCACGGCGACGGCATCTACCTCGTCCGCCGCCCCGACGACCTCGTCCCCTCGCTCGTGGCCCAGCTCGTCGACACCCGCACCGACCACCCGGCCATCTGGGAGACGCGCCAGGCGCTCGAGACGCAGTGCGCCCGCCTCGCCGCGCACCGGGCCACCGAGACCGACCTCGAGAACCTCGCCGCCTCGCTCGACGACATGCAGCGCGAGATCGACGCCGGCGAGGCAGGGCTGGTCGGCGACCGGCGCTTCCACGTCGGGGTGGCGACGGCGTCGCACAACCCCATCCTGATCGGCCTGCTCGACAGCATGAGCCAGGCGCTCGACCGGACGTCGGCGACGTCGCTGACCCGCAGCGGGCAACCGGCCGCCTCGCTCGCCGACCACCGTCGCATCGTCGACGCGATCCGCGCGGGCGACGGCCCCTCCGCGGCCGACGCGATGCTCACCCACCTGGTGGGCACGACCGAGGCGCTGGTCATGGAGGGCGCCGTGCAGGAGCCCGGCCCCGGCCGCTGACCGGCCACGGGACCTGCCGTCGCCGATCAGCACTCGACGACGTTCACCGGGATGGTGAGTGCCAGGCCGCCACGTGACGTCTCCTTGTACTTGTCACTCATGTCCCGACCGGTTTCACGCATCGTCGTGATGACCTGGTCGAGCGAGACACGGTGGCGCCCGTCGCCCCGCAGGGCCATCCGCGCCGCGTTGACCGCCTTGCCCGCCGAGATGGCGTTGCGCTCGATGCACGGGATCTGCACGAGACCACCGATCGGGTCGCAGGTCAGCCCGAGGCTGTGTTCCATCGCGATCTCGGCCGCGTTCTCGACCTGCGCGGGGGTGCCGCCGAGCACCTCGGCGAGACCGGCCGCCGCCATCGACGCAGCCGAGCCGACCTCGCCCTGACACCCCACCTCGGCGCCCGAGATCGAGGCCAGCTCCTTGTACAGCGAACCGATCGCACCGGCCGTGAGCAGGAACCGCACCGCGGCTTCGTCCGGGTCGCACAGCCCGAGCGGGGTGTAGTGCGTGGCGTAGTGCATGACCGCGGGGATGATTCCCGCCGCGCCGTTGGTCGGTGCGGTGACGATGCGACCGCCCGCGGCGTTCTCCTCGTTCACCGCCATCGCGACCAGGTTGACCCAGTCGAGTGCGTAACCGGGGTCGCGCTGCGCGTCCTCGACCCGCAACCGCTCGTACCAGCTGCGCGCCCGCCGCGTCACGTGCAGCCCGCCGGGCAGCCGGCCGTCGGAGGTGATGCCACGACCCACGCAGTCCCACATGACGTCGCGGATCTCGAGCAGGCCCTTGCGGACCTCCTCCTCCGGGCGCATCGAGCTCTCGAACCGCAGCATCACCTGGCTGATGGACGAACCGGACTCGACGCAGCGGCCGAGGAGCTCCGCCGCCGTGCGGAACGGCCCCGCGGACCCGTCGTCGCCGCCGGACCGTTCCTCGCCCTTCTCGTGCACGAAGCCGCCGCCCACCGAGAAGTAGGTGTTCTCGCGCAGGGTCGTGCCCGCACCGTCCCGCACCGCCAGGGTCATCCCGTTGGGGTGTTCGGGAAGGACGGTGCGGGGCCGCAGCACGATGTCGTCGATCCGCTGCGGCACCTCCCGGACGCCGCCGAGCCGGATCCGGCCCGTGTCGGCGATCTCCGCGGTGCGGGTCCGCACCGTCTCTCCGGTCACGACGTCCGGGTGCAGGCCTTCCAGGCCCAGCAGGACCGCCGGGAGCGTGCCGTGCCCGGCACCGGTCGCGGCGAGGGACCCGTACAGGATCACCTCGAGCTCCGCGACCTCGTCGAGCACACCGTCGGCGGCCAGCTCCGACGCGAACCGGGCACCGGCCCGCATCGGGCCGACCGTGTGCGAGCTCGACGGGCCGATGCCGATCGAGAACAGGTCGAACACGCTGACCGTCACCGGCTCACCCCAGACCGGGGTAGAGCGGGTGCGCGCGGGCCAGCTCCCGGACCTCGGCACGCAGCCCGACGATCGCCGCGTCGTCCGCCGGGAGGCCGGCGGGCAGCAGCAGTGCACGCGCGATCACGTCGGCGACCGCGGTGAACGCCTCGGCGTCGAAACCACGGGTGGCCAGCGCGGCCGTGCCGATCCGCAGCCCCGACGTCACCATCGGCGGACGCGGGTCGAACGGGACGGCGTTGCGGTTCACCGTGATGTCGACGGCCGCGAGCCGGTCCTCGGCCTGCCGCCCGTCCATGCCGTCGGCGCCGAGGTCCACCAGCACCAGGTGCACGTCCGTACCGCCGGAGACGACGCCGATACCCGCACCGGCCACATCCGCCCCGGTCAGCCGCTCGGCAAGGATCCGCGCGCCCTCCAGGGTGCGGCGCTGACGGTCGGCGAACTCCGGGCGCGCCGCCATCGCGAACGCGGCCGCCTTGGCGGCGATGACGTGCTCCAGCGGACCGCCCTGCTGACCCGGGAAGACCGCAGAGTTGATCTTCTTGGCGAGCGCGGCGTCGTTGGTGAGGATGATGCCGCCCCGCGGACCGCCGAGGGTCTTGTGCGTCGTCGACGTCGTGACGTGCGCGTGCGGCACCGGCGACGGGTGCAGCCCCGTGGCCACGAGCCCGGCGAAGTGCGCCATGTCGACCATCAGATAGGCGCCGACCTCGTCGGCGATCTGCCGGAACCGCGCGAAGTCCAGCTGCCGCGGGTAGGCCGACCAGCCGGCGATGATCAGCCGGGGCTGGTGCTCCTTGGCCAGGCGCTCGACCTCGTCCATGTCGACCCGGAAGTCGTCCGGCGAGACCTCGTAGGCGGCGACGTCGTAGAGCAGGCCGGAGAAGTTGATCCGCATGCCGTGCGTCAGGTGCCCGCCGTGGGCCAGCGACAGCCCCAGGATCGTGTCGCCCGGCGTGATGAGCGCCTGCATCGCCGCGGCGTTCGCCTGCGCACCCGAGTGGGGCTGCACGTTGGCGAACTCGGCGCCGAACAGCGCCTTGACGCGGTCGATCGCGAGCGTCTCGATCTCGTCGACGAACTCGCAGCCGCCGTAGTAGCGACGACCCGGGTACCCCTCGGCGTACTTGTTGGTCAGCACCGAACCCTGCGCCTGCATGACCGCGAGCGGGGCGTGGTTCTCCGACGCGATCATCTCCAGCCCGTCCTGCTGACGGGACAGCTCCCGGCCGATGAGCGCGGCCACCTCCGGGTCGAGCTCGGCGAGGGACTGGTCGAGGACGCCCTCGGACATGCCCGTCACCCCTCGTTCTCGGCGCGGTACGCGGCCGCGTCGAGAACCTTGCCCAGCGAGGCGACCTCGACGGTGAACAGCCAGCCCTCGCCGTAGGGGTCCTCGCCCACGAGGGCGGGGTTGTCCTCGAGCGCCGGGTTGACGGACGCCACCGTGCCGGTCGCGGGGCTGACCAGCTCGGACACCGACTTGGTGGACTCGATCTCGCCGCAGGCGTCGCCCGCGGTCAGCGCGGTGCCGACGGCCGGGAGGTCGACGAACACGATCTCGCCGAGCGCGTCGGTCGCGATCGAGGACAGGCCCACGCGGACCTCGCCGGAGGCGGTGGCGCCCGGCTCGACGGCGATCCACTCGTGGTCGGAGGTGTAGCTCAGGTTCTCCGGGATGATGTCGGGGGAAGTCATCGGTGGTCCTCTCGGACTGAGGGCGGACGGTCAGGCGCGCTTGTAGAAGGGGAGGGCGGCGACGGTGTAGTCCTGGCTGCGGCCGCGGACGTCGACCTGCAGCTCGGTGCCCACCTCCGACAGTCCGCGGTCGACGTAGGCCAGCGCGATCGGTATGCCCAGCGTCGGGGACAGGACGCCGGAGGTGACGACACCGACGGCGGCGTCGTCCGGGCCCAGCACGGTCGCCTCCGCGCGGGCTGCGCGGCGGCCGGTGCCGGTGAGCCCGACGAGGACCTGGTCGGGCTCGTTCTCGGCGAGCGCGGCCAGCGCGTCGCGGCCGACGAACTCCTTGTCGAGGGCGACGACCCTGCGCAGCCCGGCGGAGAACGGGTTGGTCTGCGAGGTCAGCTCATGACCGTAGAGCGCCATTCCGGCTTCCAGCCGCAGGGTGTCGCGGCAGGCCAGGCCCGCGGGACGCAGGTCGTGCTGCTCCCCGGCGGCGAGCAGCGCGTTCCACAACGCCGGCGCCTGCTCGTTCGGGACGTAGAGCTCGAAACCGTCCTCACCGGTGTAGCCGGTGCGCGCGAGCAGGACGTCGATCCCGGCGACCGTCGCGGGCTCCGCCGCGTAGTAGCGCAGCCCCTCGACGACCGGGGCGACGCCGGGCTCGGCGGTGCGCAGCACGTCGGGCGAGTGCGGGCCCTGCACGGCGATCAGGGCGGTCCCGGCCGAGCGGTCGGTGACCTCGACGTCGAAACCCTTGGCGCGGGCGACCAGCTCGGCGGCGTCCTGCCCGGCGTTGGAGGCGTTGACGACGACGAGGAACCGGTCGTCGGCCAGGCGATAGACGACGAGGTCGTCGAGGACACCTCCGTCGGGCGCGCACAGCAGCGAGTACTTGGCGCGGCCGACCTTCACCGCTGACAGCTTCCCGGCCAGCGCGTGGTCGAGGGCCGCGGCGGCCTGTGGGCCGGCGAACTCCACCTCCCCCATGTGGGACAGGTCGAACAGGCCGGCCGAGTTGCGGACGGCGTGGTGCTCGGCGAGGTCGCTGTCGTAGCGGACCGGCATCCGCCAGCCGGCGAAGTCGATGAACGTCGCCCCGAGGCGCTCGTGTTCGGCGTCGAGCGGGGTGCGGACGAGGTCGTCGTTCGCGGTCATGACGTCTCCAGGGCGGGGGTGGCGAAGGCTTCGGGCGGCGGGCACGAGCAGACCAGGTTGCGGTCGCCCTTGGCCCCGTCGATGCGGCCGATCGGCGGCCAGTACTTCGCGCGGCGCAGCTCGGGCACCGGGAAGACCGCCTGCTCACGGGTGTAGGGACGCGTCCAGTCGTCGACGAGGACCACGTCGGCGGTGTGTGGTGCGTTGCGCAGCGGGCTGTCCGCCAGCGGCCACGTCCCGTCGCCGACCTTGTCGATCTCGCGCTTGATGGAGATCATCGCGTCGACGAAGCGGTCGAGCTCGGCCAGCGACTCCGACTCCGTCGGCTCGACCATCAGCGTGCCCGCGACGGGGAACGACAGCGTCGGGGCGTGGAAGCCGTAGTCGATGAGGCGCTTGGCGACGTCCTCGGCGGTGACGCCGGTCCGCTTGGTGATCGCGCGCAGGTCGAGGATGCACTCGTGCGCGACCAGCCCGCCCGGGCCGGTGTAGAGGACCGGGTAGTGCTCGTCGAGACGCCGGGCCAGGTAGTTGGCCGACAGGACGGCGGACGCGGTGGCCTTGGTGAGACCGTCCGGGCCCATCATCGCGATGTAGGCGTAGGTGATCGGCAGGATGCCCGCCGAGCCGTACGCGGCCGCGGAGACGGCGCCGCCCTCGGGGTCGAGCGGGTCGCCGGGCAGGAACGGCGCCAGGTGCGCGCGGACCGCGACCGGGCCGACACCGGGCCCGCCACCACCGTGCGGGATGCAGAACGTCTTGTGCAGGTTCAGGTGCGACACGTCGCCGCCGAACTCGCCCGGCTTGGCCAGCCCCACCAGCGCGTTGAGGTTGGCGCCGTCGATGTAGACCTGGCCGCCGGCCTCGTGGACCAGGTCGCAGACCGTGCGGACCTCCGTCTCGTAGACACCGTGGGTCGACGGGTAGGTCAGCATGATCGCCGCGACGTGGCCGCTGTTCGCCTCGAGCTTGGCGCGCAGGTCGTCGAGCTCGACGCTGCCGTCGGGCGCGGTGGCCACGACGACGACGCTCATCCCGGCGAGGACGGCCGAGGCCGCGTTGGTGCCGTGTGCCGACGACGGGATGACGCACACGGTGCGCTGCTCGTCGCCGCGGCTGCGGTGGTAGTCGCGGATGGCGAGCAGGCCGGCCAGCTCACCCTGCGAACCGGCGTTGGGTTGCAACGACACCGTGTCGTAGCCGGTGATCTCGGCGAGCCACGTCTCGAGGGTCGCGGTGAGCTCGGCGTAGCCGCGGGTCTGGTCGGCGGGGGCGAAGGGGTGCAGCGAGGCGAAACCGGCCTCGCTGATCGGCTCCATCTCGGCGGTCGCGTTCAGCTTCATCGTGCAGGAGCCGAGCGGGATCATCGTGCGGTCGAGCGCGAGGTCGCGGTCCGACAGCAGTCGCAGGTAGCGCAGCATCGACGTCTCGGAGCGGTGCGCCGAGAAGACCGGGTGCGACAGGTAGGGGCTGGTACGCGTCTCCGAGTCGGGCAGCGCGCCCTCCACCGCCTCGACGGGCACCGCGCCGAACGCGGCCAGCACGCGGGCCACGATCGCGTCGGTGGTGACCTCGTCGCAGGCGACCGCGACATGGTCGGAGTCGACGTGGCGCAGGTTGATGCCGTCCTCGGCGGCGGCCCCGACGACCGCGAGCGCGCGGCCGGGGACCTTCGCGGTGACGGTGTCGAAGAACTCGCCGTGCACGACCTCGACGCCCGCGGCGCGCAGGCCGGCCGCGAGGGCGGCGGCGTGGGCGTGGACGCGCTCGGCGATCTCCCGCAGGCCCTGCGGACCGTGGTAGACGGCGTACATCGACGCGACGTTGGCGAGCAGGGCCTGCGCGGTGCAGATGTTGCTCGTCGCCTTCTCGCGACGGATGTGCTGCTCCCGGGTCTGCAGCGCCAGGCGGTAGCCGGGACGGCCCGCGGCGTCCTGCGAGACGCCGACGAGGCGGCCGGGCAGCATCCGCTCGAGTCCACTGCGGACGGACATGTAGCCGGCGTGCGGCCCGCCGAAGAACAGCGGGACGCCGAAGCGCTGGGTCGAGCCCACCGCGACGTCGGCGCCGAGCTCGCCGGGCGGGGTGAGCAGGGTCAGCGACAGCAGGTCGGCCGACACGGTGACGAGCGCGCCCTTGTCCTTGGCCGCGGCGACGACCGGGCGCAGGTCGCGGACGACGCCGGAGGCGCCGGGGGCCTGCAGGACGATGCCGAACACGTCCCCCTCGGTGAGCGAGGCCAGTGCGTCGGGCTGCGAGAGGTCGACGACGTCGACCGGGATGCCGACCGGTTCGGTCCGGGTGCGCAGGACCGAGAGGGTCTGCGGCAGGGTCTCGGAGTCGACGACGACACGCGCACCGGCCGGGGCGGCCTTGTTCGCGCGGTTCATCAGCAGCACGGCCTCGACGACGGCGGTGGCCTCGTCGAGCAGCGACGCGCCGGCGACGGGCAGCGCCGTGAGGTCCTCGACCATCGTCTGGAAGTTGAGCAGCGCCTCGAGGCGGCCCTGGGAGATCTCCGGCTGGTACGGCGTGTAGGCCGTGTACCAGGCGGGGGACTCCAGCATGTTGCGGCGCAGCACCGGCGGGGTGATCGTGTCGCTGTAGCCCAGGCCGATCATCTGGACCATCGCCCGGTTGCGGCCGGCGATCGCGTCGAGCGTGGCGAGGGCGTCCCGCTCGCTCAGCGCGGCCGGCAGGTCGACCGACCGGGCGGCGCGGATGCCCTGCGGCACAGCGGCGTCGACGAGCGAGTCGAGGTCGGCATGGCCGACGACCTCGAGCATCTTCTGCTCTGCGTCGGGATCGGGACCGATGTGACGGTCGGCGAAGATCGACATACGCTCACTCCGAGGTCAGGGGGACAGATGGCACCTGTCGTGCACCGTCTCCCCGCTCTGTCTTCGGACCTGAGAGATTTCGCGGGAGGGAACCCACTTGCCCCGTCGGTGGTCCACCCGGGATCCCGGGAGGAACGCTTTCCAGAGTTGCCTCGCCCCAGCGGTACGGCAGCCTGAGAGATTTCCGGGGAGGATTGCTCCTACGGCTCTGGATACGAACCAGATCTCCCGCTGGGCTTCGAGCAGCGTATGAAGTTGTGAGGCGCACACTATACGCACGCCGGACGGCACGCCAAGGGCGGAGCTGCGCCGTGGTGTCACCGTCACAGGTCCGCGCAGATGGCTCGGTGTCGCGCACTCGTGCGGACCCCGACGTACAAAGCGGTCGCGCCCGGGCGCGCGCCTCGCCTAGCCTCCCCGCGTGACCGGGACGAGGACGTCGGCGGGGCGGGTCCGCGGCGCCCGTGAGCAGGGCGTGACCGTGTTCCGGGGGATCCCGTTCGCGGCGCCGCCCGTCGGCGAGCTGCGCTTCGCCGCCCCGGCCCCGCCCAGCCCGTGGGACGGGGTCCGGGACGCGACGGCGTTCGGGCCGCCGCCCCCACAGACCGGCCGCGCCCCGGGCGGCACCGACTGGCTGACGCTCAACGTCTGGACTCCCGGCCCCGGCCGCGACGGGGGTCTGCCGGTGATGGTCTGGATCCACGGCGGGGCCTACACGATCGGCTCGGCTGATCTGCCCGAGTACGACGGTGCCCGGCTCGCCGCCGGTGGCGTGGTGCTGGTGACGGCGAACTACCGCGTCGCCGTGGAGGGGTTCGCGCACGTCGACGGGGCGCCCGACAACCGCGGCCTGCTCGACCAGGTCGCGATGCTGCAGTGGGTGCAGGAGAACATCCGCGCGTTCGGGGGTGACCCGGCGCGGGTGACGGTGTTCGGGCAGTCGGCGACGTGCTGCCGGTCGCGCCGTGGCAGACACGTCACGACGTGGGCCTGCTCGTCGGCCACACCCGCGACGAGAACCGTTGTTCGTGGTGTTCTTCGACACCGAGCCGGGGGTCGCCGCCTACCCGGAGGAGGACTCGCGCCGGATCTGGCGCGACCACGTCTTCGCGCCGCTGCCCCTGACGGGACCGGGGTGACGACCCGCGGCCGGTGCGCGAGTTCTCGCGAGCCGCGCTCGCTTGCACTTATGCGCATGTCGCAATAGCTTCTGGGGTTGTGAGCAGGAGTCACGACGTCCGGCACGACACGGCCGCGCCCCCCGGTGCTGCTGCGCAGGGACACGGGCACGGGCACGGGCATGGGCACGGCCACGGGGTGTCGGCGAACGCCGACCGGCGCTGGCTGACGATCGCGCTCGTCCTCATCACCGTGTTCATGGTCGGCGAGTTCGTCGTCGGCCTGATCGCCGGTTCGCTGGCCCTGCTGTCGGACTCGGCGCACATGCTCACCGACGCCGCGGCGATCGTGCTGGCGCTCATCGCGATCCGGCTCGCGGCCCGGCCCGCGACGGGCGGCTACACCTACGGGCTGCGGCGCGCCGAGATCCTGTCCGCGCAGGCCAACGGCATCACGTTGCTGCTGCTGGCGGTGTGGTTCGTCTACGAGGGCGTCACCCGGCTGATCGACCCGCCGCCCGTCGAGGGCGGGCTGGTGCTGGTCACGGCGCTGGTCGGGATCGTCGTGAACGTGGCGGCGACGTGGTGCATCAGCCGCGCCAACCGGTCGAGCCTGAACGTCGAGGGCGCCTTCCAGCACATCCTCAACGACCTCTTCGCCTTCGTCGCGACGGCGGTCGCGGGCGTCGTCCTGGTGACCACGGGCTTCACGCGTGCCGACGCGATCGCCGCGCTCGTCGTCGCCACGTTGATGATCAAGGCGGGGTGGGCGCTGGTCCGCGAGTCGGGCCGCATCTTCCTGGAGGCCGCGCCGCGCGGGACCGACCCCGATGCACTGGGGGCCGAGCTCGTCGCGGTGCCGGGTGTCGCGGAGGTGCACGACCTGCACCTGTGGGAGATCACCTCCGGGGAGGCGGCGCTGTCGGCGCACGTCATGGTCCGTGCGGACGCCGACTGTCACGAGGTGCAGAAGGCCGTCGAGGGCATCCTGCGGTCGCGGCACGGCCTGCGGCACACGACGTTGCAGGTCGACCACGCCGAGCCCGGGGTGGACGACCACTGCGAGGAGTCGCACGGCCCGGCGCACCGCGCCCCCACAGCGGAGCCGGCGACCTGAGCACCGGATCGTACGTGCGGATCAACGGCGCCGACCTGTACTCGGAGGTCGACGGATCGGGCGATCCCGTGCTGTTGCTGCACGGCGGCTTCTGCTCGCTGGAGTCGTTGCGGCCGGTGTCGGACGCGCTCGTGCCCGACCGTCGTGTCCTCGCGTTCGAACGGCCCGGCCACGGCCGGTCGGCCGACGTCGACGGGGAGTACGGCTACGAGCGCGGCCTCGCCGACACCGTCGCCTACCTCGACGCGCACGCGCTCGGCAGCGTCGACGTCGTCGGCTACAGCGACGGCGCGATCATCGGGTTGCTGCTGGCGCTGCGGCACCCGGCGCGGGTGCGCTCGCTCGTCGCGATCAGCGCGAACCTCGACCCGTCCGGGTTCACGCACTCGGCCGAGGCCGCCGGGATGCCGGTGCTCGACGCGCAGGAGCCGGCCGAGCCGGGGCCGGACGTCGAGCGCCGGCACTACGACCGGCTCTCCCCCGACGGGCCCGAACACGCGGACGTGGTGCTGCGCAAGCTGTTCCGGCTGTGGACGGAGGAACCGCGGATCGACCCCGCCGCGCTCACCGACGTCACGGCGGCGACGCTGGTGATGTCGGGCGACCGGGACACGATCCGGCCCGACCACAGCCTGCTGATCGCGTCGTCGATCCCGGGGGCGCAGCTGTGCATCGTGCCCGGGACGTCGCACGCGCTGGTCGCGGAGCGCCCCGACCTGGTCGCGGCGCTCGTCAGGCAGTTCGTGTCCGACGCAGCAGCCAGACGAAGTACGGGGCGCCGACCAGCGCGATCATGAGCCCGGCCGGTAGCTGGGCGGGGGCGATCACGGTGCGGCCGAGGGTGTCGGCAACGCACACCAGCAGCCCGCCGAGCAGCATCGACGCCGGGACCACGCGGCCGTGGCCGACCCCGACCAGGCCGCGGGCGAGGTGCGGGGCGACGAGCCCGACGAAGCCGACGACACCGACCGCGACGACGCTGACCGCCGCGAGCACCGCGGCGACGGCGAGCACGCCGAAGCGGGTCCGTTCCACCCGGATCCCCAGCACACGCGGGGTGTCCTCGTCGACGGCGAGCAGATCGAGCCTGCGGCGCATCCCCAGCAGCAGCGGGACCGCGACCACCAGCACCGCCGCGACGGGGACGACGTCGGACAGCGTGCGGCCGTACGTCGTCCCGGACAGCCAGGTGAGGATGCGCGGCGTCTGCCAGGGGTCCGACCGCAGCAGCAGGAACGTCGACACGGCGGAGAGCCCGTAGCCGCACCCGATGCCGACGAGTACGAACCGGTCGGGGAGCAGGCCGCCGCGCCAGGCGAGGACGGCGATCAGCGCGAACGTCGCGAGACCCGCGGCGACGGCGAGGACGACCAGCAGAGCACCGGGCAGCCCGGACGTCACGACGACGACGGCGCCCACGCCGGCGCCCGCGGTGATGCCGAGGATCCCGGGTTCGGCGAGCGGGTTGCGCACCGTCCCCTGGACGACGCACCCGGCCAGCCCGAGCGCCGCGCCGGCGAGGACGGCGGCGGCGACGCGGGGGGCGCGTTCGTCGAGGGCGCGGCCCACGAGATCGGGCGCGAGCCCCTGCAGCCACAGCGTGATGTCGCCGGTGCGCAGCCACAGGCTCCCCGCGAGCAGGCCGGTCACGACGGCCCCGACGAGCAGCGCCGCCGCGGCGAGCAGCACGACGAGGAACCGCCGGCGTGAGCGGATCGCGATCCGGGCGTGCTGCAGCCCGGCCGATCCGGCATCGCGCAGGCGCATCGCCAGGACGACGATCAGGACACCACCCAGCAGCGCCGTCGGCACACCCGTCGGGATCGACGCCGCCCCCTCGGCCCCGAGGATCGCGCGCACCACGGCGTCGGCCAGCAGGACGAGCAGCGCACCGAGCAGCCCGGACGCCGGAATCAGCAGGACGTGCCGGTTGAGGACGCGGACCCGGCCCGCGATCAGCCGGGCGAGCACCGGCGCGCCGAGCCCGACGAACGCGATCGGGCCGGCGAGCGTCACCGACACCGCGGTCAGCAGGACGGCGCAGGCGACCGCGACGACGCGGGTCGAACGGATCGGCACCCCCAGCGACGACGCGGCGTCGTCCCCGAGACCGAGGACGTCGAGGCGCCGCGACAGCAGTAGCGCCACGCACAGCACCGCGACGACGACCGGGGCGGCACGCAGCGAGGCGTCGATGTTGAGCTGGGCGAGCGATCCGCTGCCCCACGCGAACAGCCCGGTGGTCTTCTCCTCGAACAGGATCAGCAGCATCGCTGTCGCGGCGTCGAGCGCCAGCGCGATCGCCGAGCCGGCGAGGACGAGCCGCGTCGTCGCCGTCCCGGCCGCCCGGCCCGCGAGGCCCAGTACGACCGCGGCGGCGACCAGGCCACCGGCGAACGCGACCGCGCCCGACGCCCAGAGCGGGACGGCGAGCCCGAACGCGGCGACGGCGGTGAGCGCGAAGTACGCGCCGGCCGTCACGGCGAGGGTGTCGGGGGCGGCGAGCGCGTTGCGGGTCACCGACTGCAGCAGCGCCCCGGCGACGCCCAGCGCCACGCCGACCCCGATCCCGGCGGCCAGCCGCGGCAGCCGCGAGCCGGTCAGCACGTCGGTGACCGGCACGCCGCCGACGCTCTCCCGCGCACCGGAGAGGGCACGCCACAGGTCGGCCGGCCCGACACCGGAGGTGCCCTGCGTCAGGTGCCACACCCCGACCACGACGACCGCGACCAGCAGCGCGACGAGGACGGCGACCCCGCCGGCGGCCCCCCGGCGCGCCTCGGTGCACGGCGCGTCCGGCCGCGACACCGGGACGGACGCGGGGACCCGCGTCGTGCTCACCCCTTGCCGGTGATCGCGGCGACGTACGCGTCGATCGCCTGCTCGTTGGACAGCGGGCCACCCGCCCCCCAGACGCCGGGCGGGAACGCGTGCGCGCGCCCCTCCTTCACCGCGGGCAGCGAGGTCCAGATCGAGCTCTTCTGCAGCTCGGTGACGTAGCTGTCGGCCGTGTCGTCGTTGGAGTAGAAGAGGTTCGCGCTGCCGACGGCCGTCAGGCCCTCGATGTCGGTCTGGGCCAGGCCGTAGGCCGGGTCGACGCCGCCGCTGCCGTAGGCCTTGTCGATGGCGTCGGTCCAGGCCGGGGTCATCCCGAGCTGCTCGCCGAGCGCGGTGAACAGCGCGCCCTTGCCGTACGGGCGGATCGCGACGTTGCCGCCTTCGATCCAGCCGTCGAAGAACAGGAAGTCCTTGGTCGGGAGCGCGACGGCCGAGACCTTCTGCTTCGCCTCGGCGAGGTGCGCGTCGAACTGCTGCAGCACGACGTCTGCCCGCTCGGTGCGCCCGGTGGCCTGGGCGATCATCGTGAAGACGCCCTTCATGTTGCCGATCGGGTCGGCCGCGTTCGCGCCGAGGGTCGCGAGCACCGGCACGCCGCGCTGCTGGAGCTGGGTGAGCTTCTCGTCGTCGGCGGTGAAGGCCTCGACGATGATCAGGTCCGGGTTCGTGGCGTAGAGGGCGTCGAGGTCGGGCTGCTCACGGGTGCCGACGTCGACCACACCGTCCGGGATCTTCTCCGCGCTGACGTAGGTGCCGTAGCCGCTCTTGTCGGCGACCGCGACCGGGGTGACGCACAGCGTGAGGGTGTCCTCGATCTGCTGCCACTCCAGCACCGCGACGCGCGTCGCGGGCGTCGCGAGCTCCACCTTCCGGCCGACGCCGTCGGTGATCGTGACGGGGCCGGTGGCGGTGGCCGTCCTGTCGTCGGCGCACGACCGGGAGGCCGGGGCCGCGGTGTCCGGCGCGGCGCTCGTGCCGACGTCGGTGGTGCCGCAGGCGGCGAGGGTGGTGGCGGCGACGGCGGCGAGGATCGCCAGCCGACGGATCACCGGTCGACGGGTCATGGGGTGGCCTCTCGGATGGATGATGCGGAACGGGCGGGATGCCGCCCGACGGGATCGATGCGCAGCCGGCCCCGACCGTCGACGCTCACCTCGACCCCGATGTCGTAGACCTCGGCGATGTTCGCCGCGGTGAGGACGTCGAACGGGTCGCCCACGGCGTGGATGCGCCCCGCGGCCATCAGCAGCAGCGTGTCGGCGACGCGGGCCGCCTGGTCGAGGTCGTGCAGCACGACGCCGACGGCGGTGCCGTGGTCGTCGGCGAGGTCGCGCACGAGGTCGAGCGTCTCGGTCCGGTAGCGCAGGTCGAGATGGTTGGTCGGTTCGTCGAGCAGGACGACGCCGGTGTCCTGGGCGAGGCAGGCGGCCAGCCAGACCCGCTGGACCTCGCCGCCGGAGAGCTCCCCGACCGCGCGGTCGGCCATCGGGTGCACCCCGGTGACGCGCATCGCGTGGTCGATCGCGCGCCGGTCGGCGACCGACAGCCCGGCGAACCCCCGCCGGTGGGGATGGCGGCCGAATGCCACGACGTCGCGTACCGCCAGCCCCTGCGGCGCGGGCCGCGACTGGGTGAACAGGGTGACCTCGCGGGCGAACGCGCGGCCGTCGAGCAGCGAGGCGGCGCGGTCGCCGAGGGTGACGCGGCCCTCGTCGACCCGGTGCAGCCGGGCGAGCGCGCGCAGCAGCGTCGACTTGCCGCTGCCGTTGGGGCCGACGAGCGCGGTGACGCGGCCGGGTTCCAGGGTCAGCGAGACGTGGTGGACCACCGCGGTCCGGCCGAACCGCAGCACCAGCTGCTCGCCGGCGAGGACGTGGGGGGATGTGGTCATCGGAGGTGAAGGTCCCGGGATGTGAAGTAAGGCTTGCCTACCTGCGCGACGCTACGGTCCGTGACCGGTGTCCGCAATCCGGACTTCACGACACCCGATACGGGTTTTCGGACGCGGTCAGCCGCGGAACGCGCCCGGCGTCGTCCCCATGACCCGGCAGAAGGCCTCGATGAACGTGCTCGGCTGTGCGTAGCCGAGCCGCACGGACGTCGCCTGCACGTCGTGCCCCTCGGAGAGCAGGGTCAGCGCCGCGTGCACCCGCAGCACCTGCCGCCACTGGACGAACGACAGCCCCGTCGTGACCCGGAACGTCCGGGTGATCGTGCGCTCGCTGATCCCCAGCACCCGGGCCCACTCGTCGAGGGCCCGGTCGTCGGCGGGATCGTCGAGCAGCGCGGTGGCGATCGGGTCGATCCGGGCGTCGCCGGGCAGCTGCAGCGCGAGCTGGCGCGGCGACGGCTCCAGCACGTCGAACACCACGGCCTCCGCCCGCGCGCGGGCCGCATCGTGCAGGTCCGCCCTGGTCAGATGGGTGAGCAGCGACTCCAGCACGGGCGTCATCGTGATCGCCGTCGGCCCGTCGAACGCGACCGGCGTCCGGTCGGGGGCGAAGAAGGCGTCGTGGAACGCGACGTTCGCGGTGAGCCGGCCCGCGTGCGCGACCCCGGCCGGGATCCACAGCCCCGACCCGTCCGAGACGGTGAACACCTGGTCGCCGACGCGGGCCGTCAGCGTCCCGCCGCGCACCCACACCAGCTCGTGCATCGCGTGCGAGTGCGGCTCCCACTCCAGCGGCACGCCCGACGTCTCCGACTCGGCCAGGATGACGTGGCGACCCGCGCGCTCGGGCACGATGCCGTCACTCCGGACGACGGTGCTCGGCTCCCGGCGCCACGCCCCGGAGGCCGTGTCGCGACGGGCCGCCCGGGTCATGGCGCCGAGTCTACGAATCCCCGAGGATCTCGACGTAGCCGTTCGTCCCGTCGACGCGGATGCGCTGCCCGTCGCGGATCAGCCCGGTGGCGTCCTGCACCCCGACGACGGCGGGCAGCCCGTACTCGCGGGCCACGACGGCGCCGTGCGTCATCAGGCCGCCCACCTCGGTCACGAGCCCCGCGATCGTCACGAACAGCGGTGACCAGCTCGGGTCGGTGTAGGCGGTGACGAGGATGTCACCGGCGTCGAGGTCGGCGTCGGCCATGTCGAGCACCACGCGGGCGCGGCCCTCCACGGTCCCGGCGGACACGGCGAGTCCCGGGAGGGCGCCCGTGGGCAGGTCCTCGCGCCGGTACGCCCCGGCGACGGCCTCGCCGTCGGAGGTCAGCACCCGCGGCGGGGTGAGGGTCCGGAAGACGGCCTGGTCCTCGCGGCGCCGCCGGACGAGGTCGGCGTCGGCCCGGCCGGTGCGGACGACCTCGTGCAACTCCTGGAACCGCAGGTGGAACGCGTCCTCCCGGTCGGCGAGGACGCCGTCGCGGACGAGCCGGTCGGCCTCGGCGAGGATCGCCCGCTTGTAGACGAAGTAGCGGCACACCATGGCGAACTTCGGGTACTCGCGGTACCCGATGAACGTCCGCAGCCGGGCGATCATCCGTGTCGTCTCGGCGGCCTTCTGCCCGCCGTCGGGCAGGGCGCGCAGCCGGTCGAGGAGGTCGCGCTCCGCCTGCGCGGCACCGCGTTCCCCCTGCTCGAAGAGTCGCCGGCCGGCGCCGGGCTCGAAGTTGTCGACGTTGCCCAGCAGCACGGGGACGAGCAGCGCGGGCTGCTCGCTCCAGCGTGGGCGGCTGATGTCGATCTCGCCGACGCAGCGCATGCCGTACGCGTCGAGATAGGCGCGGATCGCGTCGTGGACCTGCTGCCCGCCCGCGACGGACCGGAGCCCCTCGAGGACGTCGTCACCGGCGTCACGCAGGTACGCGACGACCGCCGGATGCGGGCGGACCGCGTCGGCGACGTCGAGGAGCGCGAGCCCCATCTCCGAGGTGACGTTGTGCGGGACGGACCGGGTCAGCGCGTCGGCCGCGTTCTCCTCGCCCAGCCACTCACGCATCCGGTCGTTGATCCACCGGGCGGCGTCCATGGCCGTCATGAAGACCTGGTGACTGCGGCGGTCGAACAGCAGCCGCCGCAGCTCACCGAAGTCGTCGAGGACGAAGTCGAACAGGTCGGCGCCGTGGTGGCGCCCGATCTCCGCGGCGACCGCGGCCAGTGAGGCGCGGCTCTCGGCGATCAGCTCCTCGACCAGCGCGGGGTCGGCGTCGATCGGGTCGAAGGCGCCGACCAGGGGCGGCCCTCCCGCACCTTGCGTCGGCGGCGGCAGGAAACCCTCGCGGTCGAGGACCGTCCGCAGCGCGTCGCCCATGAGCGGGTCGGACGTCGTCATCGTGTCGAGGAGCCAGTCGCGGGTGGACCGCACCCCGAGGTGCCCGGTGACGTCGACGAACAGCCGTCCGCCCGCCTCAGCCATCGGCCGCGGGGTGGTCAGCTGCCACACCGACAGACCCAGGGGCGTCATCGCGTCGGTCATCATCTGCTGGTGTCCGACCGACACGTAGACGTGGTTGGCGTCGTCGGTGACGGGTGGGATCGGGAACAGCGTGGTGATCGGCCGGCTCTGGACGATCCGGATGTCACCGTCGGCGAGGCACCACTCGATGTCCTGCGGGCGGTCGAAGTGCGCCTCGATCCGACGTCCGAGCCGCGCGAGCTGCAGCACCTGGGCGTCGGTCAGCGTGGGCTCGTCCTGGTGCCCGGGCTCGACCTCGTGCTGCCGGGTGCCGCCGTCCGGGGCCGCGACGAGGACGATCTTCTTCGCCGCGATCGCACTGCCGACGACCTCGTCGTCACGCACCGTCCACACGTCGGTGTCGACCAGCCCCGACACCAGCGCCTCGCCGAGCCCGGGGACGGCCTCGACGCTCACCACGGTCCGGTCGGACGTCACCGGGTCGGCCGTGAACACGACCCCGGACGCCTGCGGGAACACCATCTGCTGGACGACGACGGCCATCCGCACGCGGCGGTGGTCGATGCCGTTGCGCAGCCGGTAGGTCACGGCCCGCTCGGTGAACAGCGACGCCCAGCAGGACCTGATGTGCCGCAGCACCTCCTCGGGGCCGACGACGTTGAGGTAGGTGTCCTGCTGGCCCGCGAACGACGCCGTCGGCAGGTCCTCGGCCGTCGCGCTGGACCGGACCGCGACGGGCGTCGACTCACCGAGCCGGGCCAGTGGCCGGGTCAGCGCCACGGCCACGTCGTCGGGGATCGGCTGGGCCTCGATGCCCGCGCGGACCTGCGCCGAGAGGGCCGCGATCGTGTCCCGGTCGGCCGGGTCCAGGTCCGCGAGCCGGTCCAGCAGGGCGTCGAGCGCGGGCGCGCCGGCCAGCACCCGGGCGAAGGCGTGCGTCGTGACGGCGTAGCCGGGCGGCACGTCGACACCCTCGACCCGCGACAGCTCCCCCAGGTTCGCGGCCTTGCCGCCGACGACCGCCCCTCCGGTCGCGTCGATCTCCTCGAAGGCCAGCACGTACGTGTCGTGCGCAGAATCCATGGTGCTGCGTTCCCCCGCCATGACGTCGATTGCGGCCGAGCCCTTTCGAGGCGCAGAGTCTGCGCCTCCGACCGGGTCTTGCCGCAAGACCCCCCGGGCGCTATACGTTGGAGCAGAGGGAGAACGGGTCTCGACCGGTGACCACACCCGGTCCGCACTGTGCGGATGACACCTACCGGACGCAGCGGCTGCGCGCCCTGCTCGGGTACGCGAAGGCGCGGTCACCCTTCCACCCCGCGCGGCTGTCCGATGTGGGCCCGGCCACCGCGACGGTCGACGACCTCGCCGCCGCTTCGTCGCGCCGGCGCGATGACGGTCCGGTTCCCGGGGCCGCGGACCTCGCCGACCGGCGAACCCCGACCGCTCGGCGCACAGTCCCTCTTTTGAATTGAACCAGTCAGGTCTTCGTGCTGAAATCTGTGCCGTGCAGAGCCGCGCGCAGATCGAGCAGTCACTCCGCGAGGCCGCGCTGCGCGTCACCGGACCGCGCAGGGCGGTGCTGGCGGCCGTGCTCGACCATCCGCACGCCGACACCGACACCCTGATCGCGGCCACCCGGGAACGACTCGGCTCGGTGTCGCACCAGGCGGTGTACGACGTGCTGCGCGTGCTCACCGACGCCGGGCTGATCCGCCGTTTCCAACCGGCGGGTTCGGTCGCCCGGTACGAGGCGCGGGTCGGCGACAACCATCACCATCTCGTGTGCCGCTCCTGCGGTGCGGTGAACGACGTCGACTGCGCCACGGGTGCCGCGCCCTGCCTGACCGCCTCCGACACCGCCGGTTTCCAGATCGACGAGGCCGAGGTCGTGTATTGGGGCGTCTGCCCCGCCTGCCAGGCACTGTCCGCCGCTGGTGCCTGACCGTTCCACCGTCCGCGACACGCCGGCCGGTCCCCCTGGACCGGCATCCACCCAGGAAGGACTGACGTGCCCCCCGAGAGCGACAACACCACCGCGAGCCGCAGCGAGAGCGAGAACCCGGCACTCGCCGCTCCGACGCCCCACACCGATCACCGGCCGCGCTCCAACCGCGACTGGTGGCCCAACCAGGTCGACCTGAGCGTCCTCACCCGGACCTCCCCGGCGTCCGACCCGCTGGGCGACGACTTCGACTACAAGAAGGCCGTCTCGCAGCTCGACTTCGACGCCGTGAAGGCCGACATCGTGTCGGTCATGCGCACGTCGCAGGACTGGTGGCCGGCCGACTGGGGCCACTACGGCCCGCTGTTCATCCGCATGTCCTGGCACGCCGCCGGCACCTACCGTCAGCACGACGGCCGCGGCGGCGCCGGTGAGGGCGCGCAGCGCTTCGCGCCGCTCAACAGCTGGCCCGACAACGGCAACCTCGACAAGGCCCGCCGCCTGCTCCTGCCGGTCAAGCAGAAGTACGGCCGCAGCCTGTCCTGGGCCGACCTGCTGGTCCTCGCCGGCAACGTCGCCCACGAGGACATGGGCTTCGAGACGTTCGGCTTCGCCTTCGGCCGCCCGGACGTGTGGCAGCCCGACGAGGTCTTCTGGGGCCCGGAGGACACCTGGCTCGGCGACGAGCGCTACAGCGGCGATGCCCCGCTCGAGCTCGAGGGCGCCCTCGGCGCCGTCACCATGGGCCTCATCTACGTCAACCCGGAGGGCCCGCGCGGCTCGGCCGACGCGGTCGCGTCGGCTCACGACATCCGCGTGACGTTCTCCCGGATGGCGATGAACGACGAGGAGACCATCGCGCTCGTCGCCGGTGGCCACACCTTCGGCAAGGCGCACGGCGCCGGTGACCCGGACCTCGTCGGGGCCCCGCCGGAGGGCTGCCCGGTTCACTCCGGCGGCCTCGGCTGGCGCAACCAGAACGGCACCGGCAAGGGCGCCGACACCGTCACCAGTGGCCTCGAGGGTGCCTGGACCCCGACGCCCACCCAGTGGGACAACAGCTACTGGGACACGCTGCTCGGCTACGACTGGGAGCTCACCACGAGCCCCGCGGGTGCCAAGCAGTGGAAGCCCGTCCAGCCCGAGGGCCAGGAGCTCGTGCCCGACGCGCACATCCCGGGCAAGAAGAACCCGCCCATGATGACGACGGCCGACATGGCGCTGCGGGTCGACCCGGAGTTCCGCAAGATCGCCGAGCGGTTCCGCGCCAACCCCGACCAGTTCGAGGACGCCTACCGGCGCGCCTGGTTCAAGCTGCTGCACCGCGACATGGGCCCGGTCTCGCGCTACGTCGGCCCGTGGGTGCCCGAGGAGGTCCAGCTCTGGCAGGACCCGATCCCCGCCGCCGAGCACGCGCCGCTGTCGGACGCCGACGCCGCCGAGCTCAAGAAGCAGATCCTCGCGTCGGGCCTCACGGTCGGGCAGCTGGTCAACGTCGCCTGGTCGTCCGCCTCGACGTTCCGCACCACCGACAAGCGCGGTGGCGCCAACGGTGCCCGGCTGCGGCTGGAGCCGCAGGCGAGCTGGGCGGTCAACGCCGGCACCGCCGACGTCATCGCGAAGCTCGACGAGGTGCGCAGCGCGTTCGGCAAGCCCGTCTCGCTGGCCGACACGATCGTCCTGGCCGGCTCGGCCGCCGTCGAGAAGGCCGCGGCCGACGCGGGCGTGACCGTGTCCGTGCCGTTCAGCGGGGGCCGCACCGACGCCTCGCAGGACCAGACCGACACCGACACGTTCCAGTACCTGGAGCCGCGTGCCGACGGTTTCCGCAACTGGATCGCCCCCGACGTGAAGCTCACCCCGGAGACGCTGCTCGTCGACCGCGCCTACATGCTGGAGCTGTCGGCCAAGGAGCTGACGGTCCTGGTCGGCGGCCTGCGGGTGCTCGACGCCAACACCGGCGGCGCGCAGCACGGTGTCTTCACCGACACGCCGGGCGTCCTGTCGCAGGACTTCTTCCGCAACCTGCTCGACCTCGGTGTCGAGTGGAGCACGTCGAAGGACGAGGCGGGCGTCTACGAGGGTCGGGACGCGAACGGCAAGGTCGTGCGCACCGCGACCGCCGCCGACCTCGTGTTCGGCTCGAACTCGATCCTGCGCGGCATCGCGGAGGTCTACTCCGCCGACGACGCGAAGGAGAAGTTCGTCCAGGACTTCGTCGCGGCCTGGACCAAGGTCATGGACCTGGACCGGTTCGACCTGCGGTGATCCTGCAGGCCTGACCGACACCGGACCCCCGGGCGCCACGTCGCCCGGGGGTCCGTCATGTGTCGGGCTGCGCGGGGTCGCCGCGCCCGGGCAGGCTGACCGTCGCCGCCACCGGAAGGTGGTCGGACCCGGTGGCCGGCAGCACCCACGCCCGGTCCGGGGTGAGGCCGTGGACCAGGATCTGGTCCGACCGCACCACCGGGAACGACGCCGGCCAGCTGAACCCGAAGCCGGCCCCGGCCGCCTCCTGCACGGGTTGCAGCCGGTCGGTCAGCCCGGCGAACGCGCGGTCGTCCATCGTGCCGTTGAGGTCGCCGAGCAGGACCACACGGTCGGCGCGGTCCGCGGCGAGTGCGCGGTCGAGCGCCGCGATGCCGGCGTCACGGCTCTGGGTCCAGAACCCGTTGCGCGGGAACACCCGCACCGACCCGAGGTGCGCGACGTACACCACCAGTGGGCCCTCGCCCGTCGCCACGGTGGCCCGCAGCGCCCGCGTCGTGTCCAGCGCGACGTCGACGGGCCGCGTGTCCGACAGCGGCAGCCTGCTCCACAGCCCGACGGTGCCCATGACGACGTGGAACGGGTAGGTGTCCGCGAGGGCGTCCTCGTAGGTGCCGCGGGCGGACCCCGTCAGCTCCTGCAGCGCCACCACGTCCGCGCCCGAGACGGCCAGGCCGCGGGCGGTGCCGGCCGGGTCGGGGTTCGCGGCACCGACGTTGTGGCTCACGAACGTGAGGTCGCCGGCGGGACCGGACTTGTCGACGACCGTGCCCCCGAACATGCCCAGCCACACGACGACGGGCAGCACCGCCGCGACCGCCGCCACGGCGGACCGGCGCAGCAGCGCACCGGCGAGCAGCAGCGGGACGAACAGGCCCAGCCACGGCAGGAACGTCTCCACCAGGCTGCCGACGTTCCCGACGGTGTTCGGGATCAGCCTGTGCAGCAACAGGACCAGCCCGAGGAGCACGGCCGCCGCGGCGAGGATCCGCCCGCGCCGCCCCGTCCCCGCGACAGCACGTACCGGCTGTGCGCGTTCCTCGACGGTCACTGCTGCATCCTCGGGTCCTGCGTCGGGTCGGCGTACATGCGGGGGCAGCCGGCGTCGACCGCCTCGGGGCGCAGCTCGAGGTGCCAGGGCTCGTTGCGGTAGATGCGGCACAGCCCGTACCCGGCACCGTGCCGCGCCAGCCAGGCCGCGGCGGCGGCCGGCCCGATGTCGACGGCCTGGCCCGACACGTGCAGCGACGTGTCGGGCGTCGCGACCCAGCGGGCCGCCTCGTCCTCCGAGCCGTACTCGACGACCGCGTCGTGCAGCATCCGGTCCTGGTATGCGCGCGACCGCCATCCGCTGTTCACGACGAACTCGACGCCGTCGCCCGCGGCGTCCCGTGCAGCGCCACGCAGGGCCGCGAGCAGCCCGGGGTCGAGGTTCGTGACGGCGGGGACGTCGTCGAACACCGTGACCCCGTCGCCGACGACGCCGTCGGCGGCGCCCACGACACGCTGGGCCCGCGACGGCGACGTGGGCGCGAACGCCGCGAGCGCCGCAGCGACGGCCGTCGCGGTGAGCAGGAGCAGCCAGACGAGCGGCGACACGCGCCGGCGCCGTCTGGGAACAGGGGTTCGGATCATGACGCCAGTCGACGCGACACGACGTTGCCTGCCCGTATCCGCTTTCCGATATCCCGCCGATACGCACGTCCTCCTAGCCTCGGGCACATGCGTGTGCTGATCCTGGAGGACGAGCCCTTCCTGGCGGAGGCCGTCCGCGACGGCCTGCGCCTCGAGGCGATCGCCGCCGACATCGCCGCCGACGGCGACACCGCGCTGGCGCAGCTGAGCGTCAACACCTACGACATCGCCGTCCTCGACCGCGACGTCCCCGGCCCGTCCGGCGACGAGATCGCGCGGCGCATCGTCGCCTCCGGCAGCGGCATGCCGATCCTGATGCTCACCGCCGCCGACCGGCTCGACGACAAGGCCTCGGGCTTCGAGCTCGGCGCCGACGACTACCTGACGAAGCCGTTCGCGATGCGTGAGCTCGTGCTGCGGCTGCGCGCGCTCGACCGGCGCCGATCCCACCACCGCCCGCCCGTGCGGGAGATCGCCGGCCTGCGCGTCGACCCGTTCCGCCGCGAGGTCTTCCGCGACGGCCGCTACGTCGCGCTCACCCGCAAGCAGTTCGCCGTGCTGGAGGTTCTGGTCGCCGCCGAGTGCGGCGTCGTCAGCGCCGAGGAGCTGCTGGAACGGGCGTGGGACGAGAACGCCGACCCGTTCACCAACGCCGTCCGGATCACCGTCTCGGCACTGCGGAAACGGCTCGGCGAGCCCGGGATCATCACGACGGTGCCCGGCGTGGGGTACCGCATCGAGGCCGGGGCGCCGTCGTGACCAGGGAGCCGGGGACGAGCGTCCGCGCCCGGCTGGCGCTGAGCTACGCCGCCTTCCTGATGCTCGCGTGTGTGCTGCTGCTCGGGGCGGTGTGGGCGTTCCTGCTGCGCAACGTGCCGCTGCGCTACCTCGTGCCGCACCCCGCGGACCTGCCGCGCATCGTCGACCCCGGCAGCTACGGCCCGGCCGTGTTCGCGATCGCCGTCGCCACGATCCTGGTGTTCCTGCTGGTGTTCGGGCTCGGCGGGGGCTGGTTGCTCGCCGGCCGGATGCTCGCCCCGCTGCGGCGCATCACCGGCGCCACCCGCGCGGCCGCGGCCGGCTCGCTCTCGCACCGCATCGCGCTGGAAGGGCCGGGCGACGAGTTCCGCGAGCTCGCCGACGCCTTCGACACCATGCTGGGCCGGCTGGAGGCCCACGTCGAGGAGCAGCGCCGGTTCGCCGCCAACGCCTCCCACGAGCTGCGCACCCCGCTCGCGACGACGCAGGCGCTGCTCGACGTGGCCCGCGCCGACCCCGGCCACGACACCGCCGAGCTGCTGGGACGGCTGTACGCCGTCAACAGCCGGGCGATCGCGTTGACCGAGGCGCTGCTGCTGCTGGGCCGGGCCGACCAGCGGTCCGTCGCCCGCGAGCACGTCGACCTGTCGCTGCTGGCCGAGGACGCCGTCGAGACGTTGCTGCCGCCGGCCGAGGCGCGCGGTGTGACGGTCGAGTCCGTCGCCGACCCGGCGCGGGTCGTCGGTTCGCACGCGCTCCTGCTGCAGCTGACGACGAACCTGGTGCACAACGCGATCGTCCACAACCTGCCCGGGGGCGGGGCCGTCCGGATCGCGACCGGCACCCGGGCCGCGTCGGTGGTGCTGACGGTCGAGAACACCGGCACACCGCTCGACCCGCGGCTGGTGTCCACCCTGGCCGAGCCGTTCCGGCGGGGCGCCGAGCGCACCCGCACCGACCACCCGGGTGTCGGCCTGGGGCTGGCGATCGTCCGCAGCATCGCCCGCGCCCACGACGGCACCCTGACGCTGACGCCGCGCCGGGGCGGTGGCCTGTGCGCGACGGTGGAGCTGCCGCCGGACCGGAGCGCGTCGACGACCGTGCCGGTGCGCGCCGAGGCGTAGCCGGTCCGCCGAGTACGTCCGGCCCCCGGGCCCACCCGTCGGCCGACGGGGCCGGGTCAGCCGACGTCCGGCCCGATCCGCGCCAGCCCGAGGATGCGGGCGGCGGGCGTCCCGGGCCGGGCGCCGAACCCGAGCCGGATCGACCGTGCGGCGGCCTGCCGCACCAGGTCCACGATCATGCCGACGCCGGCGCTGGCCAGGTAGCCGACACCGTCGAGGTCGAGGTGCACCTCCTCGCCCGGGCCCACGGTGTGGAGCAGCGCGAGCAGGTCGGGACGCAGGTCGTCGACGGACGCGAGGTCGATCTCGCCGCTGATCTCGACGCGCGTCCGGCCCTGCTCGCGCACCACCTGCAGGCCCGGCGCGGCCGGAGCGGGACCGGGGTGCACCGGGGTGTCGTCGGCCGTCCCCTCGGGGACGATCACGAACTCGACGACGGTCCCGTCGGCCCCGTGGCGGATGTCGACGTCCCGGCCGAGGGAACGGATGAGGTCGAGACCCCGGCCGCGGTTCCCCTTGTCGACGGGCGCCGGCCGCCAGGTGCCGTGGTCGGCGACGACGACGTGCACCGCGCCGGCGGTGCCCGCCGCGACCCGGACGTCGACGGTGCCGGGGGCGTCCGGCGGGTAGGCGTGGTCGACGGCGTTGGCCGCGGCCTCGCCGAGCGCGAGCTGGAGGTCGTCGACGAGCAGCGGGTCCAGCGCCGCGAGCCGCGCCCACGCCGCGATCCGCCGGCGCAGCCCCCGCAGCTCGCCCGCGTCCGCGGGCACCTGCAGGTCGAGCGGGCCGGGAAGCAACCGGACCGCGACGTCGGCGACGTCGTCGAGATGGACGTCCTGCTCGGCGAGCCGTTCGAGCAGGCCGTCGACGAGCTGTTCCGGCGGGGCGTCGGCCAGTTCGGCGGCCGCCGCGCGCAACCGCTCCAGGCCGTCGTCGATCAGCTCGCCGCGGCGTTCGACGAGACCGTCGGTGTAGAGCAGCAGGGTCGCGCCGGGCCGGACGACGGTCGTCCCCTCCGTGTAGGGCGGCCTGCCCGTCATGCCCAGCACGGTCCCGTGGCCGCCCTCGAGGAAACCGGCGTCGGTGGCGTCGACCAGCAGCGGCGGCAGGTGGCCCGCGCGCGCCCAGCACAGCGTCCGGGTGCCCCGGTCGAGGATCAGGCAGGCCGCAGTCGAGGCCACCGCGCCGGGGATCCAACCGACGTAGCCGTCGAGGGTCTCGAGCGCCTGGGCGGGCGTGCGGCCCTCGCGCAGCGCCCCGGAGAGCGCCACCCGCAGCTGGCCCATGACCGCGGCGGCCGCGGCGCCCTGCCCGACGACGTCGCCCACGGCGAGCGCGATCCCGTCGCCACCACCGGGGATGCCGACGGGGAACAGGTCGTACCAGTCACCACCGGCCTGGACGCCGGCGGCGCCGGGGCGGTAGCGGGCGGCGACGGCGAGCCCGTCGAGCGGGACGACCTCGCGCGGGAGCAGGCTGCGCTGCAGGACGGCGGCGATCTCGTGCTCGGCCTCGTGCAGCCGGGCCCGGTCGATGGCCTGGGCGCACTGGGCGGCCACCGTGAGCAGGGCGGTGCGGGCCTCGTCGGACAGCGGGGCGGCGGTGTCGGGGAACCGCAGCCCCAGCGCACCGAGCGTCGCCCCGGCGAGGACGAGCGGCACCGCGACCTCGTCGGGGAGATCGATCTGCCCGGCCCGCAACGTCCGGCCGCGCCAGGCCTGTTCCGAGCCCTCCCCCACCCACACCGGCCGGCCGGTCCGCGACGCGTGGGCCAGGGGATGCCCAGCGCGGAGCGGCACCCGCGCCACGTCCGCCGACCCGGACGTGGCGAGGACCTCCAGCAGCCCCTCCTGGACGAGCACGACGGCGGCCTCCTCGGCCCCGAGGTCGTCGGCGTGCTGCAGCATCACCTGCCCGACCTCGGCGGGGGTGACCGCCCGCGACAGGGCGGCGACCACGGCGGTGAACTTCTCCGCGGCCCGGCGGGCGTCGCTCTCGGCGGCCAGCAGCTCGGCCCGGCGCAGCGCCTCGGCGCCCTGCTCGGCCAATGCCATGACGGCGGTGCGCTCGACGTCGGTGAACACCCGCTCCTCGACGAACGCGATCGACACGACGCCGATGCAGCGGCCCGCGCTCAGCAGCGGCACCGACGACACCGACGCGTACCCGTAGTCGCTGCGGACGAGGTCGCGGATGCCCAGGTAGCGGGTGCGCCAGTCGTCGTCGGTCTCCACCCACATCGGCACGCCGGCGCGGACGGCCTCCGCCGTCGGGTCCTCGGAGTCGGTCGGCAGGGTGGTCCAGTCGCGCTCGACGCGCGGGTCCCAGCCGCGCAGCGCCAGCGCCTCCAGGACGCCGTCGGCGCGCAGCTCCCACACCCCGGCCGCGACGGCCCCGGTGAGCTGCTGGAACTGTTCCGTCGCGACCTCACCCACGCGCAGCGGCGTCGGCGCGGCCGACAGCGCCGCGGTGGCCTGCTGCAGCAGGGTGAGCCGTGCGGTCGTCGCCTGCTCGCTGGCGAACAGCTGGGCGTTGTCCAGCGCGACGGCGGCCCGTCCGCCGATCTCGACGAGCAGCGCGAGGTCGTCGTCGTCCTGCGGCGCGGCGGGCGCGGTCCGGCCCGCGACGAGCACCCCGGCGATGCGGCCGCGCGCCGCCAGCGGGACCAGCGCGACGCTGCGCACCCCGAGGGCGTCCCAGCGCTCCCGGTGCTCCGGCGACCCGTCGGCGAGGAACCCGGCGTCGCCCGGCGCGACCAGCCGCGGGGAGGCCGCGACGTCGAGCAGCCGGTGCGAGTCGGCGTCGATCAGGGCGAGGAGTTCCGCGTCCCGGGCTGCCACGGCCCGGTCGTCGGCGGTGACGACGAGCCCCGCGAGATCGGCCACGCCCTCGTCGACCAGGGCGCGCACGAGGACGTCCCGGCGCTCGTCGACCGTCGACAGCGCTTCCATCGCCGCCCCGACGTGGGCGACGAGCCGCTGCCGTTCCTCCTCGCGGACGCGGGCGTCGATGTCGAGGCACCCGCCCACGTAGCCGGTCCCGGCTCCCTGGACCGGGACGCCGCGGTCGAGCACCCAGCGGTACCGCCCGTCGGCACCGCGGAGCCGGTACTCGATCTCGAATCCGGCGCCGGCCTCGGCGGCCGCCGCACGCCGCGTGTCGTAGCGGTCGGCGTCGTCGGGGTGGACGAGTGTGCGCCACGCCCCGGGGTCCTCGGCGCCGGTGTAGTCCCGCCATGCCCGGTTGACGAAGGCGCGGTCGCCGTCCGGGCCGTCCGCCCAGATGAGCGCGGGCGTCGCGTCGGCCAGCATGCGTAACCGGTGCTCGGCCTCGGTCCTGGCCCGGCTCAGCCGCAGCGTGCCGTCGATGCGCGCGAGCAGCTCGGCGGCGGCGAACGGCTTGACCAGGTAGTCGTCGGCACCCGCGGCCATCCCCTCGACGGCCGCCTCCTCCCCGGCGCGGGCGGACAGCAGCAGCACCGGGACCCGGGCGGTCCGTCGGTCGGCCCGCAGCCGTGCGAGCAGCTCCAGGCCGTCGATGCCGGGCATCATCACGTCGGACACCACGATGTCGGGCGGGTCGGCGAGCGCGGAGGTGAGCGCGGCGCGGCCGTCGGGCACCACCTCGACGACGTGCCGGTCGGCCAGCAGCCGACGCAGGTAGTCGCGCATGTCGGCGTTGTCGTCGGCGACCAGTACCCGGGCGGCGCCGACGGGGGTCTCCGCCGAGGTGGGGGCGACGGTTCCGGGCAGCCAGCGCAGCGACTCCGTCACGAAGGGTTCGGCGAGCCGGGGGGCGGCCCCGAGCGTCGCGGGGGCGTCGTCGATCCGGTCGGCGGCCAGGTGGGAGGTGCCGAACGGCACCTCGACGACGAACGTCGTCCCGACCTCCGGGGTGCTCTCGGCGGAGATCGTCCCGCCGTGCAGGCCGACGAGCTCACGGACCATGGCCAGCCCGATGCCGCTGCCCTCGGTGGACCGCGACCGCACCCCGGTGACCCGGTGGAACCGTTCGAACAGCCGCGGGATCTCGGCCGCGGCGACGCCGACGCCGGTGTCGGCCACGGTCAGCCGGGCCACACCGCCGACCTCGCGCAGCTCGACCCGGACGTCGCCGTCGAAGGTGAACTTGAGGGCGTTGGACAGCAGGTTGAGGACGATCTTCTCCCAGCTGTCGCGGTCGACGTGCACGGGCGCGGGCAGCGGCGGGCAGTCGACGACGAAGCCGATGCCCGCGCTCTCGATCGCGGAGCGGAACGCCCCCGCGAGCTCGGCGGTCAGCTGCGCCAGGTCCACGGGCGCGAACCGGGCGTCGATGCGGCCCGCCTGCAGCCGGGAGTAGTCGAGGAGGCTGTTCACGAGCTTGCCGAGCCGCAACCCGTTGCGGTGCACGACGTCCAGCTCCGTCCGCAACCGCGCCGCGTCGACCGGCCCGGGGTCGGCGTCGCGGCGCAGCTCCTCGATCGGACCCATGATCAGCGTGAGCGGGGTGCGGAACTCGTGCGAGACGTTGGAGAAGAAGTCGGTCTTGGCCCGGTCCAGCTCGGCGAGCGCCTCCGCGCGGGTGCGCTCGGCCTCGTAGGCGCGGGCGTTGAGCAGGCCCGACGCGACCTGAGTGGTGAGGAGCTCGACGAACCCGCGGTAGCCCTCGTCGAGGGCTCGGTGGGGGTTCAGCCCGGCGACGACGAAGCCGGTGACCGTGTCCTCCTGCACCGGGCCGAGCGGCAGCACCATGGCCTGGTGGGGCGGCCGGCCCCATGCACCGACGGGCAGGTCCGGCAGGAGACGGGGCAGGTCGTCGACGACGACGGTGGCACCCGTGCGCACCTCCTGGCGGTTCCAGGGGTGGTCGGCGCCGACCTGCTCGGGTGTCCCGGCCGACCCCGGCTCGACACCCGCGGCGCAGGCCAGCCGTGCCGTGTCGCCGTCGGGGTCGGTCAGGTAGACCGCGGTGAACGGCAGGTCGCGGGTGGCGCCCGCGAGCTGGTCGCGGACGGCCGCGACGACCTCCCGCTCGGAACGCGCCCCGGTCAGCGCGGTCGACAGGTTGCGCAGCGTCGACATCCGCCGCTCGGACAGCACGCGGTCGGTGTTCTCGGTGACGACGCAGAGGAACCCGGCGGCGACGCCGTCCTCGTCGGCGAGGGGGCTGTAGGAGAAGGTGTGGTAGGTCTCCTCGGGGTAGCCGCTGCGTTCGAGGAGCAGCAGCAGGTTCTCGTCCCAGGTGGCCTCACCCGTCGCCAGCACGGACTCGATGCGGGGCCCGATGTCGTTCCAGATCTCCGCCCACACCTCGCGGGCGGGCCTGCCGAGTGCCCTCGGGTGCTTGGTGCGCAGGGTGTCGCGCCGGTAGGCGTCGTTGTAGAAGACGGTGAGCTCGGAGCCCCAGCCCATCCACATCGAGAAGCGAGACCCGAGCAGGATCCGCACGACGCTGCGCAGGGCGGGCGGCCAGGTCTCGGGGGTGCCGACGGCCGTCGCGGACCAGTCGAGGCCCGCCATGACCCTGCCGAGCTCTCCCCCGCGCGCGAACGGGCTGCCGGAGCCCTCTCGCACAACGGACATCGAACTCCCAATCATGGCCCGGGGAGACCTCGCCGAAGGGTAACGACGGGGAGCCGGGGCGGCCACGCGACGTGGGTCGGTACCCCGCGACCGCGCCCCCGATGCATGATCAGCCGGGTGAGTCGCCGTCGGGCCCGGCGACGAGGTGGCGCAGCATCGGCTCCAGCCGGGAGAGCTCGGCCAGGTGCAGCTCACTGAGCTGCGTGATGCGTTCCTCCCCGGCGTCCGTCAGGCGCAGCCGCACCGTGCGTCCGTCGGCGTCGTCACGTGTGCGCTGCAGGACGCCCGCGGTCTCGGCCCGGTCGGCGAGTCCGACGAGGCTGTGGTGGCGGACGTTCAGGTAGGCGGCGGCCTCGCTCATCGTCGGGCCGCGTGGGTCGTCGTGGCCCTTCACCGCGAGCAGCAGCTGGTGCTGGGCGTGGGTCAGGCCGACCTGGCCGGCCTGTTCGCGGCTCCAGCTGTCGAACCGGCGCAGTGCGGTGCGGAAGCGCAGCAGGTTCGCGTAGTCGGTGTGCGTCAGCCCGGGCACGGCCCGACTCTGCCACGCACAGGTTGCATCGCAATGCGACACAGTCTTATCGTGGAACGATACTTCCGACGAAGGAGGAGCCATGTGGGGAGATCTCGCAATCGCACTCGCCTGTGTCGGGTTCACCATCGCGGTCGCACTGGTCGCCCTCGAGCTGGGGACGATCGGCCGGTCCACGACGATGCTCCTCGCCACCGACGCCCGCCGCCGCCACACCCCCCGCCCGAGCCGGCCACGCGACCACGCACGGCCGTGATCGGCCGTGATCGGCCGGCTGCACCTCACGAGCAAGCCCGCGGCAGCACCCGACCGGGTGGTCCGGCGCGCCCGCTTCGTGTCGGGATCGTTGAATGATGCAGGGATGGGCGGTGTCCTGACGCCCCGGCGACACCGCCCATCCACCACGTCCGTGCCGCGAAGTGGGGTAAACCCCCTGTCGGCAATGCCCCTAATCGGGCAAAGTCTTTTTCAGCGGACGAACCAACCGAACACCGTGAGAACGACCGGAACCGAGGCCCGTGGGGGGCCGGAGGGACCGGGTCGCGGCACAGGGGCGGCGCAGGGCCCGTGGGGGGCCCGGCGTCACCGACCGGTTGGTCGACGAGTGCGCGCCGGACGGCCAGGGCCTTGCCCTCCGGCGCGCGCTCGGTCCGCCGGACCCTGTGAGTGGCGATCGTCGCTGGAGCGACTATCGCCACTCACGACCTCCGCCGGGCCACCTCGCGTGCCTCATCCGTCGGATCGGCCGTGACCCCGCCGCCGTCACGCCTGTGCCGCGCCCGGCCGACGGCCTCGAAGACCGGCGACGGCACGATGCCCACGGCGGAGGCGACGAGCACGGCGGCGGCGACCACGATTCGCGGCATCCGTCGCTCCCCGCATGACCCCAGCCCTTCACCCGTGGGTGTCGATCCCGTACTCGCGACGCCCGGTTGCGGCGTCAGCGCTTTCGCCCGGCGCCGGGACCTCGCAGAGTGGACAGGTACACCACGAGAGGAGCCGACGATGGACGACCTCGACGAGCTGTGGCGCGCCCTCGACCGCATCGCCACGACCCCACGGCTGCTCGTCGCCTGCGACTTCGACGGCGCGATCGCCCCGGACCTCGGCGATCCCGACGGTGCGCGTGCCGAGCAGCTGACCTCCGAGTCGTTGAGCATCCTGGTGGCGCTGGCCCACACGACGGTGGCGGTCGTGTCGCGGCGTGACCCCGACCAGGTCTTCGAGCTGATGCTGTTGTCGGGCGCCAAGGCCGGGCTGCGTTTCGTCGCACCGGAGGATCTCGACGGCCTGCGGGCCGAGGCCGGCGTCACCGCCGCCGTCAGGATCGTCTCCGCCGACGAGGAGCCGCAGCCGTTGCAGGCCGGGGACCTCGGAATCACGGTGCTCAACGAGGCGCCACCGCCGGAGACGGGGTCGGGTTTCCTGGTCGAGGACACCGAGGCTGCCGCCGAGGTGCTGGAGGAGCTCGCCCGCCTGCGCCGTGGCACCTGAGGCCGACGCACGCCTCCCGGACGGACCTCGGGCGGCCGGTGGATGCATCCTCGTCACCGGTTCGGCGGGCCTCGTCGGTCATGCCGTGCGGCTGCTGCTGGAGGCCGACGGCGAACGGGTGGTCGCGGTCGACCGCGTGAGCCGCGCGGCCGACGGGTACGCGCAGCTGCCCTGCGACGTCACCGATCCCGCCGCCGTCGACGCGGTGGTCGCTGCCCACGGCGTGACGGCGATCGTCCACTGCGGAGGCGTGTCCGGACCGATGGTCGCCCGGGACGATCCGCGCGTGGTCGTCGACGCGAACATCGGCGGCACCGCGAACCTCCTCGAGGCCGCCCGCCGCCACGGTGTCGCCCGCGTCGTGTACTGCTCGTCGATCGCCGCGTACGGCGCGACCCCGCCCGGGCCCGTCACCGAGTCGACCCCGCTGCGACCGCTCGACGTCTACGGCGCGACCAAGGCCGCCGCCGAGCATCTGGTCGCCGGCTACCACCACGACCACGGTGTCACCGGCGTCTCGCTGCGGATCTCCACGGTGTTCGGGGCGCGCCGGCGCACCGCGTGCCTGATCCGCGGCCTGCTCGACGACGCTGCTGCCGGCCGTCCGACCCGGGTCCGGATCCCGGCCGATGCCCCGCAGCAGTACGTGCACGTCGACGACGTCGCCACCGCGGTCCGCGCGGCCCTGCACGCCCCCGGTGTCGCCGGCGCCTACAACGTCAGCGGCGGCGCGGTGCACACCGTCGCCGAGGTGATCGCCGCTGTCAGGGAGGCCGATCCGCGGGTTCGCGCCGCGGCTGATCCGCCGGATCCCGTTGCGGCCCAGGGATGGCCGGGCGCCCTCGACCTGACGGCCGCCGCTGCGGACCTCGACTGGCGTCCACAGAGGTCACTCGTCGACGGCGTCCGCGCGATGGTCGCGGAGCTCGCGTCCGGCGGGCGTTGACGAACGGGCACCGCCCGGCGAGTCTGCCGACATGACATCGACGTCGTCGCGAGACCAGATGCGGTTCGACGGCCGGGTGGCGGTCGTGACGGGCGCAGGCCGCGGGCTGGGGCGTTCCTACGCGCTCGCCCTCGCCTCGCGGGGCGCGAGGGTCGTGGTCAACGATCTGGGCGGCAGCCTGTTCGGCGAAGGTGCCGACGCGACGCCGGCGGCCACGGTCGCCGAGGAGATCCGGTCGGCGGGGGGCGAGGCGATCGCCGACGACTCCGACGTGGCCTCCGAGGAGGGTGCCGCCTCGGTCGTCGGCGCGGCGGTGGAGGCGTGGGGCCGCGTCGACGTCGTGGTCAACAACGCCGGGATCCTCGTCCCGGGCGCGCTGCCCGGGCTCCGGCCCGCGGACCTGCGCCGTCATCTCGACGTGCACGTCGTCGGCTCGTTCGCCGTCACGCGCGCGGCGTGGCCGCATCTCGTCGCGCAGCAGTACGGCCGGGTGGTGCTGACGACGTCGGTCGGCATGTTCGGCGGCGGCCACCTCGTGTCGTACGCGACGGCGAAGGGCGCGTGCGTGTCGCTCGGCCGCTCGCTCGCGGACGCCGGGCGCGACCACGGGATTCTCGTCAACATGATGGCGCCCGCGGCGGACACCCGGATGGTCACCGATCCGGAGTTCCGTGCGCAGTCGGGCCTGCCGCCGCTGGCCGCCGACCACGCCCCGGACCCGACGCGGGGTCCCGGCCAGGCGGCGCCGATGCTGCTCCTGCTGGCCCACGAGTCGTGCCCGTGCACGGGCGAGGTCCTCAGCGCGGGGCTGGGGCGTTTCGCGCGGGTGATGTGGGCGGAGACGTCGGGGATCGTCGCCGACGGGCTCGGCCCGGAGGACCTCCTCGCACGCTGGGACGCGATCGTCGACGACTCGTCGTACGTGGTCCCTGCGTCGACGAGCGACGCGGTCCGGGCCCGGGAGGCCCGCATCGCCGGGGCCCGCGGCCGCCCCTGACGGTAGGTCGGGGACGGTGCCGGTCGCCGGGACGTCCGGTGTCGCGACGTCCCCGGGTCGTTGCGTCCAGCTCTTCCATACGGAACGACCAACGGCTGCGGCGGGCGGTGGCGCCGACAGCGGGAGGCGCAGGGTCAGCGCGCCGCCGGGGCCTCGGCGGGCGCCTCGACCATGGCCGCGAGGGTCTCGAGCAGGTGGCCGAGGTCGGCCACCCCCAGCCGCGCCTCGAGGTCGGCGCGCAGCTCGTCCTCCTGGTTGACGACCTGCTGCAGGACGGGCGCGCCGCGGTGCGACATGAAGATCAGCACCCGTCGCCGGTCGAGCGCGTCGATCCGCCGGTGCACGAGTTTCAGCTGGCTGAGCCGGTCCACGACACGGGTCAGCGTCGCGGCGGCGAGGACCGCCCGCTCGGCGATCTCGGCCATCGAGTGTCCCTGCCCGTCGACGAGCTGGAGCAGGACGCGGTACTGGTCGACGGTCAGCCCGGCCGAGCGGAGTGCGTCGTCGAGGCGGTCGGTCACGTACCGCTCGGCCCGGGCGAGCAGTAGCGCCAGGCTGACCTGCACCGTAGGGTTCTCCATGCAGCGTACGTCCTTGCTTCGACACGACGACGTTTCCAAACGGCACTATTCCACATGAGACCTGTGGGGAGCCGGAACAGCTGGGGGGTCGGTTGTCCAGCCGTCCGATGTGGACCCACGGTGAGGGTCACCCCGTCTCCGCCGTCGCCCACGCTCCCGACCCCACCGGTCTGTACCGGATCCGCGACGGCGTCTACGCCGCCGACCTGCTGCTCGCCGCCGTCACCGAGTTCGACCTGTTCACCCGGCTCGCCGCGCGCGGTCCGGTCACCGTCGCCGACGCGTGCGCCCTCCTGGGCCTGGCGGCCCGCCCGGCCGACGTGCTGTTCACGCTGTGCGCGGCGCACGGGCTCGTCGACCGCGACGTGGCCGGCGGCGACGTCGTCACGGTCACCGACCTGGGCCGCTGCCACCTGACCGCGGGCTCCCCGCTCGACCTGCGGGCCTACTACGGGTCGCTGTCCGAGCGGCCGGCGGTGGCCGAGCTCGCCCACGTCCTGCGTACCGACGAGCAGGCGGCATGGGGCAGCGCGAAGCCCGGCGCCACGGCCCAGGACGCCGACTGGTCCGGGCGGCTGGGCGACGTCGCGTTCGCCGAGCGGATCACCTCCGCGATGGACGCGCGCGGCGCCTACCTGGCCCCGCGGCTCGCCGCGGCCGTCGACGACGTCGCGGTCGGCGCGCTGCTGGACGTGGGCGGCAGCTCCGGCATCTACGCGACGGCACTGCTCGACGCGGCGCCGGACGCCCGGGGCACCGTGTTCGAGCGCGCGCCCGTCGACGTCGCCGCCCGGACGCTGATCGAGAGCCGCGGTCACGCCGACCGCCTCGACGTCGTCACCGGCGACATGTTCACCGACCCGCTCCCGACCGGGTACGACGTGCACCTGTTCTCGCAGGTCCTGCACGACTGGGACCGGCCGCGGGTCGAGCACCTGCTGCGGTCGTCGTTCGAGGCGCTCGCCCCCGGCGGCACGCTCCTCGACCACGACACCCACGTCGCAGCCGACAAGCGAGGGCCGCTGCCGGTGGCGGAGTACTCGGTGCTGCTGATGCACTCGACACCCGGGAAGTGCTGGTCGGTCGGGGAGCTGACGGAGATCGCGGAGGGTGTCGGTTTCGTCGGGATCGAGCACCGGCCGACGGCCGCCGACCGGGGGGTCCTGATCGCCCGGAAGCCCGCGTAGCGACGACGTCGCACGTCCGGTCGACCGGATCGGTCACGGTGCCCGACCCGAGTCCGGCACGCCGGCGTAGTCGGGCAGCGCCGGACCGTTGACCGCGCGGTCGACGAGGTCCATCAACGCCTCCATGTCGGGCTCCGGAGCCGGCTCGTCGGTCACGGCGCGGGTGGCCGCGTGCATCCGGCCGATCTCCTGGTTGGCCTCGACGAACGGGCGCATCCACGCCTCGTACGCCGCGAACCCCACCTTCGGGTCCCAGCCGGCGGCGGCCAGCTCCCCGGCCAGCACGTACGCCCCCACCAGGGCCAGGCCCGTCCCCTGCCCCGACATCGGCGACGAGCTGAACGCCGCGTCCCCCAGCAGGCCCACCCGCCCGCTCGACCAGCCGTCCATCACCACCTGGGCGATCTGGTCGAGGTAGAAGTCCGGGCTGTCGTCCAGGTGCGCCAGGATCTGCGGTGTCGACCAGCCCAGGCCCGCCATCTTCTCCCGCAGCAGACGCTTCTGGGCGTCGATGTCGCGATGGTCGACGTCGAACTCGGCCGCGGGGAACGACATCATCGCCATCACCGAGGCCGGGTCGCCGATGGGCCGCAGCCCGGCGGACCGGCCCGACTCCGCGTCCTGGTGGTCGATCAACCAGCGGTCGATCCCGAACTCGTTGGGCACGGTGAAGAACGCCAGCACGTGACCGAGGTGGCGGACGTACTGCTCCCGCGGCCCGAACACCATGGCGCGCAACGCCGAGTGCAGCCCGTCCGCCCCGATCACCAGGTCGACACGACGCCGGTCCCCGCCCGCGAACACCACGTCGACCCCGTCGGCGTCCTGCGAGATCTCCGCGATCCGGTCGCCGAAGACGTACTCCACGCCGTCGCGGGTGTCGTCGTAGAGGACCTGGGACAGGTTCCCGCGCAGGATCTCGATGTCGGCGATGAACCCGTCGCCACCGTCGTCCTCCGCACTGAACGTCGCCAGCACCGTCCCGTCGGCGTCGACCGTGTAGGCGCCGGCGGTGTCGGTGCAGGCCGCGCGGATCGTCGCGTCCAGGCCCATGCGCCGGATGACGTCCTTGGTCACCCCGCGCGCATCGACCGCCTGCCCACCGGGACGCAGCCCCGGCGCCCGCTCCACCACCGTCACCTCGGCGCCCCGCCGCCGCAGCCAGTGCGCCAACGCCGGCCCCGCGATGCTCGCCCCGGCCACCAACACCTTGATCCCGCTCACCTGCTGCTCCTTCGTCGGCCCGTCGAGGAGAAGACGCCGGCCACGCCGGAATCTCATCGGCCACAGCCACGAATCGTCGGTGCCTTCCGGCACGGTCACGACATGACGTCGGCACCGATGAGTTCCGGGCCCACGCGTCGTCCACACGTCGAACTGTTCATCCGAGTCTCACGGAGGAACCATGACCGAGCAGACCGCCGGCGCCCTGCCGCCCGTCGTCGACCAGCAGACGTGGCAGGCTGCGCTCGACGAGCTGCGGGTGCGGGAGAAGGCCGCGACCCGTGAGCTCGACGCCATCGCCGCGCAGCGTCGCCGGCTGCCGATGGTCGAGCTGCCCGACTACACACTGATCGGGCCGGACGGCCCCGTACCCCTCGTCGACGTGTTCGACGGACGCTCCCAGCTCATCGTCTACAACCACATGTGGTTCGACGACGCGGAGTGGCAGTGCGGCGGCTGCACCGGGCTGACCTCGCAGTACGTGCGGCTGGGCTTCCTCGACGCCTACGACGCCCGCTTCGTCGTCGTCACCCACGGGCCGATCGACGAGGCGCTGGCCTACCGGGAGAAGGTCGGCAACCGGATGGACTGGTACTCGTCGTCGGAGAGCCCGTTCAGCACCGACATGGGCGCCGGCCCCGGAGCGGGCTTCGCGGTGAACGTGTTCCTGCGTGACGGCGACACGGTCCACCGCACCTGGCACACCGACGGTCGCGGCACCGAGCAGCTCAGCCACACCTTCCCGCTGGTCGACGTGCTGCCGTGGGGCCGCCAGGAGGAGTGGCAGGACTCGCCCGCGGGATGGCCGACATCGCCCACCTACTCGAAGTGGCTCGACTCCCCCGACGTCGCGCGGCTGTACGGCCCGTCATGAGGCAGCAGATCAACGGCCTGGATCTGTACTTCGAGGTCCACGGCGACCTCGGCTCGTCGCGGACCCCGCTGCTGTTGATCCCGGGCGCGTTCATGGGGACCGACTCGATGGCGTCGTGGACCGCGGCCTTCGCGGTCGCCCGGCCCGTGATCGTCTTCGACCAGCAGGGGCACGGCCGCACACCGGACACGCCGCGGGCGATGTCGTACGAGCGGTTCGCCGACGACGCGGCCGCGCTGCTGCGCGCGCTGGGTGTCGGCCGTGCCGACGTGCTGGGCTACTCACAGGGCGGTGGCGTCGCGCTGCAGCTCGCGCTGCGGCACCCGGAGCTCGTCGGCAAGCTCGTCCCGGTGTCGGCGACGTTCCGCCGCGACGGCTGGTACCCGGTGGTGGGCGAGGTCATCGGGCAGCTGAGTGCCGCCGCGTTCGCAGGCTCGCCTGTCGAGAAGGCGTTCGCCGAGCACACCCCCGATCCCGCCGCGTTCGACGCCTACCTGGAGAAGATGAAGGTCCTCAACCGCGACGACCAGCAGATCAGCGACGACGAGATGCGGTCGATCACGGCGCCGACGATGGTCGTCGTCGGCGACGCCGACGGGGTGCGCCCCGAGCACGCGGTCGAGATGTTCCGGCTGCGCGGTGGTGGCGACGAGCAGGCCGCGGCGTCGGGGATGCTGTCGGAGCCCCCGGCCGCGCGGCTGGTGATCCTGCCGGCGATGTCGCACGTCGGGATCTCGGGCGCGACGGCGGTGCTGGTCCCGATGGTCACCGCGTTCCTCGACGACACGCCACCGCCGACCCCGGAGCTCTTCTGACGAGCTTGTGGCCGGGATCCGACCGCAAGTGGGGCCAGAGTCGTGTCCGACGCCGAACCACGGAGGACCCGATGTACGCACCCGCCCGCCACGACGAGATCACCGGGATCGTGAACTACCTGGACCAGCAGCTCACCGCCATCCGGTCGGCCGCATTCGGGCTCACCGAGGAACAGGCCCGCCAGACGCCGTGCCGGAGCGCACTGTCGATCGGCGGGATCATCAAGCACGCCGCCCAGGGCCTGCGTGGGGCGGTGCCGCGGCTGACGTCCGACGTCGTCGAAAGGCCCCTCGACGCCGAGGCGTACGCCGCGTACGCGGACGGGTTCGTCGTGCGCGACGACGAGACGGTCGCCGGGACCATCGACGACTTCGACAAGGCCCGCGCCGAGCTGCTGGCCCTGCTCACGTCGATCGACCCGGCTGCCGACGCCATGGCGCCGCCCGCGCCCTGGGAGGGCATCGTCGACGCCCGCCCGATCCACGCCCGCTACTACCTGCTGCATCTGGTCGAGGAGTACGCCCGGCACGCGGGGCACGCCGACATCGTCCGCGAGCAGATCGACGGCGTCGCGGTCCCGGCGCTCGTCCTGACCCTCGCCGGCGCCCCGGCCAACGACTTCTTCCGGCCCTACGAGCCGGCGCCCGGGACGCTGTTGGCGTGAGCGGCACGCCCGGTCCATGCTGAGGACGGCCGGACTGGGGGGTACGGGATGAAGGTCGTCGTCGTCGGCGCGGGGATCGGTGGGCTGACCACCGCCCTGCGCCTGCATCAGGACGGTGTCGAGTGCGAGCTCTACGAGCAGGGCCGCCAGATCCGTGAGCTCGGCGTCGGCATCAACGCGTTGCCGCACGCCGTCGAGGAGCTCGCGGCGCTCGGGCTGCTCGACCGTCTCGACGAGGTGGCGGTCCGCACCACGCAGCTGTCGTACCTGCACCGGCTCGGGCAGGAGATCCTGCGCCGGCCCTGCGGTCTCGACGCCGGGTTCACGCTCCCGCAGTTCTCCCTGCACCGGGGCCGGCTGCAGGGCGTGCTGCTGCGGGCGGTGCGTGAGCGGCTCGGCCCCGACGCTGTCAGGACCGGGCACCGGCTGGTCGGGTTCGAGCAGGACGCGTCCGGTGTGCGGGTGCGGTTCGCCGACGGGCAGCACGAGGCACGCGGCGACGTCCTCGTCGCCGCCGACGGCATCCACTCGACCGTCCGGGCACTCCTGTTCCCGGGCGAGGGCCCGCCCCGCTGGAACGGCGTCATGATGTGGCGCGGCGCCACCGACTGGCCCACCTTCGGTGGCGGCCGGGCCATGCTCATCGCCGGCGGCACGGCCGCGAAGCTGGTCGTCTACCCGATCGGCGCAGGGCAGACGCCGGACACTGCGCTCACCAACTGGGCCATCTGCATCCGCACCGGCGTGCCCGGCGACCCGCCGCCCGAGCGGCAGGACTGGTCACGTCCCGCCGACCCGGCCGACCTCGACGCGCACGTCGGACGCTTCCGGCTCGACGAGGTCGACCACGCCGCGCTCGTCCGGGCCACCCCCGAGGCGTTCGCGTTCCCGATGTGCGACCGGGACCCCCTGCCGCGCTGGACGCACGGCCGCGTCACGCTGCTCGGTGACGCCGCGCATCCCATGTACCCCATGGGCTCCAACGGCGCCGGCCAGGCGATCCTGGACGCGGCCGCCCTCTCCGCGTGCCTCCTGCGGCACGCCGCCGACCCGGCCGCGGCGCTGGCCGCGTACGAGGACGAACGGCTGGCCGCGACCAGCGAGATCGTCCTGCGCAACCGGGTCGGCGGACCGGAGGGCGTCATCGACGAGGTCGAACGACGCGCCCCCGACGGCTTCACCCAGCTGGACGACGTCATCGACGCCGCCGAGCTCGACGCCGTCGTCAACGGCTACGCCCAGGTCACCGGCGCCTCGAAAGCCCAGGTCGACCGCCCCGGCTGAGCCGGCCGCTCAGGCGCCCTCCACCGAGCCGGGCGGCAGGAAGTTCACATCGCACTCGGCCGAGAGCCGGACGACCTCGGCCGGGTCCTCGAGGTCGTGGAGCTTGTCGAACAGCTGGGCGAGCTTCCCCGACGGGCTCACCCAGAACAGCGCGCGCGTCGGCGCCTCGCTGCGGTTGTAGTACGCGTGCGGGAGGTTGCGCGGCATCCGCACCGTGTCCCCCGGCCCGGCCGTCTCCCACTGGCCGTCGAGATAGAGGGTGAACACGCCCTCGAGGACGTAGATGTGCTCGTCCTGGGTCGGGTGCACGTGCGGTGGGACACCGGTGCCGGGCGGGTCGTACGTCTCGAAGGCGAAGCTCGAGTCGCTGGCGGCCTTCATGTAGTACGTGTGGCCCAGGATGTTCCAGATCCGCTTCTGCACGCCCTCGTTCGCGAGTGTGATCCCTTTGGGGAGCGGGCCGAGCACGATCTCGTCGCCGAACATGACACCTCCGCACCGGTGGTTCGCTGTCTCCGGCACTCTGCGCCATGTCACTGCCGATGTACATGGTGGCAACACCTGCGACCGCGTGTCGCGGTGCGGGCCGTCACAACGTGCCGGAGGTCCCGTAGGAGTGGTCGGAACGGTCACGCCTGCCCTGCACGAACGCGTCGAGGGGCAACCCGAGCGCCGGCGGGAGCACCTGTGGGGTGCACGACCAGTCGTGCACCACCGTGCGGCTCGCGATCCGCCACACCCCGTCCCTCCGCGCGAACTGGTCCACGTACCTGCCGGCGAACACGTCGAGCGCCTCGGCGCTGCCGTCCGCGCTCCCCTCGGCCTCGGTCTGGGCCACGCGCCACAGGTAGGCGAAGACGTAGGTCTCGACCCGCGCCGTGTCCCCGTCGAGCTCGATCAGCTCGTTCGCCACCGCGTGGGTGGTGCGCAGCGCGGCCGACGTCAGCCGCCCGACGATGAACTCCGGGAACTCCTGGCCGGGGCCGGACCAGTAGCCGTGGTCGTCGACGGAGTCGAGGTGGTAGACGGAACGGATCAGCTCGACATCGCACCGGTCGACCCCGCGGCAGTAGCGCATGAGCACGTCGTGGATGTCGGCCCGGTCCACGAGCGTGCGCAGCCGGTCGTCGTCGATGGTCATGGACTCACTCCCCGCAGGAACGGTCAGACGAGGCCGAGCGCGAGCATCGCCTCCGCGACCCGGGCGTAGCCGGCGATGTTCGCCCCGGCCACGTAGTTCCCCGGCACCCCGTACTCCTCGGCGGTCTGGTGACACCGGGAGTGGATGTCGCGCATGATGTCGCGCAGCCGGGCCTCGGAGTGCTCGAAGGTCCACGAGTCGCGCGACGCGTTCTGCTGCATCTCCAGCGCCGACGCAGCCACGCCGCCCGCGTTGGCGGCCTTGCCGGGACCGAACGCGACCCCGGCCTCCGTCAGCACCCGCACCGCGGCCGGAGTGGTCGGCATGTTCGCTCCCTCCCCCACCGCGACACAGCCGTTGCGCACCAGGGCGGCGGCGCCGTCGGCGTCGAGCTCGTTCTGGGTGGCCGAGGGCAGCGCCACCTGGCACGGCACCTCCCAGATCGAGCCCCCGTCCGTGTAGGTGGCGCCGGTGGCCTTGTCGGCGTAGGCGCTGATCCGCTCCCGCCGGACCTCCTTGACGTCCTTGAGCAGCTCGAGGTCGATGCCCGCGGGATCGTGGACGAACCCGCCCGAGTCGGAGCAGGCCACGACCCGTCCGCCCAGTTCGTGCACCTTCTCGATCGTGTAGATCGCGACGTTGCCCGAGCCCGAGACCACCACGTCCCTGCCCTCGAAGGACTGCCCGCGCACCCGCAGCATCTCCTCCACGAAGAACGTGCAGCCGTAGCCGGTGGCTTCGCGACGGACCTGGGCGCCCCCGTAGATCAGGCCCTTGCCGGTCAGCACGCCGGACTCGTACCGGTTCGTGATGCGCTTGTACTGGCCGAACAGGTAGCCGAGCTCGCGACCGCCGACGCCCATGTCCCCGGCCGGGACGTCGGTGTACTCGCCGATGTGACGGTAGAGCTCGAGCATGAAGCTCTGGCAGAAGCGCATGACCTCGCGGTCCGACCGGCCCCGGGGGTCGAAGTCCGAGCCGCCCTTGCCGCCGCCGATCGGGAGCCCGGTGAGCGCGTTCTTGAACACCTGCTCGAAGCCGAGGAACTTCACCGTGTCCAGCAGCACCGACGGGTGGAACCGCAGGCCGCCCTTGAACGGGCCCAGTGCGCTGTTGAACTCGACGCGGAACCCGCGGTTGATGTGGATGTCGCCGTTGTCGTCCTCCCACGGCACCCGGAAGATTATCTGCCGCTCGGGTTCGCAGATCCGCTCCACGATCCGGGCGTCCGCGTACTCCGGGTGCTTGTCCACCGCAGGGCCGATGCTGTCCAGGACCTCGCTGACGGCCTGATGGAACTCCGCCTCGCCGGGGTTGCGCGACAGGACCCGCTCGTAGATCGACCTCAGTGCTTCATGCATGCCTCGCGTCGTGTCCTTTCCATCTCTTCGCCCCGGGGACGCCCGGTGTGTGTCGCCCACGAGGTTGCCACGACCGAACGGCTCGGCCTGCGTGACCCGCGACCCACTTCTCTGCACGACGGCCCGCCCCGGGCTCCGTCCCAGGTGACACGCTCCCGGCCGACCGGAGCTCCCGGCCCCGACAGCGCCTCCGGGTCGGCCACCGGTCAGGCGCCCGGCGCGCGGAACGGGCTCAGGGCTCCACGTCGATTCGTACCATCAGCGGTGCCGTTGCCGACAGTCGGCCTACGGCCGCGCCCTGCTCATGGCGCAGGGATTCGTGGGGCCGTGACCGGATTGCACGTATCGAACGTGACGGACACGGCGGTCGCCGCGAGCTGCGCACCGGACGTCGACTGTGCGCGGACCGCGGGTCACACCGACGGCAACCAGTTCCCGTGCAGCCCCAGCGGGACCCGGACCGGCATGCGGACCGTCGCGACCGGTCCCGACGCGGGATCGGATGCCGGGAGGACGACCAGGGCGGACTCGCCCGTCCCGAAAGTGCTGGTGAATGCGAGCCACCACCCGCTGCCCGGGTCGTCCGAGCGCGGGTCCGGCGCGAACGCCGGCTCCCCGACCGCCACGTCGGCGGGCTCCCACCGCGACATCGCCCCGGTGCGGGCGTCGTGCCACGCGAGGCCGTCACGCACACCGGGGTGCGGCGTCGGACGGGAGGTCCGCAGCGCGAACGCCGACACCGGGTGCTCGCGGCCGAGGAGCCGGTCGTCGATGCGGGGGAAGTCGACGTTCAGGTCGGAGACCGTCTCCCGGCGCACGGTGCCCGCGGCCGGGTCGAGGATCGCCCGGGTCATCCTCGGGGTTCCCGACGGGCCCGCCGTGATCCCCGACGGCTTGGCCCACTCCGCGTACTCCAGGACGACGACGTCCGCCGCCGCGTCGGCGGAGTCCTTCGCCTCGAACGCGTTGACGGTGTGCCACAGCCAGAAGGTCTCGTCGTCGCACCACCGCACGGGCCCGCCGTCACGGGGGACGAGCGCGATCCGGGTGCCCGTCTCGGGCTCCCAGGCCAGCATCGACCCGCCCCGCATCGCCGCCGCGACGTCGAAGAACAACGGGGACAGGACGAGCACCACGAACCGCGGCGTGATCGCCATGTCGTGGATCATCACGGGCCGCTCCACCCCCTCGACCGGTCGCGGCGCGGTCGCGGTGCCGTCCCGGTCGATGGTCGTCCACGTCAGGAACGGGGGCTGCAGGTTGTAGTGGAACGCGATCATCTCGCCGGTCGCCGGGTCGATCTTGGGATGGGCGCAGATGCCGGCCGGGAGCGTGCCGTCGAAGGTCTCCGGCCCGACGGTCTCCAGCTGCGGCGACATCCGGTACGGCAGGGTGAACTCGGCCAGGGCGAGCAGCCGCCCGCCGTGCCGGACCACGTTGATGTCCGGGAGGTCGCGGACGGTACCCGCGAGGTGGGGGCCGACCTCGTCGGCGTCCGGCCGCCACGGGCTGAGCAGCCCGGGCCAGATCGCGTGCCCGACCTCCTCCTCCTTGACGAGCATGGGACTGCGGACGAACCGGTTGGTGTAGCGGGCCCGGCCCCCCGAGATCTCGACGCGGTGCAGCATGCCGTCCCCGTCCAAGGGATAGGTGTAGCTGCCGACCGGGGAGAAGCGCGGGTTGGGCCCGTTGCGGAGGTAGGCGCCGTCGAGGTCGGCGGGCAGCTCGCCCTCCACGGGCAGGTCGGTGACGTCGACCTCGGCGGTGACCGGGGCGTACGGCCCGGTCAGGTGGATGTCGGTGCTGGTGTCGACGGCGGTGGGCCGCGGAATCTGCGTCGTGTTCATGGCTCGACACTGACCCCGTCGCCGGGCCGGAACATCCGCCATCGCACTCGGATGTCCGCCGCTGCCATTTTGCGCAGATACGAGCGGGATGGCGGATGTTCCTGCTCGCCGGTGAGGGCAACGTCGGTGACGACGCGGAACCGGCCCGGCTCCGCAACCAGGAGAGGACCGATCGTGAACGCCACGCGTGCCCCCGAGTACACCTCCTCGATCGCCGAGACCTCGCTCGGGCCCGTCGAGTACGCGGTCGTCGGCACCGGAGCCCCGGTCGTCGTGCTGCACGGCAGCCCCGGCGGTATCGACGCCGCCGCGCTCATGGCCCGCATGCTGCCGCGGGACCGGATCAGCGCGATCCTGCTGTCACGGCCCGGCTACCTCGGCACCGATCTCGCGGGCCGGACGACCATCGACGAGCAGGCCGACCTCGTCGCCGCACTCCTCGACCACCTGGGCATCGAGCGGGCCGGCGTCTACACGTGGTCCGGCGGCGGCCCCGCCGGCTACCGGTTCGCCGTCCGCCACCCCGGCCGGGTCACCGCGCTCGTCGCGAACGCCGCCGTCAGCCGGGCGTACGAGCTGCCGCACCAGGACCTGCCGACCCGGCTGCTGTTCACCACCGCTCCCGGTCAGTGGCTGATGCGCCTGCTCGCCGCCCACCAGCCCCAGCAGTTCGTCCAGGGCACGCTCAGCAGCGAGGGCGACCTCGGCCCGGAGGAACTGACCGCGCGGGTCGAGCAGGTCTTCGCCGATCCCGACGCGCGACAGTTCGTCCTGGACCTCGGCCCCGCCTCCATGCCCGACAAGGTCCGCCGCGCCGGCTTCCGCAACGACCTCGACCGGTTCGCGGAGATCACGTCACTCGAACTCGGGAGGATCACCGCACCGACGTTGGTCGTCCAGGGCACCGCCGACGCCGACCTGCCGCCCGCCCACAGCACCTTCGCCGCCGCCGCCGTCCCCGGCGCCGAGCTGCTCACCCTCGACCGGGGCACCCACCTCGCCCTCTACATCCACCCCGACGCCGCAGCCGCGCAGGCCCGCGTCGTCGACTTCCTCCTGCGTCGCTGACCGACACCACCCGCACGACATCCGAATCCCGAAGGGAGCACGACCATGACCAGCCACCACACCACCCGCACCACGTCCGGATCGTCCCTGTCCGCCCTGTCCCTCGTCGGCGCGTTCCTGCCCTGGATCGCGTTCACCGTCGTCGCCCAGCGCCTCGCGGCCGACGGCGTCGCCTGGAGCGCACTGATCGCCGTCGCCATGACCGTCGTCGCGCTGCTCTGGGACCGTGCCCGCAACATCCCCATGCAGCTCAACATCTACTCCGGGGTGCTGTTCGCGACGATGGCCGTCGCCGGGTTCGTCGGCGGCCGCGAGGTCGACCAGTGGCTCTTCGAGTGGGGCCGCCCGCTCGTCGGCGTCGTCCTCGGCCTGCTGATCCTGGCCACGGTCGGCGTCCGTCCCTTCACCGCGGAGTACGCGAAGAAGGACCTGCCCCGCGAGGCCTGGACCTCACCGGTCTTCGTGAAGATCAACCGGGTGCTGTCGGCGGCGTGGGGCGCGGCGATCGTGGTCATCGGCCTGTCCGGTGTCGTCGTCGCCGCGCTGGAGGGCCAGCCCACCGGCACCGACTCGCCGTACCTGCTCGACCTCGCCCTGAACTGGGTCGTCCCGATCGTGGCGCTCGTCTGGGCCGTCCACTTCACCAAGACCTACCCCGACCGCGTCACCGGCTCCGCCACCGCGAGGAACGGCTGAACCTGGAGACGACGGCCGGGGACCGGGTGGGAGTTCAGTCCTCGACCCGCTGCACGGCGACGACCTGCAGCCCGAGGTCCTGGATGAGGGCGAGCACACCGTGGAGGTGGGCGTCGTCGACGACGGTGCCGCGGACGACGGTCTCCGGCGGAGCGTCGCGGACCGTCATGCCTTCGAACGCCTCCCGGGTGCTGGGCGCGAGGTGTCCGGCGATGCGGAACTCGTAGCGGTGCGACGTCATCGTTCCTCCGCGACTAGTCGGGCGAGGCCGTGGGCTCCGGCGGCGGTGCGGGTGGTCGGCTGCCGACGAGGGCGTCCAGCCAGTGCGCCCGGGGGTCGGCGTCGACGAGCAGCACCTTGGCCAGCAACGTGAGCGGCACGGCGAGCACCGCGCCGAGCGGTCCGAGCAGCCAGGCCCAGAACACGAGCCCGACCAGCGTCAAGGACACCGAGAGGCCGACGGCGTCGCCGACGAACTTCGGCTGCACCACCGAGGTCAGCACGAAGTTGACGGCGAGGAACACCACCGCGACGACGATTGCGCTGCCCCAGCCGCCGGTCAGGATCGCGAGCAGCAGCGGTGGGACGAGCCCGATCCAGAAGCCGATGTAGGGGATGTAGTTGGTGATGAACACCAGCACGCCCCACAGCAGCGCCAACGGGATCCCGAGGAACGTGAGGACGACGGCGTCGACGACGCCGGTGACGAGCCCGACGATCGTGGTCACCACCAGGAAGCGGCGGGTGCCGGTCGCGAACTCCCGCAACGCCGTCGCGACGTGCGGACGGCGCGTCGCGACGGCCTGGATCCGCGGACCCGCCCCGGCCGCTTCGACGCCGAGGAACAGCAGCAGCGACAGCAGGAAGACGAGGTTTCCGGCGAGCCCGGCCAGCCCGGCCAGCAGCCCGGTGACGATCTGGACGAACCGTCCGTAGTCGAGTCCCGCGGCGATGCTGCGCAGCTGGTCCGGTCCGACCCCGAACCTGCCGAGCAGCTCCAGGGTCGAGGTGACGACGCCGTTGAGCTCGGCGGCGTAGCCGGGCAGGATCGTCGCGAGCCGGGCGACGGAGTAGACGATCACCGCGGCGAGCACGACGAGGACCGCGTAGATCGCGAGCACCAGCACGGCGGTGGCCAGCCAGCGCGGGGCGCCGCGGCGGACCAGCGCCCCGTGCAGCGGATGAACCATGATCACCAGGACGAGCGCCAGGAACACCGGCGCGACCAGCCAGGATGCCGCGGCCGCGCCTGCGGCGACGACGACGAGCGCGGCGAGGGTGAGCAGCACGGCCGTGGCGCGTGGCAGACCGGGTTGCGACGGGGCGGCCGCGTCACCGTGCGACACGCGGGCATCGGTCATCGGGGTTCTCCTGGGGGTTGCGGTGGATCAGCGTGGGCGGCCGGGGCGTCCGGCGGACAGGCCCGGCCCGGGTGAGAACTCGGTCGGCGAGGACCCGGCGGGCGAGCACCTGGTGGGGTGGACGGATCCGCGGTGGCCAGCCACGCCGCCAGGGAGAGCAGGACCCGCGCCGCCGCGAACAGGAACGCGAGCCCCGCGAGCAGCGACCCGAACACCGCGCCGCCCAGCGAGCCGGAGGTGGCACCGATGGTCAGGGTCGTCACCACCGTGATCGCCTCGAACAGCAGCGCGCCCGTCGCCGCCACGGGCGCGACCGTCCGCACCGCCATCCGGTGCCCGGGCAACCGGCTCAGCAACCACACCAGCACCGACCAGACGATCCCCCACCCCAGGACGAGACCGACGAGGCTGACCAGCACCCCCGCCGCGGGCGAGTCGGCGAGCCCGAGGAGGTCGAGCGCCGCGCCGAGCCCACCGGTCGCGCTGACGGTGAGCGCGACCGACGCCGGCACGGCCACGAGCAGCACCAGCAGCGAGGCCGTGTCGCGCAGGATCCGTCGCGGCGACGCGGGCGGGCGCGGCGGGAGCTCCCACATCGCCGAGATCGCCTCGCGGACGACGGCGATCCAGGTCGTCCCCGCCCAGACGGCCGCGACGAAGCCGACCGACGCGACCGGCACCCGGCCGGACACCGTGGCGTCGACGAGCGGGACGACGGTCTCGGCGATCGGTGCTGGGAACCCGCTGACGACCCACGTCTCCAGGTCGGCCACGAGATCCGGTCGGGCCCACAGCAGGAACCCGGCCGCGGCGAACAACACCATCAGCAGCGGCACCGCCGCGAGGACGGTCGCGAACGCGACGGCCGAGGCGAGGTGGTTGCCGCGCTGCGCGAAGAAGCGACGGCCCGCCCGGTGCAGGTGGTCCGCCGCCCGGTACCGCTGCCGAAGGTCCGCGCCCCATCGGCGGGGGTCCATGTCGCCGGTCAGATCGTGATCCGGCCGGTGGCGAGGCCGACGACCCCGGCCACGGCACCGGCGACGACGAGCACGAGCAGCACCAGCTCGACAGGGGTGAAGGCCCGGGCCTTCTGTTCACGTCGCGCGCGCAGGAACAGCAGCGTCCCCGGCGCGTAGACGATGCAGGACATGAGCAGGAACTCCACGCCCGCGGCGACGATCAGGAAGAGCGTGTAGATCGTCGCCAGCGCGGCGACCAGCAACTCCCGGAACCGGCCGGGCGAGATGCGCACCGCGTAGCCCGCGGCGAGCAGGTAGGGCACCAGCGACAGTGAGGTGCAGAGCTTGAGGGTGAAGGTGAACGCGTCGTCGGAGAACAGGGTGAGCAGCAGGACGATCTGGCTGAGACCGCTGGTGAGCAGCAGTGCCGGGGCGGGGACGTCCTTGGCGTTGAGCCGGGACAGGAAGCGCGGCATGTCGGAGTGCTTCGCGGCGACGAACAGCACCTCGGCGGCCATCAGCGTCCACGCCAGGTAGGCGCCGAGCACCGAGACGATCACCCCGACGCTGATGAAGACCGACCCCCACGGGCCGACCACCGACTCCAGCACGCCCGCGACCGAGGGCTGGCGCTGATCGGCCAGGTCGGCACGGGGCAGCACACCGTAGGACAGGACCGAGACCGACGCGAACAGCGCCAGCACCGACAGGAACCCCACGACGGTCGCGCGGCCGACGTCCTCGCGGCGCTTCGCGTAGCGGGAGTAGACGCTCGCCCCCTCGATCCCGAGGAAGACGAACACGGTGATCAGCATCGTCGCCAGGATCTGGCTGCCCAGCCCGGTGGTGTAGCCCGCGCCGCCGAAGAAGTTGGCGGAGAACACGTCGGCCTTCAGCGCGAACACGAGGATGACCACGAACGTCACGAGCGGGACGATCTTGGCGACGGTCACGACGGTGTTGATGCCGGTCGCCTCGCGGACCCCGCGCAGGATGAGGAACGCGAAGGCCCACAGGCCGATCGAGGAGATCACGACGGCCAGAACCGTGTCGCCCTCGCCGAGGGCCGGGAACAGGGCGCCCAGCGTCGACTTGATCAACACCCAGTAGGTCACGTTCCCGACGCAGGCGCTGGCCCAGTAGCCGAACGCGGACAGGAAGCCGGGGTAGTCGCCGAAACCCGCCTTGGCGTAGGCGTAGACACCGGCGTCGAGGTCGGGCTTGCGGACGGCGAGGTTCTGGAAGACGAACGCCAGCATGAGCATCCCGACACCGGCGACCGCCCACGCGATCAGCGCACCGAGGCCGCCGGTGGCCTGGGCGAAGTTGCGCGGCAGCGAGAACACGCCGGCCCCGACCATCGACCCGACGACCATCGCGGTCAGGGCGGGCAGTGCCAGCGTCGCGGCGGCCTTCTGCTCTGCCGCTGGGGCACGCTGCTCGGTCACGCCGGCTTGTCCATCCGTGCTCCTCGATCTGGTCGCGGCGGGGCCGGGCGGCGTCCGGCGCGCCGGACGATTCCGCGTCGCCCGGCTCTCACCCGTCACCCCCGGTGGGTGAGAACTCGGCCCGCACCGTCAGTGGGGTGTGGCGAGCGCGGCCGGCGGTCACGGGTTCAGTCCGCGCAGGACGTCGACGACCATCCGGGTCACGCCACTCGTGAGGAGCATGACGGCGATCGCGGTCAGCAGGATGCCCGCGATCCGTTCGAGAAAGGCCTGGGTGGACGCCTTGGCCCGGCGCTGGACGTGTGCCGCGGTGTAGAGCGTCGCCCCGGTGACGGCGGCGTAGAGGACGCCGGCGATCGACAGCGCGACGATCTCGCCGACCGACGTCGCATCGGCCCGGAAGCCGACGAAGAACGCGAACGTGGTGCCACCGACGGTCAGGGGGAAGGTCACCGGCACGAACGCGTACTTCCGCCAGGCCGGGGCCTCGGCGGGTGCCTCGACAGCGACGCCGCGGGCGGCGGGCGTCCCCGCGGCACCGTCGGCGCCGATCGGCTCTCCGGTACCCGTCCGGTCGTCGGCAGGTTCCGGTTCCGGCGGGTGCGCCGCGACGCCCCGCATGAGCGGGACACCCTCGTAGAGCAGCGCGATCCCGCCGACGGCCGTCAGCGCCGCCGTGCTGATCCCGAGCAGCTCCAACAGTGGCTCGCCCACCCACAGCGCCACGAGCCCGAAGATCGAGACGTTGAGGAACAGCGCGAGCGCCAGCCGCAGCTGGCCGCGGCCGTCCAGCCTGCCGACGACGGGGAAGTACGACGACAGCGCTGCGATCGGGCTGTAGAGCGCGACGAGCGCGAGGAAGAGCAGCAGCGGCTGCCCGAACAGGTCCACCCGCGTCAGAAGTCGACGGCGTCGCGGATCAGCGGGCACGTCATGCAGTGCCCGCCCCCGCGGCCGCGCCCCAGCTCGGCGCCCACGATCTCGATCACCTCGACGCCCGCCTTGCGCAGCAACGCGTTGGTGACGGTGTTGCGGTCGTAGGCGAACACCACGCCCGGCGACGCGGCGACCAGGTTGTTGGCGCTGTCCCACTGCTGGCGCTCACCGGCGTAGGCGTCGCCGCCGGTGCCGATGACCCGGAAGTCGGTGAGGTTCAGCGCGTCGGCGACCGTGTCGGTGAACGACACCTTCTCCTCGGTGACCTCGACCGGGTCCTTGTCCCCGGGACGCAGGGAGAAGGTGTGGATGCCGTCGACGATGTCGAGGTAGGCCGTCGCGATGTCGCGGTCGGCGAAGGTGAACACGGTGTCGAGGTGCATGGCCGCCCGCAGCTTGGGCATCCCGGCCACGATCACCCGGGTCGCGGCGCCGTTCGCGAACAGCGCCGCCGCGAACTGCGTGATGGCCTGCCGCGACGTGCGTTCGCTCATCCCGACGACGACTGCGCCGTTGCCGATCGGCATGACGTCACCGCCCTCGAACGTCGACAGCCCCCAGTCCAGCTCGGGATCGCCCCACCACACTCGCGCGCCGACGAAGTCCGGGTGGAACTCGTAGACCGCCTTCATCAGCAACGTCTCGTCGTGGCGGGCGGGCCAGTACAGCGGGTTGAGGGTGACGCCGCCGTAGACCCAGCACGTCGTGTCACGGGTGTAGAGGGTGTTGGGCAGTGGCGGCATCAGGTACTCCCGGACACCGGTCGACTCCCTGGCCAGCGCCACGTAGCCGGGCCGGAAGTCGGCGGGCAGGTCGTGGGTCGACAGGCCGCCGATCAGGAACTCCGCGAGCGTGCGGGAGTCGAGCCCGTCGAGGAACGCGCGGGTCTCGGCGACCAGGCCCAGCCCGACCTCGTTCGCGACGATCTTGCGGTCGAGCAGCCAGGCGCGGGCCTCGGGCAGGTCCAGAACCTGGGCCAGCACGTTGTGCAGCTCGACGACGTCGACGCCGCGCTGACGCATCTTGGCCATGAAGTCGAAGTGGTCGCGGCGCGCGTTCTGCACCCAGAGCACGTCGTCGAACAGCAGGTCGTCGCAGTTGCTGGGGGTCAGCCGCTCGTGGGCCCGGCCCGGCGCGCAGACCAGCACCTTGCGCAGCGTCCCGACCTCGGAGTGGACCCCGTGGCTCGCGGACGGGCTTCCTGCGGTCATGTGCCTGCTCCTCAGGTCGTGGGGCCACGCGTCATCGCGGGCGGCCCCGAGGATGCGGCGCCGCGACGACGGCACGGCTCACCCACCGTGGGGGAGCACTGGGCAGGACTCGGCCCGTACCAGCCGGTTTCACGAGGCGTCCTGATGCACGCCCGAACCCCGGTGCGGCGGATTCTCGTCCCACGCGGGTAACGGTTCGGTTGCGCAGCGCGAGCATCACGGTGTCGCTGCTTCGATACTCCTGGTCTGGGCCGATCGGGAAGGTGCGCACCGTGGAACGGACGACGCCGGCAACCGGTGTGGTGAACGCCGTGGCGACGCGCAACGTCGTCACGGCGAAGCTCGCGATACCCCGGCTCTCCCCGATCCACCTCCACCGGCCGCGGCTGGTGTCCGCGCTGGAGCACGACGGTGCGCCGGTGACGCTGATCAGCGCCCCCGCCGGATACGGCAAGACGTCTGTCGTCGCAGAGTTCGCCGCGTCGCACCACGACCACGTCGGCTGGCTGTCCCTCGACGAGCGTGACGACGAGTCCGGGCTGTGGGCGGGCGTGCTCGCGGCGCTGTGCGTTGGTTCGGCGGTCGCGCCCGACAGCCCGCTGCGGTCGCTGGCCGTACCGGGGTCCCCCACCGCGGACCCGGCGTTCGTCGCAGAGGTCGACTCGGCCCTGCACGCGGTGCCGAGCCCGGTGACGCTCGTCCTCGACGACGTCCACGAGCTGGCCCCCGCCGCCCGGGTCGCCCTCGACCACATGGTCCGGCGGCTTCCCGACACCGTCCGGCTGGTCCTGCTCACCCGCCGGGACCCGCCGCTCCCGCTGGCCCGCCTCCGTCTCGACGGGCGCCTTCACGACATGCGGGCCGACGACCTGGCGATGGACGCCTCCGAGGTCGCCGACCTGCTCGTCGAGGTCGGCATGACGCTCACCGACACACAGGTCGACGTGCTGCTCCAGCAGACCGGCGGCTGGCCCGCGGGAGTACGGCTCGCGGCGCAGTCCCTCGTCGTCACCGGCGACCCCGACGCCTACCTCGACGACCTCGCCGGCAACGACTACGCCATCGCCGACTACCTCGTCACCGAGATCCTTTCCCGCCTCCCGGAGCCGGCCGTGCACCTGCTGCACTCCGTGAGCATCTGCGACCAGCTCCCGTCGTCGCTCGTGACGGCCCTCACCGACGTCGAGGACGCGGCCGAGGTCTTCGACTCGCTGGAGCGGACGACCGGGCTGGTGACGACGTACGGTCCCGGGCGCGCCCAGTACCGGGTGCACCCGCTGCTGCGCGCGCACATGAAAGCCAACCTGCGGCGCACCCGCCCCCACACCGTGACCGGCCTGCACCGACGCGCGGCGGGCTGGTTCCTCGCCCACGGCATGCGCGCCGACGCGCTGCGCCACCTCACGGCCTCCGAGGACGTCGCGGCGCTGCTCGCCCTGCTGCACGAACAGGGCACCGACCTGATCGCGGACGGCTACGGCAGCGCCGTCCTCGACGCGATCGCGACCCTCCCGGCCGAGGTCACCGCCGCCGATCCGCTGCTGCTCGCCGTGGAGTCCTACGCCCGTCTCGGGCGCGGCGAGCTCGCCGCCGCCCAGCACGCACTCGACCAGGCCGACGCCGCCCACACGACGACGACAACGGCCTCCACCGGCCCCGAGGCCGCGGCGACGCTCGCCATCGCCCGCACCCGCCTCAGCCTCGCCCGGGACCGGCTGTTCCACCCGCCCGGAACGGTGCCGCCGGCGCTCGGCTCCCTCGGCACCGCGTGGTCCGACCGGCGGCTCGAGGCCCAGGCCGCCATCGCTGCGAGCCGGGTGCAGGAGGCGGAGGACCTGGTCCGCGAGGTGCTCGCCGACCCGCACATCGACGAGTTCGCGCGAGCCCGCGCCACGTCGGTGCTCGCCCTGGCGACCGGCTTGCGCGGCGGGTTCGCGGAAATGGCCGACCTCGCCGAACAAGCCTCCGACCTCGGCTCCACCACGGGCCGCTGGGAGGACACCGACGCCGGCACCCTCTCCGCGATCCTCACCGGTTACGCCGAACTCATGCGCTGCCGGCCCGCGGCGACACTCGCCGGGCTGGCCCGGGCCGACACCTACGCCACCAGGATGGGGCCCGCCGTCGTCCTGACCCCGCTCCTCGACGTCCTGCGGGCCACCGCCCGCTTCGACCTCGGCGAGCGCGAGACCGCGTTCGACCTGATGCACCGGGCCCGCACCAGCACGGTCGTCGACCGGGCCCGCGACGAGCAGATCGCGCTCGTCGCGATGCTCGCGCACGGGATGGCGGTGCAGCTCGGGCGTCGTGACGAGGCGCACGCGGTCACGTCGTGGGCCGGCACCCGGTTGGCCGGGACAGCCGAGCTGGCCATCATGCGCGCGACCGGCTCGGCCGCGATCAGCCGGTTCAGCGCCGCCCGACGGCTCGCCGAACCGGTCCTCGACGGGATGTTGCGCGCCGAGCTGCCCTGGTCCGTCGTCGAGGGCCGGCTGCTGGAGTGCACGATCGCGCTCGGCACGGGCAACCGGGCCCGCGCCGAACGAGCGCTGACCGCGGCGGTGCGAGCGGCACGCGACGTCGGCGTGCTGCGGCCGCTCACCACCGCGACCACCGCGGTGACCGCCCTGATGCGCGCCCGGCTGGGTGCACTCGGCGCGCTCGACGACCTCGCCGCCGAAGCCCTCGCCGTCCGCGGCCGGCACGGCCTGCTCGACCCCCCGACGTTGACCGACCGCGAGCGGGCAGTCCTTGCGCAGCTACCGTCGCTGCGGCCCATTGCCGAGATCGCCGCCGACATGGGAGTCTCCCCCAACACGGTAAAATCCCACGTCAAGGCGCTCTACGCCAAGTTCGGCGCCGGCTCCCGCCGCGAAGCCGTCGACGCCGCCACCCGCCTCGGCCTGATCCGCGGCACCCCGTCCGGTCACATCCCCGCCCAGCGAACACAGCACGACGACTGAGCTCCCTCCTCAGGATCGCCGGGCCGGCAGCACAGAAGCCGCGACCACGCATCCCACGACCACAGCTGCACCGTGGTCGATGAAGCACTTTCCCAAGATCGTGCTCGACTCACGACACGCCCACGTCGTCGACCGGCGGTTCAGTCGGATCGGGGTCGGCTGCGTCCTCGTCGATGTTCGGTTCTTGAGCGCCAAAATTGTTCGCAACGGCTTCCCAGTACTCGGCGAGCTGGCTCAACATCGCGATTACCAACAACCGGCCTTCAGGCCCGTACCCCTCCATGAGCAGGTCTTCAAGCTGTTTCGAGCGCTGCATCGTCTCGGCCATGACCTTGCGGCCGTCCGGGCTGAGGTAGAGCAGGCGCTTTCGGCCGTCACGAGACGAACGCCTCTTCTTGAGCCAGCCTCGACTCTCCAGTCGGTCCACTACCCCTGTCATGGTGGATCGGTCCAGCGCCACCGAGTTGCCGATGAGCCCCTGTTCCACGCCCGGGTTCCGGCCGACTGCGAGGAGTACGGCAAGCTGTGGGCTGGTCACGACCGAGTCGACGTGCAAAGACCATGCAGCCTGATACGCCTGCTGCAGCCTGCGGAGGAAGTAACCCGGCGCGGTCGCCATCTCGGGCGGAATGGCGGACGTTCGCACTTGGCCTCCGGTCATTCTTCCGTCTCTCGTTCGTTGTCGAGCATGGTGTCATCATCTCACCGCGCGAGCACTGACCGGACGTTCCGGGTCCGCTCCGGAACGTCCGGTCAGCGTCGTCACGCCCGGATGTCGCGCTTGCGCGTGTCGCCGAACGTGGCACACACGATGGCGCTGACGAGGCACGTCACGCCAACCATGATGACGATGGAGGTGGTGTCCCAACCCCACCCGATGAACAGCGCGGCGAAGAGGGGCCCGAGGCCACCGCCGATGAGGCCGGAGAATTGGTACGCCACAGAGGACCCCGTGTAGCGGTAGCGGGTCGGGAAGATCTCCGACAGGATCGCACCCACGACGCCGTTAGTCGCGCCGTTAAGAATCGCCATCCCAATCAGGAACAGGAAGAAGAGGGTGAGCGGGTCGCCCGTTTCAGCCATCGGGAACACGAACACATAGAAGACTGCCCAAGCAATGGCAGCTGGAATGTAGATGATGCGTCGGCCGACCTTGTCGGACAGCCAGCCATAGAAGAAGAGCGCGACGACCATGATTGCGAGCGCCGGGATCAGAGCGCCGAGGAAAGTCTGCCGTGCGAATCCGAACTTCGTGATCGCCCAGGTGATGACATAGGTCGAAAGAAGCGCCTGCGCCATGAACGGGCCGGCGTAGATGAGAATGGCTGCGCAAGCACGCGCCGGCTCAGCTCGGAAGAGCTCGAAGAGAGGCAGCTGCCTCCAGCCCCGCACCTCACGTCGCTGCTCGCTCTCCTCGAGGAAGACTGGCGACTCAGAAACGCGGAGCCGGACGAAAAGACCCACCGCGATCAGCAGGATCGAGGCGACGAACGGGATACGCCACCCGAACGACATGAATTGATCGTCGCTGAGGAAGCCGAGCAGGTCGAAGGCAAGGTAGGCGAGAAATACGCCCGCTCCGCCACCGACTACGGCTGCGCTGCTGAAGAGCCCCCGCTTGCCTTCGCTGGCGTGCTCGACACTCATGAGGATGGCGCCGCCCCACTCACCGCCCGCTGCGAGGCCCTGGATGACGCGCAGTGTGATCAGCAGGATGGGAGCCCAGTTGCCGATGGATGCGGAACCTGGGAGCAAGCCGACCAGGCATGTCGCCGCCCCCATCATGGACATCGTCCAGATGAGCACGACCTTCCGGCCGTACTTGTCACCGAAGTGCCCTGCGATGAGACCGCCCAGAGGCCGGGCGGCATATCCGACAGCCAAGGTGGCGAAGGAGAAAACCGTGCCGACGGCTGGCGACGTTCCCGCGAAGAACACCGCCGGGAACACGATCGCCGCCGAGAGGCCGTAGAGGATGAAGTCGAAGAGCTCGACGGTCGTACCGATGAAACTCGCGGCGTAGACACGGCGACCCAGCCGCCTCTTCTCCGCCGGGTCAAGCGCCTGAGTGGGCGACTGCGGCTGCCCCTCATCAACGGTCATGGCATCTCCTGGATGACTCGCCGCGGGCTCGTTCGCTGTCTGCGGCTGGGTTGGTACAGGGGGGCTGCTGCCTCACCCCGGCGGGCTTGCTGCGGCACGAACGACGGCCAGATGACCGCGTTGGCGGGTCATCAGAGCACAGATGGGTTCTGGCGACAAGGTCTGTCTCGATCGACTATTCCCGTGGCCTAGCCCCTCTCGACATCCTTGACACACCCTCTCCGACGCCGAATACTCAGTACACAGACGATTTTTCCGGGGCGGATGCGCCGGTACCGAGTTCAACCCCAGGAGGGCACCTGCATGAGCAACGAAGCCGGTTCGCCGAGGCGTTCGGTGCTTCAAGCCGCGCTAGCTGATCTCGCCTCCGTACCAGCGACGAGCCGGTGGGTGCGTGCGGGTGAGCTGGCCCTGCACGTGCTGGACTACGGCGGCACCGCCCGGCCGCTGGTGATGCTCCCGGGCATCAGCAATCCGGCCGTCACCATGGACTTCATCGCTCGTGAACTCACGGATCTGGTCAGACCGGTGATCGTGGACGTGAGAGGGCGCGGGCTCTCCGACAGCGCCGACTCGTACTCGTTGCAGGACTACGTCGGCGACCTGGTCGCGGTCATCGACACGCTCGAGCTGTCGGCGCCTGTGGTCATGGGCCACTCGATGGGTGCGCGGATCGCAGCCCTCGCCGCGAGTCAAGGTGTCGGCGCAATGTCAGGCACCGTCCTCGTCGACCCGCCGATGAGCAGTGGCCCCGGACGTGGCCCCTACCCCGTGCCGCTCACGATGTTCACCAGCCAGCTCGACCAGGCCGCGCAGGGAGTGACGCCTGACGAGGTGGCTCAACAGTGGCCCACCTGGCCCGCGCATGAGCACGGAATCCGCGCACGCTGGCTGTCGAGCTGCGACCACGAGGCGTTGCGCCAGACCCACGCCGGGTTCGAGGCTGACGACTTCTTTGCCGTCTGGGCCGCGGTGCCTGCGCCGACCGTGCTGATGTACGGCACGCACAGTCCGATGGTGACCGCGCGGGACATCCGCGACGCGCGAGCGGCGAACCCGGCCGCTCGGTTCATCGAGGTCGCGAACGCCGGTCACATGGTCTTCTGGGAGGCGTTCGACGCCGGCATCACGGCATTGCGAGACGCCGTCGCCGATATGATCGGCTCCCGATGAGCACGGAGGACCTTCCCACGAGGACTGACGAGCGGAGCGTTACCGATCCCGGCGCAGCCATCATCACCGGCGCTGGCGGAGGGATCGGGCGTGCCGTCGCCCGCCAGTTCGCACAAGACGGTTTCCGCGTCGCGCTGGTGGACCGCGACTCGGCGCAGCTGGACTCGGCCGCTGAGCTCGTACGCTCTGAGGTACCGGGTTCCATGATTGTCAGCTACGTCGGGGACGTGACCGATGGCGCCAGCGTGGAGTCGTATGTCTCGCGGGCGAGCGCCGACCTCGGCGCGCCGCGCGTCCTGGTGAACAACGCCGGCATCGAGGGCCGGGTCCGGATGGTTCACGAATACTCCGAGGAGGAGTTCGACCAGGTATGGGCCGTCAACGCTCGTGGCGCATGGCTGAACCTCAGGCATGTCGCTCCCGTGATGCTCCGGTCAGGTGGGGGCGCAATCGTCAACATAGCCTCGGTCGCTGCGGTCAAGTCCGCCGTCCTGTTGGCGCCCTACGTCACCAGTAAACACGCGGTGCTGGGGCTGACTCGTGCCGCGGCCAGCGATCTGGCCTCGGGCGGCATCCGGGTGAACGCAGTCTGCCCTGGCCCGGTCGACACCCGGATGTTGGAGGCGCTCAACGCCCAGCGATCCGAGGCGGACGGGGGTGTGGCGGAGCGCAGCCGGATGACCTCCAACGTGCTGCTGAAGCGATTCGCCGACCCGAGCGAGATCGCGACGGTGGTGGCGTTCCTTGCCTCCGACGCGGCTTCGTTCATCACGGGCGCGGCGATCGTCGCCGACGGCGGACTCACGATCTAGCGGAAGGACTCTGCCGAACTCATGGAATCGACGACGCCGTCACGCCTTGGCAGAAGGGCTGTGCTGGTGAAACCCCACCAGCCGGTGGAGATCTGGGAGTCCCCGGTCGAGCCTCCGACGGGCGCAGACGTACTGGTCGAGGTCGAGATGGCCGGCGTGTGCGGTACTGATCACCACTACTTCATCGGCGAGGTCGATCTGCCCGGGCCGATGGTGTTCGGGCACGAGGGCATCGGCCGGGTGGTCGAGCTCGGTCCGGAGGCGCAGACCGACTGTGTCGGTGACCCGATCAAACCCGGTGATCGCGTGTACTGGGTTCCGCTCAAGCCGTGCCACCGATGCCATGCATGCACGATCCTCGAGGACACATCGCTGTGTCCCCACCAGTCACCGGGGCGGTTTCGTGACCCGCGGCTGACCCCCTATGCGACCTACACCGACTTCGCGTTACTGCCGCCCGGCATGGCCTTCTTCAAGGTGCCCGAAGGCACGCCGTCGGAGGCTGTGATCGCGTTCGGCTGCGCGATGCCGACCATGCTGCACGCGATCGAGCGGCTGGGAGAGATCCGGCTCGGTGACAGTGTCGTCGTCCAGGGCTGCGGGCCCGTGGGACTGGCGGCGACGCTGCTCGCGCGGCTCGCCGGTGCCGGCGACATCACCGTCATCGGGGCGCCGGATGCACGTCTGGAGATGGCCCGGCGACTCGGCGCGACGTCGACGATCGACCTCGACGCGGCCGCCACGTCGGCCGAGCGCGCCGAAGCCGTGCTGGACGCTTCCGACGGCCGCGGCGCCGACATCGTGATCGAAGCAGCCGGCAAGCTGGCCGCGTTCGGCGAGGGGATGCAGCTGGTGGCGCGAGGCGGGCGCTACCTCGTCGTCGGGCTCTGGTCCGCGCCCGGCCGAGCGCCGATCGAGCCCCGTCATGTCAACAACACGAACATCCGAATCATCGGATCCGCACTCTCCCGACCACGCCACATCCACCAAGCGGTCCAGGTCGCCCGCAGGCACCACGAACGGCTGCCGCTCGCCGAGGCGGTATCCCACAGGTTCGGCCTCGCGCAGGCACAACAGGCGATCGAGTCGGCCGGTCGGCAAGAAACCGTCAAAGCAGTGATCGAGCCGGGAAGGGACCGGACATGAACCGACTCAATGGAACGAAGCAGCCTCGCTCTCGCCTGCGGGAGTTGCTCACCGGGCCGCGCCCTCTCGTCGCGCCAGGCGCGTATGACGCACTTTCGGCCCTCTTGGTCGAGCAAGCCGGCTTCGATGCCGTATTCATGTCGGGCTTCGCAGCGAGCGCGAGCCTGCTCGGCAAACCGGACATCGGGCTCCTGACCGGCAGCGAAATGACCGACAACGCGCGACGGATCGCGGATGCAGTGGACCTGCCACTCATCGTCGATGGCGACACGGGCTACGGAAATGCCCTCAACGTCGCGCGGACGGTCCGGCTCTACGAACAAGCCGGCGCAAGTGCCATCCAGCTGGAGGACCAGGTCCTCCCCAAGCGATGCGGCCATATGGCCGGCAAGCAGGTCATCCCGTGTCCTGAGATGCTGGGAAAGATCCGTGCCGCCGTCGATGCCCGCAGCGACCCGGACTTCCTGATCATCGCGCGGACGGACTCTGCCGCCGTCGAAGGGGTCGACGCGGCCATCCAGCGCGCCCACGCCTTCGCCGACGCGGGCGCTGATCTACTCTTCGTGGAGGCTCCCGAATCCGTCGAAGAGATCAACCGGGTCGCGAAGGCATTGTCCGGGGACGCACCTCTGGTGTTCAACTGGGCCGAGGGCGGCCGGACACCACCGCTGACCCTCGACGAACTGGCCACGATCGGCTTCTCGCTCGTCTACTTCCCCATCAGCACTCTGCTGTCAGCCACAGCGGGCATGCGGCGCGCCCTTCGCGAACTGAAGGAACAGGGCACCCCAGCCACCCTCCTGGCCGAACTTCCCGCCTTCGACGAGTTCACGTCGATCGTTGGCCTTCCTGAGATCCGGTCCCTGGAGACGCGCTATGTCTAGGATCGCGCCCCCACCTTTCCGTGAGCCGTGGACATCCTGTCGTGATCGTCGCAGCTGAAGAGGCACGAGCGCTCGTCCAACGGGTGCTGATCGCCGCGGGCGCCCCGGCCCACGCCGCAGGCATGCAGGCCGAGCTCTTGGTGGAGGGTGACCTCCGAGGTCACCATTCACACGGTCTGCAACGCCTGCCCGTGCTGCTCGAACGGATGCGCCGCGGGCTGATCGACCCGGCCGCGCACCCCTCGTACCGCTGGGCATCGCCTGCTTTCGCCCTCGTGGACGGACACCACGGGTTCGGCCCGGTCATCGGGTACGACGTGGTGGACACGCTGCTGGCCCGAGAGCAGCCCGTCGCCGTGGCCGCCATCCGCAACGGAAACCATCTCGGCATGCTCGCGCCCTACGTGGAGCGGACAGCCTCGGCCGGCGCCGTTGGCGTGATCCTGACCACGAGCGAGGCGCTCGTTCATCCCTGGGGTGGCCGCCGACCGATGGTCGGCACCAATCCGATCGGGATCGCGGTGCCGACCCAAGATGAGCCGTTCGTGCTGGACATGTCGACCGGAGCGATCTCCCGGGGAAAGGTGCTCCACCATGCGCTCGTAGGTGAACCATTGCAGCCAGGATGGGCTGTCGATGCCGCAGGGGAGCCGACCACGGACGCCGCGAAGGCGGTGGACGGCGCGGTGTCGCCGTTCGGCGGACCGAAGGGCTACGCGCTCGGTCTCGCGTTCGAGCTGCTCGTCGCCTCACTGACGGGAACCGAGACCGGCGAGCGGGTGCTCGGGACCCTCGACACCGAGCACCCGAGCACCAAAGGTGACCTGTTCATGGTGTTGCGTCCGGCAGCGTTGGATGCGGGGTTCCGGGCTCGGATGGGGATCTACCTCGACGAGGTACGCGCCAGTCCCCTCGCGCGAGGAAACCGGCGCATCGACGTCCCGGGCGACCGCGCTCGCCGCGAGCGCACAGAACGGCTCGCCTCGGGCGTACCGATCGACGATGAAGTATGGAAGGCAGCACAGGACTTGTTGTCATGACTATCGACTCCCAGCTCACCCATGCGGTCCTGCGGGTGCCGCCGCTGATCCACTTCGGATGGGGCAGTGCGGCATCGGTGCCAGGGATTGTTTCCGGCCTCGGTCGCCGGGTCCTGGTCTGCAGCGACATGAACCTGATCGGTCAGCCGGATTTCGCGCTTCTGCACACGACCCTCGTCGCAGCCGGCTGCCAGGTCGAGATCTACTCGGAAGGCCGCCCCGAGCTGCCATTGTCAACCATCGACGCAGCCGTCGCGGCGGCATCGCGTGCTACGCCAGATGTCATCCTCGGCTACGGCGGCGGCAGTTCGATCGATCTGGCGAAGATCGTCGCGTTGTTGCTGACCCATCCCGGCCCCGTCAGCCGTTACTACGGAGAGAACAAGGTGCCCGGCCCACTGCTGCCGGTGGTGGCGGTCCCGACGACCGCCGGCACCGGTTCGGAGGTCACGCCCGTGGCCGTCGTCGCCGATCCGGAACGCGAGTTCAAGGTCGGTGTCTCCAGCCCGTGGCTGATCCCGGCGGCCGCCGTTGTCGACCCGGCCCTGACCCGCGGCTGTCCGACCCGCGTCCGTGCGCATTCGGGCGCGGACGCGTTGGCCCACTCGCTGGAAGCGCTCACCGCTGGTCACCGCACGCCGACGTGGACAGTTGATCTGCCAGTGTTCGTCGGCTCCCAACGGTTGGGGAACAGCTTGGCGCTGGAGGCAGCGGCCAGCATCGGCCCCAACCTGCGGCGCGTGGTGGCCGACGCAGCGAACGAGCCCGCCCTCACCGCGATGTCGTATGGCAGCCTGTGCGCCGGAATGGCGTTCGGCACCTCTGGAACCCATCTCGGGCACGCCTTGCAGTACTCGATCGGAGCCGCCACCCACACGTCCCATGGCCTGGGCGTGGGTCTGCTGCTGCCCTACGTCCTGGAGGCGACCCGCCCAGTCTGCGACGACCGACTGGCGCAGGCCGCAGCGGCCTGGGGGATCGAGGGGCCAGACCCCGCAGGTCAGGTGATCGACGAGGTGGTCGCGATTCTGGCTGGCGCCGGCATCCCCCGCACGCTCGCCGACATCGGGCTCGAACGCCGGGAGCTGCCGCGGCTGGCCGAACAAGCGGCCCGGTTCGAAAGGCTCGTCGCCAACGCCCCGATCCTCGCCGACGACGAGGTCCTGCTGGCGATCCTGCATGCCGCCTGGTCTGGCGATCGCCCGCTGGCCCGGCGTCGGTGACGGCTTCCGCCCCGGATCGTTTTTCCACACCTGGACGACTAGAAGGACGCATGACTGCACTTGCCCCCGCCCCGGCCGCCGGCGCTCGCCGTTTCACGGGGAGCTTCGTCGCAGGCCAGTGGCGTGAGCCGAAACCTGGTACCGGACAAGATGTGCTCGACCCCGCCGATGGGTCGGTGATCGCCACAGTCGCCGACAGCACGGTGGCCGAGTGCCTCGAGTCCGTGGACGCAGCCGCCGACGCCCTGGCGTCATGGGCGGAAAGGCCGCCACGGCAGCGCGGGGAGATCTTGCGCCGGGCATTCGATCTGATGAACGCCGAGCGGGACGCCATCGCCCACTTGATCACGCGAGAGAACGGCAAGCTCCTCGTCGATTCCTACGGCGAAGTTGCTTACGCCGCCGAGTTCTTTAGGTGGTTCTCCGAAGAGGCCGTGCGGATCGGTGGCGAGTACCGCCTCGCACCGAATGGCGACAAGCAGATCATGGTCACCCGCAAACCGATCGGCGTCGCCCTGCTCATCACTCCGTGGAACTTCCCGGCTGCGATGGCGACCCGCAAGCTGGCACCCGCCCTGGCCGCCGGGTGTTCGGTGGTACTCAAGCCCGCCCTCGAGACGCCGTTGACCGCGACCTACATCGTCGACCTGCTGACCCGCGCGGGTGTGCCCGCAGGAGTCGTCAATCTCGTACTCCCCTCACAGCCCGGTCCAGCGGTCAGCGCGATGCTGCACCACCCGGCCCTGCGCAAACTGTCCTTCACCGGCTCGACCGAAGTCGGTCGCCTCCTGCTGCGCGAAGCGGCCGACAACGTCGTCAGTGCGGCGTTGGAACTCGGCGGCAACGCGCCGGTGATCGTCCTGGAGGACGCCGACATCGACGCTGCTGTGGACGGCGTACTGGTCGCGAAGATGCGCAACGGCGGCGCGGCGTGCACCGCTGCCAATCGGATCTACGTGCACCGGGCCGTCGCAGATGACTTCGCCGGCCGGCTCACCCAGCGGATGGCCGCGCTGCGGTTGGGTCACGGCGCAGACCCTGCGTCAGGCGTTGCGGCCCTCGTGTCCGACGCGGAGGTCGAGAAGATCTGCCGGCTCGTCGATACGACTGTCGCTGCTGGTGCCTGCGCCACAACCGGCGGTAGGCGGCCGAGCGGCCCCGGGGCGTTCTATCCCGCCACGGTGCTGGTCGGTGTCGAGCACGGCATGGAGATCACCAGGCAGGAGATCTTCGGCCCGGTGGCCCCATTGATCGTTTTCGATGAGGAGGAGCAGGCGATCAGGTGGGCCAACGACACCGACCGCGGGCTCATCGGCTACGTGTTCTCTCGCGACACCGCCCGGGCGGTCAGGATCGGCCACCTGCTGGACACCGGCATGGTCGCGATCAACACAGGCGTCGCGAGCGATCCCGCCGCGCCGTTCGGCGGGGTGAAGCAAAGTGGATTGGGCCGCGAGGGCAGTGATGTCGGCATCGAGGAGTTTCTCGAGCAGCAATATCTCGCCGTACCAGTGTGATCGGTGCAGCACCTTGAGCGGAGAGGGACCGTCTGGCGCACCGTCTCCGCCTGGCCGTCTGGGCAAACGATCACGAGCCTGTTCCGCCCAGTGCACCATTCCGCGGCGGACCCGGGCCACATGCCCACACCACGACCGGCAAGATCGAGCCCCGGCATCAGACCCAGCGTCGGGAGCTGCTCGATGCCGCCGGCCCGTGCGAGCCGCACCGATGCAATGGCGCTGCCTACGGTCGACTCCCTCGCTACCCAGGACGGCGTCCGGAACGGCCAGTTCCAAGTGACGTGCAGAGGTGATCGGCGACATACGGACGGCACCGGGGCGGCGGCGGGCTGTCACCGATCCGTCCAAGATCCGGGTGAGCAGGTGGGCTCAGTTGACCTGGCGGTCCGAGTTCTCCCAGAAGGCCTGCCTGAGTATGAACTTCTGGATCTTGCCTGTGGCTGTTCGCGGGATGGAGTCGCGGAACTCGACCCGCTTGGGCACCTTGTAGCCGGCCAGGGACGTCCGGACGTGGGCAATCAGCTCGGCCTCGCTGACCGCCTGGCCCTCGACGAGGACGACCAGCGCGATCACCATCTCACCCCACCTGTCATCGGGAACGCCGATCACGGCGACCTCCGCGACGGCGGGATGGCTGAAGACGACGTCCTCGACCTCGATCGAGGAGACATTCTCACCGCCGGTGATGATCACGTCCTTCTTGCGATCGGAGAGGGAAAGGTAACCGCCCTCGTCGAGGGTGCCCCCGTCTCCCGTGCGGAAAAAGCCGGAGTGCAGGGCTTCGGCGGAGGCCTCCGGATCCTCCCAGTAACCGGCCAGAACGGTGTTGCTCTGGGCGAGCACCTCACCGGTCAGACTCCGGGATATTGAGGGACGACCGTGGTCAGCCGCGACGAGTGCTCGCCTTCGCTCTGTGCGTTCGGACCTGCATCAACGGCGGTCAGAGGGTCGTGGGCTTCCACGCGGGGCGACTAGCCTCATAGGAGACGATCTCCGCGTCGTGCGAGAGCGTGAGGCTGATGTCGTCGAGCCCGTTCAGGAGACGCGTCCTGGTATGTGGGTCGATCTCGAAGGACTCCTTCAGCGAGTCGCCCGCGGTCACGGTCTGGGTCTCGAGGTCGACGGTGATCTGGCCGCCGGGGGTGTGATCGAGGTAGTCCCACAGCTTCTGCACAACCTTCTCGTCGACCTGGGCCGCCAGGAGGCCGGCCTTGCCGGAGTTGCCGCGGAAGATGTCGCCGAAGCGCGAGGAGATGACGACCTTGAATCCGTAGTCCTGAAGCGCCCAGACGGCGTGCTCACGCGAGGAGCCGGTGCCGAAGTCCGGGCCGGCGACGAGGACCGTGCCGTTCTTGTAGACCTCGGAGTTGAGGATGAACTCCGGGTCCTTGCGCCAGTTGGCGAAGAGGCCGTCCTCGAAGCCTGACCTGGAGATCCGCTTCAGGTAGACCGCTGGGATGATCTGGTCGGTGTCGATGTCACTGCGCTTGAGCGGGACGCCGACGCCGGTATGAGTCGTGTACTGGTCCATGTGACGTCCTTCAGGATCAGATGAAGCTCGGCTCGAGATCCGCGGGCGACGCGAGCGTGCCGCGCACGGCGGTCGCCGCGGCGACCTGTGGGGAGACCAGGTGGGTCCGGCTACCCGCACCCTGACGGCCTTCGAAGTTGCGGTTCGAGGTCGAGGCCGACCGCTCCCCGGGCCGCAGACTGTCAGGGTTGACCGCGGTGCACATGGAACAGCCCGCACCGCGCCACTCGGCGCCGGCGTCGATGAAGACCTTGTCCAGGCCTTCCTCCTGAGCCTGCAGGCGGACTCTGAACGAGCCAGGGACAACGAGCAGACGAGTGTCCCCGGCGACCTTGCGCCCCCGGAGGACTGCCGCGGCTGCGCGCAGGTCTTCGATGCGCCCGTTGGTACACGAGCCGATGAAGACCGTGTCGACCTTGATGTTGCGCAGCGGCGTGCCAGCCGCGAGGCCCATGTAGTCCAACGCCTTCTCGGCCGCGGCACGGTCCTGTTCGTCCTCGAAGTCAGCCGGGTCGGGCACCGCCGCGCTCAGCGGCGCGCCCTGGCCCGGGTTGGTGCCCCAGGTGACGAACGGCGTGACCTCCGCGGCATCGAGCACGATCTCTTTGTCGAAGACAGCGTCCTCGTCGGTCACGAGAGTTTCCCAGTGCGCCACCGCGGCGTCCCAGACAGCACCCGTCGGTGCCTCGGGCTTGTCCTTGATGTAGGCGAAGGTGGTCTCGTCGGGCCCGATGAGACCCGCCTTAGCCCCCCACTCGATCGACATGTTGCAGATCGTCATGCGGCCCTCCATCGAGAGCTCGCGGATGGCCTGGCCGCGGTACTCCACGATGTAGCCCTGGCCACCGGAGGTGCCGACCTTGGAGATCAAGTGCAGGATCAGGTCCTTGGCGCTGACACCTGTTGACAACGAGCCATGGACGGTGACGGCCAAGGTCCTCGGCTTGGCTTGCGGCAGTGCCTGGGTGGCCAGTACATGCTCGACCTCAGACGTGCCGATACCGAACGCGATCGCACCGAACGCGCCGTGCGTGGCAGTGTGGGAGTCGCCGCACACGATCGTCATACCCGGCTGCGTCAGGCCCAGCTGCGGACCGATGACGTGGACGATGCCCTGGTCGACGTCGCCGAGGGGATGCAGACGCAGGCCGAACTCTGCGGCGTTGTTGCGCAGCGTCTCGACCTGGGTGCGGCTGACCGGGTCCGAGATCGGTTCGTCCCAGGCCAACGTCGGGACGTTGTGATCTTCGGTGGCAAGAGTCAGCTCCGGCCGGCGTACCGTCCGCCCTGCCGCTCGCAGACCGTCGAAGGCCTGTGCACTGCTCAGCTCGTGGATCAGATGAAGATCGATGTAGAGCAGATCCGGCTCACCCGGAGCTGAGCGGACGACATGCTCGTTCCATACCTTCTCCGCCAAAGTCTGGCCCATGGCTATCAGCTCCGCTCCGTGGACGGTCGCGACATCGACACGACGATCACGACACTGCTTCCGTTCAGACGCACTCGTGCGCGAAAAGAACTACTGATGCGATGTCGGGCGCAGATCTGCAGGAACGAGTGCGCCCGCGTCGAGGATCAGCTCGTCATCGAGATAGAGGCTGCAGTCACGCATCGGGATGTCGAGGTGGCATGGCGTGTCGTTAGGGCCGCCGAGCTCGTTGTTCGGACCTGTCGAGATCATCACGTTGCCGTAGAAGGAGCGCGTTTCCACACCGATGACGGAAGGATCCTCCCGCATCAGGTACCACTGCGCCCGCTCGTCAAGACCCCAGCCGACGTGGCTCATGCCGAACCCACGCGGGTCGTCGAAGCCCTCGATGAAGGCCCTGATCATGTCGGCATCCAAGCTGGTGTGTCCGTCCACTCCTCGAATGTCGACGATGAACCCGCTCTCGATCGTGAACTTCACCGGCGACTGAACGTACTTGTTGAACGGGTGAACGATGTCCCCCGGCGCCAGCACGATCGTCCCGTCGACCCCGTCGTCGTAGGCCCCGGTGAAGGCGAAACCGCAACCCCAGTTGTCCCAGCGTCCCGGGGTATCCGTGTACCCGTACTCCGCCATCGCCGGGTAGGCCCCGAGCCGGTAGGTCACGTCGGTGCCGAAGGCATTGGTGAACCGCAGAGATCGCGCCTTGGCGAGGTACTGCTGCGAGAGCTCGACTCGCTCACGGAGTTCAGTCGTCGGAAAGAGCTTCGCCAGCGTCGACATCGGGTCGATCGCGGTCAGGATGCGCGTACCAGCTTCCTGGATCGCGAGCTGTTCCAGGCTGAAGAGCATCAGTGCGCAATCGATGACCATGTCGACGCTCTTCAGTGCCTCGAGTGCGAGCGGATTGGAAGCGAGGCCGATGTCGCCGACCTTCCACGCGGCCTCGGTGTCCATCGGTGCGGGGAGGCGAAGGTGGAACGCTTGGGCGCCCAACTGCTGCGCGGCCCACAGGAAAGAGTCGACGTAGTCCGCGCGCTCATCGCCTCGTGTCAACACGGCAAGCGTCTCTGCTTCGTTGACGGCGGAAAGCTTCAGCTGCTCCAGGCACAGAGCGTTGAACATCGTGCGGTTCACAAGGCCTCCTGAGGGGGACCGGCTCGAAACTAGTCAGAGCACTGACGACCTGGCTCACTTTCATACTGATCCCCCGCGTTCGAGCCTGTCAAGGAGACCATCCCCCCACATGGGGAGGTGTGTCCGCGCGGCAGGTCTCGCGAGGACTGCCGAGGGGTTGCGGAAGTCATCAGTGTGCGTAGTATTTCGGTACGTCGTCGATGGACGACGGTGAACCAAGGAGGTCCGTTGGCTCGTCACATCCACAGCGTCGTCATCGCCGGCGGTGGTCTGGGAGGCCTGTCCGCCGCGTACTTCCTCCGTATGGCGGGCATCCGCGTCACGGTCCTCGAACAGGCCGACGAGTTCGGCGAGGTCGGCGCCGGCATCCAGACAGCCCCCAATGCGAGCAGAATCCTCATCGAAAACGGGTTGCGACCCCAGCTCGAGGCCATCAAGACCAGCCCGACCTTCCAGGTGCGGCGCCGCTGGAGCGACGGCTCGATCCTGGGGATCCGCCCGTTGGGCGATGCCGTCTGGAGGGAGCACGGGGCCCCCTACTGGCACTTCCACAGGGCAGACCTGCACAGGGTTCTGCTCGACGCGTGCGCCGATCCGGCGACCCCCGGCCCCGACGTTCACTTGTGCACGTCAGCACGGGTGAAGTCGGTCGACCAGTCTGTCGGTGAGCAGCCAGCTGTCGTCACCGAGGACGGCCGACGGTTCGAGGCGGACGTCGTGATCGGCGCCGACGGTGTGCGCTCGCAGGTCCGTGAGGAGATCATGGGTAGCGACGACCTCCGGTTCTCGGGCCAGATGGTTTTCCGCGTGATGGTTCCCGGTGAAAGCCTCATGAAGGATCCCGCCACCCGCTTCCTCTGGGACAGCTTCCACTCGACCATGTGGCTCGGACCGAGGCTGCACCTGGTGCACTACTTCATCCGCGGTGGTGAGTACCTCAACCTCGGGGCGGCGTTGCAGAGCGACATCCCGCTGCACGACGGCTGGACGGTCGACACCACTGTCGATGAGCTGGTCGCCGCCCTGGCCACGTGGGACTCGCGCCTCACCTCGATCCTGAAGAAGGTCGAGGAACCGGTCGCCAAGTGGGCGCTCTTCGCCCACCGCCGCAACCCGGTATGGGTTGACGGTCACGTCGCCCTGCTGGGAGATGCCGCCCACGCGATGGTGCCCTTTCAGGCCCAGGGCGCCTCACAAGCAATCGAGGATGCACACGTGCTCGCTCGTGAGCTTTCGGTGGTGGACAAGGGCGGCATCGAGGCTGCTTTGATCCGCTACGCCGCCCGGCGTTATCGACGAGCCGGCCTTGTGCAGGAAGCGTCGGCTCAAAACAGAAACTTCTACCAGATGCCGGACGGGCCGGAACAGGTCGCGCGCGACGAGAAACTGCGCAACTTCCAGGGAGAGTCCCACATCTCCTACGACTGGCTCTGGAGCGGTTCCGAGGAGCCGATGTCCTCCGGTTACGCCTTCGCGAACGGCGGCCAGTCTGCGATCGCAAGTTGGCAGAAGGGATGAAGTCGTCCGTCGCGGTTCTCACAGCGCCGGTCGAACACGCCATCGCCGCCCTGGAGGACCACCGGTTCATCCGCAGGTGCCTGCAGGATGCGCTGCGGAATCAATCGTCGAGCGGTGATGTCATTCGTGGTGTCATGCCGCACCCGAACGGTCAGTTCTTTGCGACGCTGCGCATCATCGATGCCGATACCGTCGCGCACCGCGTCTGCTATGAGGTGATCGTTCGTGAGGCACGTGGCAGCACCCTGGGAACTCTCCGGATCGCCGCCACAGTCACAGCGCAGGAGCGGGCGACTGCACTGACGGTGGTGCCGACGCTGTCCGTGAATGGGTTTCACACGGAGGCCTTGAGAGCCGCCGCCACACACGCCGTAGAGGTGTTCACCGAGCGGGTCGCTGCAGCTCTCACCAATGTGTCTGCTCAGGAGATTGTTGGAGTGGGTGCTGCAGGTCCGGACGAGGCCGGAGTCGCCTCGCCGGTGCTCGACTCCATGGGTTCGAGCAGCAGACGCGCACGGCTCTTGACGGTCATGGCTGGTATCGCGCTCTCAGTGGTCCTTCTGTCGCTCCGGCAGCGGCGCTCTCGCTCGTCCGGCCTCCGAGCCATCCGCGAGGCACCATGAAACCCGCCAGCTTCGACTACCTGCGGGTCCACAGTGTTGAAGAGGCACTTACCGCTCTGCACGACGGCCCGGAGGACTCGAAGATCATTGCCGGTGGCCAGAGTCTGGTCCCTCTGCTCAATTTCCGCCTCGCCGAACCCGCGTTGCTGATCGACATCAATGATCTACATGAGCTCTCCTTTGTCAGACGCGTAGGCGGTGCACTCCGCATCGGTGCTCTCACTCGCCACTCAACCCTCGAGAAGTCCGCGGTCGTGCGCGACGGTTGGCCGTTGCTACAGGAGGCGGTCCGATTCGTCGCCCACCCTCAAATCCGAAGCCGCGGCACGATAGGCGGCAGCGTCGCGCATGCGGATTCCGCCGCCGAGCTCCCGGTCGCGCTCGCGGCCCTCGATGCGGAGTTCGTCACGCGTTCAGTCTCCGGTTCGCGCCGCATTCCCTGGCGCGACTTCTTCCTGGGTCCGATGACCACCGCGCTGGAGCCGGGAGAACTGCTCGTCGAAGTCCGGGTGCCGCTCTTGCGCAAAAGTCACGGGCACGCGTTCGTCGAACACACGCGCCGCAACGGCGATTTCGCTCTCGCGGGTGCGGGTGTGGTGCTCGATCTCAACAGCGATCGGCGCTGCTCGCGAATATCGGTTGCCCTGCTCGGCGCGGCACCCACGCCCGTACGCGCAACCGACGCCGAGGACTGCCTTCTAGGTGCGGTCATCACTGAGGAACGCGCAGCGCGGGCAGCCAAGATGGCCGCGGAGGCCGGGTCGCCGTCCGGGGACCTTCACGGGTCGGTGGCCTATCACAGGTCGTTGCTCGAAGTCGTCGTTCGTCGTGCGATCCTCGCCGCGAACCTGAGGGTGCAGGAGCCCTGAGATGGGAATGCAGCGCATCAGCGTCAACGTCAACGGCGCCGACGTGGAGGCCCGAGTGGAACCACGCCTGCTCCTCTCCGACTTCATCCGGCACGACGCCGGCTTGACCGGAACTCATGTCGGCTGTGAGCACGGGGTGTGCGGAGCTTGCACCGTCGAGGTGGACGGGGCACCCGCGCGATCGTGCCTGATGTTCGCCGTGCAGGTGGAGGGCGCGGTGATCCGCACCGTGGAGGGCCTCACGGCCAGCGCTGGGCCCGAGGGCTGGAGCGTTCTTCAGCAGTCACTCCACGAGCACCACGGTCTCCAGTGTGGCTTCTGCACCCCGGGCATCTTGATGTCGCTGCAGCCCCTTCTCACCGCGGAGGAGGACCCGGACGAGACGCAGATCCGTGAGGCCCTCGCCGGGAACCTCTGTCGGTGCACCGGCTACGAGAACATCGTGAACGCGGTCATGGCCGCACTCGCGCAGGTCCGGTCCTCTCGTGCCGCCTAAATCGCTTTGTGCCTCGCCAGAGAACGGATCGCGCCTCATGCAGGACACGATTGGTACGTTGCCCCTTGTCGGAAGAGCACTGGGCCGCATCGAGGATCGGCAGCTCCTCAGCGGTACGGCCACATTCCTCGACGACATCCCGATCCCGGGAGCGCTGCACGTCGCTTACGTACGCAGCAACGTCGCGCACGGCACGATTACCGCAATGGACACCCGCGCCGCCCGGGAGCTGACAGGGGTGCGCGCAGTCATCACCGCCGACGATCTCGACCACGTCCCCCCGCTCGTGACCCCCGTGGCCAACGCCGCCAACCCACCACGGCACCTCCTGGCGAAAGGGGTGGTCCGCTACGTCGGCGAACCGATCGTTGCGGTGGTCGCGACCTCGCGCTACGTAGCTGAGGATGCGGCAGCGCTCGTCGCGGTCGACATCGACCCGCTGCCGGTGGTCTGCACGCTCGCAGAATCGCTGGACCCGAGCAAACCCGTGCTGCACGCCGGAGCCGGGATCGACTCGAACGTCCTGTTCGACCGTGTGCTCGAAAGTGGAGACCCTGACTCGGCATTTCAACGCGCTGCGCACGTCATCGAGCGGACGTTCCGGCATTCCAGAGTTGCTCCCGTGCCGATGGAGACTCGCGGCGCCGCCGCCACGATCGTGGAGGACGAACTCGTCCTGTGGGCGTCGAGCCAGTTCCCTCATGCACTCAAAGAGACCGTGTCCGACCTTCTCGGGGTCGAAAAGGTCCGGGTCAAGTGTCCCGATATTGGCGGAGGATTCGGGCTCAAGAGCCTGGCCTCGCCAGAGGAAATCCTCGTGGCCTGGGCCGCCATGTATCTGAACGAGCCCGTCAAATGGGTGGAGGACCGGTCGGAGAACCTCATCGCTTCGGCCCATGCACGCGACATGGAAGTCAGCGTCAGGGTCGCGGCCGATCACGACGGGGTGCTCCTGGCGATGGAGGTCGATGCGCTCTGCAACACCGGCGCGTACTCCGTGCACCCCATTACACACACGCTGGAGGCCGCCGGAGTCCTGTCCATGACGCCCGGTCCGTACCGGCTCGCGCACTACCGGGCGCGGGCTCGGGCCATGGCCACGAACACCTGTCCAGCCGGGCCCTACCGCGGCGTCGGGCTCCCGGTGGCGACGCTCGTCCACGAGCGCGTCATGGACATACTCGCAGATGAACTGGGATTCTCCGCCGTCGAGATCCGTCGTCGCAACCTCATCACCTCCGACGAGCTTCCGTATCTGACGGCGACGTCTCAAAAGTACGACAGCGGCGACTACGTCGCCTCACTGGAAGCAGCCGCTGAGATGATCGGCTACGACAGTTTCCCCAGCGAACAACGTGCCGCACGATCCTCAGGAACATTGTTGGGGCTCGGATTCGCCACATATGTGGAATGGACGGGAAACAATTCGAAGCTGTTCAAACAACGCGGAATGACCGCACTGAAAGGTTGGGACAGCTGCCAACTGGATCTCGACCAGGACGGTCGGGTCTCCGTGTGGACATCGAGCCCTTCCATCGGCCAGGGGACCGCCACCACCTATGCACAGGTGCTTGCCGACGCGACTGGCATTGCCATCGATGACATCGACATCGTGCAAAGCGACACCGGCACCGGGGAGGTAGATGGAAATGGCACAGGCTCATCCCGAAGCGCCTCAGTGACCTCGGGGGCCATCATCCTCGCCGGTACGGAGCTCAAATCTCGTTTGATTGAAGACGCCGCCGCCTTGCTCGACGTCCCTGCTGACGAACTGCAGATCGTCGACAGCGAAGTCAGTGAGCACGCCGGCCACGAGCGGTCGATCGATGTGCGCATCCTTGCCGGAAAAGCAGACCCTGGCCGATACAATATTGGACGGACTTTCGAAGCCGACGACGTTCTGTACTCCTATGCCACACACGCCTGTCGGGTCTCTGTCGATTCGGAGACCGGTGAGGTCGACATCCTCCAGTACGTCGTCGCCGAGGACTGTGGACGAGTCATCAACCCGCTCATCGTGGAAGGACAGACCAAGGGGGCCCTGGCGCAGGGTATCGCTGCGGCGCTCTACGAGTCCTTCCACTACGACGAGGCGGGACAACCTCAGACTGGCTCGTTCATGGATTACCTGGTCCCCACCGCCTGCGAACTCCCTCGAGTCACCATCCGCCATCTGGAAATTCCTGCGCCGAACGGAATCCTCGGAGCGAAGGGCGTGGGAGAAGGCGGGACCATCGCGGCCGGTGCGGCCATCGCCAACGCGGTGTCGAACGCTCTGGCATCCGAGCACAATACCTTGCCGTTGCGTCCCGAAGTCCTTCAAGGACATGCACGAGCAATTTTCGAGAATCTGCATTAGAGGAATGGGGATCCAATGACCGAGACGGACGACAAGCCTCACGGTTCGAAGTTCTCGGGGCGAGTCGGGTGGGGACGGCGACCTGCTCTGGTGGTTGTCGATCTCGTGCACGCCTACGTCGATGCAGACAGCCCGTTCGCTCTGCCCGGCATCAACTCGGCGATCGAAGCGACGGAGGCGCTCACCAACGTGGCGCGCCAGAGTGGCCTTTCCGTCATCTGGACCGATGTCGTGTATCACGACGACATGTCCAACGCTGGCTTGTTCTACAAGAAGGTTCCCGGATTATCGGTCTACGCCGCCAACGCTCCAGGACGAGCCGGCCAACTCGTGTTGAAGCCAGAAGCGGAAGACCTGCGCGTCACCAAGCAGTACGCGAGCGCATTCTTCGGCACGTCGCTTGCTTCCACGCTCCACGCGGCGGAGGTCGACACCGTCGTGATCTGTGGCGTTTCGACGTCCGGCTGTATCCGGGCGACGGCAACCGATGCGTTGAACCACGGTTTCAGACCACAGGTCGTCCGTGACGCCTGCGCCGATCGGAACGCCGAGCTGCATGAGTCGAACCTACGAGACCTCGACGCCAAGTACGCCGACGTCTGCAGCCTCGGGGAGGCCGTTCAACATCTCTCCGCGGTGCCGTAAACACCCTCAGGCGAGCGCTGGCTGCGAAGGAATGTATCCGATGCCAACTTCCCGTGACCCGAGGGAGTTGAGAGGGGGCGATGGCTGCGTCCTCCAATTCGCAGTAGGTCCGAGTTGTTCAGCGCGCTCCCCGTTTCGGGCTGGTCGAAATAATGTAGTGAGGACGCGGCCAGGGTTTCTGCAGGAACCACACTTTCCTGCAACTGGGTTGCAGGAAAGTGCCGTTCCTGCACAAAGGCGGGGCGG
>NZ_BJVJ01000009.1 GCF_007989085.1 Pseudonocardia sulfidoxydans NBRC 16205
GGTCGTAGTCGACGATCGCGTCGCCGGCCTGGGCGCGGGTACCGACAATCTGAGCCACGGTGCTCTCCTTCTTCTCGGGACTGTGTGCGTTCGCCTTCGCGACGCTCACGGTGGGCGTCACGAACTGGAACTGGTCGAGGGCCGACGACGCACCCTGCGGTGTCGCCGGGGCGGCCCACGTCTTGCGGTGGCTGCCTGGCATCGACTTCATGATCGTCGACCGCAGGGACCACGGCAGTACTGCATAGATCGGGGCGAAGATCTTCCTCCAGAAGACGTCCTTCGCACCCTTGGGGGAGCGGGGGGCGACCGTGCCGTGACGCTCGGCCATCTGCTTCTGCGAGTCGACCAGCAGATAGTGCTCCGCGTTGTGGCGCAGCCACCCGAAGAAACCACCCGAAGCCATCAGGTCAGCCCTTCTGAGCGTTCGCGACACCGTTGGTGGCGGCGACGACGATCGGCTCGTTGAGGGCCCCGATCGCCGGCGAGTAGACGTTCTCCATGGTGGAGAGGTCCGTGAGGGTCAGCCCGGTCTTGACGGCCTGGGCCAGGAAGTTCGCACGCTCCTTGATGCCCTCGCCGCCACCGAGCAGCTGGGCACCGATGAGGCGCAAGGTGCCGGTCTCCGCGAGGAGCTTCACCTTGACCATGTTCACGCCGGGGTAGTACCGGGCGCGAGAGATGCCCTGGGCCTCGCCCTTGACGTAGGCGATGCCCGCGGCGGCAGCGGACGTCTCGTTGAACGCGGTGCCGCCGACGACCGACGAACCGGCCTGGGTGCTCCACGGGATGCGGACGGCCTTGTAGGCGCGGTCGCCGCCCGCAGCGTTGGTGCCGGCGGCACGGCCCTCGGCGAAGGCGTGCGAGGTGGTGAGGCCCAGCAGCGGGGTGGCCCCACCGCCGTGCGCGACCTCGGCCACGTCGCCCGCGGCCCAGACGTCGGCGGCGGAGGTCTTCATGTGGTCGTCGACGACGATGCCGCCGCCGGGGCCCACGGTGATGCCGGCGGCCGCCGCGACCGCGGTGTCGGCGGCGCGGTTGGTGGCGACGACGACCAGGTCGGCGACGATCTCACCCTCGGAGGTGCGGACGGCACGGACGGCGCCCTCACCGACGAACGCCTCGACGGAGGTGTTGAGGTGCAGGTGCACGCCGAGCTCGGTCCAGCCGTCCTGGACGATGGTGGCGAAGTCGGGGTCGAGCAGGGTGGGGAGCACCTGCCCGGCGGCCTCGACGAGGTGGGTCTCGACGCCGCGCTTGGCCAGCGCCGTCACGATCTCGAGGCCGACGCCGCCGGCGTTGACGACGACCGCGCTCTTGGTGCGGGCGATGACCTCGTTCCACTCGGCGACGCTGCGGCCGCCGTTGACGTGGAAGACACCGGTGAGGTCGCTGCCGGGGACCGTGTCGCCCGCGCCGGAACCGGCGGCGATCACGAGGCTGTCGTAGGAGACCGGGGCGCCGCCGACGGTGATCGTCTTGGCGGCGGTGTCGATCGCGGTGACCTGCGCGCCGAAGGTCACGGAGACCCCGGCGTCGGCGTAGGCCTGCCCGTCGGCGACCAGCAGCTTCTCGAAGTCCTCGACGTCGGCCGGGTCGGCCGGGGTGCCGGCGGAGCCGTACACCGAGTCGGCGGCCTGGGTGTAGACGGCGACGTCAGCGGTGGGGTCCGCCGTCTTCGCGCCCGTCGCGGCGCCGAGACCGGCCGCTCCTCCACCGATGATGACTGTCTTGCGCGGCACTCGGACCTCTTTCACCGTCTTGTCGAATGTCTTCCGAAATCGCCGGGTGGCATTCACTATCGGAGACGAAAAGCACCATACTCAACGGGTGCGTGATGTCAATCACCGGGTAGTGGGGCGCCTACCTGCGGCGACGCACGCCCCGGAATCTGCTCACGCACCGTGACAACGCAACTGCACCCGGACGCACTCACCCGACGACCTCACGCGCCGTGGCGAGCAACTGCTCCTCGGACCGGTCGAAACCGGCCGTGCGCGAGGCCGCGTCCTGCGCGAGCTCGTCCAGGTCGAGGCGCAGCCGCGACACCATGTCGGCCACCGCTGCCGGGGCCGCACCGCCCTCGGCGCCTCGGGACGCCACGATACTGACCGGGTCGAGCACGCCGGACAGGTCCTCCCCCGCCAGTCCCCAGCTCCGGCCGGTGTGCGCCACGGCCGCCTCGTCGATCATCGCGCCGGTGATCTGACCGCCCGGGATCCCGGCCCGGCTGGCCGCCCGCACCGTGTTGCCGACGACGACGTACGCCGTCCGGTAGTCGACGCCCAGGCGCTGCACGAGGTGCTCGGCCAGGTCGGTCGCCTGCGTGTAGCCGCGGTCGAGCTCCTCGCGCATCCGCGTCGGGTTGACCTTCAGCGTCCGGACGACACCGCTGGTCAGACGCGTGATCCGCAGGCTCAGGTCGAGCGCGCGTGGCACCTCGCCGTAAGCGAAGATCAGGTTGTCGCTGCGCGCCGACGGGCTCTTCGTCACCGCGAGGAAACCCGTCAGGCGGCCGATGACCACGCCGTTGGCACCCCGGATGATCGACAACGCGTACGGGTTGCGCTTCTGCGGCATCAGGATGCTCGACCGCGTGTAGGCGTCGGCCAGGTCGACGAAGTCGAACTCGCTGGAGGAGAAGATCTCCAGGTCCTCGGCCAGCTTCGAGAAGTTCGACAGCAGGCTCGCGGCGGTCGCGAGGATGTGCACCAGCCCGTCGACCTGCCACATGGCATCACGGGTGTGCGGGATGACCCCGCGGAAGCCGAGCGCCGCCGCGACGGGGCCGCGGTCGTCGAGCAGCCGGGTACCGTTGACGCAGCCCGCACCGCCCGGCGACGAGTCGACCCAGTCGAGCTCGTCGAGCAGCCGGCGCGCGTCGCGCACCGCCGGGTATACGAACGACAACAGGTAGTGACCGAACGTCGACGGCTGCGCCTGCTGCAGGTAGGTCTGGTCCGGCAGGAACGTCGCCGCGTGGTTCTCCGCCGTCGTCACCGCGCCGCGGGCGAACTCCACCGACTCCTCGACCAGCTCGGTCAGCTGGCGGCGCAGGTGCAGCCGCAGCGCCACCCGCGCGGCCTCACGGCGCGGACGGCCGGCGTGCAGCCACCCCGCGACGTCACCGATGCGGGACACGAAGTAGTGCTCACGGGAGTTGTACGGCTCGCCGTGCGACGGGTCGTACGGGAAGTCGTCGGCCGCCACGTCGGTGACCTCGACCAGCAGCGCGAGCAGCTCGCGGGCCGCTGCCTCCGGGACGATCTCCCGACGGCGCAGGTCCAGCACGTGCGCGATGTCGGCCAGGTTCAGCCCGCGGTGCAGGAAGCTCGCGTCCGCGTTCTCCAGGGCGAACCCCGACTCGATCAGCTCGGGGGCGGGACCGGTCTGCGGGAAGCCGAGAGCGCGTCCCGCGGGCCGGGTCGGGGTGGTCATGCTGGTCCCTTCAGGATGGAGCCGAACGCGGGCAGCAGCCCGCCGGTGTGCCACCACAGGACCGGGCCCGCCGGACGGTCGACCAGGTCGACCACCGCGGAGAAGGCCTCGGCCCCGTACGTCTCGTCGAGCAGCAGGCCCTCGGCCCACAGCGCCTCACGCGCGTGCCTGCGCTCCCGGTCGGTCGCCGACCCGAACCCGGGACCACGAGCGTCGACCATCGTGAGCTGCGCCGGGTCGGGCGCCGCCGTGCCCAGCAGCGCGGCGCAGCCTGCGGCGAGGTCGTCGACCTTGGCCCGGATCTCCTCGAGCGGCCGGCTCACCGACACGCCCAGGACGGGGACGTCGAGGCCCACCGCCGCCAGCCCGGCCAGCAGCCCGGCGACGCTGCCGCCGGACCCGACGGGCAGCGCGATGAGCCCTGGACGCACCTGGAGCGCGTCGAGCTGGGCCGCGAGCTCGGCGGCGCCGGCCGCGAAACCGACCGCACCCAGCGGCGTCGACCCGCCGCGGGGCACGCCGTAGGCGCCGTCGCCGAGCTGGGTCACGCGCGCCGCGATCTGCTCGTCGACCTGCTCGCGGACCGTCCCACCCGTGGGCACCAGGGTGGCGCCCGCGGCCGTCGCGAGGGCCAGGTTGGCCGAGCGCGGATCGCCCCACACGTGCAGCTCGCACGCCAGCCCGGCGGCGCGCGCGGCCATCGCCGCGGCCGCACAGAAGTTCGAGCCCGGACCGCCGCCGGTGACGAACACCCGCGCACCCTGCGCGAGCGCCGCTCCGATCAGGAACTCCAGCGGGCGGGTCTTGTTGCCGGCGACGCCGAACCCGATCAGGTCGTCGCGCTTGACCAGTGTGGGGCCCAGACCCAGCGCGGCCTCCAGCCGCGGGGCGCGCACGAGCGGTGTCGGACCGACGGCGAGGGGGAACCGGGCGAGCCCGGCCCACGGCGCGGCGGCGACGTCGCGGACGGCCCCGGTCACGCCCACTCCTCGGGCTCGGCGGCGCGGGCGACGGCGGCCCGCTCCAGCACGACGTCGACCATGCGGGCAGCGGCGTCGACGGCGGGCCCGTGACCCCACGCGTGCACCTGCTCGGCGGTGGCCAGCCCCCGCGCGACGAGCCCCTCGGTCAGGCCGGTGCCCTCCTCGCGCAACAACTCGTGCAACACCTGCTGCGCCTTGTGCTTGCCGATCTCGGCCGACAGCCCGGCCAGGACGCGTTCGGACTCCAGCCCACCGCCGTAGCGGGCGACGTTGGCGGCCATGGCGTCCGTGTGGACCTCGAGCCCGTCGAGCAGCCCGCGCCCCAGCCGCAGCGCCGTGGCCGTCAGCTGGCAGGCCTCGGGCAGCGCGATCCACTCGGCCTTCCAGGACCGCCCGTCGCGCTCGTGGCCCCCGACCATCCCCTCCACCAGCACCGCCGACGACGACCGCACCAGCCGCGCGAGGGTGTCGAGATGCTCGGAGCCCTCGGGGTTGCGCTTGTGCGGCATGGTGATCGAGCTGACCGCACCCGACGGCGCGGCCTCGGCCAGCTCCCCGATCTCGGGGCGGGCCAGCTCGTAGACCTCGGTGCCGATGCGCGAGAGCGTCCCGCAGACCATCGCGAGCACCGTCCCGAACTCGGCGACGCGGTCACGCGAGGTGAGCCACGAGATGCCCGGGTCGCCCAGGCCCAGCTCGGCGCAGAACCGCGCGCGCAGCTCGGGCCCGTCGGCACCGAAGAACGCCAGCGCACCGACGGCCCCGCCCAGCTGTCCGACGACCCAGCGCGGCCGGCCCTCACGCAGCCGGTCGAGGTGGCGGCGTACCTCGTCGGCCCACGAGGCCACCTTGAACCCGAACGTGATCGGGGCGCCCGGCTGCCCGTGCGTGCGGCCCGCCATGACGTCGTCGCGGTGGCGCCGCGCCAGCTCGAGCAGCGACGCCTCGATCGCCCGCAGGTCGCGCCACACGACGGCGCCGACGTCGCGCATGACCAGCCCGAACCACGTGTCGGACACGTCCTGCACGGTCGCGCCCATGTAGACGTGCTCGCGGACGTCCTCGGGCAGCACCCGCAGCAGTCCGCGGATCAGGCCCAGCGTGGAGTGCGACGTCGCGCGGGTCTGCTCGGCGACGTAGTCGAGGTCCAGCGACTCCACCTTCGCCGCGGCGGTGATCGCCGCCGCCGACCCCGACGGCACGATCCCCAGCGACGCCTGCGCCCGGGCGAGGGCACCCAGCTCGTCGAGCCACGTCTGCAGCATGGCCTTCTCGTCGAAGATCGCCGCCGTCTCCTGCGTCCCCCACAGGTGCGCGTAGAGGGCGGACGAGCTCAGACGGGTGCCCACGGTGGCTCCTCCTGTGCGGCGAGCAGGGCGAGTGCCTCTCGGATGTGTTCCAGCGACGCGCCCCACGGGACGCTCACCCAGCCCGGGCCGGACTCGACGTGCTCCTCCTGCAGGCAGCACTTGGTGAGCACCATGCCGTCGGTGGGCGGGTTCGCCTCCAGGGTGCGTTTGGGGCAGAAGTCGACGCGCGGCGGGTCCTCGCCGTAGAACCACTGGTGGATCTGGCGGGACCGCTCGCAGCCGAGCAGCGTCCAGTCGGCCTTCTCGGGGTGCTCGTCGAGGTACGACACCGTCGCGCCCGGCACCTCTCCCCCGGATCCCCTGCACGGCAGCAGGTAGTGCGCGTCGGGCAGCCGGGTGGCGAGGTCGGCCAGGTCGGTCACCTCGCCGACGAGGTCCATGGGCGGCAGGTTCTCGGTGACCGCGAGGATGCGGCGGGCCTGGTCGAGCAGCTTGGCCGGCTCCGGCGGCACGACCTCCCGGACGCCGACGTGGAGCATCCGCGGTTCGAGCACGAAGCTGATGTGCGCGTAGCGGCCCTGGATCACCGCGACCCGCGCGCCGGGGGCCTTCTCGCGGGCGCACCGCACGAGGTCCGACGGGATGCCGGTGTCGACCGCCTCGTCGACGACGAACGTGCACTCGTCGGGACGCGCCAGCATGGTGACGGCCGTGACCGGTGAGAACAGCTCACCCTGCGTGTCGTGCTCGACGTGCAGCAGCGCGACCTGCGAGAAGTCGCCGTGCTTGCGCGCGATCACGAACCTGGTGCGGCGGTAGGCGTCCCGGCCCATCAGGTAGGCACGCAGCGCCTGTTCGGTGAGCGGCACGTCGTCGGGGATCGGGGTGACCGACACCCCGCGGTACCGGTTCGGGATCAGGTTGGGGCCGCTGAAGCCCGCGACCGGAGCCGTCGGCGCGCCGGTCCCGGGGTCGTCGTGCGTGGTGGTGCGCGGCAGCGGGACCCTCCTGGTGTCTGCCGACGTCACGCGGTGTCCGATCCGGCCTCGTCCCGGCGGACGACGGCGGCGGTGTCCGAGCGCAGTCCCAGCCGCAGCGTCTCCGCGGACAGGACGTCGCCCAGCGCCACGTTACCCAGGTTCACGTCGGGTCCGAAGCGACGCACGAACCACGCCTGCTGCGACGCCTTGGGTGCCTCGAACACGATGCGCTCCACGCCGACCGCGGCCGCAACGGCCTCCACGACGTCGGGCCGGACACGGCCCGCGGCGTCGAACGTGCCGACGGTGCCGCTCTGGCGACCCTCGGTGACCACGAGCGAGGCGCCGGCATCGAGGTCGGACTCGGCCTCGTGGGGCCACGTACGCGCGGCCAGCACCTCGCCGGGCGCCTTGTCGCCGACCTCGGCGAGCACCGTGAAGTCGCGGGTCGCGCGGCGGACGAGGGCCGCCTTCTCGTGCAGGCTCATGTCGACGGTGCCGCGGGAGACCTCGACGCGGGTGAAGCCGGTGTCGCGCGCCCAGTCCAGGCACTCCTCGGCCCGGCCCTGCGCCCAGGCGATCTCGAGCAGCGTGCCGCCGAGGCACACCGCGACGTCGTGCTCGGCGAGCAGCGCGATCTTCTCCGCGAGCGTGGAGTCGACGTAGGCGGTGCCCCAGCCGACCTTCCAGATGTCGATGTGGGACGCCGCGGACGCCAGCAGATCCCGGGTGGCGAGGACGCCCGCCCCGGGATCGATGACATGCGTCAGCCCCACCGCTCGCGGCTTGACCGAGCGGGGTGGGAGATCGAGGAAGTGCGGTGGTGGGAGCACGTTCGCGGTATCGCGTTCCGTCGTCAGTTGGGGACGAGCTCGATCACCGTCGCGAGGCTCGAGGCCACGTCGGCGGCGGCGCCCTGGCCCGCGATGCGCCGGCCGACGATGTCGACGGCGAGGCTGAACGCCCGCTCGGCGCGGTCGGGGAACACCCACTGGTGGGTGGCGGCGAAGTCGAGCCACTCGGCGGGACCGATGACGGCCTCGTCGGTGTAGTCGAGCTCGTGCCAGGTCACAGCGAGCTCGAGGAGGCCGAGCATGGCCTCGGCGTCGGTGTCGACGGCGAGGAGCAGCTCGTGATGATCGGGGTAACGTGCGGCGGCCGGGCACTCGCCCCGGCACGTCATCACCTGGACGGGCGCGTGAGCGACGGTTGTCATCGACAGCTCCCCCTGTTCGTTTCCGGCGTGTGACGACGGCCACCATGCACCACGCCGGTTGCACCGGTGTTGCAGCAGTTCCGAGGAGGTAAGACGTGGGAGTCACCGAGCGTACCGTCCACGGCAGATGGGCCGGTGGGCTGCGGTCCGTCGTCGACGCGGGCGGCTTCGAGGTCGTGTCCGACGAGCCCGCCTCCGTCCCCGGCGGTACCGACACCGGACCACAGCCGACCGAGCTGTTCCTGGCGTCGGTCGCGTCCTGCTTCACGACCGCGATGGCCTACAGCGCGAGCAAGCGCGACATCGCCCTGTCGGGGCTGCGCGTCGACGTCACGGGCCACTACAACGGCCCGAGTTTCGACGCGCTGCGCATCGACGTGCACGCCGACGCGCCCGAGGGCGCCGAGCTCGACAAGCTCGTCGAGGCCGCGAAGCGGGTCTGCTACGTCACCCGCACGCTGGCCGCGCCACCGGAGATGACCTACCTGGTCAACCCCTCCGCCGATTCGTCCGACGAGGCCGCGCCCCCGGAGTCCGCCACCGGCTGAGCCGACGCGAGCGCGCGCGCCGCCACGACGCGCAGCGGCAGCCCCAGAGCCGTGGCCGCCGCCGCCACGTCGTCGTGCTCGGGTTTGACGCCCCACGGCCCCCGCTTCACCCGCACCGGGTGCCCGCCGACGTCGACGACCGACGTCGAGCGCGGCAGCGCGACCCGCTCGACGACCGTCCGCCGCACCCCCAGCGTCCCGGTCTCGGCGAACACGATCCGCTCGCACTCCCCCGCCACCGCCCGCGCGGCCAGCACGTGCACGGTGTGCGCGGGCCGCGACTTCTTCATGACGACGGGCGCGACCCACGCGTCGGCCGCACCGGCGCCCAGCAGCCGCTCGACCAGGTGTCCCAGCACCTCGCCGGTCACGTCGTCCACATTGGTCTCGATGTGGACGAGCCGCCCGACCTCGCCCGTCCCTTCCGTTCCCGTGTTGCGCCGCACCGCAATCCGGTCGCGTGACACCGCGATCCGGAACGCCGCCATCGCCGCCGAGAACCCCGAGTCGATGTTGACGACCGTCATCCCGGCCGCGCACGACGACATCATCGCCAGCAGCGCCGTCACGCCCTGCATGGTCGCGCCGTAGCCGACCGACGTCGGCACCGCGATCACCGGCGCCCCCACCAGCCCGCCGACGACGCTCGGCAGCGCACCCTCCATGCCCGCGACGCACACGACGGCGTCGGCGGCGGCGATGTCGTCGGTGACGGCCAGCAGCCGGTGCAGGCCCGCGACGCCGACGTCGGCGATGCGGCGCACCGTGAGCCCCGCGGCGTCGGCCACCGCGGCGGCCTCGGCGGCGACCGGCCCGTCGGACGTCCCGGCCGACACGACGGCGACGACGAACCCGCGTGGCGCGGCGGGCCGCCACACCAGCAGCCTGCCGTCGGCCACGTAGGTGCCGCCGTCGCCGACCTGCGCGAGCACGGCGGCGGCGACCCCCGGCTCGACCCGGGTGACGAGCACCGGCCCGTCGTTGGCCGAGAGCAGGCTCCCGACGACCGCGGCGATCTCCGCGACCGTCTTGCCCGGCCCGAACACCACCTCCGGCAGGCCCTGGCGCGCCTCCCGGTCCGTGTCCGGACGGGAGTGGCCCAGGTCGTCGAAACCGCCGCTCACGAGGCCGGCGACACGGTGGGCAGCCCCAGCAGCACGTTCAGCCGGCCGCTGCGGAACGGCTGCAGGTCGAGCGCGCAGAACGCGAACCCGGCGCCGCGCACGGCCGCGTCGATCTCGGCGCGCACCGCCGACACCCGGTCGTGGTCGCCGGCCGGGACCTCCAGCCGCGCAACGGTCCCGTCGGCGTGGGCGCGGACCCGGCACGTCGGGAAACCCATGTCGCGCAACGCCTCCTCCGCCGCCTCGATCCGGGCGAGCACCTCGGCGGTCACCGGGTCGCCGTAGGCGACCCGCGACGACAGGCACGCCGCCGCCGGCTTCGCGGCCGTCTCCAGCCCGAGCAGCGCGCTGGCCTCCCGGACGTCGGCCTTGGTGAGCCCGGCGTCGACGAGCGGCGCGATGGCCCCGCGCAGGGTCGCGGCGCGCCGGCCGGGGCGGTGGTCACCGAGGTCGTCGACGTTGGTGCCCAGCGCGATCGCCGCACCCGACAGCCCGGCCAGCGGGACCAGCACGTCGAGCAGCGCGGTCTTGCAGTGGAAGCAACGGTCGCCGGAGTTGGCGACGTACTCGGGGCGGTCGAGCTCGTCGGTGGCCACCTCGACATGGGTGATCCCGTGCGCGCGGGCGAACTCGCGCGCGGCGCGCCGCTCACGGGCGGGCAGGCTCGCCGACACCGCCGTGACCGCGACCGCCGCGTCCCCGAGCTCGGCCGCGGCGACGGCGGCGACGAGCGCGGAGTCGGCCCCGCCGGAGTAGGCGACGAGCACCTTCGGCTCGGCGCGCAGCCGCGCGCGGAGGGCCTCCAGCCGGGCCGCGACACCGCCCCTCGCAGCACCCGTGGACGGCACCTCGGACATGGCCACACCTCCGGTGCACCACTGTAGTTCCCGGCGATCACCCGGGCCGGTCCACGCACGCCGGGACGTCACACCCCCGTCGCGCAGAGTGGTCACTGTCACTGCAAGTAGGCTCCGCTGACCTGAGGTGCCGGACGCCGGTCGTGACCCCTCATCCCGGCGACCCCGCCGGGCACGGGCGACCCGCGGGTAGCCTCCAGTGGACGAGGGGGGTGACCTGCGGTTGGACGATCTGGACCCGCGGGACCGCGTGCACCCTCCGGACGAACCTCACCCTCGCCCCGTCCCGTCCCCGTGGCCCCGCCGCGCCGAACGCGACGAGGCCCGCCGGACCCAGCTGTGGGCCCGCACCGACGGGCCCCGCACCCCCGGTTCCGGTGACGCTCCGCGACCGGTCGGACGGGGTCCCCGGCCCCCGGGTCCCGCTCGTCCCGACGGCCCCGGCCGTCCGCCGCGCCCGGCTCCCGAGAACCCCCGCCCCACCGCCGACGGCCCCCGGCCCTCCGGTGCGCCCCGCCCCTCCTCGGACGGACCTCGCCCCGGCGCCGGCCGCCCGCCCGAACGCCGCCCGGACCCGTCGATGCGCCCCGCAGCCGACGGCCCACCCGGCACCGGGAGTCGTCGGCCGGTGGGCGCCTCGGAGCGCCGCGGACGTCGCCCCGGCCCGCAGCGCCCACCCGGCCCCGACGCCCGGCCCACCGTCGCGATGCCCCGCCCGGTACCGGCCGGCCCGGTCGAGCAGACCGCGGCGACCGAGGAGATCCGGCGGACGTCGTCGGCCCCGACCACGACGGCGGCCGCGGAGGCCGGCGTCGATGTCGCCGACGAGCCCACGACGGCGGGTCCCACCCGCGTCGGCGGCGCCGCGGGCGGTCGTCGCCCGACGAGCGGCGCACGCAGCGGACCGCCCGCCGCCGGCCCACCGCGCCGGCGCCGCAGCCTCGGCGCGGCCCTCGGCATCACCGCGGCCTCGACGGTCGCGCCCGGCTCGGGCCACCTCATCCTCGGCAGGCGGCGCACCGGGCTGCCCATCCTGATCACCTACGTGCTCGCGATCGTCGCGCTCGTCCTGCTGGCGTTCCTCGGCCGGTCGGCGCTCATCGAGTCGGCCCTGTCGGCGCGCGTCCTGGCGGCCGTCGCGGTCGTCGTGCTGGCCGCGGCGCTGGGCTGGATCGTCGTCATCGTGCGGACGTGGGCCCTGGCGCGCCCGCCGGGCCTGCCGGCGGGACGCAAACTGCTCGGCACGGTCGTCGTCATCGCGTTGTGCCTGGTGGTCGCCGCCCCGTTCGGGTTCGCGGCCAACCTCGCGAACTCCCAGCGCAACCTGCTCAACGAGCTGTTCAAGGGCGGCGGCACGAGCGCCGCGGAGGCGTTCAACAAGCCGCGGATCAACGTCCTGATGATCGGCAGCGACGCCGGGCCCGATCGCACCGGCACCCGCACCGACACGATGATGGTCGCGAGCGTCGACACCCGGACGGCCCGGACGATCCTGTTCAGCCTGCCCCGCAACGTCCAGCGTGCCCAGTTCCCGCCCGGCTCGCCGATGGCCGAGAAGTTCCCGACCGGCTTCCGCGACCCCCGCGAGCCGCTGTCGGGGAACTACCTGCTCAACGCCGTCTACGCCTACGCCCACGAGACGCCGGGCGTCGCGCCGCCGGGCCCGACCGACGACCCCGGCATCAACCTGCTGATGCAGACGGTCACCTACATGCTCGGACTGCCGCTGGACTACTTCCTCGAGGTCGACATGGAGGGCTTCTCGGCGCTGATCGACGCGCTGGGCGGCGTCACCGTCGACGTCGGGCCCGTCCCCCTGCCCATCGGCGGCGTGCTGCCCAACGGCGCCCACGTGCGCCCCGACGGCTACATCCCGCCGGGCGTCCAACAGCTGAGCGGCGAGCAGGCGCTGTGGTTCGCGCGGTCGCGTCGCGACTCGAGCGACTACGACCGGATGGGCCGCCAGCGCTGCCTCATCCAGGCAGTGCTCGACCAGAAGAGCCCGGCGTCGCTGCTGTCGAACTTCCAGTCCGTGGCCCGGGTGGCCACACAGAACATCCACACGAACATGCCGCAGGACCTGCTGCCCCCACTCGTCGAACTGCTCTCCGACAACGGCGTGAACCTCAGCAGCGTCACGTTCGACCCGTCGCTGCCCGACCCGAGCGAACGGGACGGCCGGTTCAACCCGGGCGATCCGGACGTGCGCTTCATGCAACAGGTCGTGACGTCCTCCATCGAGGGCCGACCGCTCGCGACGCCGAGCACCACCGCGTCCCGCAGCCGCACCGACTCGGACACCGCGACGACGACCCCGCCGCCCGACTCGCCCGTCTCGCTGGCGTCGTCCTGCTCCGCGAGCGACAGCCCACCCCCCTCCGGCGCCGCGGCCACCACAACGCGCTGACCAGCGCTTTTCCCGCCGGCCCCGCGGGCGGCACCCGACGCGGGCCGCGGAGCCCCCGGCGCCGGCCCGCGGCATCGGTCCGCGGCCGCCGACACGCCCTCCGGAGGCCCGCTGAGCGCACGCGCAGGCCCGCGTATCGGGCTTGAGCAGGGGGTTCTCGGACAGTCGTTCCCGGCTTCTGCCAGTCTGTGCGGCGAAGACGGGCCCGTTCGACCAGGACGGGCACTTCACCGAGAAGAGGAGTTCGACACATGGCACTGCCCACGCTGACTCCCGAACAGCGCGCCGAGGCGCTGAAGAAGGCTGCCGCCGCGCGTACGGCCCGCAAGGAACTGCGCGACGCGATCGCCCGGGGCGACGAGACGATCCCCGCCGTCCTCGACCGCGCGAAGTCCGACGCGATCGTCGGCAAGACGAAGGTCGCCGACCTGCTCAAGAGCCTCCCGGGCTACGGCCCCGCGAAGGTCACCGCGCTGCTGGAGAAGACCGGCATCGACGCCTCCCGCCGTGCCGCCGGCCTCGGCGACCGCCAGCGCCAGGCCCTGCTCGACGCGCTCAAGTGAGCGAGCGTCAGCGAGCGAACCATCGGCACAGCGCCTGCGCGTAGCGCCGACCGAGCGTCAGCGAGGGCGAGCGAGGGCTCCGGCCCGGCTCGGCGGCCACGACCGCCGCGCCGGGCCGCTCGCCGGCCACCCGCGCGGATCCCGTGACGGGGTCCCCGCGTGCGGCCGCGCCGACCGACGTTGGCAGGCTTGACCCGTGGACGCCGTAGCCGACCCGTTCGTCGAGGATCGCTTCGTCGAGGTGGAACCCGACGTGCACCTGTGGTCGCAGTGGCTCGACGGGCCCGCCGACGCCGATCCGATCCTGCTCGTGATGGGGGCCAACGCCTCCGGCATCGTCTGGCCGGAGGAGCTGCTCGCCCGCCTGAGCACCCGGCACCCGGTGATCCGCTACGACCACCGCGACACCGGCCGGTCCACCTGGGCCTTCGACGAAGCCCCCTACGCCGTCGCCGACCTCGCGGCCGACGCCGTCGCCGTCCTCGACGCCTGGGGTGTCGACAGGGCGCATGTCGTCGGCATGTCCTTGGGCGGGACGCTGGTGCAGCTCCTCCTGCTCGACCACCCCGACCGGCTGGTGTCGGCCACGGTGTTCTGCACGGCCGCCCTGAGCGCCTGGGAGGTCCCTGACATGCCGGGGCCGGGCACGGCGCTGCTGCGGATGTGGGGCGAGTTCGACGACCCCCGCGACGACGCCGGCGAGCTCGCGTGGCGCGTCGAGCACTGGCGGCTGCTCAACGGCACCGGGATCCCGTTCGACGCCGACGAGTTCCGTGAGCTCGAACGCCGGGTCATCGCCCACACCGGGCGCCCGGACAGCCCCAGCGCCCACGCCAGGGCCGACCAGGACGGCCTGGACCGCGGCCCGGAGCTGGCCGGGGTGACGGTGCCGGTGCTGGTCGTCGAGGCACCGGAGGACCCGGTGAACCCGCCGCCGCACGGCGAGCACCTCGCGGCCGCGATCGGTGGCGCCAGACTCGTCACGATGCCCGGGATGGGCCACGCGCTGCCGGTCGCGGTCGTCCCCGCACTCGCCGAGGTGCTGCTGGCGCACACGGACGCCGCCGAGCACTGACGTGCGCGCCCTGCTGGGCTGTGCCGACCCGTTGCCCGCCCGGCCCTGGCGCGTGGTCGTCGCCGGCACCTCGGGCTCGGGCAAGACGACGCTCGCGGCCCGGATCGGGCACGTGCTCGGGGTGGAGCACATCGAGATCGACGCGCTGTTCCACGGACCGGGCTGGACGCCGCGCCCGACGTTCCTGGCCCACGTGGAGGAGTTCAGCACCCGTCCGGGATGGGTGACGGAGTGGCAGTACTCCTCCGCGCGGGACCTGCTGGCCGACCGCTGCGACCTGGTGGTGTGGCTGGATCCGCCCCATACGACGGTGATGCGCCAGGTCACGGCCCGGACGCTGCGCCGGCGGGTGCGGCGTGAGGTGCTGTGGAACGGCAACCTGGAGCCGCCGTTGCGGACGTTCCTGTCCGACCGCGACCACGTCGTGCGCTGGGCGTGGCGCACCCGGTACGCGACGGCCGAGCGGATCGCGAGGCTGCGGGTGCGCCGCCCCGAGCTACCGGTGGTGCGGCTGCGCTCACGCGCGGAGGCCGACCGGTGGGTGGCAGGGCCGCTCACCCGGACGGGTGATGCCCGGGCCTGACGGCTCCGGCATCACCGAGAACTGTCGGAGTCCGTCGCTAGTCTCGAACACATGTTCGAGTCGACGGTCTCGCGATCAGTCCTGCAGCAGCTCCTGCGGCACGTCCACCAGGCGGCTGCGCACGTACTCGCCCAGGCCCTTCGCCTGCGGGTCCGGCCGCGTCGTGGAGGCCACGCCCTCGCCGAGCAGCCCGTGCACCACGAAGTTCAGGGCGCGCAGGTTGGGCAGCTCGTACCGGTCGATCCGCAGGTCCGCGGCCTCCGGCCCGAGCAGCCCCCGGAGGGTCTCGGTGTCGAGGGTCGCGGCCATCCAGGCGTACCCGGCGTCGTCGCGCGTCCACAGCCCGATGTTGGCGTTGCCCCCCTTGTCCCCGGAGCGGGCCGCGCAGACCGTCCCCAGCGGCGCACGGCGGGTCGGCCCGGTGGGCGCGGTGGCGGCGCCGGTCGCGGCCCCGGCGGGCGCCGCGACGTCGGCGGGCCCGGTCGGCGGATCGGCCACGACCTGACGCGTCCCGTCGGGCAGCACCACGGTCTGGGTCACGGCGGTACGCGGCACCGCAGCGGGCCGGTAGATGCCGAAGGCAGACTCGCTCGAGGGCGGGGTCGTCGTGTGGAAGCCGGGGTAGCCGGCCAGCGCGAGCTCCATCGTCGCGTTGGAGAAGGCGCGCCCGACCAGCTTCGGGTCCTGGGCCTTGACGGTGACCTTGAGGTGCGCCGTCGCCTGCTCGTTCGCCCCGGCGTCGGGCCGGTCGAAGCGCAGCAGCGTGACGTCCACCTCGTCGAAGCGGTCGCGCCCGCCCAGGATGTCGAAGAGCATCTCCTCGGCGAAGGCGGCCTTGTCCTCGATGTCGAGCCCGGTGAGGACCATGGTCATCGAGTTCCGGTAGCCGCCGTTGTCGTTGAGGGCCACCTTGAGGGTGTCGGGTGGGGCGCTGCCGCGCACGCCGGAGATCCGGGTGCGGTGCTCGCCCTCCTGGTCCAGCGCGATCGTGTCGAAGTGGGTCGTGACGTCGGGGCCCAGGTAGGCGGGACTCTGGATCTCGTAGAGCAGCTGGGCGGTCACGGTCCCGGGCGACACGAGTCCGCCGGTGTCGGGGTGCTTGGTGATGACGGTCGAGCCGTCGGCGGCGACCTCGGCGATCGGGAAGCCCGGGTAGCGGCGGTCCTTCACCTCGGAGAAGAACGCGTAGTTGCCGCCGGTGGCCTGCGGACCGCACTCGATCACGTGCCCGGCCACGACGGCGCCGGCCAGCGCGTCCCAGTCGGTCGGGTTCCAGCCGTGCCACCACGCCGCGGGCCCCACCACGAGCGAGGCGTCGGTGACCCGCCCGGTGACGACGACGTCGGCACCCGCGCCGAGAGCCTGGGCGATGCCCCAGCCGCCGAGGTAGGCGTTGGCCGACACGGGGGCGCCCTCGACGGCGGGGACGATCGCGCCGAGGTCGCCGCGCAGGTCGTCACCCTCGACGTGGGCGACCGAGGCCTGCAGGCCGAGCTTGTCGGCGACGGCGCGGATCGCGTCGGCCAGCCCGGCGGGGTTGAGCCCGCCAGCGTTCGACACGATCTTGATGCCGCGTTCGAGGCAGGTCCCGAGCACCTGCTCGACCTGGGTGAGAAAGGTCTTCGCGTAACCGGTCGACGGGTCCTTGGCCTGCGCCTTCGCGAGGATCAGCATCGTGAGCTCGGCGAGGTAGTCGCCGCACATCACGTCGATCGGGCCGCCCTCGACGATCTCCCGGGCGGCGCCGATGCGGTCACCGTAGAAGCCCGAGCAGTTGCCGATGATCACCGGCCGCCGTGCGGTGTCGACGAGGTCGGTCACGAGAACTGTCCTGCCTTCCTGCCCGGCCCGGCCGGGCCCGCGAACGCCTGCGCGAACGACATCCACTCGTTCGCGACCGGCCCGGTGATCTCGAGCGCGGTGTCGTCGCGGTGGCGTCGTTGTGTGACGGCGAGACAGAAGTCGAGGGCCGGGCCGGTGACCCGGTCGGCCGCGCCCTCGGGGCCCCACGTCCAGGTCGAGCCGTCGGGTGCGGTGAGCTCGACGCGGATGGGCGCCTCGGGCTGGGCGATCCCGTTGACGGCGTAGCTGTAGATCCGCGCGCCGATGCCGATGTGCGCGACGTGGCGCAGCCGGCCGCTGGGCTCGCGGGTGACGCCGACGGTGTCGGCGATGTCCTGGGTGTGCGCCCACGTCTCCATGAGCCGGGCGGTCAGCGACGACGCCGCGCTCATCGGCGGTCCGTACCAGGGCACCCGTGTGCCGGGGTCGAGCCCGCGGAACGTCTCCAGCAGCCGCTCCCGTTCGCCGTCGAACCAGCGCAGCATCTCCGCGCCGGTGAGGTCGCGGTACTGCAGGGCGACGGCGTCGGGGTCGATCGGCGGGGAGTTGTCGACGTCGGCGCGGAACCCGTCGGGGTCGACCGCCGACTTGACCGCGGTCGCGTCGAAGTGCGCGAGGTGGCTCACCTGGTCGGCGATCGTCCAGCCCGCGGCGGGGGTGTCACGACGCCAGTCGTCCTCCGACAGGCCCACGAGGATCTCGCGGAGCACGGCCGTCTCGGCGGCCACGTCGTCGGCGAGGGCGTCCATCGAAACCGGCACGGCTACCGTCCCTTCCACTCGGGGGTGCGCTTCTCACGGAATGCCGCCGGGCCCTCCTGGGCGTCGGCGGACATGTACACGGGCTCCCAGATCTCCTCGGCCTTCTCGTAGGCCTGCTCGATCGGGAACTGGGCGGAGAGGTAGGCGGTGCGCTTGCTCGCGAGCACCGACAGCGGGGCGTTGGCGGCGATGCGCCGGGCGAGGTTGCGGGCGTGGTCGCGCAGGTCGGCGGCGTCGACGACGTGGTTGACCAGGCCGAGGTCGCAGGCGCGTTCGGCGTCGATGGGGTCGCCGGTCAGCAGGATCTCCATCGCCAGCCGCGGCGGCACCAGCCACGACAGCGGCGCCGCCCAGGGCGAGCCGCGGCCGACCTTCACCTCGCTCACCGCGAAGGAGGCGTGCGCGGCGGCGACGACGAGGTCGCACTGCTGGGCCAGCAGGAAACCGCCGGCGAACGCGACGCCGTTGACGGCGGCGATGGTCGGCTTGGGCACGTCGATGTTGCGGCCGAACTGCGGCAGGAAGTCCGGCGGCGGGACCTGCAGGGAGGTCTCGGCCATCTCCTTGAGGTCGCCGCCGGCGCAGAACGCGCGCTCGCCGGTGGCGGTGAGGATCAGGACCTTCGCAGTGTCGTCGTCGTTGAAGGCGCGGATGCCGTCCCACAGCCCGTCGCGGACGGCCTTCGACAGGGCGTTGCGGGCCTCGGGTCGGTCGATCGTCAGCCAGGCGATGCCGTCTTCGACCTCGTAGCGGACCGGTCCGGTCACGGGTACTCCTTGCGCAGTTCGGGGCGGTTCAACTTGCCGGAGCCGGTGCGCGGCAGGGCGTCGACGATCTCGATGCGCCGGGGCCGGGAGATGCCGCGCAGGTCCGGGTGCGTGGAGGCCCACTCGGCGATCGACTCCGCGGTCACGCCCGGGTTGGCGGGCACGACGATCGCGGTGACCTGCTCCACCCAGCGTTCGTGGGCGGTGCCGATGACGGCGACCTCCGCGATGTCGGGGCACTCGGCGAGGTGTTCCTCGACCATCTGCGGGAAGACGTTCTCCCCGCCGGAGACGATCATGTCGTCGATCCGGTCGACGTAGAACAGGTAGCCGTCGGCGTCGCTCGACATGAGGTCGCCGGTGCGGAACCAGCCGTCGCCCGCCCACTTCTCCGAGCCGGCGCCCGGTTCGAGGTCGGGGCGGTTCCAGTAGCCGGGGGTCACGGCGTCGCCGCGCACCCACAGCTCGCCGACCCCGTCGGAGCCGGGCTCGATGTCGGGCCCGCCGGTGGGCGGCACGAGCCGGGTCTCGACGACCTGCGACAGCGGCCGGCCCATCGACCCGGTGCGCCGCGGCTCGTCGGGGCGGTAGCTGATCGCGAGCCCGTTCTGCTCGGTCTGGCCGTAGATCTCCACGCCCTGGATGCCGGTGCCGGCGGCGAGCCGCTCGATCGGGGTGTTGGGGGTGCGGGAGCCACCGAACATGCAGATGCGGAAGGAGTCGAGGACGACGGGCGAGCCGGCGGTGCGGTTGCCGACGTCGATGAGCATCGTCGAGATCAGGCCGCCGTAGGTGGGGCGCAGCGTCGTCGCGAGGTCGAGCCACACCAGCGGGTCCCACTTGCCCATGAACGTGATGCGCCCGCCCCGCAGCAGCGTCGGCAGGCTGATCAGGTGCAGGCCGCCGACGTGGAACAGCGGCATGCAGTTGAGGGCGTGGTCGTCGCCGGTGATGGCGTACCAGTCGATGACGGCCTCGACCTGCGCGGTGACGTTGCGGTGGGTCTGCCGCACGCCCTTGGGCACCCCGGTCGAGCCGGAGGTGTACATGATCAGGGCGTTGTCGGCGTCGTGGCGGGGGACGACGGTGTCGGTGGGCTCGCTGCCGGCGACGGCCTCGGTGAACCCGCCGCCGGGGCCTGTGGTGAGCAGCCGCACCGGTGCGTCACCGAGCAGGCGTTGGAGGCGCTCGACGTCGTCGGGCAGGCACACGACGGCGGTCGCGCCGGAGTCGAGGATCGCGTGGCGCAGCGGGGCGTCGGGGAACAGTACGTTGAGCGGGACGCCGACGCCGCCCGCCTGCCACACGCCGAGCAGGCCCGGCAGGTAGTCGAGGGTGTTGGGCAGGAAGAACCCGACGCGCTCCCCCGGCGCCAGTCCCTGGGCGAGCAGATGCGCGGCGAACCGGGCGCCGGTGTCGGCGTACTGCGCGTAGGTGACCCGGGTGTCGTCGCGGCCGAGCGCGACCCGGTCCGCGTGATCTGATGCGCTGCGGCGCAACAACATCGCAATGTTCATCGACGACCCTTCCCTCGACTTTGACGGAATGCCTCGAACCCTTCGACCGCGGCCTCGGACCGCAGCGCGGCGGCCTGCGTGACCGCCTCCAGCTCCAGGGATCCCCGCAGGTCGGCGTCGAGGCTGCGGTTCACCAGCTTCTTCGTCAGGGCGACGGTGTAGTCGGGCATCGCCGCCAGCTCGTGGGCTTTCGCGACGGCGGTGGCGAGGGCGGTGTCGGCGTCGGGCTCGACGACGTTGGCGATGCCCAGCTCCAGGGCCCGCTGCGCGCCGATCTCCGGGGCGAGCAGCATGAGCTCCCGTGCCCGGTGCATCCCGACGATGCGTGGCAGCAGGTAGGCGCCGGCGACGTCGGGCACGATGCCGCGCTTGACGAACACCTCGCAGATGCGGGCGTCGGCGGACATGACGACGAGGTCGCACACCAGCGCCAGGTTGATGCCGCCGCCGTAGGCGATGCCGGACACCGCGGCCACCACCGGCAGCCGCGACTCCCAGATCTCGACGACCACCCGGTGGAACGCCCGCATCATCGTGAGCAGGCCGGTGTCGTCACCGCCCGCGGCGTCGAGGATGTGGTCGACGTCCCCGCCCGCGGAGAAGTGCCCGCCGGAGCCGGTGAGCACGACCGCGCCGATGTCGCTGCCGTCGGCGGCCTCGCGCAGCGCGGTTTCCATCTCGGCGACGGTCACCGGGGTCAGCGCGTTGCGTCGGTCGGGCCGGTCGATCGTGATGATCCGGACCCGGCCCTCGTCCTTCACCAGGATGTGCGGGGCACTCACACGCGCTCCTTCTCGTCGGCGCCGCGCTCGGCGAGCAGGTGGCGCTGTAGCTTTCCCGTGGTGCTGCGGGGCAGCTCGGAGGCGTCGACGAACTCCACGAAGTGGGGCCGTTTGAACGCTGCGAGCCGCTCCCGGCACCATGCGACCACCTCGTCGCCGGTGACGGAACCGCCGGGCGCGCGGACCACCACGACCTTCACCGTCTCGCCCCAGCGCGGGTCGGGCACGCCGTAGGCGCACACCTCCTGCACCCCGGGGTGCGCGGCGATCGCCTGTTCGACCTCGGCCGGGTAGACGTTCTCGCCGCCGGTCTTGATCAGGTACTTCGCCCGGTCCACGTAGGACAGCGAGCCGTCGTCGTGGCGGACGAGGACGTCGCCGGTGTGCAGCCAGCCGCCGGCGAACACCTCGGCGGTGGCCTCCGGGTCGTCGAGGTAGCCGGCCATCATGCTGGGCCCGCGCACGACGCATTCGCCGGGGACGCCGACGGGTGTCTCGTTCAGCTGCGCGTCGACGATGCGGACCTCCATCAGTGGGGTCGGCATCTTGCGCATGTGCGGGTCCTCGCCGGGTCCGCTCCAGCCGTGGGCGAGGACGTAGCTGGTCTCGGTCTGGCCGAAGGCGTCGTTGAAGTCGACGTCGAGCGCCGCGGTGATCTCCCGGACGACGGTCGGCATCATGTTGGCGTAGCCGATCACGAAGCGCAGCGTCGACAGGTCGTAGTCGGTGCGGCGCTCGTGGTGCAGGACGTCGGTGATGACGCCGGGCAGCAGCAGCGTCCACGTCAGACGGTGGCGCTGGATCGCGGCGAACATCGTCTCGGTGTGTGCGGTGGCGAGTGCGCAGAAGTTGCCGCCGGTGAGCAGGGTGGCGTTGAGCGACTCGTCGCCGCCGGTGTGGAACAGCGGCAGCCAGCCGACGAACCCGTCGTCGGGGGTGAGCGTGTACCACTGCGCGAGCCGCAGCGCGCGGACCGCGGCGGTCTCCTGGGTGATCATGGCGCCCTTGGCCCGGCCGGTGGTGCCGGACGTGTAGAGCACGTTGTGCACGTCCGACGGCTGGGCGACGTCGGCTGCCACTGAACCGTCGACGGGCAGGTCCACATAGGACTCGAAGCCGTCCGTGCCGTCGATGCAGTACCAGTGGCGCACGGACGGGCAGCGGTCGCGGACCGCCAGAGCCCGGTCGGCACCCAGCGCTGTCGACACGAATGCCACCGGCGCAGCGACGCCGACGGCGTGGGCGATCTCCTCGGCGTGCCAGCGGATGTTCAGCGTGATCGCGGTGACGCCCAGCCGGGCGAGCGCCACGTAGATCTCGACGAACTCCGCCCGGGTCTCGGACAGCACCGCGACCCGGTCGCCGTGCCCGACACCGTTCGCGGCGAACCCGGCGGCCAGCCGCTCGGCGCGCTCGCCCAGCTCGCGGTAGGTCCACACCGGACCGTCGGGGTCGCCGGTGGTCACGGCGACCCGGTCGGCGAACACCCGGAACGAGCGCCGGTACAGCGCGTCGAGGGTGATCCCCGACGCCGCGGCCACGAGCCCCTGCCCGCTCACCGGAGCCACCCCTGTGAGCGGCAATAGTCGCTATGGCGACTATTGCCGCTCACGACCCGAGTCAGCCCGGTCGCGGTCGCATTGCCTCGCCAGGCCGCCGCCCATCGGCCCGTCATCCCGCGGCCGCCTCTTCCGTCATCTCGTCGACCACCGCGAGCACCTGCCCGGTGTCGACCTGGTCCCCTTGCGCCACATGGATTTCCGACACGATCCCGTCGACGGGGGCGGCGACGGTGTGCTCCATCTTCATCGCCTCCAGCACGACGAGCGGCTGCCCCGCCGTCACCGACGCACCGGCCTCGGCCAGCACGCGGACGACACCACCAGGCATCGGCGCGAGCAACGACCCCGCGGCCGCGGCGGCGTTGGGGTCGGCGAAGCGCGGCACCTCGACCAGCGCGACCGAACCGTCCGGGCCGTCCACGTAGGACACCCCGTCGGCGCGGGTGACGGTGTAGCGACGGCGCACCCCGTCGACCTCCAGGACGACCGCCTCCGGGGTCGCGGACGCGTCGACGACCTCGCCCAGCGCGACGTCGCCGACACGGACGTCGAGCTTCCCGCGCCGGTACCGGTAGGCGACGGCGATCTCGGTGTCCCCCACCGTGTACGCGGCACGCTGCGGCTCGCCGCCGACGTTGCGCCACCCCGAGGGAACCGTCGCCAGCACCCGGGCGCCGGCCCGGTTGGCGGCCTGCGCCGCGAGCGCGGCGGCGGCGGCGTGCCGGGCGAACCCGCCCGCCGGCGCGCTCAGCGCGGCAGGATCGTGTCGCGTCAGGTAGCCGGTGTCGGTGCCCCCGGCGAGGAACTCCTCCTCGCGCAGGATGCCGACGAGCAGGTCGCGGTTCGTCGTGACGCCGTGGATCTTCGCGCGGGCCAGTGCCCGGGCGAGCGCGCGGGCGGCGTCGGTGCGGGTCGGGCCGTGGGCGATGACCTTGGCGAGCATCGGGTCGTAGTGGGGCGAGACCACGGAGCCGTCGACGAACCCCGTATCGACCCGGATGCCGTCCCCGGAGGGGATCGTGAACGAGTGCAGGGTGCCCGTCGCGGGCAGGAACCCGGCGGCGACGTCCTCGGCGTAGAGCCGGACCTCGATGGCGTGCCCGCTGATCGACGCGCTCGTGACCGCCTCGCCCAAAGGGTCGCCCTCGGCCACGCGCAGCTGCTGCTCGACCAGGTCGAGCCCGGTGACCAGCTCGGTGACGGGGTGCTCGACCTGCAGCCGGGTGTTGACCTCCAGGAAGAAGAACTTCCCCTGCTGGTCCATCACGAACTCGACGGTCCCGGCGCCGGTGTAGCCGATCGCCTTGCCCGCGGCGACCGCGGCGGCCCCGAGCTCGGCGCGCAGCGCGTCGTCGACCGCCGGAGAGGGCGACTCCTCGACGATCTTCTGGTAGCGACGCTGGATCGAGCACTCGCGCTCGAACAGGCTCACGACCTCGCCGTGGGTGTCGCCGAGGATCTGCACCTCGACGTGGCGGGGGTCGACGACGTAGCGCTCCAGGAACACCGTCCCGTCACCGAACGCCGACGCCGCCTCGCGGCGCGCCCCGTCGACGGCTTCTTCGAGCTCCGCGGTGTCACCGACGATGCGCATGCCACGCCCGCCACCGCCGAAAGCGGCCTTGACCAGCACGGGGAACCCGATCCGATCCGCCTCGGCCGCGAGGTCCGTCTCGTCCGTGACCGTGGCGCCGGGAAGCACGGGCACCTCGGCGGACTCCATGAGCGCCTTGGCCTCCAGCTTCGAGCCCATCGACGCGATGGCCTCGGGCGTCGGCCCGACGAAGGTCAGTCCGGCGGCGGCGCAGTCGCGGGCGAACCCGGCGTTCTCGGAGAGGAACCCGTAGCCGGGGTGCACGGCGTCGGCACCCGTGGCCTGGGCGGCGGCGATCACCAGGTCGGCGCGCAGGTAGGTGTCCGACGGGGCGGCCCCGGGGAGCCGGACCGCCTCGTCGGCGAGCTGGACGTGGGGGGCGTCGGCGTCGGGGTCGGAGAACACGGCGACCGTCGAGATGCCGAGACGGTGCGCGGTGCGCATCACCCGCGCCGCGATCTCCCCACGGTTGGCGACGAGCAGTTTCTGAATGGTCATCTGCTCACATCCGGAAGACGCCGAAGCCACGACGGCCGGCGATCGTGTTGGAGTGCACGGCCGACAACGACATCCCGAGCACCGTGCGGGTGTCGCGGGGGTCGACGATGCCGTCGTCGTAGAGCCGGGCGGTGACGTAGAACGAGTGCGACTCGGCCTCGATCTGGGCTTCGATCTGGGCGGTGCGCTTCGCGTCGGCCTCCTCGTCGAAGGGCTTGCCCTGCGACTGCGCCGAGGCGCGTCCGACGATCGACATGACGCCCGCGAGCTGGGCGGCGCCCATGACGGCGAGCTTCGCGCCGGGCCAGGCGAACATCAGCCGCGGGTCGTAGGCGCGCCCGGACATGCCGTAGTTCCCGGCGCCGAACGACGAGTTCATGTTGATCGTCAGGTGCGGGACGGCGCTGTTGGTGACCGAGTTGATCATCTTGGCGCCGTCCTTGATGATCCCGCCCTGCTCGTAGTCGGTGCCGACCATGTAGCCGGTGGTGTTCTGCAGGAAGACGAGCGGGGTGTCGGTCTGGTTGGCCAGCAGGATGAACTCGCTGGCCTTCTTGGCTTCCTCGCTGAACAGCACGCCGCGGTGGTTGGCCAGCACGCCGACGGGATAGCCGTGGATCTGCGCCCAGCCGGTGACCAGCGACGTCCCGTACAGCGGCTTGTACTCGTCGAAGTCCGAGTCGTCGACGGTGCGGGCGAGGATCTCGCGCGGGTCGAACGGGACCTTGATGTCGGAGGAGACGATCCCGAGGATCTCCTCCGGGTCGTAGCGCGGTGGCGCCGGATTCAGGGTCGGGGCCGGGCCGAGCTTGCGCCAGTTGATCCGGGAGACGATCTCGCGGCCCAGCCGGATCGCGTCGAGCTCGTCGACCGCGAAGTAGTCCGACAGGCCCGACACCCGGGAGTGCATGTCCGCACCGCCGAGGGCCTCGTCGTCGGCGTCCTCACCGGTGGCCATCTTCACCAGCGGCGGACCGCCGAGGAACACCTTGGCCCGGTTGTCGACGAGCACCGCGTAGTCGCACATGCCGGGCACGTACGCCCCGCCGGCGGTCGAGTTGCCGAAGACGAGCGCGACCGTGGGGATCGCCATCGACGACAGCTCGGTGAGCTCGTGGAAGATGCGTCCCGCCGGGACGAACAGGTCGGCCTGCGTGGGCAGGTCGGCGCCGCCGGACTCGACGAGGTTGATCACCGGCAGCCGGTTGAGCCGGGCGATCTCCAGCGCACGCAGCGTCTTGCGCAGCGAGTACGGGTTCATCGCGCCGCCGCGGACCGTCGGGTCGTGCCCGATGACCATGCACTCGACGCCCTCGATCACGCCGATGCCGGTGAGCACCGAGGCGCCGACCGTGAAGCCCGTGCCCCAGGCCGCGAGCGGGGCCAGCTCCAGGAACGGGCTGTCCGGGTCGAGCAGCAGTTCCAGGCGCTCGCGCAGCGGCAGCTTCCCGCGGTCGCGGTGGCGCTGCATGTAGCGCTCACCACCGCCGGCGATGACCAGCTCCAGTTGCTCGTTCAGCTCGTCGATGACCTCGAGCTGGAACTTCCGGTTGCTCCGGTAGGTCTCCGAGGCGGTGTCGACCGCCGACCTCAGAACCGGCATCAGCCACACCTCGCAGTCGGCCCGGCGATGCTCACGACGACGTCCACGGCGACTCCCGGAGTAACTAGCCATTCACTAACTGCGGACTGTACCGACGGACACGGACTCTGCCTAGAGTCGGTGCCCTGCGCTTCCACCGTGGCCGACCGTAGCGGTTGACGCGGCCTCCGGCAGGGGTCCAGGCGCCGCCGTTGACACCAGGACTTCTGGTACATCATGGTTCACTACGACGGCTCCACGGGCCGGTCGCGACCCCCGGCCTGCGACGGCCGACACCCCCACGCAGAGAGGCGAGCGGTGTTCAACGCGATGTCCCCCGCGCAGCTCACCGCGGTGCTCTCGGGCGTCCTGCGCGAGGGCGCCGACTGGTCCCGCCCGCTCGACGGGTTCCAGCGCGGACAGCTCAAGTCGGCGAGCAGCATCGGCCGTCATCTCGCGTCGGAGCTCGCCGGCGGCCCGGCCGTCGCGGCGCAGTTCCGCGCCGACCTGCGGGCGCTGCTCGTCGACGGGCCGGCCGATACCGCGGACGACACACAAGGCGCGCAACCTCACGGTCGTTCCGGGGCCGGAAAACAGCAAAGAGGTTGCGCGCGGTCGTCCGCCGAGCCCGCCGAAGCGGTCGCTGAGGCAGCGCGCCGGGTCGTCGCCGCGATCGACGACGACCCGTCCGGCGACGTCGCCGCACTCGGCGCCCCGATCGGCGACCTGCTCACCGCCGCCCGCGCCGCCGGGACCGACGACCTCGCCACAGCCGTCCGCGGCCTGCTGCGCGACCTCGTCGACGCCGAGATCGACCTGCTCTCCACCCCCGTCAATCCCAGCGGAGGATCCCGATGACCCGCACCGTCACCGCCTACTCACCGGCCGACCTGCCCGCCGACGTCGCGCAGCACGACCTCGTCCACCCCGCGGGCGAGGACCGTCGCTGGCGCGAGAGCTACTACTTCTCCTTCTACGACACCCGCCACGGCATCGGCGGCTTCTCGTCGATCGGCCGCCGGGTCGCGACGGGCCACTCCGGCTCGGTCAACGTGCTGTGGGGCCCGGACCGGCACAGCCTCGTGGCCTCGGAATGGGACTCGTTCGAGAAGCTCGAGAACCACACGCACGTCGCGGGCATGACGTACTCGTCGCAGCAGCCGTTCGGTGACTGGCGCCTGGAGTTCGACGGCAAGCTCAACGACGGTGGCGACGGCGTCGAGTGCGACCACGCCGCCCTGGGTCCCGTCGCGAAGAGCGCGGCCGACTCCGTCGACGTCTCCTACGACCTGACGTTCACCCCGACGCATCCTCCGTACGTCTACCGGGAGGACTCGCGCTGGTCGGAACTGTTCACCGGGCACGTCGACGAGGTCGGCCTGGTGAAGGGCACGATCACGATCGACGGCACGACGATCGAGATCGACGGCCGTGGCGGCAAGGACCACTCGTGGGGCGTGCGCAACTGGTTCGCCCCCGACGACTGGCGCTGGATCGACCTCGTCTCCGACACCGGCCCGGAGGTCGCGATGTGGCGGGCCGACCTGGGCGGCTGGATCGGTGACGGCGCCGTGTTCACCGATCCCGCAGCCGACCTCGCGGCGGGTGACGAGCGCGCGATCGTCGGCTACACCGAGACGGTGCGCACGGCCCCGCGCCCGGACGTGCCGGGCAAGCCGATCCCGACCGGCCTGTCCGCCGAGATCACGACGGGCTCGGGCGTCCACCAGCTGGAGGGCACCGTCGTACGGGTGCTGCCGGTGCTGTTCGACCGCCGGTCCGACGGCACGCTGCAGCGGTCGTGGAACGACCGGTCCCTGTTGTCGACGACGGTCGACGGGCACTCTGGCTGGGCGAACGTCGAGTTCGCGGGACGCGTCGAGAACCCGTGACCTCGCCCGACAGCGTCCTCGACGTCCTGGTCGAGGCCGGCCGGCTGGGCGATGCGGACCGCTCCAAGAACTGGGCACTGCGCCAGCTGGCAGGCGGCTGGTCCAGACACACCTGGCTGCTCAGCGAAGGCGAAGGTGAGCCGGCGCAGGGCGAGGCGTTCGTCGTCCGCGTCAAGCCGCCCGCGTCGCTGCTCGACTCCGATCTCGACCTGGAGTACCGCCTCTACAAGACGGTCGCGGCGGCGGGCGTCACCGTGCCGACGCCGTACGGCATCGAGCACGCGACCGACACCCCACTCGGCGGGTCGTGGTTCGTCATGGACTGGGTGCCGGGCGCTGCACCCGTGACGTGGCTGCGCCGCGACCGCGAGGCGCTGGAGGCCGACTGGGCGGGCGGCGGGCGGCTGGGCCGCGACCTCGTCGAGACGCTCGCGGCGATCCACGCGATCCCGGCGAGCGAGCTCGGTTTCCTCGGCCCGCCACGCAGCTATGCCGACGCGATCGACGTGTGGGCCCGCACCTACGAGCAGGATCGGCTCGTGCGTGACCCCGTCGTCGAGGACGCGTTCGCGTGGCTGCGCGAACGCGAGCCCGACCCGGTGCCGCCCGCGCTGGTGCACGGCGACTACCGCATCGGCAACACGATGATCCACGACGGGCGGATCGCCGCCGTCGTCGACTGGGAGCTGGCGTACCTGGGCGATCCCCGCTACGACCTGGGCTACGCCGCGCTGGACTACCTGGGCGGCAAGTTCATCGAGCCCGGGTCGGCGCTGTTGGAGGCGGTGTGCGACCGCGACTGGTTCTTCCGCGCCTACGAACAGCTGCGCGCGACGACGGTCGATCCGGAGGTCGTGCGCAGCTACTCGGTGCTCGGCGCGCTGGCGCTGATCTGCATCCTGCTGACGGGCATCCGCACCTACGCCGACGGCCGCACCGCCGACGTGCGGATGGCCTGGAACCGCTACGCCGTCCCGGGCCTGCGCCAGGACATCGTCCGGCTCATGGGCTGGTGAGGGGTCGTGAGCGGTAATAGTCGCTATAGCGACTATTACCGCTCACAGGTAGTGCTCTTGCAGCCCGTCGCGCACCACGTTCTTCTGGATCTTGCCGGTGGAGGTCTTGGGCAGCTCGTCGACGACGAGGATCGCCTTGGGGATCTTGTAGCCGTCGAGGTGCGCCCGCATGGCCTCCTTGAGCTCGTCGGGGTCGATGCTCTCGCCCGGCTTCGGGACGACGACCGCGGTGATGGCCTCGGTCCAGCGCTCGTGCGGCAGCCCGATGACGACGGCCTCGCCGACGCGCGGGTCGGCGGCGTAGACGGCCCGCTCCACCTCCAGCGACGCGACGTTCTCCCCGCCGGTCTTGATGACGTCCTTGTAGCGGTCGGCGAACCAGAGCACGCCGTCGTCGCCGAACCAGCCGACGTCGCCGGAGTGGAACCAGCCGAACGTGAAGGCCTCGTCGGTGGCCTCCTGGTTGTCCAGGTAGCCGTTCATCGTCGACGGGCCGCGGTAGACGATCTCGCCCTTCTCCCCCGCCGGGAGCAGCGCGCCGTCAGGGCCCATGATCGCGACCTGCACGCCCGTGATCGGGGTGCCGACCGCACCGACGTGGGTGAGCTGGTGCTCGGGACGGAACAGCGTCGTCACCGGGCTCATCTCGGTCTGCCCGAACAGCAGCGCGAACTCGCAGCCGAAGCCCTCCAGGCAGGCCTTGATCAGCGGTTCGGGCATGGGCGCCATGGCGTAGACGGCGCGGCGCAGGCTCGACAGGTCCCGCCCGGCGAACGACGCGTGCTCCAGCGCCGCCCGGTACATCATCGGCAGCCCGAACACCTGCGTGATCTGCTCACGCTCGATGGCGGACAGGAAGTTCTCGGGGTCGAACCCGCGCTGCACGTGGAGGGTGGCGCCGACCAGGAGCGCGGGCGTGCAGAAGGCGTTGAGCTGCGCGGTGTGGAAGAACGGCATGAGGCACAGGAAGCGGTCGTCGGCACGCCAGCCGGAGTCGAGCGCACCCGACATCGACTCCATGTAGATCGCCAGGTGCGACCCGACGACGCCCTTGGGGAACGACGTGGTGCCCGACGTGTAGAGGTAGCTGAGCCCGTCGCGGTCCTCGACGTGGTACTCCGCCGGTGACTCGTCGGCGGATTCCAGCTCGGCCAGCGTTGCCCAGTTCCGGTCGGCGACCGCGGGCTCCCAGGACGCGCCCAGCCCAGGCGCGACGAACACGTCCGCGACGCCGGTGACCTTCTCGATCGCCTCCGCCACGTTCCCGACCAGCTGCGACTCGACGACGAGCCCGCGCGCGCCGGAGTGGCCGAGGACGTAGGCGACCTCACCCGCCTTCCAGCCCAGGTTGATCGGGACGCAGACGACGCCGAGCTTGGCGCACGCGTAGTAGACGGCGAGGAACTCGGCGCTGTTGCCCGACGCGAGACCCAGCGCGTCGCCGCGGCGGTAGCCGCGGGCGGCGAGGCCGTGCGTCAGCCGGTTCACCCAGGCGTCGAGCTCGGCGTAGGTCCAACGCCGGTCCCCGTCGACGACGGCGAGCTGCGCGGGGCGCGCGGCTGCGGACCGGGTCAGCGAGTCGCCGACGTTGACACGCTGGATCAGGTTCGTCGACATCGGTGTCGAGCCTCCGGGAGTCAGTACGACTTGGGCAGGCCCAGCGTGTGCTGGGCGACGAAGTTCAGGATCATCTCCCGGTTGACCGGAGCGATCCGGAGCAACCTCGCCATTCCCCAGTAGGGCAGCAGGCCGTACTCGCGCGCAAGACCGTTGCCGCCGTGGGTCTGGATCGCCGCGTCGAGAGCGTTGAGCGCGGCCTCGGCGGCGGCGTACTTCGCCATGTTCGACGCCTCGCCCGCCGGCAGCCCGTGGTCGTGGCACCACGCGGCCTTGCGGGTCATGAGCGCAGCGAGCTCGGTCTCGATCGCGGCCTTGGCCAGCGGGTGGGACACACCTTGGTGGGCTCCGATCGGGGTGTCCCACACCGTGCGGTCGTTCGCGTAGCGGGCGGCCTGCGCGAGCGCGTAGCGGGCGATGCCGACGCACACCGCCGCACCCGTGATGCGCTCCGGGTTGAGACCGTGGAAGACCTGCCGGAACCCGGCCCCCTCCTCGCCGATGAGGTTGCCGGCGGGGACGCGGACGTCGTCGAAGTGCAGGACGAACTGCTTCTCCGGGACCTGGATGTCGACGGGCAGCGGGGTGCGCGCCAGGCCGGGCGCGTCGGCGTCGACGACGAACAGCGACAGCCGGGCGTTGCCGGACTCGTCGCGGCCGGTGCGCGCGACGACGACGATCGCCTCGGCCTCGTCGACCCCGGAGATGTAGTGCTTGGTGCCGTTCAGGACCCAGTGGTCGCCGTCGCGGACCGCGGTCGTCGACAGCTTGTGGGTGTTGGAGCCGGCGTCGGGCTCGGTGATCGCGAAGACGACCTTGCCCGACCCGTCGGCGAGACCGGGCAACCAGCGCGCCTTGAGCTCGTCGGAGCCGAACTCCTCGATGACCTCGGCCGAGATCGCCGACGAGACCAGGAGCAGCAGCAACGGCGCACCCTGCGCCCCGGTCTCCTCGCACACCAGTGCCAGCTCGACCAGCCCGCCGCCCCCGCCGCCGTACTGCTCGCCGATGTTGACGCCGACGAACCCGGCCTTGCCGAGCGCGTCCCACAGCTCCTGGGTGGGCTCACCGGCCCGTGCGCGTTCGACGAAGTAGGAGCCGCCGAAGTCGGCGGTGACGGCGGCGACGGCGGCGCGCAGGTCGCGGTGCTCGTCGCTCTCGGCGAAGTCCACGCGGTACCTCCGGCGTGTTCGAGTACGAATTCAGCTGAAGTGATCAGCAGTTCACTGGTGACGACCGTACCGACCGGCTGTCATGATGACCAGATGGCCGCCCCACGCCCGCGCAGTCAGCGCGATCCCGACCGCCGGGAGCGGATCCTCGTCGCGGCGGCGCAGCTCGTCGCGCGCCGTGGTTTCCACACCGTCGGGATGGCCGACATCGGCGCGGAGGCCGGGATCGTCGGCTCCGGGATCTACCGTCACTTCGACAGCAAGAACGCCATCCTCATCGCCCTGCTCGACCAGGTGATGGACCGGATGCAGTCCGGGGCCGCACGGATCGTCGGCGCCGCGCCGGACGACCGGACGGCGCTGTCCGCCCTGGTCCGCGACCACGTCCGCGTCGCCATCCAGGACCGCAGCGTGCTGGCCGTCTACCACCGCGAGGTCCACAACCTCCCCGAGGACGAGCGCCGACGGCTGCGGCACCGTCAGCGGCACTACCTCGAGGACTGGGTGCACGTGCTCGCACCGCTGCGCCGTGACCTCGCCGACGGCGAGCAGCGCCTCGCCGTGCACGCCGCGATCGGCGCGATCCAGTCGACGCTGTTCTTCCACAGCGGGCTGGCCGAGACCCGGCTCGCCGAGCTGCTCGACGAGATGGCCCACGCCTGCCTGGGCGTGACCCCCGCTCCCCGCGAGCGGAGTGAACTGCTGATGACTAAGTACTGACCGGACCGACTGAGGTTCTCCACCCCGCGCGAAGGAGCCCGGACGTGAACGAGCAGCCCCACATCGACGTGACGACCCTGCGCGGCCGGCGGGCCGTGAACCGCTGGGAACGCACCTCGGTCGGCGACGTCTTCGAGCGTCTGACCTGGAGCTATCCCGACGAGGTCGCCATCTCCGCGCGGCCGGGCGCCTACGGCGACGAGCAGTTCCGCACCGTCACCTACCGGCAGGCCGACACCGTCGCGAGCCGGGTCGCGCACGCGCTCGCCGACGCCGGGCTCGAACCCGGCGACCGCGTCCTCATGGTGTGCGAGAACTCCGTCGAGGCGTTCCTGGCCAAGGTCGGCATCGCCAAGGCCGGGATGGTCGCCGCACCGATCAACCCGAACCTGGCCACGGACGTCGTCACGCACCTGGTCGGGGTGCTGGAGCCGCGGTTCACGATCGTCGACGCCGAGATGTGGCCGAAGGTCGAGGCGGCGTTCGCCGCGACGGGGCTGTCGGTCGGCGCGACGATCACCGTCGGCGGCGGTCCCGTCGCGGGCAGCCCGTCGTTCACCGAGCTCATCGAGGGCAAGCCCGAGACCGAGCCCGACGTCGAGATCCACGGCGACGACATCTGGCAGCTGCTGTTCACCTCGGGAACGACGTCGATGCCCAAGGGCGCCATGCTCTCCCACACGATGACGCACCTGGCGGCGCTGAACTTCTCGGTGTCGCTGTCGCGCGGCCTGCGCCACGAGAGCGACCTCAAGCTCGTCGTCTTCCTGCCGATCATCTACCACGTCGGCGACCAGATCTTCCCGTTCGGCGCCTTCCTCGCGGGCGGCTCGATGGTGCTGGGCCGGCGGCCCACCCCGGACGCGACGGCCGACGCGATCGCGGAGGAACGCGCCACCGCGGTGTGGAACGGCTCCCCGCAGTTCGCCGCGAACCTCGCGGCCGAGCTGAACAGCCGCCCGGAGCTCGACGTCTCCAGCCTCACGACGCTCGTCTACGGCTGGGGCGCGCTGGAACCACAGGTGGTCGCCGACCTGGAGAAGCGCTGCGCCGAGGGCTTCGTGACGCTCGGCATCTTCGGCCAGACCGAGGCCATCGCCTGCCACCGCTTCTGGCCGACCAAGTGGCCGGAGGTGTACGCGCGCAGTGCGCCCGCGGTCAACTACGTCGGCGTGCCCAGCCCGGTCCTCGCCTCCGACGTCGTCGACGAGACCGGGACGCCGGTGCGCGGCGAGCCCGGCGAGGCGGTCTACCGGTCCCCGGTGCTGATGGCCGGGTACTACCGCAACGAGGAGGCCACGCGCGAGGCGTTCCGCGGCGGCTGGTTCCACTCCGGTGACAGTGCGCAGATCGACGAGGACGGCCTGCGGATCATGGTCGACCGCTACAAGGACATCGTGAAGTCCGGCGGCGAGAACGTGTCGAGCATGCGCGTCGAGTCGGTGCTCTACGGCCATCCCGACGTCGAACGCGCCGCGGTGATCGGGCTCGACCACCCGCGGTGGGGCGAGGCCGTGACCGCGGTCGTGGTGCCCCGCGCGGGCTCGACCCCGGACGCCGAGGCGATCATCGCGCACTGCCGCGAACGGCTCGCCGGCTTCGAGACGCCGAAGGCGGTCGTGTTCGCCGACACGCTGCCCGACACCGTCGGCGGCAAGGTGCTCAAGTACAAGCTGCGGGCCGAGCACGCGCACCTCTACGACTCGTGAACGTCCGTACACGCGACGCGCTTCCCGACGGCTGGACGCGGGTTGACACCGGCGACGGCCGTCTGGTGTCGTCGATGCCATGACCACGCACCCGCTGACGCGCCGGCGTCACGTGGACCTCCAGCGTGTCGTCTCCTGCGGCTGTCGCTGAGCGGTTCGCCCCACACCTTCTTCCCTTGCGCGCGTGGGGTTCTCGCGCGTTGTCGTCCAGGAGACAGCCATGCCCGGCACACCCGTCGACCCGACACCACTGTCCTTCGCCTACTGGGTCCCCAACGTGAGCGGTGGACTGGTCACCAGCACCGTCGAGCAGCGCACCGACTGGGGCTACGACTACAACCGCACGCTCGCGCAGCTGGCCGAGAACAACGGCTTCGACTACGCGCTCAGCCAGGTCCGGTACATGGCCAGCTACGGCGCCGACCACCAGCACGAGTCCACGAGCTTCTCCCTCGCCCTGCTGCTCGCCACCGAGCGGCTCAAGGTCATCGCCGCCGTCCACCCCGGGCTGTGGCAGCCCGGCGTGCTGGCCAAGTGGGTCGCGACGGCCGATCACCTCTCCGGGGGCCGGGCCGCGGTCAACGTGGTCTCCGGCTGGTTCAAGGACGAGTTCACCGCACTGGGCGAGCCGTGGCTCGAACACGACGAGCGCTACCGGCGCACCGCCGAGTTCATCCAGGTCCTGCGCGAGATCTGGACCTCCGACGACGCGAACTTCGCCGGTGACTTCTACCGGCTCCACCACTTCGACCTCAAACCCAAGCCCGTCGACGTGCCCGGGCGCCCGCACCCGGAGATCTTCCAGGGCGGCAACTCGACCGCGGCCCGCCGCAACGGCGGCCGCGTCTCGGACTGGTACTTCTCCAACGGCAAGGACTACGACGGCTTCGTCGAGCAGGTGGCCGAGGTGAACGCCCACGCCGCCGACGCCGGTCGCGCGGGTGCGGTCCGCTTCGGGCTCAACGGGTTCCTCATCGCCCGCGACTCCGAGCGGGAGGCCCGCGAGCAGCTGCGCGAGATCATCGCGGGCGCGAACGTGGAGGCCGTCGAGGGCTTCCGCAGCGCCGTGCAGCAGGCCGGTTCGTCCACATCGGACAAGCGCGGGATGTGGGCGGACTCCTCCTTCGACGACCTCGTCCAGTACAACGACGACTTCCGCACCCAGCTGATCGGCACGCCCGAGCAGATCGCCGACCGCGCACTGGAGTACAAGCGCCGAGGCGCGAACCTGCTGCTCCTGGGGTTCCTGCACTACCACGAGGAGGTCGAGTACTTCGGCCGCCACGTGCTGCCGATCATCCGGGAGAAGGAGGCGGAGCTCGTCGCGCGCGAGCCCGCACTCGTCGCCGGCGCCTGACCCGTGTCCCTCCCGGCCCCGACGCTGCTGACGCGGCGCCGGCACATCGACCTCGCCCGCGCCGTGACGACCTCCTGTCGACGCTGAGGCCCCATCCCACGGTCGACCACCCGGATTTCACCGTCCGGCCCACTCACGCGTGCGCGCCCGCGCGCCCCGGAGCCCACCCGCTCGGGTCGCCGGTGGCACGACCCCTGCCGCCCGACGCCGCGCTCCCGCGCGGGCCGCGGCACGCGTCCCCATGCCGAAGGGCACCGTCATGACCACGCTCGACAACCGACCCGCCACCGTCGACTGGGCCGCCCGGCCCGTCCCCGACTCACCCGATGCGTGGCTCGCCCGCGCCCGCGAGGTCCGCGAGGTCCTCGCCGTCGGCGCTGCCGCCCGCGACCGCGCCGGCCAGACCCCCTACGACGAGATCGCCCTGCTCAAGAACTCCGGACTGGTGACGCTGCTCGGCCCGGTCGCGCACGGCGGCGGCGGGCAGGAATGGCCCACCGCCTACCGCGTCGTCCGCGAGATCGCGGCCGCCGACGGGTCCGTCGGCCAGCTGCTGGGCTACCACTACCTGTGGAACTGGGCGGCGCGGCTCGTCGGCACGCCCGAGCAGATCGAGGCCGTCGAGGCCGACGCCGCCCGCAACCGCTGGTTCTTCGGCGGTGCGGTCAACCCCCGCGACACCGACGTCCGCATCCGCGACGAGGGCGACCACATCGTCTTCAACGGGCGCAAGTCGTTCTCGACCGGCAGCAAGGTCTCCGACGTCACCGTCCTCGAAGGCGTCCTCGACGGCACCGACACCCACGTCTTCGCGATCGTGCCGAGCGACCAGCCCGGCATCACCTTCCACGACGACTGGGACAACTTCGGGCAGCGCCTCACCGAGAGCGGCGGCGTCACGATCACCGAGGTGAGCGTGCCGTGGGCGGGCGCGGCCGGGTTCGTCGGCAAGACGTTCCAGCCGCGCGTCTACAACACGCTCAACGTGCCGACGATCCAGCTCGTGTTCGTCAGCTTCTACCTGGGCATCGCCCGCGGCGCGCTGGAGACCGCGGCCGGGTACACGCGCACCGAGTCGCGGTCGTGGCTGCACGGCGGGTACGAGCGTGCCGTCGACGAGCCGTACGTGCTCGACCTCTACGGCGACCTGGCGTCGAAGCTGTGGGCGGTCGAGGCGCTGGCCGACCAGGTCGCGCAGGAGGGTCTCGCGCTCCACCGCGACGCCTGGCACGTCACCGAGCGGCAGCGCGGCGAGCACGAGGTACGGGTCGCGGCGCTCAAGGCCCGCGCCACCGACGTCGCGCTGGAGGTCACGAGCCGGGTCCTGGAGGGCACGGGGGCCAGGTCGACCACCACGGAGCTGGGGCTGGACCGCTTCTGGCGCAACGTCCGTACCCACACGCTGCACGATCCGGTGGCCTACAAGCGCCGTGAGGTAGGGGCGCACCTGCTGCGCGACGAGCTGCCGCAGCCCACCTGGTACTCCTGACCCGTCCCTCGTGAGCGGCAATAGTCGCGATAGCGACTATTGCCGCTCACAGGCTTTCGCGGCGCTGGGCAGCAACAACGTGAACGTCGTCGGGTGGGTGCTGCCCACGGCCAGCCGCCCGCCGTCGGCCTCGGCGAGGCTACGTGCCAGCGCGAGACCGATTCCGTATCCGCCCCCCGTTGCGCCGTCGCGGCCCGACCGTCGAACGAACAGGGCGGACGTGGACCCGGTGAGGGCGTCGCCCTCGTCGACCACATCCAGGGCGAGCGCTCCCGCGGTGGTGCGAAGACGGACCGTCACCGTCCCGGCTCCGTGGACGACGGCGTTGTCGAGCAGGACGCCGAGGATCTGGCGAACCGCCGCGGCCGATGCGCGGGCCGGAGCGCAATCAGGGTCCACGTCGATCCGCAGCGCCCGGTCGCGCGCGGCGAGGGTACGACGCCACTGGCCGACGACGTCGTCGACGATCCCCCGCACGTCGACGATCGGGTTGCCGGTGTGGACGTCGCGCGCGAGGGCCAGGAGGTCCTCCACGGTGCGGTGCAGCCCGTCGGCGGAGCGAATCGCCGCGTCGACGGCGTTCCGCAGGTCCGCGCCGGGATCGTCGAGCGCGGTCTCCAAGCTCAGCCGCAGACCGGTGAGCGGTGTTCGGAGCTGGTGGGACGCATCGGCGGTGAAGGCGCGCTCCCGCGCGACGAGCGCGCCGATCCGTTCCGCGGTCGTGTCGAGGGCGGCACCGACGGAGTCGATCTCGGGGATGCCGACGCGTCCCGTCCATGTCGTGAAGTCGCCGTCGCCGAGCCGGCGTGCTCGACCGGACAGTTCCTCGAGCGGCCCGGCGAGCCGCCCGGCCTGGCGCCGCGCGACGACCCACACCGCGAGCAACGCAGCGAGGGCGAGCGCGAGCATCATGGTCCACACCCCGACGACCTGCAGATACAGCTCGCTCGACGACCCGGCCACCCGGACGACGCCCGCGCGTGGGTCGTCGCCGGTCACGGCCAGGGCGACCGCACCGTCGTCGGAGGTGGCGCGCCCCGGATCCCGCAGCGCCTGCCGCACCGCGTCGTCCGCGGTCGCGGGGCCGGAACCGAGGATGCGCACCCCGGCGGTGTCGTACAGCCCGACCTCGGCGTTGCCACGACCCGGCGGCAGCTGGATGGGCCGGTTCGCAGCCACGTCCACCGCGACGGTCAGCGCCGTGACGGTCGCGACCTGGTCGAGCTCACGTCGTTCGTGGTCGGACAGGTACTTCAGGACGATGCCGGCGAGCGGCAGCCCGAACAGGCCGATGGCCAGCACCGCCGCCGCGACGGTGAGCACGACGATGCGTCGACGCATGATCAGGCGGGTGGGTCGAGCCGGTAGCCGTGCCCGCGCAACGTGACGATCGTCGGCATCGACCCACCTCCGGTGGCGGCCAGCAGGCGCCGGATGCCGGCGACGTGCACGTCGAGGGTCTTCGTCGAACCGAACCAGTTCTCGTCCCAGACCTCGGCGATGAGGACGTCGCGGCTGATCGCGGTTCCGGGTTGCGACGCGAGTCGGGCCAGCAGGTCGTACTCGCGTGGCCGCAGCCGGACCTCGACGCCCCCCACCGTCACCCGGCGGCCGACGAAGTCGACCTCGAGATCCCCGAGGGTGGCGGGGGGTCCCTGTCGGGAGGCCTCGGCCCGCCGCAGGTGGGCGCGGACCCGGGCGTGGAGCTCGGCCAGACGCACGGGTTTCACGAGGTAGTCGTCACCACCGGATTCCAGCCCGAGGACGACGTCCATCTCGTCGTCGCGCGCGGTCAGGATGACGATCACGGCGTCGGGCAGCAGCGGGCGGATCGCCCGGCAGACGGCGAGACCGTCGAGATCGGGCAGTCCGAGGTCGAGCAGGACGAGATCGACGGGCGCGCGGCCGGCCTCCCGGACCGCGGACACGCCGTCCTGCGTCCAGATCACGTCGTGGCCGTGGAGGGTCAGGCTGCGCGCCACCGCGGTTCCGATCGTGTCGTCGTCCTCGACGAGGAGTATGCGAGCCACGATCCGACCGTACGGAGCAGCGCCCGCCGAAAGCGGACGTAACCGGCGTGCTTACCGAACGCTTACCGCGTGTTGGCCGGTTCCACCTACTGCGCGGCCCACCGTCGTCGATGGCCGAACCATAACCCTCGGATGGCACGGCCCGTACCTGCACGTTCATAGCGTGGACGGTATGAGGGACGCCGACAGGACACGCTCCGCCGCTGGCTCCGGCCTCGATGTGCCCCCGGATCCGCGGCCGCTGCCGTCCACGTCGCCCCGGGGCGCAACGGCCGTCGCGGTTCCGCCGCCGCTGCCCACGCTCGTCGACCCGCCGCCGGCCGGGGAAGGGCAGTGGCAGCCGGCGTCGGTACTCGCCGGTCACGCCCCTGGCCGCACCGCGGTACCGCCCCGCGACGGCGCCGCATCCGCGGTCGTCGACACGTCCGGGACGGTGCACATCGGCGCGTGGGGCAGCGACGTCGGACCGGGCCCGACCGTCGCGGCCGTCCGGCAGAACCCGGATCCGATCATCGACCACGGCCGGGTCGTGCCCGGGCTCGACGTCAACGCCGGCGGCAGCTGGGGGTCGGCGAGCAACCAGCTGCAGTACACGTGGCGCTCGGGCCTGGGCGTCACCGCCGACAACAGCCTCGTCTACGTCGGCGGGGCCGGCCTGACCCTCTCAACCCTTGCCGCCGCCCTCGCCGATGCGGGTGCGGTCACCGCGATGGAGCTCGACATCCACATCCAGATGGTCGACCTGTTCACCTACGACCACGCCACTCATCGCCCGGACCACCTCGCCGGGACGCCGCTGCTCCCGTCGATGCCCGGGCCGAACGACCGCTGTCTGCAGTCCGACCAGTGGGACTTCTTCGTCGTGACGTCGCGGTGAGCGCGATGCTGGTGCTCGTCGCCCAGGACGGTGCCGCTGTCGTGGCGGTCGTCGCCGCCGTGGCGCTGCTCCTCGTGGGCCACCGGCTGGCCGTCCACACCGGGATCGTCGCCGTCCTCGTCGCCGCGCACGCCGCGCTGTCGTCGGTGGTGGTCGTCGTCGGCCACCTCGGCCCGGTGGGCCCCGACCGCGCTGTCGCCGACGAGCTGGTCCGGCTGCGATCGTCGGCTGCGACCGGCATCCTGACCGTGGTCGGCACGGTCGGCGACACCGTCGGTATGGCGGTCCTCGCGGCCGTCGTGGGCGCGTTGCTGCTGTGGCGGCGGCGCGTGGGCGACGCCGTCGTCATGATCGGTGCGGTCGCAGGCGCGGGACTGCTGATCGTGGGGCTCAAGCAGGCGGTCGCCCGCCCACGACCGCCCGAGGCGCTGCGGCTCGCGGTCGAGACGACGTACTCCTTCCCGTCCGGGCACGCGCTCAGCTCCGTCGTCGTCCTCGGCACGGCGGCGGCGATCGTCGTCCGGCTCGGTTGGCGCCCGGCCCTCTCCGGTGTCGCCGTCACCGTCGCGTCCGGCGCGGTTGCGATCATCGGGTTCAGCCGCGTCTACCTGGGGGTGCACTGGCCCACCGACGTCCTGGACGGATGGCTGACGGGCGGGGTGTGGCTCACGGTGTGCCTCGCCGCACTGTCCGAGCTCGACCGCCGGCGAGGCCGACCCGCGCAGGCGCAGCGAGGGGACCTCACGCCGCGCGACGCGGTGACGGGCGGTGCGCATCCGGGCTCGCTCGGTCTGTCGAGACCGCGGGATTCCCCGGCGACAGGCTGCGCCCCCGCAGACTCGGGCGCCTGCCCCTCCTCCTCACGCCCTCACGGCGGTGCCCGTCCAGGGCGCGACGCCGGCACACACGCCGGCCGGCCTCACCGGGGTCGTGAGTGGCAACAGTCGCTATAGCGACCATCGCCGCTCACAGGGGGCGGGATCAGCCGACGCGGACGCGATCACGCAGGCCCGGGGCCTCCGTGGGCCGCAGCCGGGGCAGGAACCGCCCGGACCGCAGCACGTATCCCGCGTAGGTCGCGCCGTACGCGGCCGCCAGCCGCGGCTCGCGCACCGCCCGCGCCTGGACCTGCACGGCGACGACGATCAGCACCATCGCCAGCACGCCCATCACGGCGGGCACCATCAGCAGCAGGCCGGCCGTCGCGACGACCACGCCGGTCAGGCCCGGGTTGCGGGTCCGCGCGTGCACGCCCATCGTCGCGAAGCCGGGACGCCCCCCGGTCTGGCGGCCCCGCGTCACGACCGACGCCACCGCCGCCCGCCACAGCGCGAACCCGCCGAGGAACACACCGGCGCCCGCGACAGCGATACCGGGGTCGCTGAACAGCGAGATCGGCTGGATGACGTCGACGGCGACGAGCAGCGGCGCGGCGAGGCCGACCACGGCGGCGAACACCGACAACGACCGCACCCACCACGACGCCGACCCGGAACGCCACGCCACACCCGGCACCGGACGCGACGACACCACACGCCGCCGGTAGCGGATGCCCAGGACGATCCCGGCGACCGCCAGCACCAGCGCGATCCAGCCGGCCGCGTGGTGGTCGAAGAACGCGCCGACCGGCTCGCCGGTGAGCTGCTCCACCGCGTCGGCGGCGAGCCACAGGCCGAACACCCCGAAGAGCCCGGCCGCGCCGTAGCGGATCGTCCGCTCCGGCAGCCGCTTGCCCAACTGGCGTCCGATGACGATCGCGAGCGCGTCGGCGGCGACCATGCCGAGCGTCGAACCCAGCCACACCCCGAACCAGCCGTGCTGCGTGGCGAGCGTGATCGTCGCCAGCATCGTCTTGTCGCCCAGCTCGGCGAGGAAGAACGCGACGGTCACGGCCATGACGGCCGACCGCGCGACGCGGGAGGCCTTGCTCCGCTCCTCGTCGCTCAGCGAGTCGCCGCGCAACGTCCACGCACCGAACCCGAAGAAGGCGACCGCCGCGACCAGCGCGATCCAGCCGGTCGGCAGCGCCGCGCCCAGGCCGTGACCGACGGCCACCGACACGAGATGCACGACGGACGTGGCGATCGTGATGCCGACGAGGACCGGCACCATCCTGAATCGGGTGGCGAACGTGAGGGCCATGAGCTGGGACTTGTCACCGAGCTCGGCCACGAAGATGACACCGAAACTGACCGCGGTCGCGACCAGGACGTCGTACATGGACCACCCCTCGATCTCGTGCCGGATCGAGGAAAGGAACTCTTCGACCCGACAGCTCTATCGGATCGAAGGTCTCGCTCGCCTGGTGGCGCAGGCCGTGCGGCCGGACCACGACAAGGTGATCAGTATGTCGACCGCGACGTTGAGAGCTACTCCCCTTCGCAGGCAACACGATACAGCCCGACCGCGCTCCGGATCTCGGCTCGTGGCCTTCGACACCGTCACGCGTTGCCGTAGACCCTCGTCGGGGTGAGGAGGACGGCGGCGCGGCGCTCGGCGCGCATCGTCTCGTCGTAGGCGTCCCAGTCGTCGTGGGAGCCGCCCGCACCGGTGAACACCTCGCGCAGCAGCAGCCGCAGCCGCTCGGCGTCGACCCCGGCGGCGGGGTCGTCCGGGCCGATGACGCGGCAGGTGCCCTCGATCGTGGCGTAGCGCCAACCGGAGCGGAACGTCAGCGCCGACGCGGGCCGGGAACGCAGGTTCGCGAGCTTCACCGGGCCGTAGGTCACGTACCCGACGACCGGTTCCCCCGTCGTCGGGTCGGTGACCGGACCGGCGTTGACCAGTGACGACGCGACGGTCCCGTCGGCGCGCGTGACCGACACGACGGCCAGGTACGACTCGGCGGCGGCCAGGGTCCACACGGCATCGAGTGAGGTCATGGGGTGGAAAGTAGTCCGCCCGGGAGCTCCCCGGTGCCGTAGCGGTCGAGGACGTCGGCGACCGGCCGGGCCCAGCGTTCGTGGGCCGACTGCCGGGTGACGCCCGCGGCGCGCGCGATCACCTCCCACGTGGTCCCGATGCGGCGCAACCCGACCAGGTCGGGCAGCGGGTCGAGGCCGACGGTGAGGTGGATCCGGAACTGCAGGACCTGCCAGGCGATCTCGTGGTCGCGCTCGCCGGGCTCGCCCGCCCCGGCGAGCAGCAGGTCGGCCTGGCGGCCGGACTCGGCGACGGCCGCGACGCGGACGGTGTCGGCCGCGGCTGTGACGTCGGCGGACAGGGCGGTGTCGAGTGGGCTCATGCCTGTCAGGGAACACCTGACACGCCCTGGTTGTCAAGTGAACCCTGACAAGCTCGGTGGGGCCGCGGCGATTCACCCGCCATTTCCCAGGGGCAGCACAGGGACGTCTCAGCTTGGACGCCCACAGTTGTCACCATGACCGACGAGCAGCGGGGGTACGGCCGTCCCGACGGAGACGCCGATCCGGCCGGTCGACCCCCGACCGAGCAGACCTCCGTGCCGCCCACGGGCGCGCCGTCCACCTCCGACACCCCGGCCGGGGCCCCGACCACCGCCGGCCCGTCCGACGCACCCGCGTCCGGGCCCGCGGCCGACCGACCCGCCGGTGACCCGCCGACGACACAGTTCCCCGCCACGCCGCCCGCACCCTGGGCCGCGGGCGCGCAGCACGGCCCCCAGCCCGGCCCGACCCACGGACCCGGCGACCACCAGAGCGCCTGGAACCGCCACGGCTGGAACCAACAGCCGGACCCGTACCGCGCGCACGCCCAGCAGGCCCCGCACAGCAGCCCCGGCACCACGACGCTCGCGGCCCCCGTGCCGCAGCACGCCGAGCGCAAGAAGGCCCGGCCCATGATCGGGATCGTCGCCGCCGCGCTGATCGCGGGCCTCGTCGGCGGTGGCGCCGGCTTCGGCGCGGCCTACGCCGTCCTCGACGACAACGGCGGCAACGTCACCCTGAGCAGCAGCCCGGCGAGCGCCTCCAACGCCGCCGCCACCAACGGCACCGTCGCGGCCGCGGCAGCCAAGGCGACGCCGTCGACCGTCGACATCAGGGTGAACCTCGCGCAGGGCACCGCCGAGGGCAGCGGCGTGATCCTGACCGCCGACGGCAACGTCCTGACCAACAACCACGTGGTCGCGGGCGCCACCGGCCAGATCACCGTGACCCTCTCCGACGGTTCGCAGCACACCGCGAAGGTCGTCGGCACCGCGCCGAGCTACGACCTCGCCGTCATCAAGCTCGACGGCGTCTCCGGGCTCACCCCCGCGACACTCGGCCAGACCAAGGACGTGCAGGTCGGCCAGCAGGTCGTCGCGATCGGCTCGCCCCAGGGGCTCACCGGCACCGTCACCACCGGCATCGTGAGCGCGCTCAACCGCACCGTCGCGGTGCAGGGCGAGGACGGCACCGGCGTCGTCTACAACGGACTGCAGACCGACGCGCCGATCAACCAGGGCAACTCGGGCGGCCCGCTGGTCAACCTCGACGGGCAGGTCGTCGGCATCAACTCGGCGATCGCGACGGCGCAGGGCTCGACGGGCAGCGTCGGCCTTGGCTTCGCGATCCCCGTCGACCAGGCCAAACGCGTCGCCCAGGAGATCATCAACACCGGGCACGCGACGAAGCCGGTGCTCGGCGTGCAGGGCTCCACCGGCAGCAGCAGGGACTCCTCCGGCGCGCAGATCGCCGCCGTGCAGGACGGCTCCCCCGCCGCGGCGGCCGGGCTGAAGGCCGGCGACGTCGTCACCAAGGTGGGCGACGCGACGGTCGGCGACTTCTCCGACCTCGTCGCGCGCATCGGCTCCTACGCCCCCGGCGACAAGGTCACGCTGACCATCGGCACCGGCGGCTCGGCGCGCACCGTCGACGTGACGCTCGGCAGCCAGCAGGACCAGGCCGCGACGACCAGCACCGGCGGTTCGGACCCGGGCGGCCCGGGCTCCGGCGGAAACGGATCCGGGGGCAACGGTTCCGGCGGCGGCGACGGCTCCGGGCAGGACGGCCTGAACCCGTTCGGCGGCAACCCCTTCGGCCGCGGCGGGAACTGAGCACCCCGACCCTGACGGCGGCGGTCGCGGGGACGACCGCCGCCGTCCTTCACCCGTTCACAGTCCGTCCAGCCACGCCCGCACCTCCGCCGAGTCGGCGCCGAGGGCGGGCGGGCTGCGTCGGTAGGTGGGTGGGGTCGCCGAGTAGCCGACGGGGTTGCGGATCGACGGCACCGCCGTCGCCGGGTCGCCCGGCCACACCACCGGGTCGAGGCCGAGGTCCTCGGCGAGCGCGACCCCCTGCGCGACGTCGTTGATCGGACCGCACGGCACCCCGACCCCGGTGATCAGGTCGAACCACTCCGCGGCGCTGCGCGCCGCCAGCTTCGCGATCATCAACGGCCGCAGCGCCTCCCGGTTCGCGCTGCGCGCGGCGGGGGTGGCGAAGCGCTCGTCGTCGGGGAGGTCCGGGGCGCCGATGACCTCGCACAGCTTGCGGAACTGGCCGTTGTTCGCGGCGATGACGATGAGCTCGCCGTCGCCGGTCGGCATCGGCTCGTACGGGTAGACGCTCGGGTGCTCGTTGCCCATCCGGGTGGGCACCACACCTCCGGCCACGACGGCCGAGGTCTGGTTGACCAGGCACGACATCGCCACCGACAGCAGGTTCGTCTCCACGTGCTGGCCCTCCCCGGTGGCGTCGCGGTGGCGCAGCGCGGCCAGGATCGCGACGCCCGCGTGCAGGCCCGTCATCACGTCGAAGACCGCGGTGCCCGCTCGCAGCGGCGTCCCGCCCGCCTCGCCGGTGACGCTCATCAGCCCCGACGTGGCCTGCACCAGCAGGTCGTAGCCCGGCAGGTGCGCGCCGCCCGTCGCGCCGAATCCGGTGATGGAACAGTGGACGACGGCCGGGTTCGCGGCGCGCACGGTGTCGTGGTCGAGGCCGAAGCGGACGAGCCCGCCGGGTTTGAAGTTCTCCACCACGACGTCGGCGCGGGCCGCGAGGCGTTGCGCCACATCGAGATCCGCCGGGTCGGTGAAGTCCAGGACCACCGACCGCTTGTTGCGGTTCGTCGACAGGTAGTAGGTGGCGACGCCATCGCGCGTCGGGGGCTGCCAGGTGCGGGTGTCGTCGCCGCCGGGCGCTTCGACCTTCACGACGGTCGCGCCCAGGTCACCCAGGATCATCGTCGCGTACGGGCCGGCGAGGACCCGGGAGAAGTCGGCGACGAGGATCCCGTCGAGCGGGCCGCCGCTCGGTCCGTCGAGAGTCGTTCCCACAGGTCGAGCCTACGACTCGTGAGCGGCGTTGTTGGCTATGGCGTTGGCTGTGGCCGACAACGCCACTCACGAGTCAGAGGACCAGGGCCAGGACCACCACGACGATCCCCACGACGACCAGCGCCGCCCCCAGCCGCGACCGGAACCGCTGCTTGCCGCGCGCCGCGTCGGTGAGCTGGGCCTCGGTGCTCGTCGACATCACGAAGGGCTGCTCGGTGTCCGCGGGCGGGGCGATGATCAGCGGACCGACCGCGTCGTGCACCTCGCCCAGGACGTACATCGGCGTCCCCGGCCGCAGCACCCACTCGGTGTACTGGAACCCGATCGTCTCGTCGCGGTCCCCGCCGACGAGCGCACCCACCACGTGCGCCCAGCCGTTCGACGGCTCGCGCGACTCCTCGAAGCGGTCCGTCACCTGCTCGACGCCGTCGGGACGCCGGCCCGCGTGGTCCACCCCGATCGTCAGGCCGTCACGGATCAGCGCGAACCCGTGCGCGGACGTCTGCTCCGCGACGGTCTCCGTGCGCGTCGAGACGCGGGTGTTCCCGTCGCGGTCCCGGTCGTAGTGCTTGTAGCGGCGCTGCACCCGGTGGCTGTGCCACACGCACTCGGTGCCCGTCAGCTCCGAGCGCAGCACGCCCTCGGGGCTCGGGTGCGCGGCGCCGACGACCTCGCACACCTTGCGGAACCCGCCCGCGGCCCCCAGCTCGTCGGAGGTCCGGCGCAGGTCCTCCAGCTCCGGAACCGACAGCGTGTCGGCGGCCAGCATCGCGTGCACCGACCGCTGCGCCTTCACCGCCGACCACAGGAACCCGGCGCCGACCAGCACCACCACGACCCCGATGACCCACATGCCCCGCTCCTCCGTGTCCTCCCGATCTTCGGGGGACGCTACGGGGAACGACGAACCGGGTCGGGACGGCCAGCACCACGATCCGCAGGGGGTGCTGGCACCACGCCACCCGCCGTGTCATCAGCGCGCTCGGGGCGCTCTCACGACACGCTCGGTGTACGGCGCAGCGCCCGGCCACCGCCCGATATGTCGCCGGCGCGGCGGGTGCGCGCTCACGACACGCTCGACGTCCGCGCCGCGACGATCGCCGTCGAAGGTGTCACCAGAGCACTCGGTGAGCTCCCAGGACACGCTCGACGTCAGGCGGCGCGACGACGACCACCGAACGTGTCAGCCGCACTGCCGGGACGCGCTCGCGACACGCTCGACGTCCGCGCGCCGGGTCGATCGCCATCGAACGTGTCACCCGAGCGATTCGGGAGCGCTCATCACACGCTCGGGGTCGGGCAGCGTCAGAGCAGGCCGTGGCGGCGCAGGAACGCGGCGGCGACGTCGAAACCCTCGTCGTGCGCCGGCAGCGACGGGAGCTGCAGGAACGCGTGCGGCACACCCGCGGCGACGTGCAGCTCGTGCGGAACCCCCGCCACCGCGAGGCGCGCCGCCATCGACTCCGACTCCGGCCGCAGCGGGTCGAGCTCCCCGACCGACAGCAGCGTCGGCGGGAAGCCCTGCACCTGCCGCTCCGGGGCACACCGCGGGTCGCCGCGCAGCAGGTCGAACTCGTCGGTCGGCAGATACAGCTGCGACGCCGCGTCGTCCCCGCCGAGCAGCCCCGACAGCGTCGGCAGCGCCCGGTGGTAGTCGTAGATGCCGTAGAACAACAACGCCGCGCGGATCCCCTCCCCCGCGCCCGTCGCCAGCGCGACCGCCGCCAGGTTGGCCCCCGCCGAGTCGCCCGACACGATCAGCCGGTCCGGGTCCCCGCCCAGCTCCGCGGCGTGCGCGCGGGCCCAGTCCAGCGCGGCGGCGACGTCGTCGACCGCGCCGGGGAAGCGATGCTTCGGGGCGCGCCGGTAGTCGACCGACACCACCAGCAGCCCGCGCGACGCCAGCTCCGCCGACAACCGCCGATGCGTCGACGGCGCGCCCATCACCCACGCCCCGCCGTGCAGGTGCACCACCGTCGGGAAGGGCGGCTCACCGAACGGGACGTGCACGTCGGCACCCAGGCGCCAGCCGCCCGACTCCCGGATCGGCACCCCCTCGACCACCCGCGCCACCTCCGGCGCACCACCGTTGATGTAGTCGTCGAACGACCGGAACAGCGCCACGGGCGACTCGTCACCCTCCGGGACCCGCAGGGTCGTCTGGAACTCGAGGAGAGCGGGCGGCACCGACGCGGGCGCGGTCATGTGTGGACTCCTGTGTCGCGCGGGGGGCGTGTCGCGGGGACGACGACGATCACGACGCTAGGTCGGGTGCGTCCGGCCCGTCAACGCGCGCCGCCCCGGGGCTACCGGCAGTAGGTTCGGCGGCGACACGCCTTCGCGCCGACCTCGGGAGCCGACGATGACGAACCTGGCCGAGAACCTGGTGGCCACCGCCGCCGCCCACCCGGACCGCACCGCGATCCGCCTCGACGACGTCGAGCTGAGCTACGCCGACCTGCACGCCGCGTCCGCCCGCGTCGCCGGAATGCTTGCGGCGCAGGGCATCGCCCCCGGCGACCGGGTCGGCATCGTGCTGCCCAACCTGCCCGCCTTCCCCATTCTGTTCCACGGCGCCCTGCTCGCCGGCGCGACCGTTGTCCCCATGAACCCGCTGCTCAAGCAGCGCGAGGTCGAGTACTACCTGCGCGACTCCGGCATGTCGCTCGTGTTCGGGTGGGACTCCGGGGGCGACGCCGTCACCGCGGCGGCGGGGACCGTCGGCATCCCGGCCGTGCTCGTCGGGCCGCTGGGCCCCGACACCGGCGACGCCGCCCCCGCACCCGACGCCGTCACCCGCGACGACTCCGACACCGCCGTCATCCTCTACACGTCCGGGACGACCGGGCAGCCCAAGGGTGCCGAGCTCACCCACGCCAACCTGCGCACCAACACCGCGGCCACCGTGTCGTCGGTCCTGACCCTGGGCACCGACGACGTGATCATGGGCTGCCTGCCGCTGTTCCACGTCTTCGGACTGACGTGCGGGCTCAACGCCGCCGTCAGCGTCGGTGCGACCCTGACCCTCATCCCGCGTTTCGACCCGGCCAAGGCGCTCGCCGTGATCGCCCGCGACGAGGTCACCGTGTTCGAGGGCGTCCCCACCATGTACGCCGCGATGCTGCACCACCCCGACGCCGACACCGCCGACATGACCACCCTGCGCACCTGCGCCTCCGGCGGCTCCGCCATGCCCGTGGAGATCATGCGCGCCTTCGAGGAGAAGTTCGGCTGCATGGTCCTCGAGGGCTACGGCCTGTCCGAGACCTCACCTGTCGCCTCCTTCAACCAGCCCCACCGCGAGCGCAAACCCGGCTCCATCGGCTTCGAGATCCCCGGCTGCGAGATGCGGGTCGTCGACGACAACGGGGCCGACGTCGGCACCGACACCCCGGGCGAGATCGCCATCCGGGGCGACAACGTCATGAAGGGCTACTGGGGCCGCCCCGACGCCACCGCGGAGGCCGTCCCCGACGGCTGGTTCCGCACCGGCGACGTCGCCACCAGGGACGCCGACGGCTACTACTTCATCGTCGACCGCAAGAAGGACCTGATCATCCGCGGCGGCTACAACGTCTACCCGCGTGAGGTCGAGGAGGCCCTCTACGAGCACCCCGCCGTGGCCGAGGCCGCCGTCGTCGGCATCCCGCACCCGGAGTGGGGCGAGGAGATCGGCGCGGCCGTCGCGCTCAGGGCCGGGGAGAAGGCCGACCCCGAGGAGCTGCGCGACTTCGTCAAGGAGCGCGTCGCCGCCTACAAGTACCCGCGCCAGGTGTGGCTGGTCGAGGAGCTCCCCAAGGGCCCGACGGGCAAGATCCTGCGCCGCGAGGTCAACCCGCCGGAGTGAGCCTGCCTGGGCTCCGGGTGGTTTCTGCACGAACGGCCCTTTGCTGCAACTGAGCTGCAGGAAAGGGCCGTTCGTGCAATCCGGGCCGCGCTCACCCGGCCGCCCCCGTGTTGCACGAACGGCACAGTCGGGCAACTCAGTTGCGCGACAGGGCCGTTCGTTCCCGATCAGGGCGCGCCGGGTCGGCCGCGGGCGGCGGTTCGGGGTGGCCCAGGTGGGTCAGCCAGCCGCGCAGCACGCGGTGCAAGGCCTCGGCACCGACGATCTCGCCGGGAGCCGGCAGGTCGGCGGGGTGGAGCAGGAACCCGCGCGACTGCGGGCCGCCCATGCCGCCGTGCGAGCCGACGTGCGGCTCGAAGGGCGGGGCGTCGTCGGTCTCCGGGTCGTAGTGGCTGTTGATCATGATGTCGGCGCAGTGGTCGAAGCCGTCGACGCGGCGGATCAGGTCCGCGGCGTGCGGGCCGTAGGGCGCGAGGGGGTCGGTGCCCTCGACGGCGTCGACACCCGAGTCCGTCGCGAGCCGGCGCGCGCCGTCGCGACCGAGGACGACCGGGCCGTACTCGTCGCTGCGCACCAGGACGAACCCGATCCCGGGATGGTCGACGAGCGCGGGCAGCAGCGCGGGGAACTCCTGCTCGATCGTCTCCAGCGACACCCGGCCGGGATGCTCGGTCAGCGACACCATCGCGACGTGCCCCGACGCCACCGCCACCACTCCCGGCGCGGCCCGCGCGACCGCGCCGGGCCTGCCGCTCTCGGTGCGCGTGCGGTGCTCGGCCGCACCCGCCTTCTCGACGCGCGCCCGCAGCCGCCGCGCGATCGGCCCGGTTCCCGACGACGCCTCCGCCAGCACGGCCCCCGCCTGCCAGCCCTCGGCGGGACGCCGGGAGTCGTGACCGGCCGACGCCTCCACGCAGGGGGCTCCGCACTGCCTGCCGACGAACTGCTCGATCGACTCACCGAACCGGTCGGCGAAGGCCCAGCCCTGGGTCTGGCCGTGGTCGGACAGCACGACGATCCGGTACGGCCGCGGCGCGAGATCGGTCGCACGGTGCAGCCGCCCGATCTGCCGGTCGATGCCCCGCAACACCTCCAAGGTGTCGAAGCGCTCGATCCCCGAGTGGTGGGCGACCTCGTCGTAGCCCAGGAAGTCGGCGTAGACGACCGAGCGGCCCGCCATCATGTCCTCGATGATCGCCGAGACGACGATGTCGCGGGAGATGACCGTCGTGCCCGGGCGGGCGAGCGGGTACCAGCCGCCACGGTGGGTGCGGGGCCGCACGTCGGCGCGGCGCTGGCGGCCGGCGGCGATCAGTTCGCCGAACACGTCGGCGAGCGAGGCGACGAAGGTGCGCAACGCGTTCACCGGGTTGGCGAAGTAGGCGTAGTAGCCGGCCCACAGCTTCTCGTGCCCGCGGCCGCGCCGGCGTCGCTTCTCGACGAGCGGGATCGCGCTCATCGTCAGCGACACGTGCTCGGCGTCGCCGGTGAACAGGTTGCCGCGCCCGGCACCGTCGACGGCGAGCAGTCCGCGGCCGTTCGAGTGGCGGCGTTCGATCTCGGCGGCGTCGCCGGGGTGCGAGCACGCCATGACGTGGTCGCGGTCCTTCTCGTACCAGCGGAAACCGAGGATGTCGGTGTTGTCGCCGTGCAGGATGCCGCACACACTGGCCCCGGTCTGGGAGCTCCAGTCGCAGTGCCAGTCGGTGAGCTTGTGGCCGCCGTCGGTGAGCCACCGGGCGAGCGTCGGCATGTCGCCGTCGCGGATCGCCCGCCGTACGACGTCATGGCCCAGCCCGTCGACCTGCAGGAACAGCACGCCGGGTACGGGGTCGCCGTCGGTGGCGGCGCGGCGGGCGCGCCGGGCCGCGCGTCGGAAGAAGATCTCGTCCTCGTCCAGGGCGAGGGCCGAGGAGATGATCGCGCCGACCGCCGCCAGCCCGACGGCGACGAGGACGGCACTGCGGAAGTCGTGGATGTGCACACCGGGGACGGCGAGGAACACCGCCGCGACACCCGCGCCCATCAGCAGGAACCCGCCGACGCCGAGGGTGAACAGCGCGACGGGCAACACCAGGCGCATCACCAGCGGCCACCCGACGGCGGTGAGCAGCCCGAGCAGCAGCGCGCACACGACCGGCTGCCACCACGAGTCCATCTCGAAGCCCGGCAACAGCCGGTCGAGCAGGAACAGCGCCCCGGCCGTCGCCGCCCACACGCACAGCACGCGGACGACGACGCGCCCGCCGCGCAGCAGCCGGCCGCGCTCGGGTCCGGGTTCGGTCGTGCCCACGAGGGGACTCCTCTCGTGCTTCCTCTTGCGACGGCTGGAGACCACGCCCGTGACCACTCCGACGAGCAGTACGAGGACGGTGGCGACGAGCGTCGCGACCAGGGGGTTGTCGAACAGCCCACCGCTGACGACGCCCAGGATCGAGTAGGCGAGCGCCCACAGCAGCGCGGCGAGCGCAGCGGCGGGGACGAGGCGTCGCCACGGGTAGGCCAGTGCCGCCGCCGCGATCAGGACGGGGATGCGGCCCGCGGGCACCAACCTGCCGACGACGACCACCTGCCAGCCGCGGCGGGCGAACGTCGCGCGGGCGGCGTCGAGCCGCTCGGTCGACTGCCGACGCGTCACCCACCGCAGCGCCGCGTCGCTGCCGAGCCGGGCGACGCCATAGGTGACGAGGTCGCCCGCGAGTGCTGCCACCGTCGCGACCAGGACGACCAGCGGCAACGACAGGTGGGTGGTCGTCATCGCGACCGCCGCGGCGGCGCCGACGACCGCGCCCGTCGGCACGATCGGGATCACCGACCCCACGAACACGCCCAGCGCCAGCAGCGGATAGCCGATCGTGGCGGGATCGGTGAGAGTGTCGAGCCAGCTCATACGCGGCGGCCCGGTTCGGTCACGCGTACCTCGGTCGAGCTTTCTCCCAGAGCGACGGCCGACGCGAACCGGCGTGGCGGTTCCACGAGCAGCCGCCGCATCCGCGCCCCCGCCCTTCCGGGCGCCCTGACCAGTCCCGGCAGTGCGAGCGTCCCCCAGTGCACCGGCACCGCGATCCGGGGCCGGAGCCGCTCGACGGCCTGTGCGGCGCGGTCCGGGTCGAGATGGCCGGGGCCGAGCGTCGGCCCCCACCCCCACACCGGCAGGAGCGCGACGTCGAGGTCGCCGAGGGTGTCCATGACCGGGTGCAGGTCGGTGTCGCCGGAGACGTAGACACGCCCGTCCGCGGCTTCGAGCAGGTGGCCGACGGCCGGGGCCTGTGGCCCGTAGGTGAACCGCGGCCCCCACCGGTGGCCGCTGTGCGCGGCCGGCAGCGCCGTGACGCGCAGGTCGCCGGCGCGCAGCTCCTCCCCGATCCCCAGCTCGACGACGTTCTCGATCCCCTTGCGCCGCAACCACTCCCCGGCGCCCCGGGGGACGACGATGCGGGGCCTGCCCGGCAGCCGCCGCAGCGACGGCGCGTGCAGGTGGTCGCCGTGCAGGTGCGAGAGCAGGACCAGGTCGACGTCGGCGTGGTCGGCCGGATCGGGCAGGTCCACGACACGCGTCAGCCCGCCGACCCGCCGCGTCAGCACCGGATCGGTGAGCACCACCCGTCCACCGAGCTCGACACGCACCGTGGAGTGGCCGAGGAAGCTCAGGCCGGGGAGCGCGTCGGGCACGCCCGCGAGACTATTCCTCGCCCGCGGTCCACGATCGGCTCACCGCAGCCCGAGCAGCCGGTCGACGGTGATCTCGACGACCACCCGCCGCGGGTTCTCCCGCGGCACCCGGTAGCGCGCCGCGTACCGCGTCTCGGCGTCGGCGACCGACGCCGCGTCTGTGCGCAGCACCGCCACACCCTCCAGGCTCGACCAGCGCCGCCCCTCGACCTGCGACACCACCGCCCGCACCCCCGCCGCCCCGCCCGCCTCGACGTTGCGCGCCTTCTGCGACGTCCCCGAACAGATCACCCGGGCAATGCCCTGCTCGACGTCGACCGTGACGCCCACCGGCACGACGTGCGGCGACCCGTCACGGCGGGGGGTGACCAGGAAGCACAAGTGGCGCTCGGTCCAGAACTGCAGGAACTCCGGCGAGGGGTCGACGATCACCCGACCAGCGTCGCCCACCCCGTCGTGACGCACCCACTCGGGGCCCTTGGTCGCGCAGCGTGGCAACCGCATCGGGGGATGCCCCAACGGGTGACGTCTTCGCAGGTCGCGAGCCTGTCGCGTTAACGTTCCGCCACCACATCGGCTCACCGCTCGCCCCGACCGACCGTCGAGAAGGGGTCTCCTCGTGCTGCCCACGCTCCGCCAGGTCGCCACACTCGTCGTGGCGGGCCTCCCCCTGACTGCGGCCGCCTCCCCCCGGGCGGCCGCTCCCCCTCCCCTGCTGCACGCGGGCCCTGTCGGCAGCTGGACCGGCGCCACCTTCGACCGCGTCGGCGGAGCGGCACTGGTGGGCGGACTCGCGATGGTCGCGTTCCTGCTCGTCGCCGGGGTGGCCGCCCTCGTCGTCGCGACTCGCATGCTGCTGGCCACCCGCCCCACGCCGAGCCCGACGTCGGACCGCGCAGAGCAGGCCCCCGTCGCACTCGACGCCTCCCCACCGACGATCCCGGCCCCGCGCCCACGGACGCCCCCCGCAGCCTGGACGCACCCGGCCCCCACCCGGTGATCGCCGCCCGGGCATCGCCGAGGTGCCACCGTGGCCGACCGACGGCTGCGCCCGGTTTCGCCGGCGCCGAGCCGATTCCGCGCGCGGTTTCCCCCGCCCCGCGCAGGTTCCGAGATCAGCGCACGGGCTGCAGGCCGTCGCGCGACGTCGAAACCTGTGCGGCGATGACGCGAATCGCGCACCCCGGCGCCACCGGGTGAGCACGGTTACCCACCGAGGGTGAGCTTGTTCGCAGGGGGTTCGCCCCAGCTTGTGCGGGATGCGGCGCACGTGCTCTCTTATGGGTGAACTCGTGTTCACCCGAAATGGAGAGCCTGTGGCGACAGCCGCCCCCACCCGGTCACGACCTGCGCTCGTGATCGCCCTGTTGTGCGCGAGCGGCCTCGCCGTGTCGCTGGTCCAGACGATCGTCGTGCCGCTGCTGCCGCAGTTCCCGCACCTGCTCGACACGTCGGTGTCGACCGTGTCGTGGCTGATCACGGCCACCCTGGTGGCGGGTGCGGTGTCGGCACCGGTCTTCGGACGGCTCGGCGACATGTACGGCAAGCGCAAGATCCTGCTGTTCTCGCTGGCGCTCGTGGCGGTGGGGTCGGTCCTCGGCGCCGCGGCGCCGGACATCACCGTGATGCTCGTCGGCCGGGTGCTGCAGGGCGCCGCGTTCGGCGTGATCGCGCTGGGGATCAGCATCATCCGCGACGAGCTGCCCGAGGAGAAGGTGGGCGGCGGCATCGCGTTGATGAGCTCGTCGCTGGGCATCGGGGCGGCGGTGGGGCTGCCGCTGGCGGGTGTCGTCGCGCAGGTGGTGTCGTGGCGCTGGCTGTTCCTGGGCGTCGGCCTGATCGGGTTCGCGCTGGTCGCGGCGGTGCGCGCGTACGTCCCGGAGTCGTCGCTGCGGTCCGGTGGACGCTTCGACGTCAAGGGCGCGTTCGGCATCACGATCGGCCTGGTGTGTGTGCTGCTCGCGGTGTCGAAGGGCTCGGACTGGGGCTGGCACAGCCCGGTCGTGCTGTGCCTGATCGCGGGCGCGATCGTCGTGTTCCCGCTGTGGGGCTGGTACCAGCTGCGCACGACGGGTCCGCTCGTCGACCTGCGGATCACGGCCCGCCCCGCGGTGCTGCTCACCAACGTGACGACCGTGCTGATCGGGTTCGCGATGTTCGCGTCGTTCGTGATGACGACGCAGATCATGCAGGCCGCGCCCAGCTCCGGGTACGGGTTCGGGCTGTCGCTGGTCGGCGCGGGGATCGCGATGCTGCCGATGGGGGCGGCCATGGCGGTGCTGTCCCCGGTGTCGGCGCGCATCTCGGCGTGGCGCGGCCCGCGGACGACGCTGGTGTTCGGCGGGCTGATGCTGTTGCTCGGCAACATGATGGCGGCGTTCCTGCCCAGCTCGCTGGGCCTGCTCATCCTGGCGACGACGGTCATCTCGATCGGCTCCGCGATGGCGTACTCGGCGATGCCGTTGCTGGTGATCCGGGCGGTGCCACAGAGCGAGACAGCCGCCGCGAACAGCCTGAACACCCTGATGCGTCAGCTCGGGACGGCCACGTGCACCGCGGTGATCGCGGCGATCACGTCGGCGATGACGATGAGCGCCGGCGGCACGGCGGTGCCGCCGCGGACGTACACGATCGTCTTCGTCGTCGCGGCGGCCGCGGCGCTGGTCGGGACGATCATCGCCGCCCTCACCCCGTCGCCGGAGGCGGCACCGGGCGAGACCGACGGTGCAGCGCCCGTGGCGGTGGAGCTGAAGGCCGCATGAGCACACCGACGGTCGCCGAACGCCGCTGCGCGGCCGACACCCGCGACGCCCTGCTCCGCGCCGCCCGCCGGCACTTCTCGGTGCACGGCTACGCCGGGGCGACGTTGCGCGGTATCGCGGCGGAGGCACAGGTCAGCGCGGCGTTGCTGGTGAAGTACTTCGGCAGCAAGGAGGGCCTGCTCGCGGCGGCGTCCGACATCGAGGCCGAGACGGCGGCGCTGCTCGACGCCCCGAACGCGACACTGGGCCGCCACCTCGTCGCCACACTGCTCGACCTGCACGACCGCGCCGAGGCCGACCCGCTGGTGCGTGTCGTGCTGACAGGTCCGCGGCCCGGCGGTGAGCGCATCGTCGAGGAGCTGGACCGTCGGCTCATCAAACGGCTCGCGGACCGTCTCGACGGTCCGGACGCCCGGCTGCGCGCGGAGATGGTGTGCGCCCAGCTGATCGGGCTGGGCGCGGTACGGCTGCTGCTGTCGTCGCCGGCGACCGTCGCGGAGCCGCCGGCGGCGCTCGTCGACCGGCTGGGCCCGATCCTGCAGGCGTGGATCGACCCGCCGGCGGTTCGCTGAGGGGAACCGGGGGTAGCCGTCCCGGCATGGGCGACTACGAGCACTCCACCACCGTCGCGGCCGACCCCGACGAGCTGTTCGACTACCTGTCCGACGTGCACAACCTCCCCGACTACTTCGCGGCGATGCGCGAGGCCGAGCCGACGGGCAAGCCGTCGCACGGCGGTGAGGAGGTGCACGTCGTCGCCGATGTCGAGGGGGCCCGCCGCGAGGGCGAGGCGTGGATCGACACCGACAAGGACACGCGCACGCTGTCGTGGGGCTCGGAGGGGCCCAACGGCTACGGCGGGGCGCTGGAGGTCGGCGGCAGCGCCGGGGAGGCGACCGTCACCGTGAAGCTGCACACCGAGCGCGCTGACGGGCCCGGGATCCGCGCCGGCCTGGAGCAGACCCTGGCCGAGATCAAGACCGCCGTCGAAGGCTCGTCGACCTCCTGAGGCGACCTCTCGAGGCGACCTCTCGAGACGCCCTCTCGAGGCGCCCCCGCGGCGATCTCTTCATGGCGGCTTCGAGGCGACGCCGGAGGTCGTGAGTGGCGATAGTCGCCATAGCGACTATCGCCGCTCACAGGCTGTTGCTCGTCGCTCATCGTCAGCGGGTGTCGCGGCGGATCGGGTGCTCCGGCGGGACCTCGACGACGACGATCCGGGTGCCGTCGGGGTCGGCGATCCACATCTCGTCGAGGCCCCACGGCTCCCGGCGGGGTTCGCGCAGGACTCGTACCCCGTGCGCCGCCAGCTCGTCGTGGGTGGTGGCGAGGTCACGCACCTGGAGCCACAGCCGCAGTCCGGCACCGTCCGGGCCCGGGTCGTCGGTGTGCGCGGACACCTCGAGCAACCCGTTCCCCAGGAAGAACACCGTGCCGCCGGGGAACTCGCGGTACACCGCCAGTCCGAGGACGTCGCGGTAGAAGCGCAGCGCCGCATCGGGATCGGCGGGCCGCAGGATCGCGCGGCTGCTCAGGATCTCCACGCCGCGAGGGTAGGGGGCTCAGTACGACCGCGGCAGCCCCAGCACGTGCTCGGCGACGTAGTTGAGCACCATCTCCTGCGAGATCGGGGCGATCTTCATCAGCCGGGACTCGGTGAACCAGCGGCTGACGTCGTACTCCGAGGCGTAGCCGAAACCGCCGTGGGTCTGCATCGCGCGGTCGGCGGCGAAGTGCCCGGCCTCGGCCGCGAGGTACTTGGCGGTGTTGGCCTGCTCGCCGCAGGGCATGCCGTTGTCGTAGCGCCACGACGCCTCGCGGACGGCCAGCTCGGCGGCGCGCAGCTTCATGTGCGCCTCGGCCAGCGGGAACGCGATGCCCTGGTTCTTGCCGATGGGTCGTCCGAAGACCTGCCGGCCGTTCGCGTAGTCGACGGCGCGGCGCACGGAGACGCGTCCGATCCCGAGGGCCTCGGCGGCGATGAGGATGCGTTCGGGATTGAGGCCGTCGAGCAGGTACCGGAAACCCTTGCCCTCCTCGCCGACGCGGTCGGTGACGGGGACGCGCAGGTCGTCGTAGCGGGTCTCGTTGGAGGCGACGGCGTTGCGGCCCAGCTTGGGGATGGGTTTGATGTCGACCTCGGGGACCTGCAGGTCGGCCAGCAGCAACGTCATGCCGTCGGTGCGCTTGGCGCACTCCTCGATCGGCGTGGTGCGCACCAGCAGCAGGACCTTCTCGCAGTCGCCCGCCTTGGACGTCCACACCTTCTGGCCGCGCACGACGTAGTGGTCGCCGTCGAGCCGGGCCCGGGTCGTGATCGACGTCGTGTCGGTACCGGAGTCGGGCTCGGTCACCCCGAACGCGACGTGGAGGTCACCCGAGGCGACGCGCGGCAGGTAGGTCGCGCGCATCGCGTCGCTGCCGTACTTGACGACGGGGTTCATCCCGAACACCGAGAGGTGGATCGCGCTGCAGCCGTTCATGCCGGCACCGGAGGCGGCGACCTCCTCCAGCACGATCGAGGCCTCGGTGATGCCGCGCCCACCGCCCCCGTACTCCTCGGGGATCGCGATGCCGATCCAGCCGCCCTCGGCCATGGCGTTGTAGAAGTCCCACGGGAAGCGGTGCTCGGCGTCGGCGGCGCGCCAGTACTCGTCGGGGAAGCCCTTGCAGACGGTGCGCACCCCCTCGCGGATGGCGCGGTGATCGTCGTCCTCGGCGAAGTCCACGCCGCCGATGATGCACGCCCGTCGGCCCTCGCGCAGCCCCCCGACCGACCGGACGGTCCGGTGTCGCCCGGCGTGCCCGGGGTCGGGACCGACATAGGGTGGCCGCATGACGGTCAGGGCGGAGAAGACCGGGTTCTGGCGCTCGCGCTACGAGATCAGCGTCGACGACCGGCCGGTCGCGACGTTCGACGGCACGACCTGGAAGGGCGGCGGCACGTTCACCGTCCGCGACAAGGAGTCCTACCGGGTGGTCGCGCGCAAGTTCGGCAGCCGCTACGAGCTGTGCCGGCTGCTCGACTCCAGCGGGACGCTGTCGGAGCGGCTCGCGGTCGCCGAGCGTGTCGGGCGCAAGGAGTGGTCGATCACCGAGGCCGACGGCACGAACTACCGCTTCCGGCGACGCTCGTTCTGGGGCTACGAGCAGGACCTGCTCGGTCCCGACGGCGCGACCGCAGGCGAGGTGAAGCGCCTCAGCGTGTGGCGGGGCGGGGCGCTCGCCGAGCTGCCCCGGATGCACGAGGCGCTGCAGGTGTTCGTCGTCGCCGTCGTGATCTGCATGTGGGACGCGCAGGCCGCGGCCGCGGCGAGCGCCTGAGGCGGCGGGTCGCTCAGGTGCTGGCGCGGATCGCGCCGACCGCGGCGGCGTCGTCGGGGTCGATGCGCAGCGCCGTCATCATCCGGGCCAGGCCCAGGTAGTGCCCCGCCAGCACCATGACCTCGACGACCTGCCGGTCGTCGAGGTGCGCGGCCAGCGCGGCGTGCCGCTCGTCGGGCACCTCGCCGTCGCGGACGACGTCGGCGACGACCGCGAGCGTGGCGCGCTGGACGTCGTCGAAGCAGTCGGCGTCGTCGTCACCGCGGTCCAGCGCCGCGATCTGCTCGTCGGTGGCGCCGGCGGCCCGCGCGATCTCGACGTGCTGGTCCCACTCGTAGCGGGCCGCGAGCCGGCCGACCTGCATGATCACCAGCTCGCGCAGCAGCGGGTCGATCGCGAGGTCGTTGAGCAGCGCGCCGCCCAGGCGCAGCCACGGCCGCAGCAGTGTGGGCGCGTTGGCCACCATCGCGAACACGTGCAGGTCGGGGAGCTTCGCCAGGACCGGCGCCGTCTCGGGCGGGGCGTCGGAGGCGGTCACGTACTGAACTCGGGCCACGGCCGGAGCGTACGGTCAAGGCCGCAGCAGGACCGCTACGACGTCCGGGGCGGCGAACTCCCGCGAACAGCTGCCCTCGTCGAACTGACGCAGGATGCCGAGGTCCACGAGCTGGCGCACCAGGGAGTTCGCCCTGGGACAAGTGACCTCCAACGCCCGCTCGACCTGCCGGACCGTGAAGATCGGCCGGTCGAGGGCGAAGTCCACGAGCCGCATCGCGTTGTCGGCCCGGAGCCGGGCCTGACGGATCCGCTCCTTCGAGCGGGTCTGGACCGCGAGCAACTCCAGCAGCCGCGCCTCGGTGTCCCTCGCGGAAGCGGCGAGGCCGGTGGCGAAGAACCGCAGCCACGTGTCCCAGTCGCCGGTCGTGCTCACGCCCATCTTCTTTGAGGCCACAGCTGGATCCATGCAACACAGGCCCGCCCGACGCCCGATCGCCGATTCCGCCGCCGCGTCCCCCACACGGCCGGTTGCGAGAGCCCCGTCACATCGGATTGGGTCGGCGGCACGCCCGAACGGGGATACCGGTCGGTAGCGACGTGAGGTGGGTGGGCCGGGGTGCCGTGCCGCGACGATCCGTAGCAGAGTCACCGTCGACGACGACCGACGACGACGCCCGAACGACGGCGTCCGGACGGTGTCGGGGGGTAGCCGGTCGCGCCCGACGCGACGACCGCCACGAGGACGAGCCCGAGGATGATCGCTGCATGAACCCAGGGACCACACCCTTCACGCGCCTGGCTGTCGTGAACCGCGGAGAACCCGCGATGCGACTGATCAACGCGGTCCGCGAGTGGAACGCCGAGGGCCGCACGCCGTTGACGACGATCGCCGTCCACACGGCCGTCGACGCGCGCGCGATGTTCGTCCGGGAGTCCGACGAGTCCGTCCTGATCGGGCCCGACGACCCCGACTGGATGGGTCCCAGCCCCTACCTCGACCACGCCGAGCTGGAGCGGGCGCTGCGCGCCTGCGGTGCCGACGCCGTGTGGCCGGGCTGGGGCTTCGTCTCGGAGAAGTCCGACTTCGTCGCCCTGTGCGAGCGGCTGGGGATCACGTTCGTGGGCCCGGCGTCGCAGGTCATGCACCGGCTCGGCGACAAGATCGAGTCGAAGCTGCTGGCCGCGCAGGTCGGTGTGCCGATGGCGGCGTGGAGCGGCGGCCCGGTGGCCGACGTGGCCGAGGCCCGTCGGCACGCCGAGACGATCGGGTTCCCGCTGATGGTCAAGGCCACCGCGGGAGGTGGCGGGCGCGGCATCCGGTTCGTGCCGTCGGCCGACGAGCTCGACGAGGCGTTCACCCGCGCGTCGAGCGAGGCGTCGAGGACCGCCGGTGACGCGACGGTGTTCCTGGAGCGCGCGATCCGCGGCGGGCGCCACGTCGAGGTGCAGGTCGTCGCCGACGCGACGGGCGACGTCTGGACGCTCGGGGTCCGCGACTGCTCGGTGCAGCGGCGCAACCAGAAGGTCATCGAGGAGTCGGCGTCGACGGCGCTGGACGCCGAGCAGGAGGCGCTGCTGCGCTCCTCGGCCGCCGAGCTCGTCCGCGCGGCGGGCTACGTCAACGCGGGCACCGTCGAGTTCCTGTACGAGCCCAAGGAGCGACTGCTGTCGTTCCTGGAAGTCAACACCCGCCTGCAGGTGGAGCACTGCGTCACCGAGGCGACCACCGGCGTCGACATCGTGAAGCTGCAGCTGCACGTCGCCGCGGGCGGCACGCTCGCCGAGATCGCCCCGCAGGCCCCGGCGCCGCGCGGACACGCCATCGAGGCCCGGCTCACCGCCGAGGACCCCGACCGCGGCTTCGCCCCCGCCCCCGGGCGCATCATGCACCTGGCGCTGCCGAGCGGGCCGGGGGTGCGCGTCGACACCGGCGTCGCGACCGGCGACGTCATCCCCTCCCAGTTCGACTCGATGATCGCCAAGGTCATCGCGTGGGGCCGCGACCGCGGCGAGGCCCGCGCGCGGCTCTCCCGCGCGCTGCGCCAGACCGCCGCGGTGATCGACGGCGGCACCACCAACAAGGCGTTCCTGCTCGACCTGCTCGACCGCCCCGAGGTCGCCTCCGGCGAGCTCGACACCACGTGGCTCGACACGATGATGGCCGACGGCTACACCCCGCCGCGGCGTCTCGACGTCGCGCTGCTGGCCACCGCGGTCGAGGCGCACGACGCGCACGTCGAACGTCAGCAGCAGCGGCTGTTCCTGTCGGCCGAGCGCGGGCGCCCCGAGGTCGGGCACGAGACCTGGTACCAGGTCGACGTCCGCGCCGGTGGCGAGTCCTACCGGCTGCGGGTGGCCCGCTCGCGGCCGCGCCGCTACCACGTGGAGCTCGACCTGCCCGCCGCTCCGGGCATGACCAACCGCCAGTCCGTCGACGTCGACGTCGAGCGGTCCGGGCGGTTCGAGCGCCGCCTCACCGTGGCCGGGCGCACCTACTCGGTGCTGTCGGTCGCCCAGGGTCCCGACTACCTCGTCGAGGTCGACGGTGCGGTGCACCGCATCTCCGGCGGCGAGGCCGGCATGGTCCGCGCGCCCGCCCCGGCGATGGTCGTCGCCATCCCCGTCGCCCAGGGCGACGTCGTCGCCGAGGGTGACGTGCTCGCCGTGGTGGAGTCGATGAAGCTGGAGACGGCGCTGCGCGCGCCGGTGTCCGGCACCGTCGCCGAGATCCTGGTCGCGGCGAACACGCAGGTCGAGGGTGGGACGAAGCTGATCCGGCTGGAGCCCGACGAGTCCGGGGACGGCGGTGGTGAGGCCGGCGACCGCGTCGACTTCTCCGCGTTCGGCGATCCGGCGGCCACCGCCGACGCCACGACCCGCGCGGCCGACGCCCTCGCCGCCCTGCGCGCGCTGGTGCTGGGCTTCGACGTCGACGAGAGCGAGGCCCGGCCGCTGCTGGCCCGGCTCGCCGCGGCCCGCGAGGAGCTGCCCGACGACGACCCGCGTACCCTCGCCGCCGAGATCGGCGTCCTGCAGATCTTCGCCGACCTGTCGGCGTTGTCGCGCAACAAGCGGGTCCCCGACGGCCAGGCCCCCGACGCCTCCACCGTCGACGCCGAGGCCGCGCGCAACCCGCAGGAGTTCCTCTACGCCTACCTGCGCTCCCGCGACGCCGACGCCGAGGGGCTGCCCGAGTCGTTCCGGCTGCGGCTGCGCCGCGCGCTCGCGCACTACGGCGTCACCGACCTGGAGCCGTCGGCCGACCTCGGCCCCGCCCTGTACCGGATCTTCCTGGCGCACCGCCGGGCGTCGGCGCAGGCGTCGGTGCTCTCGGAGCTGCTGCGCTGGCGGCTGCAGCACGCCACCCAGCAGCACGCAGTGCTGCCCGAGGACGCCCGCGACGCCTACCGGCAGATGCTCGACAACCTCGTCACCGCCACCCAGCTGCGGTTCCCGCTGATCGGCGACGTGGCCCGGCAGGTCCGGCACCGGCTCTTCGACGCCCCGCGCATCACCGCGACCCGCCACGCGGTGCAGGCCGAGGTCGCGCACCGGCTCGGGACGCTGCCCGCCGACGGGCCCGAGCGGGCCGCCGAGATCGACCGCATCGTCGCCGCGGGCGAGCCGATCCTCGAGGTGTTCACCGAGGGCCAGCACGCCGCGATGCTCGAGGTGATGACGCGTCGCTACTACCGGATCCGCCAGACCGGACCGGTGCAGATCGTCGACCACGGCGGCCGCCCGGTGCTCACCGCCACCTACACGGCCGACGGGCACGACTACCTGATCCTCGCGACGGTCGCCAGCGGCCGCGCGAGCACCGACGACCCGGGCGCCGACGCGCCCGCCGCCGTCTCCACCGACCTCAACCGCATGGTCGCGACGCTGCCGCCCGGCCGCACCGCGCTCATCGACCTCTACGTCACCTCCGACGACTCCGCCGGCGTCGACCCCGACGCCCGCGCCCGCCGCATCGCCGACAAGGTCGGCACCATCCCGGCATCCGTCGGCCGGGTCGCCGTCGCGGTCCGCCGCGCCGACGGTGACGGCAACGGCACCACCATGTGGTTCACGTTCCGTGGCGGCGCCGACGGCGCCCCCGTCGAGGACCGCACCCTGCGCGGGCTGCACCCCATGGTGGCCGAACGTCTCGGGCTGTGGCGGCTGTCCGGGTTCGAGCTGACCCGGCTCCCGTCCGCGGTCGACGTGCACCTGTTCCGCGCCCAGGGCCGCACCATGCCCGAGGACCAGCGGATCGTCGCGCTCGCCGACGTCCGCGCCCTCACCCTGGTGCGCGACGACTCCGGCCGCATCACCGGCCTACCCGAGCTGGAACGGACCCTCGACGCCTGCCTCGACAGCATGCGCGCCGCCCGCTCGTCCGACCCACGCGCCGCCAAGCTCGACTGGAACCGGCTGCTGCTCTACGTGTGGCCGCCCGTCGACGTCCCGTTCGCCGACCTCGACGCCGTCGTCCGCACCCTGGCCCCGCGAACCGACGGGCTCGGCCTCGAACAGGTGCTCGTCCAGTTCCGGACCACCCTGCCCGACGGCGGCACCCGCGAGCACATGCTGCGCATGTCCCGGCCGCCGGGCGCGGGCCTCACGCTGCGCGTCACCGAGCCGCCGACGCTGCCGCTGCGTGAGCTCGACGCCTACACCCAGAAGGTCATCCGGGCGCGGCGCCGCGGTGCCGTCTACCCCTACGAGCTCGTCCCGCTCGTGACCCGCAACCCCGACACCGCCGGCACCCCCGGCCGGTTCGTCGAGTACGACCTCGACGACACCGGCGCGGCGGTGCCCGTCGACCGCGCACCCGGCGGCAACGCCGCCAACCTGGTGCTCGGCGTCGTCACCACCGCGACCGCGCGCTACCCCGAGGGCATGACCCGCGTCGTCCTCATCGGCGACCCGACCAAGGCCCTCGGCGCGCTGGCCGAACCCGAGTGCGCGCGCGTCGTCGCCGCCATCGACCTGGCCCGCCGCCTCGACGCACCCGTCGAATGGTTCGCCGTGTCCGCCGGCGCGAAGATCGCCATGGACTCCGGCGTGGAGAACATGGACTGGATCTCCCGCGCCCTGCGCGCGATCGTCGAGTTCACCCAGGACGGCGGGGAGATCAACGTCGTCGTCACCGGCATCAACGTCGGCGCCCAGCCGTACTGGAACGCCGAGGCGACGATGCTGATGCACACCAAGGGCATCCTGGTCATGACGCCCGACTCGGCGATGGTGCTCACCGGCAAGCAGTCACTCGACTACTCCGGTGGCGTCTCCGCCGAGGACAACTTCGGCATCGGCGGCTACGACCGGATCATGGGCCCCAACGGCCAGGCGCAGTACTGGGCGCCCGACCTCTCCGGCGCCGTCGACGTCCTGCTCGCCCACTACGCCCACACCTACACCGCGCCCGGCGAGCGCTTCCCCCGGCCCGCCCCCTCCGCCGACCCGGTCGCGCGCGACATCAGCGACTCCCCGCACTCCGGGGCCGGCTGCGACTTCACCACCCTCGGCGAGGTCTTCGCACCGGGGACGAACAAGGAACGCAAGAAGCCCTTCGACATCCGCTCGCTGCTGCGGGGCGTCGCCGACAGCGACCACCCCACGCTCGAGCGCTGGGCCGACATGCACGACGCCGAGTCCGTCGTCACCCTCGACGCCCACCTCGGCGGGCAGCCCGTCGCACTGGTCGGCGTCGAGTCCCGGCCGCTGGCCCGCCGCGGGCTCTCCCCCGTCGACGGCCCCTCCCAGTGGACCGCGGGCACCCTGTTCCCCCGGTCGTCGAAGAAGATGGCCCGCGCCATCAACGCCGCCAGCGGCAACCGGCCCGTGGTCATCCTGGCCAACCTGTCCGGCTTCGACGGCTCACCGGAGTCGCTGCGCGGCCTGCAGCTGGAGTACGGCGCCGAGATCGGCCGGGCCGTCGTCAACTTCGACGGGCCCATCGTGTTCTGCGTCGTCTCCCGCTACCACGGTGGCGCGTTCGTCGTCTTCTCCAAGACGCTGAACGACAACATGGAGGTCGCCGCCATCGAGGGCTCCTACGCCTCGGTGCTCGGCGGGGCCCCCGCCGCCGCGGTCGTGTTCTCCGGGGAGGTCAACCGGCGCACCGCCGCCGACCCGGGCGTCGCCGCGCTGGAGGCCAAGCTCGCCGACGCCGTCGAGAGCGGGGTGCAGACAGAGGTCGCCCGGCTGCGCTCCGAGCTCGCGCAGCTGCGGGCGCAGGTGCGGTCGGTGAAGCTGGGGCAGGTGGCGGAGGAGTTCGACGCCAAGCACAGCATCGAGCGAGCCCAGCAGGTCGGCTCCGTCGACCGGATCGTCCCCCCGACGCAGCTGCGCCCCTACCTCGCCGACGCCGTCCAGCGCGGCATGGCGAAGGCCCTCCGCTCGTAGGGCTCCCCCCTCGGGAACGAACGGCACAGTCACGCCACTCAGTTGCGCGACTGTGCCGTTCGTGCGTTCCGGGGCGCGGCCGCCCGAGCGAACGAACGGCACAGTGGCGCCATTCAATTGCGCGACTGTGCCGTTCGTGCAGAAGGCGGGCGGGTCAGCCGCAGAGGCCCTTGTTCGTCAGGATTCGCGCGACGGCGGCGTCGTTGTCGGCGGGGGTGATCGTGCCCGCGGCCAGCGCCTTCTCCAGGGCGTCGAGCACCGGGCCCGGTGAGGTGATGTCCGACGAGAGCGCCACGTCCGCGCCCGCCGCCAGCGCCTTCACCGTGGCCTGCGGGACCGTGAACTGCCCGGAGATGGCCTTCATGGCGCCGAGGTCGTCGGTCACGACCATCCCGTCGAACCCGTACTCGTCGCGCAGCAGCTGGTAGACGGCCGGGGTCAGCGACGAGGGCAGGTCGGTGGTCAGGCCGGGGACGTCGAGGTGGCCGACCATCACCGCGATCCGGGTGCCGTGCAACGGCTTGCCGGGGCCGACGAGATCGGCGTAGGGCAGCAGGTCGGCTCTGCGCAGCTGGTCGAGCGACGGCACGCTGACCCGGCCCTTGTGCGAGTCGCCCGTCGAGTGACCGTGCCCCGGGAAGTGCTTGAGGGTCCCGACGATCCCGCCGTCCTCCAGGCCCTGCGCGAACGCCTGCGCGTACCGGGTGACGACGGCGGGGTCGTTCGAGAACGAGCGGTCGCCGATGACGGCGTTCGTGGGCTGGTCGCTGACGTCGGCGTCGGGGGCGAAGTCGAGGGTCACGCCGCGGGCCTTGAGCTGCTCGGCGCGCTTCTTCGCGATCGCGCGGACCTGCTCGGGCGTCGTCGTCCTCGCCATGGTGCGGGCGCTGGGCAGGGATCCGTCGAGGTCGTCGATGCGCTGGACGCGGCCGCCCTCGTCGTCGACCGCGACGGTCACCGGCACCGGCGACGCCTTCTGCACGGCAGCGAGCGCGTCGTTGCGCAGCAGGGCGGTGGCGTTGCCACCGATGAAGATGCCGCCGACGTGCGAGGCCTTCACCGTGGCGACGACCGAGGCCGGGTTCGACGGGTCGACGCCGACCATGACGCGTTGCGCGAGCCGGTCGCGCGTCGACATGGCCGCGACCATCGGGACGCACGTGGACCCGGCCGGGGCCTCGCTCGTCGGTGCGGCACCGGCGGACGACGACGGGGTCGTCGACACGACCTGCGACGTCAGGCTCGGCCCGCCACCCGCGCCGGTGGCCGCCACCCCCACCCCCGCGAGCACCGAGCCCGCGATCAACCCGACGAGAACCGGGACGACGGTGCGCAGGCTGCGGGGCGATCGGCGCGAGGACATCACCCTCGATGGTCCCAGGTGCTCGTGCTGTCAGCTCACCGGGGGAACCCGCTCCCCCTCGCGGACCGGGCCGGGCGGGGTTCCGTCGCCGAAGGGGCGGCCCCCGAGCTCGGCGCGGTCGTGCGGGTCGAGCCAGTTGCGCAGGTCCGGGCCCAGCGGCACGACGCCGGACGGGTTCACCTGGTGGTGCACGCCGTAGTAGTGCTGCTTGATCTGCGCGAAGTCGATGGTGTCGCCGAAGCCGGGGGTCTGGAACAGGTCGCGGGCGTACGCCCACAGCACCGGCATCTCCGACAGCTTCTGCCGGTTGCACTTGAAGTGGCCGTGGTAGACGGCGTCGAAGCGGACGAGTGTCACCCAGAGCCGGACGTCGGCCTCGGTGATCGTGTCGCCGACGAGGTAGCGACGGGTCGCGAGCCGGTCGGCCAGCAGGTCGAGCCGGCTGAACAGCGCGGCGTAGGCCTTGTCGTAGGCCTCCTGGGTCGTCGCGAACCCGCACTTGTAGACGCCGTTGTTGACGTCGTGGTAGATGCCCTCGGCGACCTCGTCGATCTCGGCACGCAGCGGCTGCGGGTACAGGTCGGGGGCGCCGTCGCGGTGGAAGGCCGTCCACTGCGTGGAGAAGTCCAGCGTCATGTTGGCGAAGTCGTTGCTGACGACCTTCCCGCTCGCCACCTCCACCATCGCCGGCACGGTGATGCCCGCGGAGTAGTCGGGGTCAGCGGCGCGGTAGGCCTCGCCGAGGTACTCGATGCCCAGCACCGGGTCCGTGTTCCCGGGGTCGTTGTGGAAGCGCCAGCTGCGCTCGTCGTGCAGCGGGCCCGCGATCCCCATGGAGAACGCGTCCTCCAGCCCGAGCAGCCGCCGCACGATGACGGTGCGGTTCGCCCACGGGCACGCCCGCGCCACGACGAGCCGGTAGCGGCCCGCCTCCACCGGCCACGGCGACGACCCGTCGGCCGTGATCCGTTCCTGCACTCCGAGCGGGGCGCGGACGAACGCGCCGGTGTCAGCCATGTCTCCGAATCTAGGCCCCGCCCGGCGCCCCCGCTGTGATCGAATCGGGCGGTGGCCGACGTCGCCCTCACCGATCTCGTCCGTCCGGGTATGCGCATCGCGCTGGCCGACGGCACGAGCACCCCGCATCCACTGCACGCGCCGCTGTCGGCTGCGGCGGCCGCCGCCGGCGGTGTCCGGCTCGTCGTGGGCTGGCACCCCGCCCCCGCCCCGGACCTCGATCCGACCGCGTTCGCCGATGTCGTGTGCATCGCGGGCGGGCCCGCGCTGCGGGAGCACATCGACGCCGGGACGGTCCGGTTCGCGCCGTCACGGCTGTCGGCGGTGCCGTCGCTGCTGGCCGGGCCGCTGCGACCCGACCTCGTCGTCGCGACGCTCGTCCGCGACCGCGACGGCTTCCGCATGGCCGGTGACGCGGGCTGGGCGCGGCGGCTGATCGAGGCGGGCATCCCCGTCGCCGCGCTGCTGTCGCGCACCGCCCCGCACGCCGACGCCGGCCCGCCGCTCCCCGACGCCGCGATCACCGTCGTCGCGTCGACGTCCGCCGGGCCGGCGGAGATCCCCACTCCCGCACCCACACCTGTCGACGCGGCGATCGCCGACCACGTCGCCGGGCTCGTGCCGGAGGGGGCGCGCGTCCAGGTGGGCCCCGGCCGGCTCGCTGCGGCGATGGTGTCGGCGCTGCGGGTGCCGGTGCGCGTCGACTCGGGGCTGCTGCCCGAACCTGTCGTGGACCTCGACGCCGCGGGGCTCCTCCTCGACGATCCGGTGTGTGCCTACCTGATCGGCACCTGGCGCCTGCACGAGTGGGCCGACGGTCGCCGGCTCCTGCACCCCGTCGAGGTCACCCACGACGTCGGCCGGCTCTCCTCCGCCGACCTCCCGCCGCTGGTCGCCCTGAACGCCGCGCTGGAGATCGACGTCGACGGGCAGGTCAACGTCGAGGGCATCGGCTCACGCACCACCGGGCTCATCGGCGGGCACCCCGACTTCGCCGCCGCCGGGGCGCGCTGTGTCGGCGGGCTGTCGGTGATCGCGCTGGCGAGCCGGCACCGCGAGCGTCCGACCCTGGTGTCGCGGCTGTCGCGCCCGGTCACGACGGCCTCGCACGACGTGGAGGTCGTGGTGACCGAACGCGGGGTGGCCGACCTGCGCGGCCTCGACCGCCCGGCCCGCCGCGCCGCCCTCCTCGACCTCTGGGGTGTCGCCTCCGGCGACCTGTGAGTGGCGATAGTCGCTGGAGCGACTATCGCCACTCACAGGCTCGGTGGGCCCGCCGAACGGGCGGGGGCGAACACCCAGTACCGCATCGCGAGGAAACGCATGAGCCCGCCGAGGACGCTCGCGCCGGCGACGGCCAGCGCCTCCTCCCACTGCGTCACGGTCGGGACCAGCCACTCCAGCAGCAGGAGCACGCCCGAGGAGTAGAAGGCGTAGAAGACGACGGTGATCAGGTCCTGCACCGAGGCGCGGAGCCGGTGGGCGGTGGCGCCGCCGAAGGTGAAGCGGCGGTTGAGCTCCGTCGTCAGGCCGGTGCTCAGCAGCAGGGCCACGACGTTGGCCGGGACGGGCGACATCCACGACCGCAGCGCGAGGTAGATCAGCGCGTTGAGGGCCGTCCCGGCGCCGCCGACGACGGCGAACCGGGCCAGCTGCACGAACGTCGGGTGGCGCAGCCGCAGCCACTCGATGCGACGGGTGAGGGCGGGCGCCGGCGTCGGCAGGTGCAGACGCAGTCCGCGTCCACCCTGTTCGACCACACCGTTCGCCATCGTGCCCTCCTACCGGTTTCAACTGTCTACGACAGTTTTCCCATCCCGGCGTCGACACACGCTCGGTACGAGCTGTGGATCACCTGTGAGACGTGACCGATCCCACCGGCCGGGGTGGCTCAGACCGTGAAGAAGACCGTCTCGCCCTCGCCCTGCAACCTGATGTCGAAGCGCAGGTCACCGAGTCCCGTGTCGACGGCGACGAGGGTCGCGCGGCGCTCCGCGGGAACGGTGGCGAGGACGGGGTCGGCGGCGTTGGCGTCGGCCTCGTCGGGGAAGTAGATCCGGGTGACGACGCGGTCGAGCAGCCCCCGGGCGAAGACGCTGACGTCGACGTGCGGGGCCTGGCCGTCGACGGGTCCGGGTTTGAGGGTGCGGACCTCCCAGTGCCCGTCGCCGTCGGTGGGGCAGCGGCCGAACCCGCGGAAGGTCGTGCCGGTCGGGGAGTCCGGGTGGTCGAACCCCCCGGAAGGGTCGGCCTGCCAGGTCTCGACGACGGCGTCGAATACCGGCTCCCCGGCGCCGTCGAACACGATGCCGCCGATGCGGATGGCGTCGGGGGTGTCGTCGTCGACGACGTCGGCACCGTCGGGCCAGGGCAGGCCCAGGCTCAGGAACGGTCCCACGGTCTGGGACGGGGTGAGGCCGAGCCGGTCAGTCATCGTGGGGCTCCTCGAACGGGGTCTGCTCCCGGCCGCGCAGCACGATGTCCCAGGTGAAGGCGAGCGCCCATTCGGCGCGTGTGGCGGCGAGGTCGAAGCGCGAGACCATCCGCTGCCGCGCCGCGGCGTCGGGCACGGAGTTGAAGATCGGGTCCTGACCGAAGAGCGGGTCGTCGGGAAAGTACATCTGCGTGACGAGCCGCTGCGTGAACGACGTCCCGAACAGCGAGAAGTGGATGTGCGCGGGACGCCAGGCGTTGTGGTGGTTGTCCCACGGATAGGCGCCGGGGCGGATCGTCGTGAAGGAGTAGGTGCCCGACGAGTCGGTCATGACGCGGCCGCCGCCGGTGAAGTTGGGGTCGAGCGGGGCGGGCCAGTTGTCGCGGGCGTGGGCGTAGCGGCCGGCGGCGTTGGCCTGCCAGATCTCGACGAGTGTGTCCGGTACCGGGCGGCCGTCGGAGTCGAGGACCCGCCCGGACACGACGATCCGCTGCCCGATCGGCTCGCCGGCGTGCTGGGAGGTGAGGTCGTGGTCGGTGGGCCCGACCCGGTCGGCACCCAGCAGCGGGCCGGTGACCTCGGTGAGCCGGTGCGCCAACACCACCGGTGGCTGCGACGGCGCCCGCAGCGTGGTGCTGCGGTAGCCGGCGAAACCCAGCGGCGGGTGGGTGCCGTCGGGCGGGGGCGGGAAACGGGTCACGCGGGCCCTCCGTGCGGCAGTCCGGTGTAGTTCTCGGCCAGGCTCGTCGCGGCGGCCCGCGACGACGCCGTGTAGCGCAGCTGCGACAGCTGCAGGGCGCGGCCGAACGCGTCGCCGTGCTCGGAGTCGGGCCCGTAGCGGTGCAGCATCGACGTCATGAACGACGAGAACTGCTCCGCCCGCCACACGCGACGCAGGCACGTCGCGGAGTAGGCGTCGACACCCCTCGACGACCCGCGCCGCAACAGGTCCTCCAGCGCGTCGGCGAGGACGGCGACGTCGGCGATCGCGAGGTTCATGCCCTTGGCACCGGTGGGCGGGACGATGTGCGCGGCGTCGCCGGCGAGGAAGAGCCTGCCGTGGCGCATGGGCTCGGCGACCATGCTGCGCATCCCGGTGACCGACGGCCGCTCCAGCAGCGGGCCCTCGTTGACCGGGATCCCGGCCAGCCGGGCGCCCAGCTCGTCCCAGATCCGGGCGTCGGACCAGCGGGCGGCGTCCTCGTCGGCGGGGACCTGCAGGTAGAGGCGGGTGATCTCGGGGCTGCGCATGGAGTAGAGCGCGAACCCGCGGTCGGAGTTCGCGTAGACGAGCTCGTCGCGGGTCGGGGCGGCCTTCGCGAGGATGCCGAGCCAGCCGAACGGGTAGGTGCGTTCGACGACCGTCGGCGCGAACGCGCGGCGGCTCACGCCGTGGAAGCCGTCGCAGCCGGCGACGACGTCGCACTCGATCTCGCGGACGATGCCGGCGGTGTCGGTGAACGTGATCGACGGGCGGTCGGTGGTGAGTCCGTGCAGGGCGACGTCCGCGGCCTCGAACTCGACGGTGCCGCCGTCGCGCAGCCGGGCGGCGATCAGGTCCTTGACCACCTCCTGCTGCCCGTAGACGACGATCCCGCGGCCCACGAGGTCGGCGAAGTCGATGTGGTGCAGCGCGTCGTCGAAGAGCAGGGAGATGCCGTCGTGCGGCATGCCCTGCGCGTCCATCCGGTCGCCGACCTCCTCGGCGCGCAGCAGCTCGACCGTCGGGTGCTCCAGGACACCCGCGCGCACCCGCTGCTCGACGTGGGACCTGCTGCGGGCCTCGACCACGACGGAGTCGACGCCGCGGCGGGCGAGCATGTGCGACAGCAACAGTCCGGCGGGCCCGGCGCCGACGATCCCTACCTGGGTCCGCATCCGCCCGAGCCTCCCCCGCGTGCGCTCCCGACTCGACCATGCTTCCACTGAACGGAAGGATGGGCACGTGCCGACGGTGACCGCGCGGGTCCTCGACGTGCTGGCGGCGTTCAGCGCCGACCGGCCGCGGCTCACGCTGTCCGAGCTCGCCGCCCGCGCGGGGCTGCCGCTGAGCACGGCGCACCGGCTCGTCGGCGAGCTGACGGTGTGGGGCGCGCTCGAACGCGGCGACGACGGCCGCTACCACGTGGGCCTGCGGCTGTGGGAGGTCGGCGCGCTCGCTCCCCGCAGCCTCGGGCTGCGGGAGACCGCGATGCCGTTCCTCGAGGACCTCTACGAGGTGACGCGGCAGAACATCCAGCTCGCGGTCCTCGACGGCACCGAGGTCGTGTACGTCGAACGGCTCTCGGGCCGGTCGTCGGTACACGTGTTCACCCGCGTCGGCGGACGGCTGCCGTTGCACGCCACCGGCGTCGGGCTGGTGCTGCTCGCCCACGCCGACCCGCAGCTGCGGGAGCGGGTGCTCGCGGCGCCGCTGCGGCGGTACACGGACAAGACGGTGTGCGACCCGGCCGAGCTGCGCCGGATGCTCGCCGACGTCCGCACCACCGGGGTGGCGATCAGCGACGGGCAGATCGAGCTCATCTCGCTGAGCGTCGCCGCCCCTGTGTGGGGGCCGAACGGTGAGGTGGCCGCAGCACTGTCCGTCGTGGTCCCCGCGGACGGGACGAACCCGCATTCGTTCGTGCCCGCCGTCCGCGCCACGGCACGCGGAATCTCGCGCGCCCTGAGCGTGGGCGAGCATCACCTTCTGTAAGTAAGCGCGCGATCGAGCGTCACTATCTGTGTCGGATACGGTGGGATATATCCGTTTTTCGGCCTCACCATGTGACCTGGCTCATAGCGAGCCAAAATTCGTAACCCCTTCGAGTGGCCCTCGTTGGAGTGATCGACGCGGTGATGCTCACCGCCCATCCCCCACCGGACCCGACCGCGGCACCGAACTCCCACGTTCGTCCACAGTGGACGAACGGACGGACGCGGGACGACCGGTGATGCGAGATCACGAGGAGAACGTCGGATGCAGATCACCAAGACCGCTCGCCGCGCCGCCGTCGGTGCCGTAGTCGCCCTGCCGCTGGTCCTCGGCGTCCCGGGCGTCGCCTTCGCGGGCGACAACGGTCACGGTGGCAACGGGGGCCACCACGGCGGCGGCCACGGACACGGCGGCGGCCACGGTCACGGCGGGCACGGGCACGGCGGCGGCCACAACGGAGGCGGTCACGACGGCGGGGGCAACGGCGGCGGGGGCAACGGCGGCGGGGGCAACGGCGGCGGGGGCAACAACGGTGGCGCCCGCGACAACGACTGCGACACCTCGCAGGCCGCCGCCCAGGGCGGCGGCCTCGCCGACGTCACCGCCGCGGTGAACCCGGCGCTCAACGTCGGCAACATCCTCAACGTCCTCGGCACCCAGTCCCAGAACGCGGTGGCCGACAACAACACCAACTCCGGCATCCAGCAGTTCGGCTGCGGCGACGGCCGCGGCCAGGGCGCCTTCCAGGCCGGCGACGTCGTCTCCGCGCTCGTCGGCGTCAACCCCGCCGCGAACATCGGCAACATCGGTAACGTGGGCGGCAGCCAGACCCAGAACGCCGTCGCCGACAACAACACCAACTCCGGCATCCAGCAGGTCGCCTCCGGCCGTCACGAGCGTGGCGACCGCGACGACGACCGCCGCGGCGGGCGCCACCAGCGCGGCGGCCACGACCGCGGCGACCAGACCGCCGTGCAGGGCCCGAACCTGATCGGCATCACCGCCGACGTCTCGCCGGCGCTGAACGTCGGCAACCTCCTCAACGTCCTCGGCGCCCAGTCGCAGAACGCCGGGGCGGCCAACAACACCAACTCGGGTGTGCAGCAGGGGCGCTGACACACCTCGGCGACGGCGGGGGCCGTCGCCATCCGGAAGGCCGGTGGTTCGCTGGGGCGACCACCGGCCCTTTCGCATGCCCTGTGAGTGGCGATGGTCGCTATAGCGACCATCGCCACTCACGACCCCCTCACGCGCCCCGGGGGGCCACCGCGCGCAGGATCAGGTGCATCGCCGTGTCCACCGAGCGCTCCCGGATGTCGGCCCGGCTCCCCCGCAGCCGCGGATCGCGCGCCAGGACCGTGCCGTCGGCCGTCGTCACGCAGAAGCAGACGTAGCCCACCGGCTTCGCCTCCGTACTGCCACCCGGACCCGCGACACCCGTGATCCCCACGCCCACGTCGGCGCCGAAGCGATCCCGCGCCCCGTCGGCAAGCGCTCGCGCCACCTCCGGCGACACCGCCCCGTGCGTCGCGATCATCTCGGCAGGCACACCGAGCAGCGCCGTCTTCGCCTCGTTCGAATAGGCGACGACCCCGCCCGCCACATACGCCGACGACCCCGCCCTGTCGACGAGACGCCCCGCCAGCAGGCCGCCCGTGCAGGACTCCCCCGTCGCGACCGTGAAACCCTTGCCCAGCAACGCCTGCGCCACCAGCTCGTCGACCGTCGCGCCCTCCGCCGACACCAGGTTGCGGGCATGGCGTTCCACGATCAGCCCCGCCAGCTCCTCGGCGACCGCCTCCGCACCCGGCCGTGCCCGCAGATCGACCTCCAGCTCCGAGTGCCGCAGACACGTCCCCACCTCGACACCCGACAGGTCCCGGGACTCCCCGACCTCGCGCAACGTCGCCGCGATCTCCGACTCCGGCAGCCCGAAGAACCGCAGCAGCCGCGCGTTCGCCGGCGGGACCGTCGACAACAGGTCCTTCACCGCGGGCGCCGCCACCGCCGCCGGCCACATCCCCTGCAGCTCCCGCGGCGGCCCCGGCAGCACCACCACCAGCGGGCCACCCGGCCGATCGACCACCAGCCCCGGCGCCGTCCCCACCGGCGGCAACGCCGTCGCGCCCCGTGGGACCAGTGCCTGCTTACGCGTCGCCTCGTCCAACGCCGGACCCGCGAAGCCCGTCCGGGCGCCCCAGTCGGCCAGGATCTCCTCGATCCGGACCCGCATCGCCTCGTCGGGCACCAGATCCACCCCGGCGAACCCGGCCACCACCTCGCCCGTCAGGTCGTCGGCCGTCGGGCCCAGCCCACCGCTGGTGACGACGAGCGCCACCCCCGCCCCGGCCAGGAACTCCAACGCGCGCATCAGGTCGTCCGGCCGGTCCCCCGCCGCCACGACGTGCGCGACCTCGAACCCCAGACCCGCCAGCTCCCGCGCCAGCCACGGCCCGTTCGCGTCGCTGATCGCCCCCGTGAGCAGCTCGCTGCCCGTCACCACGATCCCGGCACGTGGCCGGTCGGCACCCTCACCCATGGGTGAACCGTAAAACGCCCCCGTGAGCGGCGACAGTCGCCACTCACGGGGGAGCCCCTCGGCGTCAGGCGTCCCTGCGCCCCGTGACCCACTGGGCGTCGCTCATCCGCAGCGCCGCCACCCCCACCGACACCAGGAACAACCCCAGGCAGGCGCCGGACACGATGTTCGCGATCGGGTCGACGTCGAACACCATCGGCAGGGCGACGCCCACGACCAGCGGCAGCGCCATCAGCCAGTGCGCGAACCCCGCACGCCACGCAGCGACCGTCGCCACCAGGAAACCGACGAACATCACCATGATGAACGGGCCACCCACCAGCGCCCCCAACGGCAGCTCCTGCGCCGCATCCGACGCCCGCACCGCCATGTCCACCGGCAACGTCTGACGCATCGCCATGTCGTAGAAGTCCGTCACCAACAAGCCCGGCAACGCCAGCGCGCCGATCGCCGACAACCCGATCCCGATCGTCCCGCCCACCCGCCAACGCCGCCGCGTCATCGCCGCGAACACCACCAGCACCGGGATGAACGCCATGTACCCGAAATGCAGCAACACCGCCGCCAGCTGGCTACGGAACGGATCCGACACCAGCGACGCCAGGTAGTCGGCCTTCGACCCGCTCGCCTCCCACACCGTCGCCGCGAAACCCGCCGCCGTCAGCACACCGCCGACGATCGCGACCGCGCCGACGGCGCGGCGGCGGAACCCGGTGGCAGGAGCGATCTCGGGGCCCGTCGAGGAGCCGGGGCCGGCCGCCGCGGCGGCGACGGTCGGGGTGTTCGTGGTGAGGGCCGTGGCGGTCATCGTGAGCTCCTTCGGTTCGCCGATCTGTCGACGACAACCCTGCCGCCGCACCAGCTCCCGCCCGACCCTGCAGCCATGCCTGTCCCGGGTGCGCCGCACCCGACCCCTCAGGGTGTGGCCACCACACCTGCCTCCCCACGGAGGCTTCCCTACAGTTGGGGGTGTGACGATCAGTGTGGTTCTGGCCGAGGACAACGCGCTGCTGCGCCACGGGCTGGTCAGGCTCGTCGGCGCCGACGACGACCTCGAACTCGTCGGCTCCGCCGCCGACCTCCCCGGGCTGCGCGCGCTCGTCGACGAACACAAGCCCCAGGTCGTCGTCACCGACATCCGGATGCCCCCCACCAACACCGACGAGGGCATCTCCTTCGCCGCCGACCTGCGCACCAGCAACCCCGACACCGGCGTCATCCTGCTCAGCCAGTACGCCGAGGCCGCCTACGCGCTCAAGCTCCTCGCCGAGGGCACCGCCCGCCGCGGCTACCTCCTCAAGGAACGCGTCGCCGACGGCGCCGAGCTCAACGAGGCAATCCACCGCGTCGCCGACGGCGGCTCCGTCATCGACCCCACCGTCATCGAAGGGCTCGTCGCCGCCCAGCGCGCCAAGCCCTCCGAACTCGACAAGCTCACCCCCCGCGAGCTCGAGGTCCTCGGCGAGATGGCGCAGGGCAAGTCGAACGCCTCCATCGCCGCCGCCCTCGTCCTCTCCGAGCGCGCCATCGAGAAGCACACCAACTCGATCTTCTCCAAGCTCGGCCTCTCCGAGGAGCGCGACCTCAACCGCCGCGTCAGCGCCGTGCTCGTCTACCTGCAGAACTCGTGATCGAGTAGATCGCTCGGTCCCGGCGTCGTCGGCCACCGGCAGGGCGACGTCCAGCCCTGACGTCCGGCGCCGGGGCCGTACCGATCGCTCTCCGAGGCGCCTGACAGCCCGTAACGTGTCCGGCACCGCGCGCGAACACGTCGTGTCGGGCCGAACGACCAACGGGAGCGACCGTGTAGCCGCGCGCAACTCCACTGCTCCGACTTGCCCCTCCGACGACCGTGAAGTTGCGCGCCACACCCCGCGCGCAACGTCACTGCTGCCCAGAGGCCGGATCCGCAGCAATGAGGTTGCGCACTCGAGCAAGTGCGCATGAGTCCGGCCCGGCCCGCCTTCGTCGGGCTATATGAGCTCCGCGCGGAAGCAGGCAGCCCACTCGCGCACGGCTCCCTGGGCTGCCGGGCCCGACAAGCGAACGTGTTGCACGCGTCGCATGGCAGCGCTGACGACACCCTCGGCGCGACCTCGGCCGACGAACGTGTCATCAGAGCCGCCCCACCGCGCTGATGCCACGTTCGATGTCGCTGTGGAGGGCGAGCGGCGTGACGTTCCGCGTCACCGCGCTCGCCTCGTCCCGTCGGTGCGCGCCCTGTGCGGTCGACGCTCGCCCAACATGCCGCGCGACGTCAGGGGAAGCCTCGCACCGATCAGCGTTCCACGCATCCCGACCGCGGCCCCCCTGACTCCGCCGGCGCACCCTCCCCCGGAGCGTGGGAGTCCGCGCCGAGACCGACGTGAGTGCTGTTCCGAGGCGCCCCGACAGCACTGGTGTCGGTCTCGGCGTCGGCTCCGCAACCGGCCTCGACGGTGAAGGGCCGGCCGGGTGTCCGGCCGGCCCCTCGGGTCGGGTCGTGCGGCTGCGGTCAGCCGCGGGGACGGCCGCAGGTGGTGCAGGCGGCGGCGTCGGCGGCCAGGGTCGTGCCGCAGGTGGCGCAGCCGGCCGGGGCCGGGTTGTCGACGACGACCGTCGTCGCGCCCGGGTCGAAGGTCGCCTCGGCGGGGGCCGGCGGGGCCGGGCGGTAGAGCGCGCCGTCCTGCTGCCAGCCCTGCTGCGGGGCGACGACCGGGAAACCGACCGGCGGGCTCACCGGCTGGACCGGAGCAGGCTGGACCGGAGCAGGCTGGACCGGAGCGGGCTGGGCCGGAGCGGGCTGCATCGGGGCCGGGAGGTAGCCCTGCGGCGGCGCGGGGCGGTACTGCTGCATCGGGTACTGCTGCATCGGGTACTGCTGCGGGTAGCCGGGACCGCCGACGGGCAGGTCGGGGTTGCCGCCGCCGAACGCGGGGGCCGAGCCGCCGGAGCGGCGCTTGCGCGACACCAGGACCATCGTCAGCGCACCACCGATGACGACGACCGCGCCACCGCCGATGAGCGACCACATCAGGATCGGCGACATGCCCTCGGCGGCGGGCGGCGCGACGGGGGTGTCACCGAACTTGTCGCGGGCCTTGGCGGCGAGCGTCTTGAACTGGGTGGCCTGGGCGTGGTTCGGGTGGACCTGCAGGAGCTTGTCGAGGCCGGCGATGGCGTCGTTGAAGTGGCCGCCGTAGTAGGCGTCGAGGGCGGCGCGGAAGCTCTTGTCCTCCGGGCCGAGCTCGTTGCGGACGCCGTTGCGCGACAGCAGTTCCGAGAGGCCGTTGGAGGGTGCGATGAAGTTGAAGGCCTGCGACTCCGAGGCCGGCTTGAAGCTGTTGACGCCGATGACGCGGCCGTCGAGGCCGACGGTCGGGCCGCCGCTCATGCCGCCGGAGAGGGCGGCGCTGGTCTCGTAGACGGGGACGGTGCCGAGGGTCTTCTTGGAGCTGACCTGGCCGTCCTTGTTGGACGGTTCGAGGCTGGCGTCGGTGACGGCGTCGGCGCTGGCCGGGTAGCCGATGGACAGGACGGGGGTGCCGATCTGGACGTCGGCGTCGGTGGCGAGCTCGACGCTCGGGAGGTCGGTGGTCTCGACCTTCAGGAGGGCGACGTCGCCCTGGTCGAGGGGCCGGTAGTCGACGACGCGGGCGGGTAGCGCGTCGGCGTTGGTGGTCGAGCCGGTGATGACGGAGATCTGGGCGTCGATGGGTGAGCCCTTGGTGGCGCCCTCGACGGTCCAGTTGGCCATGCCGTACTGGTAGGCGGTGGCGAGGTCGACGCCCGGGATGGCGGCGACGACCTGCTGGGCGGCGGCGAGGACGAACTCGGACTTGATGCCCTGGGCGGTGGTGGTGTCGACGCAGTGGCCGGCGGTGGCGACGTAGCCGTTGGGGTTGACGCCGAAGCCGGTGCAGGTGGTGGCGAGCTGGTAGGGGGCGCCGTTGTTGAAGAAGGTGCCGGTCTCGTCGGCGACGTAGCCGGTGAAGGTGCTGGTGAGGTAGGTGATGGCGGGGCGGACGGCGGCGGCGGTCTTCTCGGTGGCGGTCGCCGCCTGGGGTGACCCGGGTGGTGCCGAGGTCTGGGCCATGGCGGGTGCGACGCCGATGAGTGCGGCGGCGACGGCGACGGCGCCGACGGTGGCGGCGCGGGACAGGGTGCGCAGTGCCATGGTGGGGGTCCTTCCTCGACCGAGCGGGGCTTCGGTGCTGACATCGAGAACGATGCCGCCCGGAGGGGATCCGGTTCGAGGTTGGGACCTGGCGGGTGCGGGGGCGCGTTCCCGCTGGTCGAGGGTGCGGTTTTCCACACCCCGTCGGTGAGGCGGACAGCCGGGTCAGCCGGTCGCGAGCGCCACGGCGGGAGGGGTGCGGGCGGCGCGCGCCGCGGGGGCGAGCGACAGCAGCAGAGCGCCGGCGAGGACGGCGGGGACGATCACGACGAGGAGCCGGCCGGGGACGGCGAGGTCGCCGGCGACGCCGGTGGCGGTGGCGAGCTGCCACCACAGGACGCGGGCGGCGCCGAGCCCGAGCGGGACGCCGATGACGAGGGCGGGCAGCACGGTGGTGGCGGCCATGACGGCGAGGGTGGCGCGGACCTGTCCGGGGGTGGCGCCGAGGACGGACAGGACGGCGACCTCGCGGGCGTGTCGTCGACCGGAGGTGAGCAGGGCGTGGACGAGTCCGGCGCCGGCGACGACGGCGAGCACGAGCGCGAGCAGCTCGGGGAGGGTGACGAGGTCGGCGAGGTTGCCGACTGCCGTCGGCACCTCCCGTTGGAACACCTCGAGGCCCTGGCTGAGCTCGGCGAACAGGGCGTCGGCGGTGCCGGGGACGGCGAGGACGGCGGCGTCGTAGAGGGGCTGGCCGGGGGTGATGGCGCGCATGACGTCGGGGGTGACGACGACGCCGTCCCCGATCCCGCCCTGGTTCTGTGAGGTCAGGACGGCCTTGCCGACGATCCGCAGGACGACGGTGCCGCCGTGGACGCGGCGGACCTCGAGGGTGTCGCCGACGTCGACCCCGAGGCGTGAGGCGAGCCGCGGGCCGACGGCGACCTCGTCGGGGGCGGCGGGCATGCGGCCGCCGGCGACGGCGATGGGCATGTGTCCTTTGCGGACGTCGCGGCTGGCGACCTCGACGGCGTCGCCGTCGGCGAGCTCGGCCGAGCCGGCGGCGCCGACGTCGAGGGCGGCGACGCGGGGGTCGGCGACGAGCCGGGCGACGTCGGGTTCGCGGGCGTCGACGATGGTGAGGTCGGCGGCCTGCCCGTAGCGGGCGGGGGTGTCGACGAGGCGTTGCAGGCTGGCCCCGAATGCGACGGCGGCGACGACGCCGGCCATGGCGAGTGAGGCGGCGACGACTGTCGCGACGGCGGGCACACCGCCGCGGCCGACGCGTCCGTGGATGGCGAGCCGCATCCCCAGCACGGCGGCGGGCCAGCGCCGGAAGGGGTTGATCGCGGCGGCGCGGACGGGGGGGACGACGGCGGCGCGGCGGCGGCCGGCGATGGCGGCGGCCGCAGCGACGACGAGCAGGAACACGACGGCGGTGCCGATGCCGCCGAGTACGACGAGCGCCCAGACGGGGCGGAACCCGGGGGTGGGTTCGAACCGTGCCTGGCTGCCGAGTGGTTCGAGCCAGCCGGAGGCGAGCGCGACGCCACCGGCGACGATCCCGGCGACGACGGCGGCTCCGACGGCGGCGAGGGCGCGGGCGGCGGTGCGTTCACTCGCGCGCATGCCGAGGGCGGACTCGACGCCTTGGGTGCCGCCGCGGGCGCTGTGGTGGCGCAGCATGCTCTGGCCGAGGACCTGCAGCCCGCCGAGGGCGAGGACGACGACGAACAGGATCAGTCCGCCGACGAGGACCTGTTCGGCGGCCCGGACGGACGGGTCGACGGTGGCGCTGGGCAGCTCGACGCTGTGCGGCAGGTACTGGGAGACGACCGACGGCGAGATCTGGTCGACGACGGCGGCGGTGCGGGCGAAGGCGGCGCCGAACCGTTGGGCGGCGTCGGCGTCGGGGGTGAACCGCACGTAGATGGAGTAGCCGACGATGTCGGGCAGGAACTTCGCGGCGAACGCCGGCCCGGCCTGGACGTTGGCCAGCGCTCCGCCCCACGAGGGCATGCGGGCGATCCCGACGACGCGCACGGTCGTGGTGGGGCCGGCGGGCGGGCCGAAGCCGACGTCGAACCGGGAGACCTGGTCGAGCGTCAGCATCCCGAGGGTGACGGTGGCGCCGACGCCGAGTCCGCTGCTCTGCGCGAGGGGTTCGCTGACGATGATCTCGTCGGGGGCGTCGCGGGCGGGGGCGCGCCCGTCGATGATCACGGGGTCGACGAGGGCCTCGTGCTCGGTGGTGGGGGCGCCGATGGAGACGAACCGCAGGGCGGGCCCGTCGAGCTGGGCGATCCAGGCCTCGTCGGTGCGGGCCTGCGCGACGGCGGGCAGGGACGGGACGGCGGCGGCGAGCTGGGGCTGGTCGGCGGCGACGAGGGCGCGGGCGTCGTCGAGGTGCACGGCGTCGACGAGGCGGGGGTAGGCGGTGGCGGTGCGCCCGGCGAGCCCGATGCCGCCGAGGACGATGCCCGCGACGAGCCCGAACACCAGGGCCATGAGCAGCGTCGCCCGCCAGCCGACGCGGAGCTCGGCGCGGGCGACGGCGCGGATCGCGCCGAACGCGTCACCCATGCCGTGGGGCGGTCGCGGGGATGCGGGCAGGGACGGTGACGGGCCCGGTCACGGTCGTCACCGGCGCGACGGTGTGCAGCGGCACCCGGCCGCTGACGGTGGTGCCGCGGCCGGGGGCGGAGCTGAGCTCGAGGGTGCCGCCGATGGCGCCGAGCCGGTCGGCCATGTTCTGCATGCCGGCACCGGCGGCCATGTTGTCGACGTCGCAGCCCGGCCCGGTGTCGACGACGGCGAAGCGCAGCTCGTCGTCGTCCTCCTCGAGGGTGACGACGACGCTCGCCTCCGGTGCGTGCTTGGCGGCGTTCTGCAGCGCTTCGAGGCAGCAGAAGTAGACGGCGGCCTCGAGCTGCTCGCCGTGGCGGGTGAGGCCCTGGGCGGCGACGGTGACGTCGAGCGGGTTGCGCTTGGCAGCGGCGCGCAGGGCCTCGTCGAGCCCGGAGTCGCGCAGCAGCGGCGGATAGATGCCGTGGGCGAGGTTGCGCAGCTCTTCGATGGACTCGCGCACCCCGGCGTCGAGCTCGTCGAGCAGCTCCAGGTTGGCCGCACCGGTGCTGCCGGCCTCGGACAGGCTGTCGCGCACCAGCCGGAGCCCGACGGCGAGCGCGACGAGGTGCTGCTGGGCGCCGTCGTGGAGGTCGCGTTCGATGCGGCGGCGTTCGGCGTCGGCGGTGCGGACGAGGCGGCCGCGGGAGGCCTGCAGGTCGGCGTTGGAGCGGCGCAGGTCGGCGAGCGTGGCCTGGAGGGCCTCGTCGAGGGCTCGGTTGCGCAGCACGATCGCGAGCCGGCGGGCGACCTCGGCGAGGGCACGTTCGTCGGCGGCGGTGAACTGGTCGGCGTCGACGGGACGTTCGACGACGACGAGCGCGAGCACCCGGCCGCCGTGGACGGCGGGGGCGAGCCGCAGCTGGGTGGTGGTGGCGGCGGTGTCGTGGTCGGCGATCAGCCGGGGCAGCCACAGCCGCAGCCAGCCCGGCCCGGCGACGCCGGCGCGTTCGAGGGTGGCCATCTCGGTGGCGTCGAGCGGCGGCGGGGGCGCGGTGTCCTCGTAGGGTTCGGGGACGACGAGGCCCCGGTGCAGGCCGGGGGCGTCGGGGACACCCGTCCAGATCTGGACGCAGGACAGGCGCCAGTCGCGGCGCATGGTCTCGGCGAGGCGGCGCAGCAGGTCGTCGACGGGGGTGCCGCGGCCGGCGCGTTCGGCGAAGTCGGCGAGCAGCTCGTCGGGTGAGCGGCGGGTGCCGAGCAGCGACATGCGCGCCGAGCGGCCGGCGCGGCGGCCCAGCGGCCCGGCGAGGGTGGCGACGAGCAGCATGCCGAGCAGGGCCGGGTTCACGAGGTCCTGCTGGGCGCCCGACGGCAGTTTGCCGAGGGCGAGCAGGGTGAGCACGAGCCCGGCGTCGACGGCCACGGCGAGGCCGGCGAAGTCGGCCGCGGCGACGAGCACGGTGGTGCTGGCGCGGCGGGCGCGGGCGCTGAACCCGGCGAGGACGGCGATCACGATCGGGGCGGCGGCCAGCAGCGCCGACACCCACAGCGGCGGGCCGCCGCGCAGCAGGCCGACGCACACGGCGACCGACGCGATCCCGATGCCGACGACGAGCCCGGACAGCAGCAGGGACCGGCGGGCGCGGCGGCCCGGCGCGGCGGACGCGGCGCGGATCACGACGGCTCCCCGGAGGTGTCGGCGTCGAGCAGCACCCCGTCGCGGATCCGGACGATCCGTTGTGCGCCACCGGCGACGTCGGCGCTGTGGGTGACCATCAGGATGGTCTGCCCGTCGCGGTGCAGGCGGGTGAACAGGTCGAGGACCTCGGCGGCGCCGTCGGAGTCGAGCGCGCCGGTGGGTTCGTCGGCCAGCAGCAGGGTGGGCCGGTTGGCCAGGGCGCGGGCGATCGCGACGCGCTGGCGCTGCCCACCGGACAGGGCGGCCGGCCGCTCCCCCTGCTTCTCCAGCAGGCCGAGGGTGTCGAGCAGGTCACGGGCCCGTTCGGTGGCCTCGGCGGGCTTCGCGCCGGCGACGAGCGCGGCGAGCGCGACGTTCTCCAGCGCGGACATGTGGTCGATGAGGTGGAAGAACTGGAAGACGAGGCCGACGTGGCGGCGGCGCAGCCGGGCGAGCCGGGCAGCGCCGAGCTCCTCGGTGCGGACCCCGGCGAGCGTCACCGATCCCTCGTCGGCCCGGTCGAGGCCGGCGAGCAGGTGCAGCAGCGTCGACTTCCCGCTGCCCGACGGGCCCATGAGCGCGACGAACTCGCCGTGCCCGACGGTGAGGTCGACCCCCCGCAGCGCCCGCACGGGGGCGGTCTCGGCCTCGTAGGTCTTGCGCAGGCCGCGGACGACGAGCTCGGGCGGGGGCGCGCCGGGGCCGGGGGCCGTTTCCGGGACGGCGTCGGGTAGCGGGGCGTCGCCCGCCCGCGCCGTCGCCTCGTAGCTCGCGCTCACCGCCACCACCACATCCCCGACCACGCGCCCGACCCCGGGCGACGTCCGAATCGTCGGAACGGGCCCCGGATCCGTTACCCGGTGCCCGTTCCGACGTGCTGTCCTGTTCGTGATCATTCCCTGCCGCACCGACAAGGTCAGCCGAGCGTGTCCTCGCGCAGGTAGCGCTCCGACTCCTGCTTGTGCATCCGCTCGTCGTGCCCGATCTGGCGCAGCAGGTCGGCCAGCGAGTCCAGGGCGCCGTACTGCGCGGCGACCACGGAGCCGTGCGCCCGGTGCTCGAACCCGGGGTTCTCGGCGACGAACTGGGCGTACTCGTGCTCGGCGTGGTCCTCGAAGTCGGCGTTGAGGCGGTAGCTCCAGCGCGGCGCGAGGACGAACAGCAGCCAGGAGGTGTGGTAGTAGCCGACGGCCATGAGCCAGGGCAGGAAGCGGTAGCGGAACCCGCCCAGCTTCCGGCCGCTCTGCGCCACGAGCTCGGCGGTGATGAGCAGGTGCCACTGCTCGTTGTCCTGCTGTTCGCGGTTCTCCTCGATGCGCTCGCGGATGCGGTTCGCCACACCGATGTCGCGGTGCCGCCGCGTCAGCGCGCGGTAGGCCGCGTTCTCCCAGATCTGGTACGGGATACGGGCGACGATCTCCAGGACCTGGAACTTCTCCATGGTGCGGCGGCGTCCGTAGAGCAGGTCCATCGTCGCGAACAGCATCCGCGCGACGAGGCTGTAGCGGCGCCGCGGCGCGAGGAGGGTGGCGTCCTGTTCGCGGCGCAGCGCCCGGCGGCCGAGTCTCGGGGTCCGGGCGGCGGTCGTGCGTCCGGGGCCGGCACCGGCGCGCGACACGGGGACGCTCGCGCCGACGGGGGCCGGGACGGGCCGGGCCACGTGGCGCGGTGACGGGAACTCCGGCAGGAACTCGACCGTCGGCATCCGATCGGTGGTGGCGTCGGTGGCGTGGCGGGTGGCGTCGGGCAGGGTCGGGACGCTCATCTCGGTGCTCCTCGTCGGGGAGTCCCGGCCCGGCTCTGCTGCCGTCCCGGTGACGAGGTGGACTCTGCCCGCGCAGGCCGTCCGGGCCGATCATGCTGCCCGGCCGGTCCGGGGTGTGGCGAGCACACCCAGCGGCGGTGGGGACCACCCCGCCGACGGGTCGTCCCGGCGTGCCCGGGGGCCGTGTTGTGTGGCGCTCCGGGCGGGTCGTAGGGTTGGCGCGCGGTTGAGAACAACAGTCCGCGTCACCTGTCCGGAGAGCCCGAGGAGCGACGGTGCGCATGAACGGTGAGACGGGCGGACCTGCCGACGAGGTCGGCGAGCCCACCGCCGAGGTCATCCGTTTCGACGCCGTCGAGCACGGCGACGGGGCGGTCGTCCTCCATGTCAGCGGCGAGGTCGACACGCTGACGGCACCGATGCTGTCCGAACGCATCGCCGACAAGCTGCCCACGGCGAACCTGCTGGTCCTCGACCTGTCGTCGGTGACGTTCCTGGGTTCGGCCGGTCTCGCGGCGCTCGTCGCGGCCAAGGACGACGCGCAGCAGCAGGACCGCCGGCTCACGCTCGTGTGCGGGTCCCGGATCGTCACCCGCGCCCTGGAGGCCACCGGCCTGCTCGGCCTGTTCGACACGGCCGACGGTGTGCCGGAGGCGTTGCGCCCCACGGCCTGACGGTCGGTGGCGCCGTGGAGGCGTCTGGGTGCCTGGTGGCCCCCGCGGTCTTCAACACCGACGTGGCCGAGCATCTCGGTCAGGCGGGTTCGATTCCCGTCCGCCTCCGCCATCCGGCCCGCCGTGCGCGCCGTGAAGCGGCCGTACGGGTGAACAGACGGTGTCGTGGTGATCGACTTCGGCGTGGTTGCGGCGGGTCGGTACGGCGGCGACCGGCGCGGATGTCAGAGTGAGCCGATGGCGAGCACGCTCTCCGACCGTGCCGGCCCGGACATGTCCGGGCTCGCGGGCGCCGACGCGTCGACGATCGCCGCGCGGGTGCGCGACGGGGACGCCACCGCCGCCGACGTCGCCGACGCCCACCTGACCCGCATCGCCGCCGTCGACGCCCGGGTGGGCGCGTTCGGCGCGGTCGATCCCGAGCGGGTGCGCGCGGAGGCCAGCGGCATCGACGCCCGCACCGACCGCTTCGCGCTCCCGCTGGCCGGGGTCCCGGTCGCGGTGGAGGACGACGTCGCGCTCGCCGGGGTCCCCACCGGGCACGGTGTGGTCGGCGACCGTCCCGACGAGCCCGCGATGCGCGACGACGCGCTCGTCCGGCGCCTGCGTGCGGCGGGCGCGATCGTGCTGGGGCGCACCAGGACCGCCGAGCTCGGCGTGTGCGGCTTCACCCGGATGGCACCCGGGGCGGGTGGTCCCGTCGACATCGCGCTGCCGGCGTCGAACCCCTGCGGTGCCGGGGCGGCCGCGGTCGCCGCCGGGATGACGGCGCTGGCGCTGGGCCGCGACGGCGGCGGGTCGGTGCGGCTGGCCGCGGCCTGGTGCGGGCAGGTCGGCCTCAAGCCCGGGCACGGGGCGCTACCACTGCCGGGCGGTGCCGAGGAGCGCTGGTTCGGGCTCGCCGAGACAGGCCTGGTCGCCCGCACCGCCGCCGACGTCGCGCTGCTGTTCGAAGCCCTGTCGGGCGTCACGGTCGGCGACCTCGCGGCGGTGGGCATCCCGCGGCGGGTCGCGGTCTCGACGGCCAGCCCGTCGGGTCGGGGGAAGCTCGACCCCGCGCACCACGACGCCGTCCGCAAGGCCGCCCGCCGGTTCACCGAGCTGGGCGTGCAGGCCGTCGACGCCGACCCGCCCTACCCGTCCGGCCTCGGCCGGGAGTGGACGCGGCGCTGGCGCGCTGGTGTGGCGCAGGAGGCCGCCTCGCTCCAGATCGACGACGGTGAACTGGGCAGGCGAACGTCCGCCGTGGTGCGGCGCGGGCGTCGCGACCTGCGCCGCGAACGGGTCGTCCCCGGCACCGTGCACACGTGGCGCGACCGGATGGCGGGCTGGCTCGACGGTGGCCGCTACGACGTCCTCGTGCTGCCCGCTGTCGGGTCCCGGGCGCCGGCGATGCGCGGGTCGCGCCCCGTCCCGGTGCCCTACACGCAGGCCTGGAACCTGGCCGGGCTCCCGGCGCTGGTCGTGCCGGTCAGGTGGGGCGCCGCCCGGGTGCCGGTGCAGCTCGTCGGCCGCCCGGCCAGCGAACCCCTCCTGCTGGCCACCGCGGCCTGCCTCCAGACCCTGTGAGCGGCGATAGTCGCTATCGCGACTATCGCCGCTCACGACCCGGCGCGCTCAGCGCTGGTGGCGCCACGGCCCGGTGATCGCGAACGTGATCCCCGGCTCCTGGATGTTGGCGAACAGCGTCTTCCGGTCCGGCGAGTACACCGGCCCCGTGAACTCGACGTCGCCGATCTCGTTGCGCGCCAACGGGAACGTCCGGCCGTCGTCGGTGGCGCCGAACAGGTGCTGCACGCCCGCGCCGTCCTCGGCGAGGATCACGCCGCCGTAGGGCGAGACGCTGATGTTGTCGGGGCCGTCGAACGCGCCGTCGACGGTCGGATCGGGGTTGACCGCGAGCCGCAGGACGAGGGTGAGCGTGCCCCGCTCCGGGTCGTGGAACCACACCTGCCCGTCGTGCTGGACCGGGCTCTCCTCGCGGGCGAAGCTGGACACGACGAAGGCACCCTCCGCGCCACCCCGTGAACCCCACCAGGCGCCCTCCAGCTTGCGGGCCCGGGTGACGTCGCCGTCACCCAGCTGGGAGCGGGTGGGCGTGGCGCGGCCGTCGCGGTCGGGCACGCTCACCCAGTCCGCCTCGTAGACGGTGCCGATCGCCGACGCGCGCGACAGGTCGTCGACGTGTGCGCCGGCGCCGTCGGTGGCGCGCAACGCGGCGAGCACGCCGTCGGTCGGGCCGAGCCGGCGCAGCGCACCCCTGCCGCCCGTGTAGCCGCGCGGCGGGGTCCAGCGGTAGAGCAGGCCGTTGGGCGTCGCCGAGTCCTCGGTCAGGTAGATCGCACCCGAGCGGGGGTCGACGGCGGCGGCCTCGTGCTCGAACCGGCCCAGGGCCATGATCGGCCGCGGGTCGCGGTTGGCGCGGTCGTCGAACGGGTCGACCTCGAAGACGTACCCGTGGTCCTTGGTGAAGCCGTCCTTGCCGGCAAGGACGTCGATCTCCTCGCAGGTCAGCCAGGTGTCCCACGGCGTCCGGCCGCCGGCGCAGTTGGTGGCGGTGCCGGCCACGCCGACCCGTTCCCGGGTCCGGCCGCCGTCGCGACGCACGTCGACGATCGTGCAGCCGCCGGCCGCGGCGGGGTCGTAGACGAGGCCGTCGACGTGTGGGACGGGCAGTTCGGTGCCCCACGGCTCGCGGATCTCGTGGTTGGTGACGAGCACGGTGCCGCCGCCGCGGGCCCGGAACGCTCCGGTGCCGTCGTGGTTGCGCGGCGTGGGCTCGCCCGACTCCAGCGTGGTCCGGCCGGCCTCGGTGACGATCGTGTACCGGAACCCGGCGGGCAGCGCGAGGCGCTTCGCGGGGTCGGCGACGAGCGGGCCGTAGCCCAGGGGCTTGCCGGGCGCGGCGGACGCGGGCGTGGCCTGCAGGGCGTCGACGCTGCCGATGAGCAGCACACCGGCGCCGACGGCCGCGGTGCGCTGGATGAAGTTGCGTCGGGACAGTTCGGTCATCTCGTCCTCAGCTCCTGGTCCGCTCGTGGTGGGCGACCAGGGACGCTGCAGGACGAAGTCGACGATCTGATGAACAGAACGACCCTTGTGAGTGGCAATAGTCGCTATAGCGACTATTGCCACTCACAGGGTCACGTCAGGCGGATGAGTCCGGTCCCGGCGGTGACCCGGCCGACGACCGCCGCGCGCAGACCCTGTTCCTGCAGCGCCGCAACGGCTTCCGCGGCCGCACCCGGCGCGGCGCCGAACAGCAGACCGCCCGAGGTCTGGGCGTCGGCGAGCAGCAGCCGCTCGTGCTCGGACCGTTCCCCCGCGTCGACGACGTCGGCGGTCCAGTCGCGGTTGCGCCGCGTCCCACCCGGGACGACACCGGACTCCAGCAGCTCCCGCGCACCCTCGACGACGGGGACCGCGTCGACGTCGACCGTCGCGTCCACCCCGGACGCCGCAGCCATCTTCTTGAGGTGCCCGAGCAGCCCGAACCCGGTGACGTCGGTGCAGCCGGTGGCGCCCGACGCGAGCGCGGCCACCGACGCCGCGGCGTTCGGCGTGGTCATCGACGCGACCGCGGCCGCCGCGACGTCGGCCGGGGCGACCCCGCCCTTCACCGCCGACGACACGATCCCCACCCCCAGCGGCTTGGTGAGGACGAGCGCGTCGCCGTCACGCAGCCCGGTGTTGGTGAGTACCCGGTCCGGGTGCACCTCCCCCACGACGGCCAGCCCGTACTTCGGCTCCGGGTCGTCGATCGAGTGCCCGCCGACGACGGCGAACCCGCACTCCGCGCCCGCGTCCGCGCCACCGGCGAGGACCTCGGCGAGCAGTTCCTCGGGCAGGTCGTCCGACGGCCACGCCACCAGGTTCAGCGCGAACAGCGGCCGTCCACCCATCGCGTAGACGTCGGACACCGCGTTGACCGCCGCGATCCGGCCCCAGGTGCGGGCGTCGTCGACGATCGGGGTGAAGAAGTCCGTGGTGGCGACGAGCGCGCGGTCGGCGTCGAGGCGCCAGACGGCCGCGTCGTCGCCGGTCTCGGTGCCCACCAACAGGTCCGGGTGCGACGGGGGTGTAATGCGGGCGAGGACGTCGGCGAGCCGACCGGGGGCGAGCTTGCAGGCGCACCCCCCGCCGTGGCTGAACTCGGTGAGGCGGCGCGCGGCAACGGGCATGCGTCCGAGCGTAGGCCTCACTCACGACCAATAGGGTGACGGCGTGAGTGCCGATCATCGACGGCTCGTGCCTCGCACCGACGCCGTCCTCGCCGAGCCCCGCGTCGCCGCGGCGGTCGCCCGGCTGGGCCGTGAGCTGGTGAAACGCTCGGTCGTCGAGGCGCAGGCGCGGGCGCGGGCGGGCGAGATCCCACCGGCCGACGTCACCGACGCGGCGCTGGCCGCGCTGCCGTCGGCGGCGACGTCGCTGCGGCCCGTCCTCAACGCCACCGGTGTCCTGCTGCACACCAACATGGGTCGCGCCCCGCTGTCGGCCGCGGCGGTCGAGGCGCTGGCGGTCGCGGCCGGGACCTGCGACGTCGAGCTCGACCTGGCCACCGGCGGCCGCGGCCGCCGCGGCGCCGCCACGATCGACGCCCTGCTCGCCGCCGTCCCCGGTGCCGCCGCCGCGCACCTGGTCAACAACGGTGCCGCCGCGCTCGCCCTGGTCGCGACGGGCCTCGCCGCGGGCCGGGAGATCGTCGTCGCCCGGGGCGAGCTCGTCGAGATCGGCGACGGGTTCCGCATTCCCGACCTCCTGGTGTCGACGGGGGCGCGGCTGCGCGAGGTCGGCACCACGAACCGGGTGCATCCGCGCGACTACTCCTCGGTCCTGGGACCGGACACGGCCTTCGTCCTGAAGGTGCATCCGTCGAACTTCACGATCAGCGGCTTCACGAAGTCGGTCGACGTCGCCGAGCTGGCCGAGCTCGCCGGCGACGTGCCCGTCGTCGCCGACATCGGGTCCGGGCTGCTCACCCCGCACCCACTGCTGCCCGACGAACCCGACGCCGCCTCCACCCTCGCCGCCGGCGCCGCGTTGGTCACGGCGTCCGGGGACAAGCTCCTCGGTGGCCCGCAGGCGGGGCTGTTGCTGGGCGGGCCGGGCCGCGGGGCGCAGCTGGTCGAGCAGTTGCGACGCCATCCCCTGGCGCGGGCCTTGCGCGTCGACAAGCTGACGCTGGCGGCGGCCGAGGCCACCCTCACCGGGCCGGCGTCGCCGACCCGCGCGGCGCTCGACGTGGATCCCGCGACCTTGCGTGCGCGGGCGGCGCGGCTGGCCGCGGCACTGCGCGACGCGGGCACCGAGGCGGCCGACGTCGCGTCGGTCGCGACCGTCGGCGGCGGGGGCGCGCCCGGCGTGACGCTGGAGAGCGCCGCGGTGTCGCTGCCCGACCGGTTCGCCGCGGCGCTGCGGGCGGGCGACCCCGCCGTCGTCGGCCGGCTGGAGCACGGCCGCTGCCTGCTCGACCTGCGCGCGCTGCCCCCGTCGGCCGACACCGCCCTGGCCGCCGCCGTGCTCGCCGTCCGGGGGTGATCGGGTGCATGTGATCGCGACCGCCGGGCACGTCGACCACGGCAAGTCCACCCTGGTCAGGGCCCTGACCGGGATGGAACCCGACCGCTTCGCCGAGGAACGCCGCCGCGGCATGACCATCGACCTCGGCTACGCCTGGACGACCCTGCCCGGCGGGGCGACCGTCGCGTTCGTCGACGTCCCCGGCCACGAGCGGTTCGTCACGACGATGCTCGCCGGGGTCGGTCCCGTGCCCGCGGCGATGCTCGTCGTCGCCGCCGACGAGGGCTGGATGCTGCAGTCGGCCGAGCACCTCGACGCCCTCACCGCGCTCGGCGTGCGGCACGGGTTGCTCGTCGTCACGCGTGCCGACCTGCTCGACCCGTCCCTCGCGCTGGAGGAGGCCCGTTCCCACCTGGCCGGGACGGGTCTGGCCGACGTCCCCGCCGTGGCCGTCTCCGCCGTCACCGGGGAGGGCATGCACGCGCTGCGCGCCGCCCTCGCCGACCTCGCCGCGGCGCTGCCCACTCCCGACCCGGCCACCGACGTGCGGCTGTGGATCGACCGGTCGTTCACCATCCGCGGCGCGGGCACCGTCGTGACCGGGACCCTGCCCGCCGGGACCCTGCGCACCGGCGACGAGCTCGAACTCCTGGGCCCCGACGGCACCCGCCGCGTCACCGTCCGCGGTCTGCAGGCCCTCGGCGCGCCGCAGGACGCGGTCCCGGGGGTCGCGCGGGTCGCGGTGAACCTGCGCGGCGTCGCCCGTGAGGCCGTCGGGCGCGGCGACCTCCTGCTGACACCGGGCGCCTTCCTGGTGGGCGACCTCGTCGACGTCCGGCTGCGGGCCCCCCAGGGGGACACGCCCGGGGAGCTGCCCGCCGAGCTCAGCCTCCACGCCGGGTCGGCCGCCGTGCCGGTACGGGTGCGACCGCTCGGCGCCGACACCGCTCGGCTCCGTCTGGCCCGGCCGCTGCCGCTGCGCATCGGCGACGTCGTCGTCCTGCGCGACCCTGGCCGGCGCCGGATCGCCGCCGGCGCCACGGTGCTCGACGTCGCGCCGCCCGCGTTGCGCCGCAGGGGTTCCGGGAAGCGCCGCGCCGCGGAGCTGGCGACGATGGACGCGGTCCCCGACGCCGCGGCCGAGCTCACCCGTCGTCGTGTCGTGCGGGCCGCCGACCTGGTCGCCATGGGCGTTCCCCGTCCCCAGGTCGCCGCCCTGACCGTGCCGACGGCCGGGGGCTGGCTCGTCGACCCGACCGTCGTCGAGCCGGTCCTGGCGACGCTCGCAGCCGCCGTCGACGCCGCCGATCCCCTCGACCCCGGGCTCCCCACCGAGGCCGCACGCCGCGTCGCCGACCTCCCCGACGCCCGGTTGATCGACGCCCTCCTCGGCGCCGCCGACGCGCCCGGGCTCGTGCACCGCGACGGTCGGGTGACGCGCTCGGTCGCGGCCGGGCTGCCCGCCGCCGTCCGCGACGGCCTCGACGCCCTGCGCGCCGACCTGGAGGCCGACCCGTTCGCCGCGCCCGGCGCCGAGCGGCTGGCCGAGCTCGGCCTCGGCCCGCGGGAGGTCGCCTCGCTCGTCCGGGCCGGCGAGCTGCTCCGTCTCGCCGACGGCGTCGTCCTGCTCGCCGGGGCCGACGACCGCGCCCTCGACGTCCTCGCCGGCCTCGGCGCCGACGAGCTCACCGTCAGCGAGGTCCGGCAGGCCCTGAACACGACGCGGCGTGTCGCCGTCCCGCTCATGGAGCACCTGGGCCGCACCGGACGCAGCGTCCGCACCGGGTCGGGGGCCCATCGCCTGCGGCGTTGATCAGCCGCCGGTGCCGGGCGCGAGCCAGGAGTGGCAGGACCGCACGAGCCGCCCTACCGTCACCGCAATGCACGCCTCCTCCGCCTCCGAGCCCGCCCCCGCGTCCGGGGCCGACGGACCCGACCAGATCACGGTCTCCGTCGTGCGGCCCGAGCCGGGGACGGTCGTGGTGACGGTCGGCGGCGAGGTCGACATGCTCACCTCGCCGCAGCTGCGCTCGGTGCTGGTCGAGCAGATCGGTGACGAGACCGTCGAGCTCGTCGTCGTCGACATGGATGCCGTGACGTTCCTCGGCACCAGCGGGTTGGCCGCGCTCATCGAGGTCCGGGAGGCCGCCCACGCTGCCGGGGTGGGCCTGCGGCTCGCGTGCACCGGCAGGCGGGTCCTGCGGCCGCTGTCGATCGCCGGGTTGCTGCCGATGTTCGACATCCACGACACCGTCAAGGCCGCGCTCGCACCCACCTGAGTGTGATGTAGGTCACGTCTCACGCGCTCCACCGCGCGGGACACGATCAACCAGAGCACACTCCTTGCCGCTCCGGACCGCCGTCGACACGCCTCTGAGCTGCGAGGACGGTCCCGGTTCGCGCCCTCACGCCGGGCCACCGCCCGGACCTGCGCCCACCCGCACCGGACCACCCCCTCCCCACCCGGTGCCAGTCCGTCGCGTTTGGAGCTCCCGGCCGTCGGGAAGAACGACGTCGGTCTCCCGGTACGCCCGCCGGGACGGAGCGGAAAGAACGAGGTGGGCCCGCGATGAGCGACGTTTCACGACTCCCCGGCCCGATGGATCACGCATGGCAGTGGCAGCGGCTCGGATCGTGCCGCGGCATGGACAGCGGCGTCTTCTTCCACCCGGACGGCGAACGCAACCCCTCCCGGGCGCGCCGGACCGCGCAGGCCAAGGAGGTCTGCCACCGGTGCCCCGTCCTCGAGCAGTGCCGCGAGTTCGCGCTCGCCACACGCGAACCGTTCGGCGTCTGGGGCGGCCTCGCCGAGGCCGAGCGGCGAGTGATCATCGAGCGGCGGGAACTGGCCGCCGCGAGCTGACGGCCGCCGGTCGCGTCCCGGTCGTCGGGGGCGGGACGCAACCGGCACTCCCGGCGTCACGACCGGGTCGCTTCAGGCGGCCCGGTCGAGTCGCGTCAGGGCCCTTCCCAGGGCCGCTCGACCTGGACTCCCGCTCGACCTGCCGCGAGCCGGCGGATCAGCCCTCGCAGGGGACGATCGACAGCTCCAGACAGCGGTAGCGCAGCAGCGGCAGACCGTAGACCTGCGCAAGCCGCTCCATCGCCGAGATCAACACCGCGCGCGCCGGATCGTCGGCCGAGGCCACCGGTGCCAGGCAGTACACACCCGGCTCCGGGTCGAACCCGACCAGCTCGCTCATCGCCGCCACCAGGTCGTCCTCCGACCCGGCGGTCACCCCGCGCAAACTCAGCCGGTGCAGCTGCACACCCGACAGGTCCAGCACGTCACCATCGGACACCCGCTCGTCCGGCCCCGGCTCGCGAGGCGCGGGCGCGGCCCGGTCGTCGGCCGCCTCGTCCGCGACATCCTCCACCGGATCGTCGTAGTCCGGGTAGTCGAGATAGCTGAACAACGGCGTGGGCGCCGCCACCACCTGATGACCGGACACCACGTCGTCGCACGCGACCAGCAGATCCGCCGTACCCACACCCGACAGGATGCGGGCCAGATCCGACTCCGGACGCCGGAGCTCGGTGAGGGACTCGGTGATCGCGACGATCCGCGCCGGCCCCGTGCGGGGCTGCGACCGCCCCGCCAACGGGACGACGGGTCCGGACCCACGCATCTCCGGTACCGCTGTCATTCCCTGCAATCCCCCTGCTCACGACATCCGGTGCGACGCTGCGCCGGGCCCCTCCGACACCGAAGTCAACACCGGCGCGGACGCCTCCCCGCCACCTCGGCGGGACCGAACGGCGAACGGTCCGACGTGATCCGTGAGCGGGGAGGACGCGCCGCCGGCCGGTCGACGAGCCCACCCCCTGAGGTCGCTCCCCGCGGACGAACGGCCGCCACCTGCTACGACGCTTGCCCCACAGCGCCCACCCGGCGTCCCACGGTCCGGGACGACCGTTCGTGGCGCCGTGACGTCGACCCGGCGTCCGACAGGCGAGCCACGAGGCTCCACTGAGGACCACGACACTGAGGACCACGGCCACCCCACCGGGCGCCACCGCGGCGCGTGACGGACGTCGATGATTGATACCCACCTGCCCCGGGTAGCAAGATGCCCGAGACACTTACGCCGCGACCGGGCTCCCGCCCGCGCACTGCACAGCCCGCGAAGGGAGAAGCGCCCGCGTGTCCGACAGGGACGACTGGGACTCCGCCGACCTCACCGACCCCGGCAGCCCCACCGTGGAGGTGCGCACCGCCGCGTCGGCGGCGCTGATCCCCACCATCCGGGCCGTCGCGTCCGATCTCGCCGCCCGCGCCGACTTCGACCTCGACGCCATCTCCGACCTGCGGATGGCCGTCGACGAAGCCTGCGCCACCCTCGTCGACGTCGCCGCCCCCGGCTCCGGGCTGCGCTGCCGCTTCCAGGTCCGCGACGACCGCATCGACGTCCGCGCCGAAGTCGAGGGCGCCGGCGCCGACGCCACCGTCGCCACCGACACCTTCGGCTGGCGCGTCCTCGAGACGCTCACCGACGACGTCTCCGTCAGCCACACCCCCGGCCCGGACGGACGCCCCCTAGTCGGGATCGTCCTCGGCAAGAGCGCCGGCGCGACCGAGAGGTGAGCAGGACCGACCCCGAGTACGGCCACCTCGTCCCGCTGCTCGAGGAGTACGCGGGCCTGGCCGACGACGACCCCCGCCGCGACGGGCTGCGCGACGAACTGGTTCGCGGCTACCTCCCCGTCGCGCAGCACATCGCGCGCCGCTTCGCCCACCGCGGCGAACCCCTCGACGACCTCACCCAGGTCGCCACCGTCGGACTCATCAACGCCATCGACCGCTTCGCCCCCGAGAAGGGGTTCGACTTCTTCTCCTTCGCCGTGCCCACGATCAGCGGCGAGGTCCGCAGGCACTTCCGCGACCAGGGCTGGTCGATGCGGGTGCCGCGCCGGCTCAAGGACCTGCACGTCTCCCTCAACAGTGCCGTCGCCGACCTGTCCCAGCAGCTCGGCCGCGCCCCCAAGCCCAGCGAGATCGCCGAACACCTCCAGATCCCCGTCACCGACGTCCTCGAAGGCCTCGAAGCCGCCGACGCCTACCGCAGCTCCTCCCTCGACGAGATGCTCTCCTCCGAACAGGGCAGCGCCACCGTCGGCGAACTCGTCGGAGCCGCCGACGCCGAACTCGCCCGCGTCGACACCCGCCAGGCACTGCGCCCCGCGCTCGCCGAGCTCGGCGAACGCGAACGCACCATCGTCATGCTGCGGTTCTTCGGCAACATGACCCAGACCCAGATCGCGGACAAGGTCGGCATCTCCCAGATGCACGTCTCCCGGCTGCTCGCCCAGACCCTCGACCGGCTCCGCTCCGGACTCGACCAGGACACCGCACCCGACTGAACGCCCCCGAACGGGGGAGACGGCGGTCACCGCACAACGCAGCGTCCATCAGCCAAGATGGACCCCGGCCCGGGACGGTCCGGGGCGGAACGGAGATCACGACGGTGCAGGCGGAGCAGGTCCGGCACGTCCTCGTCGTCGGCGCGGGCCTCGGTGGCCTCCGCACCGTCGAGGCACTGCGCAGCAACGGCTACGACGGCCGCATCAGCCTCGTCGGCGCCGAGGAACACCTCCCCTACGACCGGCCCCCGCTGTCCAAACAGCTCCTCGCCGGCACCTGGGACGCCGACCGCGTCGCCCTCCGCGCCGCCGACGCCTACGACGACCTCGGTGTCCGCGCCTACCTCGGCACCCGCGCCACCGGCTGGCAGCCCGGTCGCGTCGAGCTCGACGACGGCGCCACCCTCCACGCCGACGCCGTCGTCGTCGCCACCGGCGTCGTCGCCCGCCGCCTGCCCGACCAGCCCGACACCGTCCACACGCTGCGCACCCTCGACGACTCCCTCGCCCTGCGCGCCGCACTCGACACCGCGTCGTCACTGACCATCGTCGGCGCCGGGTTCGTCGGCGCCGAGGTCGCCTCCAACGCCCGCGACCGCGGCATCGACGTCACCGTCCTCGAAGCACTCCCCGTCCCCTTCGCCCGCGCCCTCGGCGAAGATCTCGGCGGCCTCTGCGCCCGGCTGCTCGTCGAGTCCGGCGCCCGGCTGCGCACCGGCGTCGGCATCGACGGGTTCGACGACTCCGGTGCCCTGCTCCTCGCCGACGGCGACCGCGTCACCGCCGACGTCACCCTCGTCGGCATCGGCGGCGAACCCCGCCTGGACTGGTTGTCCGGCAGCGGGATCGACGTCACGCGCGGCCTCGTGTGCGACGCGAGCGGCCGCGTCGACGGCGCCGACGGGCTCTGGGCCGTCGGTGACGTCGCCGCCTGGTGGGACGACGTCCTCGGCCGGCCCACCCGCCGCGAACACTGGACCAACACCGTCGAGCAGGCCGCCGCCGTCGGCGCCGCCATCGCCGGCGGCGAACCGCCCGCGCCGACCGTCCCGTACTTCTGGTCCGACCAGTTCGGACTCAAGGTTCAGCTGTTCGGGCGACCCGAACCCGCCACCCGGCACGTCACCCTGCACGGCGACGGCCTCGACGGCGGCCCCGTCAAAGGCACCGTCGTCGGGCTCCTGCGCGACGACACCCTCGTCGCCGTCGCCGGGTTCGGCGCCGCCCGCCGGGTCGCCCGCTACCGCGCACTCGTCGGCTCCGGCGCCACGATCGGCGAGGTCGAGGAGATGGCCGCGACGCTCGCCTAGCACGCCCCTCAGGCCTACCTGAAGAGCTTGCGCAGCACCGCCAGCGCCACGATCGCGCCCACCCCGATCAGCGCATACTTGATCTTCGGGTCCTCGAGCTTCGCCGCGACCTGCTGCTTGCCCTGGTCGACGAACCGCTTCGGGTGCGCGCGCTCGGTCAACGCGTCGAGGCTCTCGGCGAGCTGGTCGCGCGTCTTCTCGATCTCACGCTGAATTGCTTCGGGGTCGCGCGCCACGACTCCTCCTCGGGATGCGGGGTGGCCCGGCTGCGGTCTGCAGTGCCTGCGAGGCAACACCGTAGATCACAGCCCCCGATCGCGTCGGACGGGCTCGCGCCGACCCCGCCCGAACCTGGAAGGATTCACAGCCATGACGGAGCGACTCGCCCAGGGCGACCCGGCCCCCGACTTCACCCTGCCCGACGCCGACGGCAAGCCCGTGTCGCTGGCCGACTACCGCGGCCGCAAGGTGATCGTCTACTTCTACCCCGCCGCCTCCACCCCCGGCTGCACCAAGCAGGCCTGCGACTTCCGCAACAACCTCGCGGAGCTCGGCGACGCCGGCCTCGACGTCGTCGGCATCTCCCCCGACAAGCCCGCGAAGCTCGCCAAGTTCCGCGACGCCGAGGGCCTCACCTTCCCGCTGCTCTCCGACCCCGAGCGCGAGACCCTGCAGGCCTGGGGCGCCTTCGGCGAGAAGAAGATGTACGGCAAGACCGTCACCGGCGTCATCCGCTCCACCTTCCTCGTCGACGAGGAGGGGAAGATCGAGAAGGCGATGTACAACGTCCGCGCCACCGGGCACGTCGCCAAGCTCCGCAAGGACCTCGCGGTCTGATCACGGGTACCGGGAGCGGGGCGCCCGGTCCGCGCGGCCGCTATCGGAGGTGGATCGCGAGTCCGGTCCCACCGGGCGCGCGCCCGCCCACGAGGACCATGTCCTCGTCGTAGTCGCCCCCGTGGCGCGGGCGGAACGGGAACCGGCTCCGTCGTCTCCCACGTGCGCAGCCGCTCGCGCAGCGCGTCGCGGGCTTCGACGAACTGCTCGTCGGGCACCCGGTCGGCGCCGTACACCGCGAAGGGTGGCAGCGGCGACATCCCGGTGTAGAAGAACGTCCCGTGCTGGAGGCTGAACAGCAGGTCGTCCAGCGAACCGTTGATGCCGCGCGAGCCCAGTGACACCTCGCTCGCGCCGCCCGTCACGACGACCATCGCCCGCTTGCCCGCGAGCCGGCCCTCGCCGTAGTGGAGGGCGCGGCCGTCCTCGCCGGACAGGCCGTACGCGAAGCTTTTGACGAACACGCGGTCGATCCAGCCCTTGAGGATCGCGGGGACGCCGAACCACCACAGCGGGAACTGCACGACGACCGTGTCGGCCCGGACGAGCTTCTCCTGCTCGGCGACGATCTCCGGGCTGAGCTCGCCCGCGGCGCACGCGCGGCCGGACGCCGCACCGACCTGCAGCCGGTCGTCGGCGGCCTCGGTCCCGTAGTCGGCCACATCGACGAGCGGGTTCCACTTCATCGCGTAAAGGTCCGACTCACGGACCTCGTGGCCGAGATCGCGGAGCGTCTGGACACCGTCGTCGCGCAGTGCGCCGCTGAGGGAACGGGGTCCGGGATGGGCGAATACCGTCCCCGACGGCCCCGAAGAATGGCTCACCGAGCAACGGGTCGAGCGCGCCCGGCAGCTCCTGGAGGAGTCGACCCTCCCGATCGACCGGATCGCCACGGAGTCCGGCTTCGGCACCTCGGCGTCGCTGCGGCAGAACTTCCAGTCCGGCCTCGGGGTGTCCCCCAGCGCCTACCGCGCCACGTTCTGCGGCGTGCCGGCGACGCAGCCCGGCTGAACCTGTCCGACGAGACGCGCAAGTGTGATCTTCATCTACTGATCCATTCCGCGTCGAACGCATGTTCGTCATGATCACCGCATGCCCAGAGCGAGACGATGGACCGACGAACAGTTGATCGAGGCGGTCGCGGAGAGCGCGACGTTGGCGGAGGTGTGCAGGCGGCTCGGCATCCTGCCCGGCAAGTACGACGCGCTGCGCCGCCACATCGTGCGGCTGGGGATCAACGCGTCGCACCTGCCGCGAGCTGGAGAAGGCTCGCCACGGACGGGACGCAGATACACTGACGATCAACTCAGGGACGCCGTGCGCGACTCGGCCACCATGCACGACGTGCTCCGCGCGCTGGGCTACAACGTGAGCGGCGGCATGTTCCGGTCTGTCTCAGCCCACATTCGCCTCCTCGACCTCGATACGTCGCACTTCACCGGCCAGCGCTGGGCTCGCGGACGCAAGCTTCCGGGCCGGCCCAGGTATCCCCTGGAGGCCATCCTGGTTCCGAACTCGCCCTACTCCAATGTCGGACACCTCCGTCGTCGACTGATCCAGGCCGGCCTCAAACCGGACCACTGTGAAGACTGCGGCCGGAACACCTGGCAGGGGCAGCCTCTTCCGCTCGCGCTCGATCACGTCAATGGAGACCACACCGACAACCGGCTGGAGAATCTCCGTATCCTGTGCCCGAACTGCCACGCACTCACCGACACGTGGTGTGGCAGAAAGCGCGCCGGCGTACTCCAACGGCAGAGAGAAGGCACTTAGAATGCCTCCAGTGCGGGTTCGAATCCCGCCGCCGGCACAGCTCTGACCAGTGAAATAGCTTGTTGCCCAACGAGCGGAGGCTCCTAGAGCGGCTGCGGCTCCGGCTCCCGGACGTCCTCCGGGAGCGGCCGCCGCGCCGCGATCACGACGCCCGCGAGCCCGACCAGCCCGCAGACCACCGACGCCACGATCAGCGCGGGCGGGGGCGTCCCGGTCACGGCGTCACCGAGGACGACGATCGCGACCGTCCCCGGCACGATCCCGACCGCCGTGCCCAGCAGGTAGGGCCAGAACCGGACCGCCGAGAGCCCCGACAGGTAGTTCAGCACCGCGAACGGCACCGCCGGGACGAGCCGCAGCGAGGTCACCGCCAACAGCCCGTGGTGGTCCAGCCGCAGCCGCACCCAGTTCACGGCCCGCCCGCGCGCGTAGCGCTCGACCAGCCGTCCCCCGGTGGCCCGGACGAGGGCGAAGGCGATGACCGCGGCGAGGTTCGTCGCCACCAGGGTGAGGACCAGCCCGACCGCCCAGCCGAACAGCGCCCCGGCGACGAGTGTGAACACCGTCCGCGGCACCGGACCCACGGTGAGCCCCGTATGCAGCGCCAGGAACGCCAACGGCGCCCAGACGCCCGCAGCGGCGACGGTCTCGCGGACGTCGGCCATCCCCGGCATCCCGTAGGTCCTCAGGAGCAGCGCCGCGCCGGACACGGCGACGACGACGAACACGGCCGTCCCCACCTGGCGCCACCACTGCACGACCTCGACGGTACCGACCGTCCCCGGCGCACCGGCAGCGCCGGTCGGCCCGTCACCGGCGGTTCACGCGGGGTTCACCGGTGCGGCGCCACGAGCGGGGTGGGGCTAGCGTCCGGTCGTGACGACCGACGACGGCCCCCACCTCGACCTCGATCCCGACGGCCTCGCGGTGCGCCGCGAGGTCCTCGGCCCCGCGCACGTCGACGCGGCGCTGGCCCGCGCCGACGACACCACCGCCGCGTTCCAGGAGATGATCACCCGCTACGCGTGGGGCGGGATCTGGACGCGGCCCGGCCTCGACCGCCGCATGCGCAGCGCGATCACGTTGACGTCGCTGGTCGCGCACGGGCATCTCGGGGAGCTGGAACTGCACGTGCGGGGCGCGCTGCGCAACGGGCTGACCCGGGAGGAGATCGTCGAGGTCCTGCTGCAGTGCGCGATCTACTCGGGCGTCCCAGCGGCCAACGCGGCCTTCGGCGTGGCCCGCCGCGTGCTCGCCGAGGAAGCCTCGACGGACTGACGTCGCACCCCGTCGCGCCCCGACGAGCCGGCCCGACATCCGCGCGCAACCTCACTGCTGTCCGGGCGCCCGATCACGACCGTGAGGTTGCGCGCGATCGGCCGTCCGCAACCTCAGTGCTGTCCGGGCGCCCGGAACACGACCGCGGGGTAACGCGGCGGCTCAGGAGATCAGCGTGCGCAGGTGCGGCAGCAGAGCGCGCATCGCGATCCCACGGTGCGAGGCGGCGTCCTTCTCCTCCGGGGAGAGCTCGGCGGAGGTCCGCTGCTCGCCGTCGGGCACGAAGATCGGGTCGTAGCCGAATCCGTTGCCGCCGCGGCGCTCGCGGACGAGCCGGCCCCGCCACCGCCCCTCGACGACGAACTCCTCACCGCCCGGCACGACGAGCGCCGCCGCGCACACGAACGCGGCGCAACGACGCTCGTCGGGGACGTCGGCGATCTGGCCCAGCACGAGGTCGAGGTTGGCCTCGTCGTCGCCGTGGCGGCCCGACCAGCGTGCGGAGAGGACGCCGGGCATGCCGTTGAGGGCGTCGACGGCGAGCCCGGAGTCGTCGGCCACCGAGGGCAGCCCGGTGGCGGTGGCGGCGTCGCGCGCCTTGGCGAGGGCGTTCTCGGCGAACGTCGCGCCGGTCTCGGGGGCTTCGGGGAACTCCTCGACGTCGCGCAGTCCCCAGACGGCGATGCCGCCGAGGTCGGACGCGTCGAGCAGGCGGCGCAGCTCGGAGAGCTTCGCGGTGTTGCGGGTGGCGACGAGCAGCGCGGTCACGCCGACGCCTCCGGCAGCGCACCCGGGTAGGGGGCGGCGAGGGCTTCGGCCTGGATCGTCGCCAGGGTGGAGATGCCGGCGAGCGCGGAGTCGAGCATCGCGTCGAGGGTCTTGCGGGAGAACGTGGCGCCCTCGCCGGTGCCCTGGACCTCGATGAGGGTCCCGGTGTCGGTGGCGACGACGTTGGTGTCGACCTCCGCCCGCGAGTCCTCCTCGTAGGGCAGGTCGAGCCGGACGCGGCCGTCGACGACCCCGACGCTGACCGCGGCGACCTGGCACGAGATGGGCTTCGGGTCGGCCAGCTTGCCGTGGGCGGCGAGCCAGGTGACGGCGTCGACGAGGGCGACGTAGGCGCCGGTGATGGCGGCGGTGCGGGTGCCGCCGTCGGCCTGGATGACGTCGCAGTCGAGCGCAATGGTGTTCTCGCCCAACGCCTTGAGGTCGATGCATGCGCGCAGCGAGCGGCCGATGAGGCGGCTGATCTCGTGGGTGCGGCCGCCGATGCGCCCGCGGACCGACTCGCGGTCGCTGCGCGTGTTGGTGGCCGACGGGAGCATCGCGTACTCGGCGGTGAGCCAGCCCAGCCCGCTGCCCTTGCGCCAGCGCGGGACGCCGACGGTCACGCTGGCGGCGCACAGCACCTTGGTGTCGCCGAACTCGACGAGCACGGAGCCCGCGGGGTGCTTCTGGAAGCCGCGGGTGATGCGCACGGGGCGCAGTTCGTCGTCGGTCCTGCCGTCTGCTCGCGTCACCGCGACAGCTTAGGCAGCGGCGGACCGGCCGATACACGCACCTCACACCTCCTCAGGTTGAGTGTTCAACATGTTTACGATCGGTGGAATCCCCGCCCATCCGCTCGTCGTCCACGCCGTCGTCGTGCTGCTCCCCCTCGCGGCGATCGGCGCGGTGGTGATCGCGGTCCGGCCGTCGCTGCGCCGGACCCTCGGCGTCGCGGTCACCCTCGTCGCGCTCGCCGGCGTGGTCGCCGTGCCCGTCGCGACGCAGTCCGGCAGCCGGCTCCTCGCCACGTCGGGCGGCGGTGGCCCGCTCGTCGGCGAGCACGCCGACCGCGCCGGCAACCTGCTCCCCTGGGCCGTCCTGTTCCTCGCGCTGCTGCTGGTCAGCGTCGTCACCGGGAAGCGGGCCGACCGCACGACGACCCCTGCCGACGCGGCCGGCGGCGGCGTCGCGGTGCAGACCCGGACCACGACCCTGCACCGCGTCTCGACGGTCACCGGCGTCCTCGCCGCGCTCGCCGGCATCGCCGTCACAGCTCTGGTCGTGTGGATCGGCGACGCGGGCGCGCAGTCGGTGTGGCAGGGCATCGGCGGCTGACCCCGCCCGACCGGCCCCTCCCCCCGACGACACGAACGGCACAGTGGCGCAACCGAATGGCGCGACTGTGCCGTTCGTGCAACACGTCGGCTCGGGGGCGGGGACTCAGATCTCGTACGTCGCGTCGGGGCGGACGAGCTCGACCGGGCCGTCGTAGACCTCCCGGGCCTCGGCGAGCAGGGCGTCACCGTCGAACCAGACGGGGACGTGGGTGAGCAGCAGCCGCCCCACCCCGGCCGCGGCGGCGTGCTCCCCCGCCTGCCGCCCCGACAGGTGCACCCCCGGCGGCGGCTCCTGCCACCACTGCGTGACGTGGGGCCAGGTGGCCTCGCAGAGCAGCACGTCGGCGCCCCGGGCGGCCCGGACGAGTCCCTCGCACGGGCCGGTGTCCCCGCTGTAGACGAGGCTGCGGCCGTCGTGGTCCACGCGGATCGCATACGCCTCGCAGGGGTGGTCGACCGCCCCGAAGCGCAGGTCGACATCGGCAACGGAAGCGGTACCGCCGTCGGTCATCGTCGCGAAGGCGCAGACGTCGGTGAGGTCGGTCGCGGCGCGCTCGGCGGCCGAAGGTGCGTAGGCGGCGCCCAGCCGGTCGGGAGCCTCCGCGGGGGCGTGGACGGGGAGCTTGCGCGCGGTGGCGTCGTAGGGCGGGAACGGGTGGTAGCGACGGTGCACGACGAGCGCGGAGGTGTCGGCGCAGTGGTCGGGGTGCAAATGCGAGAGGACGACGGCGTCGAGGTCCCAGGGGTCGAGATGTCGTTGCAGCGCGCCGACGGTGCCGTTGCCGAGGTCGAGGACGATCCGGGTGCCGCCGGCGTCGACGAGGTAGCCGGACGCGGGCGAACGGGGCCCGGGCCCGCTGCCCGAACAGCCGAGGACGGTGAGCCGCATGGCCCGAGACGCTAACGCCCGCTGTCAGCGACCGCGTGTGCGGCGCAGCCACCACAGGCCGACGAGCGGCAGCACGAGCGGCACGAAGCCGTAGCCGCGGCCGTAGAGCGACCAGACGGTGTCGGAGGGGAAGTCGGCGGTGTCGAGGGCGGTGAGGGTGCCGACGGCGAGGACGCCGACGAGCTCGATGCCGACGGCGACCCAGGCGAGCCGGCGGCGGCCGGGCCCGGAGCCGGCGAGGCCGATCGTCGCCAGGATGTAGACGACGCCCGCGAACGCCGACAGCAGGTACGCGACGGGTGCCTCGGAGAACTTGGTGGCGATCTGGACGGCGGCGCGGGCCGTGGCGGACAGCGCGAAGATCGCGTAGACGGCGATGAGGACGCGCCCGGGGCCGCTGGAGGTGGGGCGCGGCGCGTGGTCCGCCCGGGACGAGGGATCAGACATTCGCGGCCGCCCACAGCTCGGCGAGGCGCCAGACGGCGACCCCGGTCCCGATGGCGGCGACGGTGACGACCGCTCCGCCCCAGCGCGTCGTGGGCTCGGTGACGGCGAACTGCATCCCGATGGGCAGCACGCAGATCGAGACGACGAGGTAGATCAGGAAGGTGCCCTGCTCGGGGAGGGTGACCCCGCCGCCGAGGACCCGGTAGGCGGCGATCACGGCCTGGACGACGAGCAGTGCCTCGACGATGCCGACGCCGATGCGGATGTCGCGGCCGGGGTGGCGACCCTGTGCGGTACGGACGAGGCCGTACAGGGCGAGCAGTCCCGTCGCCACGTACACCACGATCACCAGCGCGCCGATCACGCGGCGACGCTACCCGAGCCCTCCGGGGGCTCCGCGCCGTGGCCCCGGCAGGCCTCGCGCGCAACCTCACTGCTCTCCGACGGCTTCACGACAGCAGTGAGGTTGCGCGCGGACGGTGAGGGCCTCACAGCCGCTGCAGGCCAGCCCGCCCGACGACCGGGCCGATCTCGGGGCCGAGGAACCGGCGGCCGAGGCGGCGGAACGGTTCCGGGTCGCCGGTGGCGAGGAACTCGTGGGGCGCGGCGGGTGGGTCGGTCTCGGGGTCACGCAGCAGGTCGGCACCCATGAGGGTGCGGACGACGTCCTTCGCGGTCTCGTCGGCGCTGGACACGAGGGTGACCTCGGGCCCGAGGACGATCTGGAGCAGGCCGGTGAGCAGCGGGTAATGCGTGCAGCCGAGGACGACGGTGTCGACGCGGGCCTGCTGCAGCGGCTCGAGGTAGCTCTGCGCGATGCCGAGGATCTGGCGTCCGCTGGTGACGCCGCGCTCGACGAAGTCGACGAACCGGGGGCACGCGACGGAGGTGACGGAGACGTCGCGGGCGGCGGCGAACGCGTCGGCATAGGCGCCGGAGGCAATGGTGGCTCTGGTGCCGATGACGCCGATGCGGCCGTTGCGGGTCGCGGCGACGGCGCGGCGGACGGCGGGCAGCACGACCTCGACGACGGGGACGCCGTAGCGCTCGCGGGCGTCGGCCAGGCAGGCCGCCGACGCGGTGTTGCAGGCGATGACCAGCAGTTTCACGCCGCGGTCGATGAGCTCGTCGCCGATGGCGAGGGCGTGGCGGCGGATCTCGGGGATCCGCAGCGGGCCGTAGGGGCCGTTGGCGGTGTCGCCGACGTAGACGACGCGTTCGGCGGGAAGCTGGTCGATGACGGCGCGCGCGACGGTGAGCCCGCCGACCCCGGAGTCGAAGATGCCGATCGGGGCATCTCGATCGACGAGGCAGTGGCCGGTCACGCCCCGAGGGTAGTCGACGTCGCGCGTGCCCCTCGGTCCGCGCGGGACACGAGGAACGCCGCGAGGAGCCCGGCGAGCGCGCCGAACAGGTGGCCCTGCCAGGAGATCTCCGGACGGCCGGGGATGACGCCGAGAAGGACGCTGCCCCACACGGCGAACAGGACGATCGCGACGGCGATCTGCGCGAGACTTCGCGCGAAGAAGCCCCGGACCAGCAGGAACACGAGCCAACCGAAGATGACACCCGACATGCCGATCGTCGAGGTGTTCGACGGCCCGACGAGCCACACCCCGAGCCCGGACAGGATCCAGATGAGCGCGGTGACGGCGATGAACTGCCCGATCCCGCCGGCCATCACGAGGAAGCCGAGGACGAGGAACGGGAGCGTGTTGGCGGCCAGGTGCGCCCAGCTGCCGTGCAGCAGCGGCGCCCAGATGATCGCCGGCAGTCCGCTGACGCTGCGTGACTCGATGCCGTCGTAGTCCCACCCGAGGCGGCCGAGCTGGTCGATCAGCTCGATGAGGTACAGCACGACGGTGAACGCGACCATCGTGATCGCCGCGGGCACCGGCTTGGCGGGCAGCACCCGGGCGAGCGGGCGCCGCGACGAGGGTGTGGGGGTCGGGCCGAGCGGAGGCACGGTCGCGTCCATGCCGCCGAGCGTACGCGCGAAACACTGTTCTCAGTCAGCACGCACGTGCCGGGGAGCAGGTCGTGAGTGGCGATAGTCGCTATAGCGACTATCGCCACTCACAGGGGCTCACGCCCAGAGATGGCCCTCGATGCCCTCGGTCGCCTCGTCGAGAGTGCCGGAGTAGGCGCCGGTGGACAGGTACTTCCACCCCGCGTCGGCGACGATGAGCACGATGTCGGCCGACTCCCCCGCCCCCGCGGCCTTCTCCGCGACGGCGAGCGCGGCGTGCAGGATGCCGCCCGTCGAGATGCCGGCGAAGATGCCTTCCTTCTCCACCAGCTCCCGGGTGCGGCGCAGCGCGTCGTGCGACCCGACGGAGTAGCGGGAGGTGAGCACCTCGGCGTCGTACAGCTCGGGGACGAAGCCCTCGTCGAGGTTGCGCAGCCCGTAGACGAGCTCGCCGTAGCGGGGCTCGGCGGCGACGATCTGGATGTCGGGCTTGTGTTCGCGCAGGTAGCGCCCGGTGCCGACGAGCGTGCCCGTGGTGCCCAGCCCGGCGACGAAGTGCGTGACGGTGGGCAGGTCGCGCAGGATCTCGGGGCCGGTGCTGCGGTAGTGCGCGTCGGCGTTGGCGGGGTTGCCGTACTGGTACAGCATCACCCAGTCCGGGTTCGCGGCCGAGAGCTCCTTGGCCATGGCGACGGCCTGGTTGGAGCCGCCCGCGGCGGGCGAGGAGATGATCTCGGCGCCGTACATCTGCAGCAGCTGCCGTCGTTCGACGGAGGTGTTCTCCGGCATGACGCAGATCAGCTTGTAGCCCTTGAGCTTGCAGGCCATGGCCAGCGAGATGCCGGTGTTGCCCGACGTCGGCTCCAGGACGGTGCAGCCGGGGCGCAGCAGGCCCTCGGCCTCGGCGCGCTCGACCATCGCGAGCGCGGGCCGGTCCTTGATGGAGCCGGTCGGGTTGCGGTCCTCGAGCTTCGCCCACAGCCGCACGTCGGGTGCGGGTGAGAGATGCGGGAGCCCGACGAGTGGTGTGTCGCCCACCGCGTCGAGCAGCGAGTCGTACCGGGCCATGGCTGTCTCCCTCGGGCGGCGCGCCACCGTGTCAGCACGGCGGCGGGCCGACGGATCGACGTGGCGTCGCCGGGCGGCGTACGTGACGGTTACCCGTGTCGCACGCCGCCCACGCGGGCCAGCGTCAGCGCATCCCGCCGGCGACGGCGGGCAGGATGGTGACGGTCGAGGTGTCCTTGACCGGGGCCTCGAGGCCGCCGGCGAAGCGGACGTCCTCGTCGTCGACGTAGATGTTGACGAAGCGGTGCAGCGAACCGTCGGTGATGAGGCGGCCCTTGATGCCGCTGTGACGGGACTCGAGGTCGTCGATGACCGCGGCGACGGTTCCACCGCTGGCCTCGACGGCCTTCTCACCACCCGTGTGGGTGCGCAGGATGGTGGGGATGGAAACGGTGGCCATGTCGTTGTGCTCCTGGTCGGTCGTTCTGGGATCGGACGGTGCGTGGTCGGACTGCCCGTGAGGGAACAGCAGGTCAGGCGTTGTCGGGGACGTCGTCCGCGCCGGTGTGCGCGAACATGTAAGTCTCCACGACCTCGACCTGTTCCTCGGTGACCACGCCGTCGACGATCCGGTAGGACCGGAACTCCGCCTCGTTCCCAGGCCCGCTCGCCTCGTCGTTCTGCGAGCGCGTGGACACCAGGACGTAGTGCGCGTCCGGCTCGGAGGCGTAGGAGATGTCGGTGCGCGACGGGTAGGCCTCCGTCGCGGTGTGCGAGTGGTAGATCACGACGGGCACCTCGTCGCGGGAGTCCATGTCCCGGTAGAGGCGCAGCAGGTCGCCCGAGTCGAACTCGTAGAACGTGGGCGAGCGTGCCGCGTTGAGCATCGGGATGAACCGCTCGGGGCGATCCGAACCCTCGGGACCGGCGACGACGCCGCAGGCCTCGTCGGGATGGTCCCGACGGCTGTGGGCGACGATCTCGTCCACCAGGTCTCTCCGGATCACCAGCACCGCCCAAGAATACGTTGCCGCCCCGGGCCGCGGCGAACACCTCGGTTGCCTCTCACATTTCCCGAACTGTGGGAATGCCATGCTCGGTGGGTGCCCGCACCCCGTCTCGAGATCACGTACTGCACGCAGTGCCGCTGGCTGCTGCGTGCCGGCTGGACCGCGCAGGAGTTGCTGACGACGTTCGCCGCCGATCTGGGCGAGGTCGCCCTGGTCCCGGGCACGGGCGGGGTGTTCACGGTCCGCCTCGACGACGAGCTGCTGTGGGACCGACGTGAGCAGGGCGGTTTCCCGGAGCTGCCGGAGCTGAAGCGGCTGGTGCGCGACCGGGTGGCCCCCGGGCGCTCGCTCGGCCACTCGGACCGCAGAGCCGACGCAGAGAGTTAGAACTTCACCTGCAGCCGCGACTGCACGAGCGCGTCCTGGACGAACGTCAGCCAGTGGTAGACGCCCAGGTGCGCGGTGCGGGGGTCGTCCTCGGGCAGGTCGTCGGGCATGTCGTCGTCGATGTCGAGGGCGGTGCCGAGCGCGAGCCGGACGTCGTTGAGCGCGGCGAGCCAGGCGTCGGCCTGCTCGACGGTGAGCTCGATGCGGCCGCCGCCGTCGGGCAGCGTGTCGAGCACGGCGACGGCCGCGCCCTCCTTCGCCTCGATGAGCGCGGGCTCGTGCAGCGACCGCAGGGCGCCGGCGAGCGCGGGGTCGTCGCGGCTGAACTCGGGCAGCAGCCGGGCGAGCACCTTGTCCTCGGGCGGGACCGACGAGCCGGTGCGGATGCCGGTGAGCTCGGCCAGCTCGTCGGCGGGAGTCTCGGCGGTGCGGGCGGCGAGCATGTCGCGGACCTCACCGATCAGCCCGCGCAGGACGACGACCTCCTGCGGCTCCATCGTCGCCACCAGACGTGCCTTCGCGCCGCGCCCGGACCGCTTCCAGCCGTTCATGCGCGCTGCATGGTGGCCCACAGGCCCGCCGCGTGCAGTTTCGCGACGTCGCCCTCGATCTTGTCCTTGTCACCGGAGGACACGGCGGCCTTGCCCTTGTGGTGGACGTCGAGCATGAGCGCGGTGGCCTTCGGCTCGGGGTAGCCGAACAGCTTCTGCAGCACGTAGGTCACGTACGACATGAGGTTGACCGGGTCGTTCCAGACGACGGCCTGCCACGGCGTCTCGGCGGCGGCTGCCTCGTCGGTGACCTCTTCCACCTGGCGGGTGGGGACGGGTAGCGGCGCGGGCATGACCACATGGTGTCATCCGTGCACCGTCGCGCGCAGGCCACATAGGCTCCCGTTCCATGAGCGGGCTTCCCGGGTCGGCCAGTACGGCCCTGTTCACCGATCGTTACGAGCTGACGATGGTCGCGGCCGCGCTCGCCGACGGCACGGCGCACCGGCCGTGCGCGTTCGAGGTGTTCGCGCGCAGGCTGCCCGACGGCCGCCGGTACGGGGTCGTCGCGGGCACCCGCCGGCTGATCGACGCCATCGCCGACTTCCGGTTCGGCGACACGGAGCTGGAGATGCTGGCCGACGTCGTCGACCCGGCGGCGCTCGACTGGCTGGCCGGCTACCGGTTCAGCGGCGACGTCGACGGCTACCCCGAGGGCGAGCTGTTCTTCCCGGGGTCGCCGATCCTCTCGGTCACGGGCACGTTCGCCGACGCCGTCATGCTGGAGACGCTGGCCCTGTCGATCCTCAACCACGACTCGGCGGTGGCGGCGGCCGCGGCGCGGATGGTGTCGGCGGCGGCCGACCGGCCGATCATCGAGATGGGCGGGCGGCGCACCCACGAGGAGGCGGCGGTCGCCGCCGCGCGGGCGACCTACCTGGCCGGGTTCGCGGCGACGTCGAACCTCGAGGCGGGTCGTCGCTACGGCATCCCCACGACCGGCACGGCTGCGCACGCGTTCGTCCTGCTCCACGACGACGAGCTGTCGGCGTTCCGCAGCCAGATCGCGTCCCTCGGGGAGAAGACGACGCTGCTGGTCGACACCTACGACATCCGCAAGGGCGTCGAGAACGCCATCGAGGCCGGCGGGACCGGGCTGGGCTCGATCCGCATCGACTCCGGCGACCTCGGCGTCATGGCCCAGCAGGCCCGTGAGCAGCTCGACGCGCTCGGCGCCACCGGCACCCGCATCGTGCTCTCCGGCGACCTCGACGAGTACGCCATCGCATCGCTGCGCGCCGAACCGGTGGACTCCTACGGCGTCGGCACCTCGGTGGTGACGGGTTCGGGTGCGCCGACCGCCGGGCTGGTCTACAAGCTCGTGGAGGTCGACGGGCGGCCCGTCGCCAAACGGAGCACGTCGAAGGAGTCACGCGGCGGGCGGAAGTCGGCGGTGCGCAGGCACAAGCCGACGGGCACCGCCGTCGAGGAGGTCGTGCACCCGTGGGCGGCGCCGCCGGTCGTCGGCCCGCACGACCGGGTGGTGCCGGTGCCGATGATGCGCGGCGGCGAACCCGTCCCCGACCTGGAGACCCTGGAACAGGGCCGCGAACGGCTGCGCGCCGCCCTGGTCTCCGTGCCCTGGGAAGGCCTGAAGCTCTCCCGCGGCGAGCCCGCCGTCCCGACCGTGTTCACCGCCGCCCCCGGAGGTTCCTGAGTGCGCGCCCTGATCGTCGTCGACGTCCAGAACGACTTCTGCGAGGGCGGTTCCCTCGCGGTCGTCGGCGGGTCGGCGGTGGCCACGTCCGTCTCGACGCACATGCGCGAGCACGGCTACGACCACGTCGCCGCGACGCGCGACCACCACATCGACCCGGGCCCGCACTTCAGCGACACGCCCGACTTCGTCGACACCTGGCCGGTGCACTGCCGCGCCGGCACCCCGGGAGCGGCGTTCCACCCGGCACTCGACGTCGCCCCCATCGAGGCCGTGTTCGACAAGGGCTCCTTCGAGGCCGCCTACTCGGGCTTCGAGGGCAACGAGCCGCGCGGGCTGGCCCTCGGCGACTGGCTGCGCGCACGCGACGTCGACGAGGTGCACGTCGCGGGGCTCGCGACCGACCACTGCGTCCTCGCGACCGCCCTCGACGCCGTGGCAGGCGGATTCACGACGACCGTGCTGCTCGAGCACTGCGCGGGTGTCGCGTCGGAGACGACGCGGGCCGCGCTGGAGCGAATGCGGCAGGCGGGCGTGGCCCTGCGCTGACCGGCGACGCCCCTGCCGGCGCTGCTGCGCGGGCGGGCCGTCGGCGGCACCTGCATCCCGGGGACGCCGCGGTGCCCGGGCGCGCGGGTGCTGGGCGCGCGGATCCCGGGTGCGCGGATCCCGGGTGCGCGGATCCCGGGCGCGCGGTGTCGGGCGCGCGGTGTCGGGCGCGCGGTGTCGGGCGCGCGGTGTCGGGCGCGCGGTGTCGGGCGCGCCGGTCCCGGGCGCGCCGGTCCCGGGCGCGCCGGTCCCGGGCGCGCGCGTGCCGGTGCCGGGTGCGAACAACTCCGCCCGCGCCGCGCGGGACCGTCGGCGCCGCCGGGTAGCCTCCCGGGGTGCCTGCCGCGCTGCCGTCGACCCGTGACCTCCCCGGCGTCGCCGAGCTGCTGGAGGCGGCCGTCGAGGCGCTCGGCGGCGCCCGCCGCGAGGGTCAGGACGCCATGGCCGGCGCCGTCCGCAAGGCCATCGCCGACCACGAGCACCTCGCCGTGCAGGCCGGCACCGGCACCGGCAAGTCGCTCGGCTACCTCGTCCCCGCCATCCGGCACGCGATCGCCGCCGACGCGACCGTCGTGGTGTCCACGGCGACGATCGCCCTGCAGCGCCAGCTCGTCGACCGCGACCTGCCCCGGCTCGCCAAGGCACTCAAGCCCGCGCTCGGGCGGCTGCCCACGTTCGCGATCCTCAAGGGCCGTCGCAACTACCTGTGCCTCAACAAGCTCCACGGCGACGAGTCCATGATGGACGACGGCGAGGAGCAGCTGTTCGACCCGTTCGCCATCTCGGCCATGGGGCGCAACGTCAAGCGCCTCCACGAGTGGGCCTCCGACACCGAGACCGGCGACCGCGACGAGCTCGTCCCCGGTGTGCCGGACTCGGCGTGGCGGCAGGTGTCGGTCACCGCCCGGGAGTGCCTGGGCGCCACCCGCTGCCCCGTCGGCGAGGACTGCTTCGCCGAACGCGCCAAGGCCGAGGCGGGGCGCGCCGACGTCGTCGTCACCAACCACGCCCTCCTCGCGATCGACGCCATGGGCGAGGCCCAGGTGCTGCCCGAGCACGACGTCGTCATCGTCGACGAGGCCCACGAGCTGGTCGACCGGGTCACCGGCGCCGCCACCGCCGAGCTCACCCCCGGCACCGTCGCGGCCGCCGCGCGCCGCTGCGGCAAGCTCGTCGACCAGAACATCGCCGACCGGCTCGCCGAGGCCGGTGAGGGCCTCGCCATGGTGCTGGAGGACCTGCAGCCCGGCCGCTGGGACTCGCTGCCCGGCGGCGTGTCCGGGGTGCTGTCGGTCATCCGCGACACCGCCGCCGCCTGCAAGCAGGGCCTCGGCGGGGAGCGCCGCGAGGACCCCGAGGGGGCTGCCGCCCGCAAGATCGCCCTCGCCCTCGTCGACGAGGTGCTCGACGTCGCCGTCCGGATCCTCGGGGTGTTCGCCGAGGACGACCCCGCCGCCCGCCGCGACGTCGTCTGGCTGGGTGAACAGGGGCCGGAGGGCTCCCGTACCAAGGTGCTGCGCGCCGCGCCGCTGTGGGTCGGCGGGCTGCTGCGCGAGCGACTCTTCGGCCGGTCGACGACGATCCTCACCTCCGCGACCCTCACCCTCGGCGGATCGTTCGACGCCCTCGCCCGCCAGTGGGGGCTGCCGCCCGAGGCCACCGTCACCGCGTCGGCGGGCGACCCCGTCCCCGACCCCGACGCGCCCCGCTGGTCGGGCCTCGACGTCGGCTCCCCCTTCGCCCACGGGCGCAGCGGCATCCTCTACACCGCCCGGCACCTCCCCCCGCCGGGCCGCGACGGGCTCCCGCCCGCCTACCTCGACGAGATCACCGAGCTGGTCGAGGCCGCCGGCGGCCGCACCCTCGGGCTGTTCTCGTCGATGCGGGCCGCGAAGCAGGCCACGGAGGCGTTGCGCGGCAGGCTCTCCATCCCCCTGCTGTGCCAGGGTGACGACTCGACGATGCTGCTCGTCAAACGCTTCGCCGAGGACACCGAGACGTCGCTGTTCGGCACGTTGTCGCTGTGGCAGGGCGTCGACGTCCCCGGGCCGTCGCTGTCGCTGGTGATCATCGACCGGATCCCGTTCCCGCGCCCCGACGACCCGCTGATCGGTGCCCGCCAGCGCGCCACCGACGCCCGCGGCGGCAACGGCTTCCTCACGGTCTCGGCCACCCACGCCGCGCTGCTGCTCGCCCAGGGGGCCGGCCGGCTGCTGCGGGGCATGGACGACCGTGGGGTGGTCGCGATCCTCGACCCCCGCATCGCCACCGCCCGCTACGGCGGTTTCCTCCGCGCGTCCCTGCCGCCCTTCTGGCAGACCCACGACCCCGACAAGGTCCGCGCCGCCCTCACCCGCCTCCGCGACGCCTGACCCTCGACGCGGATCGGGCTGCCGCCCGCGCAGCCGACGAGCAGCACGCAACCTCACTGCTGCCCGCGCGCCCCACGACGACCGTCAGGTTGCGCGCGGACAACCGGCCGCAACCCCACTGCTGCCGACGCGCCCTCCAGCGACCGCCAGGTTGCGCGCCGACAACCGGCCGCAACCCCACTGCTGCCGACACGCCCCACGACGACCGTGAGGTTGCGCGCGGACGACCGGCCGCAACCCCACTGCTGCCGACGCGCCCTCCAGCGACCGCCAGGTTGCGCGCGGACGACCGGGCGCAACCCCACTGCTGCCGACCCGCCCCACGACGACCGTCAGGTTGCGCCCGGGGTCAGGCCGGGGTGACGACGCAGGTCATGGTGCCGGGATCGACCTCGGTGAACCCGGCGTCCCGGACGGCGACGGCGTCGCCGCGGTCCACCGCCGCCGTGAGCTCCGCCCAGCGTTCCCGCCCCGGGGTCCGCACCGCGTAGGGCGGCACCTCGTCGAGGCCGCGGACGGCGGCGTCGATCATCGAGGCGTGCCCGACCTGCGCCGCGGCCTTGCCGACGGTCATCGCGACGGTGGGGTTGACCCAGATCACCGGCACCCCGGCGGGGACGGGGCCGGGGTCGTCGGCGGGGAGGTCGGTGCCGCCGATCTGCAGCCTCGCGACGGTGCGGGGGACGTCGTCGACCGGGCCGGGCAGCAGGGCGCGGGCCTCGGCGCCGTCGACGGCGACCGTCACCCCGGGCTGTTCCTGCACGGCGGCCCAGTGCGCGCCGCGGGCGCGGCGGGCGATCTTGCGGATCCGGCCGTCGACCCAGGTGAGCACCTGGTCGTGCCACTCCCCGTCGACGCCGGCGCGCGGGTCGACGCACACGGCGAGGGCGGCCCGGGCGGCGGCTTCGAGGAGAGCGGTGCGGTCGGGCAGTTCGCGTTCGATCCGCAGGACGACGGGCATGGCGCGGACGACGCCGTCGGCCTCCGGGGAGACCTCGCGGACGCCGACGTAGCGGCGGACGACGGCGTCGAGGACGCTGGTGCTCACGCGATCGGGACCCGGCGCAGGACGCCTTCGGCCTCGTCGGCGTGTTCGACCTCGGCGCGGGTGATGCCCAGCACGAAGAGGACGACGTCGAGGTAGGGCTGGGAGAGGGCGGTGTCGGCGACCTCGCGCAGCGCGGGTTTGGCGTTGAACGCGATGCCGAGGCCCGCCGTGGAGAGCATGTCGATGTCGTTGGCGCCGTCGCCGACGGCGACGGTCTGGTCGAGGGGCACGCCGAAGGAGTCGGCGAACCGTCGGAGGGCGACGGCCTTGCCGGGGCGGTCGACGATGTCGCCGACGACCTTGCCGGTGAGGACGCCGTCGACGACTTCGAGTTCGTTGGCGGCGCAGAAGTCGAGGCCGAGTTCGTCGACGAGGCCGGAGACGACCTGGGTGAATCCGCCGGAGACGACGCCGCATCGGTAGCCGAGCCGTTTGAGGGTGCGGACGGTGGTGCGGGCGCCGGGGGTGAGTTCGATCTCCGCGGCGACGTCGTCGAGGACGGTGGCGGGGAGGCCTTCGAGGACGGCGACGCGGCGTCGCAGGGAGGCGGCGAAGTCGAGCTCGCCGCGCATGGCTTCTTCGGTGACGCGGCGGACCTCGGCTTCGGCGGTGCTGCCGGCGCGGGCGGCGAGCATCTCGATGACCTCGCCCTGGATGAGGGTGGAGTCGACGTCGAAGACGATGAGTCGTTTGCCGCGGCGGGCGATGCCGGCGCGTTCGACGGCGACGTCGACGCCGGCGTGGCGGGCGACGTCGACGAGGCGGGCGCGCAGGGTGCCGTGGGGGTACTGGGTGGTGCCGCCGGGGTCCGGGGAGACGTGCAGTTCCAGGCCGGTGACGGGGTAGTCGGCGACGCGGCGGATGGAGTCGATGTTGGCGCCGACGGCGGCGAGCTCCTGCGCGACGGCGCCGAATGCGCGTGCGGTGATGGGGCGGCCGAGGACGACCACGACGTGGGTGGACATCGGCCGGGGCGAGGGGTCGTCGCCGTGGTGCAGGGAGGTTTCGACGTGCATGTCGATGGAGTCCATCGCCTGCTCGACGGCTTCCTGCAGTCCCTCGGGGTCGCGTTGGGTGGCGACGAGCGCGGCGAGGGTGAGCCGGCCGCGGACGACGACCTGCTCGATGTCGATGAGGTCGACGCCGTGGGCGGTGAGCGCCGCGAAGAGGACTGAGCTGACGCCGGGGCGGTCGGGCCCGGACACCGTGACCAGGACCGTGTCCGACGCCGAGTGGGCGTCGGACACGGGTCCTGTCACGGGATCAGCGGGTGAACCGGTGGTCACCGGTCTTTCGGGTCGTCGCCCGACATCGCTTCCTGGCCGGTGGCCGACGCGGCCACCTCGGACGGCGCGGTCCTGCCTCCGACGTGGGCTTCGTGCCGGAACCTCTCGACG
>NZ_BJVJ01000010.1 GCF_007989085.1 Pseudonocardia sulfidoxydans NBRC 16205
TTAGCCGAGCGTTAGGGATCGGGCAGCGCGGCGCTAGGCGCCGCGGCGGCATCGTCGTGCAGGTCGGACGAACCCGACGAACAACCGACCTGGAGGACACCGTGAACATCCGCCGCCCCGTCGTTCTGGCCGCCGCCACCGGCGTCACCCTGCTCGCCCTCACCGGCACCGCGCTGGCCCTCGGCACCGGGGGCGACGACAGCACGACCCGCACCCCCACCGTGCCGACGACGTCCACGAGCTCGACGGGCGCGCCCCCCACCCCGCTGCTCACCGACACCGCGCAGGCCGCGGTCGACCGCTCCGCCGCCGAGCAGGCTGCGGTGGCGCACGTGGGTGGCGGGCAGGTCGTCGAGGTGGAGCGGGAGTTCGAGCACGGCCGGCAGGTGTGGGAGGTCGACGTCCGGACGACGTCGGGCCTGCGGGAGCTGCACGTCGACACCGCGACGGGCCAGGTGACCCGCGACCGCCTCGACGACGATGACGACGATGACGACGACCGCCGGGTCGGGGACGACGACCGCCGGGTCGGCGACGACGACCGCTGGGACGACTGACCTCGTGAGTGGCAATAGTCGCGATAGCGACTATTGCCACTCACAGGTAGTTCTACTTCGAGCGCAGGCGACGCACCACGACGAAGATCGCCAGCAGCGCGCCCAGCACGCCGACGACCGGCGCCACCCGCTTCAGGACGGGCGCGCCGGCGGAGTCGAGCAGGTCGATGGCGTCGACCTCGCTGCGCAGCGGGCCACCCGTCGGCGTCGACTTCGGGGTCGTCGCCGGCTTCGGCGCCTCGGAGCCGGCGGTGGCCGACGTCGGGGCGCTGGTCGGCGCGGCCGCGGCCGGAGCGTCGGCCGACGGCGCCGCGGGTGCGGCGTCGGCGGCCTCGGCGCCGGAGGCGCCCAGCTTGTCGGTCAGGCACGACGCGAACTGGCCGATGATCTTCTCGCTGACGTCGGAGATGACGCCGCGGCCGAACTGGGCCGGACGGCCGGTGATCGAGAGGTCGGTGACCATCGTGACCTCGGTCTTGTCCGGGCCCTGGGACACCATGGAGCCGGTGACCTTGGCCGCGGCGGTGCCGTTGCCGCGGGAGTCGCGGCCGGTGGCGTCGATGACGACCTTGTGGTTGGCGTCGTCACGCTCGACGTAGGTGCCCTTGCCCTTGTACGTCAGGGAGATGGGGCCGAGCTTGACCTTGACGGTGCCGGTGAACGAGTCGTCCTCGTACTCGGTCAGGGTGGCACCCGGGAAGCACGGCGCGACCGTCTCAGGATTGTTCAGGGCCGCCCAGGCCTCCTCGATCGGCGCCGCGATCGTGAACTTGTTCTCCAGCTGCATCGGTACTGCCTCCTCTTCGGGGCCACTCTCCCGCCGACCGGGCGGGAGGGGCCGAAAAACCCCCACACAACACTGTGGACGCCCACCCGGAACGGGCGGGCGTCCACAGATGACGCTGTTGCTCAGCCCGCTGCCGCGAGCACCGCCCGGCCGGTCAGCACCCTTGCCAGGTGCTCACGGTAGTCGGCTGCGGCGTCGGCGTCACTCGGTGCGGCAGTGCCCTCCGTCGCGTGCTCGGCCGCGGCACGTGCCGAGTCCTCGTTCGCCTGCTGCCCGACGAGTGCCGCCTCGACGCCGCTCGCGCGGATCGGGGTGGTGCCCATGTTGGTCAGCCCGACCCGGGCCTCGGCGATCGAGCCGCCGTCGATGCGCAGGGCCACGGCGACCGCGCACATCGACCAGGCCTGAGCGGTCCGGTTGAACTTCTCGTAGTGGGAGGCCCAGCCGGTGTACTTCGGGAACCGCACCTGGGTGAGGATCTCGCCCTCGCCGATGGCGGTCGTGAAGTAGTCGACGAAGAATTCGCTCGCGCCGACGGTGCGGGTGCCGGAGGCGCCCGCGATGACGAACTCGGCGTCGAGCGCGAGCGCGACGGCGCCGAGGTCACCGGCGGGGTCGGCGTGCGCGAGGGCGCCGCCGAGGGTGCCGCGGTGGCGGACCTGCGGGTCGGCGACGGTCGCGGTGGCCTGCGAGAGCAGCGACACGTGCTGCTTCACCAGGTCGTCGCGCATGACGTCGTGGTGCGGGACCATGGCGCCGATGGCGATGCGGTCGCCGTCCTCGGCGATCCGGCGCAGGTCGGCGATGCCGCCGAGGTCGATGATCGTCGACGGGGCGGCGAGCCGCAGCCGCAGCACGGGCAGCAGGCTCTGTCCGCCGGCGAGGATCTTGGCGTCCTCACCGGCGTCCCGCAGCGCCGCCACGGCCTCGTCCACCGACGAGGGCCGCACGTAGTCGAACTTGGCGGGGATCACTGGACCTCTCCCTGGGGGTTGTTCGGGTCGATCGAGCCGAGGCCCGCGCCCGGCGAGTGGGTGTCGACGGGAGTCTCCTGCGTGCTGCGGCCCTGCGCCTCCTGGATGGCCCGCCACACGCGCTGCGACGTCGTCGGCATCTCGACGTTGGTCACGCCGAGGTGCCGGAGCGCGTCGATGACGCCGTTGACGATAGCGGGGGTGGAAGCAATGGTGCCCGCCTCGCCGACGCCCTTGACGCCCAGCGGGTTCGACGTGGCCGGCGTGGAGACCGTCGACGACTCGAAGCTGGGGAGGTCCGCCGCCGAGGGCAGCGTGTAGTCGACGAAGGTCCCGTTGACCAGGGTGCCCTGGTCGTCGTAGTTGGCCTCCTCGAACAGTGCCTGCGCGATGCCCTGGGCGAGCCCGCCGTGGACCTGCCCCTCGGCGATCAGCGGGTTGACGACGTTGCCGATGTCGTCGACGCAGACGTAGCGGCGGAGCGTGACCCGGCCGGTCTCGGTGTCGACCTCCATCGCGGCGAGGTGCGTGCCGTGCGGGAAGGAGAAGTTCTCCGGGTCGTAGACGGCGTCGGAGTCGAGGCTCGGCTCCATGTCCTCGGGGTAGTCGTGCGCCATGAACGCGGCGAACGCCAGCTCCTGGATGGCCTTGCCCTTGTCGGTGCCGCGGACGGTGAACTGGCCGGCGTTGAACTCGATGTCGTCCTCGGACGCCTCGAGCAGGTGCGCGGCCAGCTTCTTCGCCTTCGCGATGACCTTCTCGGCCGCCTTGACGACGGCGATGCCGCCGACGACGAGCGACCGGGACCCGTAGGTGTCGAGGCCCTTCGGCGAGATCTGGGTGTCGCCGTGGAGGATCTCGACGTCCTCGAACGGCACGCCGAGCTGGTCGGCGACGATCTGGCTGAACGCCGTCTCGTGGCCCTGGCCGTGCGCCGAGGCGCCGGTGACGACCTCGACCTTGCCGGTGGCGAGCATACGGATGCTCGCCGCTTCCCAACCACCGGCGCCGTAGGCGAGGGAGCCGAGGACGCGGGACGGGGCGAGACCGCACATCTCGGTGAAGGTGGAGATGCCGATGCCGAGCTGGACCTTGTCACCGCGGGCGCGGCGCTCCTCCTGCTCGCGGCGCAGGCCGGCGTAGTCGAACGTCGCCATGGCCTGCTCGGTGGCCTGCTCGTAGTTGCCCGAGTCGTAGGTCAGACCGACGACGGTGGTGAACGGGAACTCCTCGTGGGTGATCCAGTTCTGCTTGCGCAGGTCCATCGGGTCGCGGCCGAGCTCGACGGCGAGCTCGTCCATGATCCGCTCGATGCCGAACGTCGCCTCGGGGCGTCCCGCGCCGCGGTAGGCGTCGGTCAGGGTCTTCGTGGTGAAGACGTTGGTGCAGGTGAACTTGAGCGCCGGGATCTTGTAGATCGCGTTGAACATGAACGCGCCCAGGATCGGCACGCCCGGGCCGACGAGGCCCAGGTAGGCGCCCATGTCGGCGAGCAGGTGGACGTCGAGGCCGGTGACCGTGCCGTCCTTCTTCGCCGTGATCGTCAGGTCCTGGATCTGGTCACGGCCGTGGTGGGCGGCGAGCAGGGACTCCGACCGGGTCTCGGTCCACTTGACGGGCTTGTTGAGCCGCTGCGCCAGCGCGACGCAGAGCATCTCCTCGGGCAGTACACCGATCTTGCCGCCGAAACCGCCGCCCACGTCGGGGGCGATGACGCGCAGCTTGGCCTCGGGCACGCCGAGGGTCACGGTCGTCATGGTGCGCAGGATGTGCGGGACCTGGGTCGCGGCCCACACGGTGATCTGCTCACCGGTCGGGTCGACGACGCAGGAGCGCGGCTCCATGAACGCGGGGATGAGGCGCTGCTGGCGGAACCGGCGCCGCACGACGACCGAGTCGGGGTCGGCCTCCGCGGCGGCGATGGCCTCGTCGACGCTGCCGCCGGTGCCGGCGGCGCCCGAGTCGAACGCCCAGGTGGCGTTCTCGTTGGTGCCGAGGTCGGGGTGGACCAGGGTGGCGCCCTCGGCGAGGGCGGCCTCCATGTCGAGGACCGGCTCGAGCGCGTCGTAGTCGATCTCGACGAGGTCGCCCGCGTCGCGGGCCTCGGCGGCGGTGCGGGCCACGACGACCACGACACCTTCGCCGGCGAAGTGCACGGTGCCCGTGGCGAGCAGCGGCCGCTGGGGCGCCTTCATGTCCGGGGTGATCGGCCACGCGCAGGGCAGGCCGACGGACTCGACGCCCAGGTCGGCGGCGGTGAACACGCCGATGACGCCCGGCGCCGCCTCGGCGGCGGACTTGTCGATGCTCGTGATCGTCGCGTGCGCGATCGGCGAGCGGACGACGTGCAGGTGCAGCGTGCCGTGCGGGGTGATCGCGTCGGTGTAGCGGGTGCGCCCGGTGATGAGGCGCGCGTCCTCCTTGCGGGTGCGCGCCTTGCCGAGCTCGGTGGTGGGTTCGGCGGTCGTCGTCATGCTCAGTTGCCTCCCGCAACGGGGGCCGGCGACTCGGTGGGGGCCGACGCGCCGGGCTTCATCATCTGCGCGGCGCGCTGCACCGAGCGGACGATGTTCTGGTAGCCGGTGCAGCGGCAGAGGTTGCCCTCGATGCCTTCACGCACCTCGGTCTCGTCGGGGTCGGGGTTGTCCCCGAGCAGGTCGACGGCCGCCATGATCATGCCGGGGGTGCAGTAGCCGCACTGCAGGCCGTGGCACTCGTTGAACGCCTTCTGAACGGGGTGCAGCTCACCGTCGCGGGCGAGCCCCTCGATGGTCAGCACCTCGGCGCCGTCGGCCTGGACCGCCAGGACGGAGCAGGACTTCACGCTCTGCCCGTTCAGGTGGACGGTGCAGGCACCGCAGTTGCTCGTGTCGCAGCCGACGACTGTCCCGGTCTTGCCCAGACGCTCCCTCAGGTACTGCACCAACAACATTCGGGGCTCGACGTCGTCGGCGTAGTTCACGCCGTCGACCGTGACCCGGACCTGTGCCATGAGTCTCACTCCTCAACCGCGACGTCGGTGGCTTGTCGCGAGGACTACCGGGGGTGTGTCGCCCCCGCCGCGGCAGGGCCGCGCGGGGCACCGCGCACACGTGTGGCGGTCGACACATCACACTCCCGATGATCGACCGGTGCAACACGGTCGACGGGCGCCGATGCGGGTCACGGGGCGTGTGCGTGCTCCATCGGGTCACGGTTTCCGCAACAGCGGCGCAGATTGCGGAACCAATACGCAGACGCGGCACGGTCCCGACCGGCTCTTCATCCTTTCGGACTAGCCCTGTCGGTGTGGCCGCCGCCGACCCGGCCCGGTCGGACGCAGCGGTGCCGCCGTCCGGTGCCGCCACGCACCCCACCACAGCCCGGCGCCGTAACCGAGGTCGTCGAGCCGGTGGGCGCCGACGTGGGCGAGCGGTCCGGGCCCGTCGGCGTCGTGACCGCGGTGGGTCCACCAGTCGACGACGCCCTCGACCACCGCGGCGACCGCGACCGCGCGGCGGGCCCGCGCCGAGAACAGGCACGCGAGCACGGCGACGGGCCAGAAGTGCCGGGTGAGCGCCGACCCGGTCTGGGCGAGCGCGCCGACGAGACCGATCCCGGTCAGCCGGGCGGCGGCGAGCCGGGGCCTGCGCAGCTTCCCGAGTTTCCGCGACAGCCGTTCCGCCGCCCCGGCCGTGATCACCGCGGCCAGCGCCGTCGCCCCGCGACGTTGCACCAGGAGCAGCGCGCACACCGCGGCCGACCACGGTGAGAGCACCATCGGCGGCACCGCACCGGTGTGCCGCAGCGCGAGCGGCGCCGCTCCCGTCCCGTAGAACGTCTTGCGTCCCCACCACTGAACGACGTCGACGCGATGGTCGTGCGCGACGTGCGACGCCGGCTCGTAGCGCAGCCGCCACCCCTGGGCGTGCAGCCGCAGCACGAGATCGACGTCCTCGGCGACGTGCAGCTCCTCGTCGAACCCGGTGCCCGCGGCGTCGCGCCGCACCAGGAGTGCGGCGCTGGGCACGTAGGCCACCCGCGAGCGGGGGACGACGGGTGCCGCGTCGAGCCCGAGGTCCAGTGAGGACCGGACGGCCTCGTAGCGGCTCACCCACGTCGTGCCCGCGTCGAGGGCGACGATCCGCGGCGCGACGAGCCCGACGGCGGGGTCGGCGAACCGGTCGAGCAAGGGCTCCAGCCAGCCCGGCCGGGGCACGACGTCGGAGTCGAGGAACGCCACCAGTTCGGTCGTGGCGGCGGCGAGGCCGGCGTTGCGGGCGGCGGCGGGGCCGCGGGCGGTGTCGTTGCGCAGCACCGTGACCGGGCTGTCGTGGCCGACCGCGACGGGGACCGCCGACCCGTCGTCGACGACGACGATCCCGCCCAGGTCCGCGGGCAGCGTGGCGAGCAGCCGGACCAGCCCAGCTGTCCGGTCCTTCACGGGGACGACGACGGTGACGTCCTTCGCCGTCGGTCGCTCCAACGCGGCGACGGGCCGAGCCGGCTGGGCCAGTCCGCCGTCGAGCAGCAGCCGTGCGAGTGCGCGGGAGGCCGGGTCGGCGACGGTGATCGTGTTGCCCGTGTCGACGATCGCGCGTGCCTTCGCGGTGAGGTGCACCAGCCGCGGCGGCGCACCGCCGAGCAGCGCGGCGCCGTCGTCGAGGATCCTCGTCCGCCGGTCGAGGACGATCCGGAACCCGTCGGGCAGCCGGGTGTCCTGCGGGCCCGTCTGTGAGGTCATCGGCCGCCATTGTGCCCGCCCCTGTGCGTGGCGCCCTGTGAGTGGCGATAGTCGCTATAGCGACTATCGCCACTCACAGGGGCACTCCGTCGCAGATGGCAGGCTGCACACCGTGACGGCCCCCCTGCTCCCGCGCTACGGCACCGCCTCACTCGCCGAGGTGCTGCCCTCGGTGCTCGCCGCGCTCGGTGTCCCCGGCCCCGCGCCCCTGCCGCTGCCGCCGGTGCGTGCCGCGTGCGTGCTGCTCGTCGACGGGCTCGGCACCGAGCTGCTGCGCACCCACGCCGCCGACGCGCCCTTCCTCTCGACCATGGCCGACGCCGGCCCGCTGACCGTCGGGTTCCCGTCGACGACCCCGATCAGCCTCGCGTCACTGGGCACCGGCCTGCCGCCCGGCGGACACGGTCTCGTCGGCCTCTCCTTCGACCCCGGCGACCAGGCCCTCCTCGACGTCCTGCGCTGGACCAGGGCACGCGACGGCAAGCACGTCGACCAGCGCGACCTCCACGTGCCCGAGGTCGTGCAACCGTCGGACACCGCGTTGCAACGGGCCGCCGCCGACGGGGTCGTCGTCACCGCGGTGGCGCCCGCGTTCCAACGAGAGTCGGGCCTCACCCGCGCCGCGCTGCGCGGCGGGACCTTCCGCGGGGTGCTGGCCCTCGGCGACCTCGCCGCCGAGATCGACGCCGCGCTCACCGGCCCCGGGCGGCGCCTCTGCTACGGCTACCACTCCGACCTCGACACCCTCGGCCACGTCCACGGCCCGGGCACGCTCCCGTGGCGGTTGCAGCTGCGCCAGATCGACCTGCTGGTGTCGACGATCGCCGCCGCCCTCCCGCCCGATGCCTTGCTCGTCGTCACCGGGGACCACGGGATGATCACCGTCGACCGCGCTCCCGACTTCGACACCGACGAGACCCTGCAGGCCGGGGTCTCGCTGCTGGGTGGCGACGCCCGGGCCCGGCACGTCTACACGACGCCCGGGGCCATCGACGACGTGCTCGCGACGTGGCAGGACGTGCTCGGCGACGACGCCTGGGTCGTCACCCGCGACGAGGCCGTGGCCGCCGGCTGGTTCGGGCCGCTGGGGCCGCATGTCGCCGGGCGGATCGGCGACGTCGTCGCGGCGATGCGCGGCGGTACCGCGCTGGTGCGCAGCCAGGCCGAACCCAAGCTCGCGAAGCTCGTCGGCCAGCACGGCTCGTTGACGAGCGCCGAGCAGCTCGTGCCGCTGCTCGTCACCGGCCCGCAGAGCTGACAACCCACCCCGCGCGCAACCTCACGGTCGTCGCGCGGGCCGAACACGACCGTGAGGTTGCGCCCGACCTCTTGCGCCCGACCTCTTCCGCCCGACCTCTTGCGCCCGACTTCTTGCGCCCTTCTCGCACCGCCGTACGTCAGCCGGACGGGGCCACCGCCGGGAAGGCGGCGAACGCCGTCTCGGCGGCGGAACGAGCAGCAGCGGCGGCACGGGCGGCGCGGGCGAGGCGTGGGTCGTCGGGACTCCCCGCCAGGTTCTCCGCGACCATCGTCGCCGCGGAGGCAGCAGCGCCCGCCGCCAGGAACACCGCGGTCGCGGCGTCGGCACGCAGGTTGCGGTTCCCCCCACCGACGAGCGGGACCGCCAGCGCGGCGACCTCCGCGGCGGCCTCGGCGGTGGCGAGGGGCACCTCGGCCGCGTGGGAGCGCGCCGCCGCCTCGCCCGGACCGCGACGTGCCGCCATGAACGCCGAGTAGGCGGCGATGTCGTCGTCGGCCAGGCCGCAGGCCATGGCGCGCAGACGGTCCGCGAGATCAGCGCCAGGCGCACCGGGGGCGAACCGCGCCGCCATCCCCGCCAGCGCGGCCGCCTGCGCCGCGACGAGCGCCGCCACCGCACCCCCGGCAGGCGCGGGGGTGCGCGCGGCGACGTCGTCGAGCAGGTCCCGGACGGTGCGGTCGGACAGGCTCACGAGAGGTTGACGACGTTGCCGTCGGCGTCGACGTCGATCTCGTGCGCCGCGGGGTGGGTGCCCAGGCCGGGCATGGTCCGCATGTCACCGCAGATGGGGTAGACGAAGCCGGCCCCGACGGAGGCGCGCACCTCCCGGACCGGGAGGCGCCAGCCGGTCGGGGCGCCCATCAGCGTCGGGTCGGACGAGATCGACAGGTGCGTCTTCGCGATGCACACGGGCAGGTCGCCGAACCCGTTGCGCTCGTAGTTGTCGAGCTGCCGGGAGGCGGCCGGGGCGATGTCGACGCCGTCGGCGCCGTACACCTTCGTCGCGATGATCTCGATCTTCTCCCGCAGCGAGGCGTCGTCGGGGTAGAGGAACGCGAAGTCGGAGGGCTCGTCGGCGGCCTCGGCGACGGCCTGCGCGAGGTCGACGCCGCCGCGCCCGCCGTCGGAGAAGTGCGTCGACACCGCGGCGCGCACCCCCATCGAGGCGGCGATCTCGGCGATGGCGGCGTGCTCGCTGGGGTGGTCGTCGGGGAAGGCGTTGATGGCGACGACCGGCGTGACGCCGTGGATGCGGATGTTCTCGATCTGCTTGCGCAGGTTGGCCCCGCCCGCGTGGACCTCGTCGGGGTTCTCGGCGAGCAGCGCCTCGGGCAGCGCCTTGCCGGCGACGATGCGGTGGTTGCCGGAGTGGGCCTTCAGCGCCCGGACCGTGGTCACCACGACGGCGGCGTCGGGGACGAGGCCCGAGGCGCGGCACTTGATGTTGAAGAACCGCTCGGCGCCCATGTCGGCGCCGAAACCGGCCTCGGTGACGAGGTAGTCGCCGGCGTGGACGCCGATGAGGTCGGCGACGACGGACGAGTTGCCGTGCGCGATGTTGCCGAACGGCCCGGCGTGGACGAGGACGGGCGTGTTCTCCAGCGTCTGCATCAGGTTGGGGCGCAACGCGTCGACCATGATCGCGGCCATCGCGCCGGCGCCCTTGATGTCCTCGGCGGTGACGGCGGACCCGTCGGCGCGGTAGCCGACGACGATGCGTCCCAGCCGCGCGCGCATCTCGGGGATCGACGTCGACAGGGCCAGGATGGCCATGACCTCGGACGCCGCGGTGATGTCGAAACCGGTCTGGCGGGGCACGCCGTCGAGGCGCCCGCCGAGGCCGACGACGATGTTGCGCAACGCCCGGTCGTTGACGTCGAGGACGCGTCGCCAGGTGATGTCGTGCGGGGCGATGCCCTGGGCGTTGCCCTGGAACAGGTGGTTGTCGAGCACCGCGGACAGCATGTTGTGGGCCGCGGTGACGGCGTGGAAGTCGCCGGTCAGGTGCATGTTGAGGATGTCCATGGGGACGACCTGCGAGTAGCCACCGCCCGCGGCGCCGCCCTTGATCCCGAACGTCGGGCCCATCGAGGGCTGGCGGATCGCGATCGTCGCGCGTTTCCCGATGTGGGAGAACGCCTGCCCGAGCCCGACGGTCGTGGTGGTCTTGCCTTCGCCCAGCGGCGTGGGGGTCACCGCGGACACGACCACGTACTTGGCCTTCGGCCTGTCGGCCAGCTCCTGCACGGCCGAGAGCTTGATCTTCGCGACGTGGTCGCCGTGGGGCTGCAGCAGGTGCGACGGGATGTCCATCGCCGCGGCCACCTCGTCGAGGGGCTTGAGGTTCGCCCCGCGCGCGATCGTCAGGTCGGAGGGGAAGCCCATGAACGTCCTCGCTTTGCCCAGCGGTCGTGCGACGGCGCGTCCGTCGTCGCTCCCGAGGCTATGTGAGCCGCGCCTCTCGTCCAGGAAGATGGGTGATCGTCACAAACGTCCGCCGGGTCCGGGCTCCCATTTGTGGAGGGCCACAAGACAGTTGTCGACGATCGTCGCCAGCAGCGCGCGTCCCTCGGCGGCGGAGGCGCCGGTGGGGTCGCCGAGGATGCCGTTGGGGCTCGCCGCCGCTGTCCCGCCTGCGCGCAGGAGCGGGAGGAGGTCGGCGAGGGGCGCGGTGTTGCCGGGTTCGGCGCGGTCGGCGTGCACGGCGGTGGGGGCGATCGCCGCCATGAGGGAGGTCTCGGTGCGCCCGGCGTGCGGGTCACCACCCGGTGTGCCGCAGGGGACCCAGGCCGCGTCGCGGCCCTCGTAGCGGAGCCGTTCGACGGCCTCGACCACGGTCACGAGGTTGCCGCCGTGGCCGTTGACGAACAGCAGCCGCCCGGCCCAGCGGCAGGCGGAACGTCCGTACTCGACGAGCAGCAGCCGCAGCGCCTCGTGCCCGATCGACACCGTGCCGGGGAAGCCTTCGTGCTCCCCCGCGGCCCCGTAGGCGACGGCCGGGGCGACGACGAGTTCGGGTGCGCGCGCCAGGAGACCGGCGGCGACGGCCTCGGCGATCCGGACGTCGGTGTCGAGCGGCAGGTGCGGCCCGTGTTGCTCGACCGACCCGACGGGCACGACGAGCGTCGGCCGCGTGGAGCGCAGCTGTGGCCAGGTGAGATCCCGCAGCAGGGGCACGCGCGGACCTTAACGCCCGCCGAGACCGACGTGAGTGCTGTTCGTGGACGCGCCGACAGCACTCCGGTTGGTCTCGGCGAGCACGATCTCGGCGACGAGCCGCTCGGCGTCGGCGATCGCGGCGCCCACCCGGCGTGGGGCGAGGGCGTCGCCTATCCGGTTCGGGCCCTCGCGTGGGCGCGGCGGGGTGGCGACGACGACCGCGTCGACCTCCCGCGTGTACTCCCGGCCGGTCGGGTGGTGCAGCAGCGTCACGGCCACCCGTCCTGTCGACGTGCGCGCCGCGGCGAGGACGACCGTGTCCGGGGTGCACGTGATGCCGAGGGCGGCGGCGCGGCGTCGGAACATGGGGCGGTGCAGGGTGAGGCCGAGGTCCTGGCCGACGACCATCGCCGCCGCCACCACCTCCACCGCGCAGCCGCGCTCGGCGAGCAGCTCCGCGACGGAGGTGGCCTCGTGGAACCCTGTCCCGTCGACGATCAGCACCTCGCCGCGGGGGTCGGCGGACCCGTCGAGTACGTCGACGACGTCGTGCACCGCCTCGACAGCCCAGGCCGGCCGGTCGGGGATGCCGCCCGTGGCGACGATCCTGATGCCGCGGTGCGTCACCACGTCCCCCGACACGCCTGTGCACAGCTCCACCCCGACCGCGCGGCACTCGGCGACGAGATCCTCGACCAGTACAGCCAGCTCCCCGCGGCCGGGCGCACGAGCGGCGAGCGCCAGCGTCCCGCCGAAGTGGTCCGAGCGTTCGACGAGCCGCACCCGCATCCCCCGCTGCGCCGCCGACGCGGCCGCCCGCAACCCGGCGGGCCCACCGCCGACGACCAGCAACTCCGCCGAGTTCGACACGGGACTGCTTCCGACCATGATCGAACCAGTCCCGTGTCGAACTCGGCGGTCGTCGTCGGGGCGCGGCGTCACCGCGCACGACAACGGCCGGTTCATGCCGACGTTCGCCGTGCACTCCTGGTTGCAGCCGATGCAGGTCCGCGCGCCGGTGCCCGACGCCCACTCCGGGTCGGCGATCTGCCCGCGGACGACCCCGACGAGGTCGCAGTGTCCGGCCGCCAGCGCAGCGCGGGCGTCGTCGGGGCGGGTGTAGCGGCCCGCGCCGAGGACCGGCACCGACACCGCCGCCCGGACCGCCGACGGCAGCGCCGCCGCGTACCCCGCCGGAACCGGCGAGGGGGCCTCGACCAGCTCCAACGTCCGCGTCGCCAGGCCGACCGACGTGCTGAGGTAGTCGACGGACGGCTCGACGAGCCGGGCGGCGGCGACGGCGTCGTCGATCGTCAGCCCGCCGGGGACGTCCTCGCCGCCGCCCAGCCGCACCCCCAGCACCCGGTCCGGCCCGATGGCCGCACGCACGGCGTCGACGACCTCTTCCAACAGGCGCGTCCGGGCGATGCCGTAGGCGTCCGTGCGCAGGTTCGTGTCCGGCGCGAGGAACGCCCGCAGGATCGAGGCCTGCGACGCCTGGACCTCCACCCCGTCGAAGCCGCCCTCGACACACCGCGCCGCGACGTCGGCGTAGGCCGCGATCAGCTCGTCGATCTGCCCGAGCGTCATCGCGACGGGCACCTCGCGGAACATCGGGTCCGGAACCGCCGACGGCCCCCACACCGGCGCCTGCGAGTACAGCCCCGACGACTGGGGCCCGTTGTGGTTGAGCTGCGCCAGCACCGGGACATCGTGGGTGTGCACGGCGTCGGTGAGGCGGCGGTACGCGTCGAGCACGCGGGGGTCGTGGCCGCGGATCATCTGCTCGTACGGCCGGTCTCCGGGGTGGACGGCGTGCTCCTCGGTGATCACGAGCCCGGCCCCGCCGGCGGCCCGCGCCGCGTAGTGGTCGACGTGCCGGCGGCTCGGCAGCCCGTCCTCGGCGAAGCCGGTGAGGTGCGCGGCGAAGACGACCCGGTTGCGCAGCCGCAGCGGCCCGAGCTGCAACGGGGTGAACAGCGGGTCCGGCCCGAGCGCCGTCCGCGCCGCCGGGCGCACCGCCCGAACCCCCTGTGAGCGGGAATAGTCGCTATAGCGACTATTCCCGCTCACAGGCGCTCTGCCCTCCCGGACCGCCTCCTGGATTCCGCGGGGTGCGACGCAGTCGCCGGCGCGGGGGAGGTCGGGGCGCGCGGACCACAGGGTGTCGTCGGGCAGGCGTTGGACGCAGTCGACGACGACCGTGCACGGGACCTCTCGCACGCTGCCGGTGTGCACGTCGCGCAATGACGCGACACCGTCGGCGACGGACCTGACCTCGGTGAACGCCGCGATCGTGACGCCCGCGCGCAGGAGCCGGGCGTGGGCGCCACCGATGTCGGCGCCGGGGCCGAGCCGGGTGCCGGCCGCGGGGTCGGGGGTGACGAGCGTGCAACGGTGCCCTGCCGAGGCGAGCAGCTCCGCCACCCCGATCGCGACCGCGTCCCCCACGGGATCGCTGATGACGACGTCGGCCGGGTTCTGCCGGAACGCCGAGTTCTGCCGGAAGGTGGCGACGAGCTCCGCCGCCGGGATGACGTCCACCCCCGCGCCCACGGGGAAGGCGGGGGGCCGCGGGCGGGAGCCCGTCGCGAGGATGATCTCGACGTCCCGGCGGGAGAGGTCCGCCGGAGTCAGCGCGCGCCCCGTGGTCACCTGGACGCCGAGGTGCGCGAGCTCCCGTTCCCACCACTCGATCAACAGCCCGAAACGTGACCGGCCGGGCAGCGCGGCGGCCAGCCGGAGGGCCCCGCCGAGCTGGGAGTCGCGTTCGACGAGGTGCACCGGCCGTCCCTGCAGCGCGTAGGTCCGGGCGGCCTCCAGCCCGGCCGGCCCTCCCCCGACGACGAGGACCGGCCCGTCTCCCGACGCAGCAGCCGGAGAAGAAGGAGGCGCCGCGTCATCGGAGATCACGACGTTGCGGGGGTCCCGGCCTGCCCACCACCTGCCGGAGAGGGTCGCCGGCCGGACCCGGTCCACCTGGCCGGAGCGGACGAGGGAGACGAGGTCGGGGTCGGCGATCTGCGCCCGGGTCATCTCGACCGCGTCGCACACCCCATCCTCCAGCCCGGAGAGCGCGAGCGAGGGCGAGGCGACCGAGCCCTGCCACACCACGTCGCACCGACCGTCCACGACCGAGCGCATCGCCTCCGCGAGCGCCCGGCCGAACCCTTGTGCGGTGTGCATGTCAGGACGGGTCGCTGCCGTGGAGAAAACGCCCCCGCGCACGGGCACGAGGTAGTCGACGACACCGGCGACGGCGTCGACCACCGGCGCGATCGAGGTGGGCGTGATCCCGGTCCAGGGGGTGAGCTCGTCGCAGCAGAGCCGCAGGCCGAGGACCGCGTCGCCGATCGCGTCGCGGACGACGTCGAGCACCTCGGTCACCACGTCTGGGCAGCCGGCGGACACGCACTGCCGCAGCAGCGCGTACTGCCCGGCGTCGATCTCCACCCCGTCGAGCCCGGAGGAGACGGCGAGCAGGGCGGCGGAGCGGAACCCGTCGACGAGGGCGGGCCGGTCGAACGAGTCAGGCCCCCACATGATCGGCGACGAGAACGCGACGGACCCCTGCGACCCTGCGTGCCCGAGCGAGGCGAGCACCAGGGCCGGGCCGCAGGCGGCGGCAACCGCAGCCCACCCCGGTCCACAGGAGGAGAAGAGAGGCGCCCGCGCGTACGGATGGTCGGACGGGTGCACCGACGCCGTCTCCGTCACGACGACGCCGCAGCCCCCCGCGGCCCGGGCGGCGTAGTAGGGGACGTGCCGCGACGAGAAGACCCGGCCGTCGCCCAGGTTGGTCTCGTGCGGGCCGAACAGCACCCGCGAGGGCGCGACGCGACCCCGCAGCGGCCAGGGCGACGTCAGCACGGCGGCGGGGGTAAGTGCACGGCACCGGACCCGGTCGGGCGGGTCCGGTGCCGGCGGTCTCTCAGCCGCCCGCGACCGGCAGGCGCAGCCCGGAGTCGGACTCCGAGGCACCGAAACCGGTGAGCGGGCTCGTCTCGCACGCACGGTCCGGGCGGGTCGTGAGCGTCAGCGGCACCGGGGCCTTGGGCGTGCGCGAGTTCCGCGGCGCGGAGCGGCTGTGGTCGACGTCGGACTTCGGGATCAGCGTCTCGCCGTCGCGGGCCGCGAGGGCCTGCTCGCCGAAACCGCGGACGCACTCGGGGTCCGGACCGTCCAGCGGCAGGCCGGTGAAGAACTTGGCCGCCATGCAGCCGCCCTGACACGAGTCGTAGTGCATGCACCCGGAGCACGCGCCACCTGTCTGGGGCTGACGCAGCTCGGTGAACAGCTCCGAGTCCTGCCACACCTTCTGGAAGCCACCCTCGGAGCGGACGTTGCCCGCCAGGAAGTTCTCGTGGATCGCGAAGGGGCAGGCGTAGACGTCGCCGACCGGGTCGATGAGGCAGACGACGCGACCTGCGCCGCACAGGTTGAGCCCGGGCAGCGCCTCGCCGTAGGCGGAGAGGTGGAAGAAGGAGTCGCCGGTGAGGACCTGGTCGCCGCGTTCGACGAGCCAGTCGTACATCTGGCGCTGCTGCGACGGGAGCGGGTGCAGCTCGTCCCACACGTCGGCGCCGCGGCCCGAGGGGCGGAGCCGGGTGATGCGCAGCTGGGCGCCGAACTTGTCGGCGATGGCCTTGAACTCGTCGAGCTGGTCGACGTTCTGCCGGGTCATGACGACGCTGATCTTGGGCTGGGCGAACCCGGCCTCGGCGAGGTTCTCCAGCGCGCGCATGGCGGTGGCGTAGGAGCCGGGGCCGCGGACGTGGTCGTTGACGTCGGCGGTCGCGCCGTCGAGAGAGATCTGGATGTCGACGTAGTCGGTCGCCGCGAGCTGGGCGGCGCGCTTCTTGTCGAGCTTGATGCCGTTGGTGGAGAACTTGACGCCGACGTCGTGGGCGATCGAGTAGTCGAGCAGCTCCCAGAAGTCGGGGCGCACGGTCGGCTCGCCGCCACCGATGTTGATGTAGAAGACCTGCATGCGCTGGAGCTCGTCGATGACCGCCTTGGCCTCGGCGGTGGTGAGCTCACGCGGGTCGCGCCGACCCGACGACGACAGGCAGTGCACGCACGCGAGGTTGCACGCGTAGGTGAGCTCCCAGGTCAGGCAGATGGGCGAACTGAGGCCGTACTGGAAGTGGTCGACGAGCTTCACGTCGGTCCCCGATCAGGTGGTGGGACGGGCCTCGATGGTCCCCGAGGCGGCGAGACCGGCCAGGGCCTTGAGGTACGCGGGTCGTTCGGTGTCGGCGACGCCCGCCGCGTCGATCGCGGCGTGCACGTCGCTGTGCTTCTCCAGCCCGGTGACGACGTCGACGAGCTGCGGCGTCTTCAGGAAGGAGAGCTTGCGGGTCCCGAAGTGGTAGACGAGCGCGCCGAACGACTCGGGGCGCAGCGACACCTGCGGGCTGCAGCGGTACGCGGCCCCCGGGTCGAACCCGGGGTCCGCGCCGCCGGAGGTCGGGTCAGTAGACACCGCACATACCGTCGATCGAGACCTCTTCGACGAGGGTCTCCTCGACGAGCGGCTCCTCCTGCGAGGTGGACTGGGTGTTCTCGACCGGCGCCATCGGCTGTCTCCCGTCGTGGGGGTGGTGCTTGGGACGAACTGGACGCTAAATGGCACCCGGTGCCAATGCAAGAGTGACCTGGACCGCCGACCTGTCCGGACCAACCCGTTCGGAGGGGTCCGGACGAGACCGTTCAGACTTGCCGACGTGAGTGCTCCGACGTTGCTGCACCTCTGCACGCCCCCCGAGTGGCGCGCTGCCCTGGCCGACGGCGCGCTCGGTCTGTCGGGTGCGGCGGGCCGGTCGATGGCCGAGTCCGGGTTCGTGCACCTGTCCACCGCCGGGCAGGTCACGCTGCCCGCGAACCGGCTGTTCGCGGGCCGCGACGACATGGTGCTGCTGGCCGTCGACGCCGGCCGGATCGCCGACCTGCGGTGGGAGCCCGGGCTGCCGGACGACCCGTCGGACATGGTCTTCCCGCACGCCTACGGCCCGGTGCCCACGGGCGCGGTCGTCGCGGTGCTGCCGTTCCGCCCGCGTCCCGACGGTGGTTTCGACACGCCCGACGGCCCGCCCGCCCGCGTCGACGCCGCCGCCCGCCGTGACGCGATGGCCTACTCGGTGCTGCGCCGGCTCGCGACGTCGGAGGTGCCCGTCACCGGTGGCGTCGCCGTCGTCACCGAGCCGGTGTCGGCGTCCTACCAGCACAACCAGCTGCTGCTCGACGGCCCGGTCGGGGCGGCGCAGGTGATCGCCGACGCCGACCGCGTCCTGGGTGGGGCCGGGCTCGCGCACCGGGCGGCGACGCTGCGCGGGGTCGACGCCGCGGCGACGGCGGCCGAGCTGGGTCGGCACGGCTGGGAGGTCGACCACCTCGTGTCGCTGGTGACCACGCCCTCGGCCGAACCGCCGCGCCACCGCGTCCACGCCGAGCGTGCACTGCCGTCGGAGCTGCGTTCGTTCTGGGAGGCGTCCTGGCTGCGGTCCACGCCGGGGCTGACCGAACAGCAGCGCGCCCAACTGTCCGACCGGCACGACCTCGAGGACGACGCCGTCGACGTGCACGCCATGGCGATCCGCGAGGACGGGCTCGTCGTCGCCTGCTGCCTGCTGAAGATCGACGGGGCGACCGCGGAGCTCGACGCCGTCGAGACCGCCCCGACCCACCGCGGCCGTGGGCTGGGCGACGCGCTGCTCGCGGGCGCGCTGCGGCAGGCCCACCAGGCCGGGTGCGACCTCGTGTGGCTCGACGCCGACGCCGCCGACTGGCCCCGCGACTGGTACCGGCGCCGCGGGTTCGGCGAGGTCGGCGAGTCGTGGTTCTGCCGCTCGCGCGGGTGACGCCGAGACCGACGGGAGTGCTGTTCGCGCGGCGCGCAACAGCACTCCCGTCGGTCTCGGCGAGGCGAAGCGGCTACGCCGTGTCGCCCGGCTGCGGGAAGTGGGCCATCAACGTCTGCGTCAGCGCGCCGTCGACGAGGATGTGCTGGCCGCTGACGTAGCCGGCGTCGTCGGAGAGCAGGAACGCGGCGACGCGGCCGATGTCCTCCGGCGCCCCGATCCGCCCGACGGGGATCAGCGCGCGGCGCCGCTCGTACATGACCGGGTCGGCGTAGACGGCCTCGGCCATCTCGGTGCGGATCATGCCGGGGCCGATGGCGTTGACCCGCACACCCTGCGGCCCCCACTCGACCGCGGCCTGCCGCGTGTACGCGACCACCCCGGCCTTCGACGCGGCGTACAGGCCGCCGCCCAGCTGCGGCACCTCCGCCGCCATCGACGCGATGTTCACGATCGCCCCGCCCGCCGACGACAGGTGCGGCAGCGCGGCCGCGCTCAGCGCGACGACCGCGCGCAGGTTGACCCCGAGGGTGGCGTCGACGTCGGCCGGGTCGAGGGCCGACAGCGGGCCGCGGCGGATGATGCCGGCGTTGTTGACCAGGCCGTCGAGGCTCCCGGAGACGGCGAGCGCGGCCTCGACCAGCGCGGCCGGGTCGGCGGTGACGTCGCCGGGGACCGCGGTGCCGCCGACCTCGGCCGCAGTCTTGGCGGCGTCGTCGGAGGAGACGTCGTTGACCGCCACGTGCCAGCCCCGCTCGGCCAGCACCCGCGCGATGCCGGCGCCGATGCCGCCGCCGGCACCCGTCACCAGAACGACCTTGCCGTTGCTCATGCCTCTACCCCCACTCGGAACCCGTCCCAGATCGCGTCGATCGCCCGTCGCGGGGCGAGCGCGTCGCCCACCGCCCGGACCTGAATGTCCTGCGCCGCGAGCTCACCGACCAGCGCGTCCTGCGCCACGCCGTACCAGGCCGCGACGACGGCGTCGGCCTCGTCGACCACCTGCTCGCCGGTCCAGTTGTCGCGCGAACGCACGAGACCGTCCTCGATCGCGAGGACGGTGTGGCTCTCCCGGATCCGGACCTTGGCCGCGCCGAGGCGGCGCAGCATCGGCGGCCGGGAGAAGGCGTCGAGCTCGGCGCCCGCGGGCACCGGCGTGATGACGGTGACGACGTGTCCGTCCGCGGCGAGACGCTCGGCCGTCGTGAGGACCTTCCAGTCGGCTTCGCCGGAGTCGAGCACGACGACGCGCTCGCCGCGGACCCCGTGGGTGATCGCGTCGTGGGCGCTGACCGCCACGGAGCCGCCGGGGATCGGAGGCGTGCCGGGGGTCGACCCCGTGGCGACGACGACCAGGTCGGGGTCCAGCGCCTTCACCGACGCGACGTCGGCGTGCACGCCGAGGCGGACGGTCACGCCCAGCCGCCGCACCTGCCGCTCCAGGAACCGTGTCGCCCCGGCGAACTCGTCGCGGTAGGGCATCGCGGCGGCGGCGACGAGCACCTGCCCACCGAGCCGGTCGGAGGCCTCCAGCAGCGTGACGCGGTGTCCGCGCAGGGCCGCGGTCTCGGCCGTCTTCAGCCCGCCCGGCCCGCCGCCGACGACGACCACGTGGCGCGGTTCGTCGACGACCGGAAGCGTTCCGCCCCACTGCTTCTCGAACCCGACGACGGGGTTGACCAGGCACGCGACGGGCACCCCGCGGTGGGGCCCGCCGCGGCAGCCGACGTTGCACGAGATGCAGGGCCGGATCTCGTCGAGCCGGCCCTCGCGCGCCTTGTTCGGCAGGTCCGGGTCGGCGATCAGCGGCCGGACGAGGCAGACCAGGTCGGCGGTGCCGTCGACAAGAAGCTCCTCGGCCTTCTCCGCGCTGACGACGCGCGCGACCGCGAACACCGGCACCCCGCCCGTGACCTCGCGGATCGAGCCGGCGAGGTGCACGAACGGCGCCTGCGGGTAGCTCATGTCGGGGATCTGGCGGTCGATGGAGGCGTAGTTGGACTGGCTGACGCTCACGTAGTGGGTGGGCACCGCGTCGAGCAGCCGGGCGACGATCTCGCGGCTCTCGTCGATCTCCAGGCCGTCGGGGACGAACTCGTCGCCCGACACCCGGATGCCGACGGGCACGTCCGGCCCGGCGACCTCGCGGACCTCGGCGAGGATCCGCAGCGGCAGCCGCAGCCGGTTCTCCAGCGACCCGCCGTACTCGTCGGTGCGGGTGTTGCTGAAGCGGGACAGGAACGAGCAGAGCAGGTAGCCGTGGGCCAGGTAGACCTCGAGGCCGTCGAACCCGGCGGCGAGGAAGCGTCGCGCGGCCGACCGGTAGGACTCGATGAGCTCGGAGATGTCGGCGTGCGTCATGGCGTGCGGGACGACGCGGCTGGACGGGTCCGGCACCGCCGACGGTGCCCACAGCTCACGGTGGCTGGGGAAGCCGCTGCCCTGGCGTCCGAGGTGGGAGAGCTGGGCGAAGATCGCGGCGCCGTGTTCGTGGACGGCGTCGACGACGCGGGCGTACGGGGCGATGCCGGCGTCGTCCCACACCTGGTTGATGCCGCCGAAGGTCAGGCCCGTCGGGTGCACGATGCCGGAGCCCTGGATGATCAGTCCGACGCCGCCACGGGCGCGTTCGGCCAGGTAGTGGGCTTGCCGCTCGGCCAGCGCGTGCTCGTGGGGGTCGACGAAACGGCTGCCGTGACCGGCCATGACGATGCGGTTGCGCAGCCGGACGTTCCCCATGTCGATGGGTTCGAACAGACGCGTCAGCGGAGAGGCCACACCGGGACACTGCCCCCGGAACAGGAGCGTAGTCAAGGTCCTAACGACGACTCTGTTCGAGCGCAGGAAGGCGCCCCCGCACCGGGCTGGTGGGTCCGGTACGAGGGCGCGAGGTCGAGACTGCCTGGTCGGAGTCGCGATCAGGTCTCGAAGTACCCGATCAGTGGAGCCGGCGGCCGCGCGAGGCGGAGGCGGCCGAACCGGCGACGAGCGTCCCGATCGCCAGACCGATGACCAGGTGGATCACCGCGGCCGCACCGGTGATGGCCAGGGCCGTCGTGCCGAGGAACGGGAGCACCACGGCGACAGCGGTCGTGAGCCCGACGATCCAACCGAGGTAGGCCAGCGGGCGCGGCGTCGACAGCAGGAGCAGGTGGGCGAGGCCCGTCGCGGCCAGCGCCGCACCGGCGGCGACCAGACACAGCGTCGTCACCGAGGCCGACGAGCCCAGCGCCGCCGAACCGGCCGGCGCGTAGAGCGCGACGTGGAAGGCCACCCGCACGACCAGCACCCCGACCAGCCCGATCAGCGCCGCCACGACCGCGGTGGCGAGGCCCCCGGCCCAGAGCCGCGTCGCGTCCACGACCGGGCGGTGCTCCACCGGTTCGGTGTGCGTCGGAGCGGCCGGCGGGACGGCGGCGGAGGCTCCGTCGTAGCCGTAGCGGCGCTCGGCCGGGAGTCCGCGCTGCGGCTCGTACCCGCGCTCCGGCGCCGTCGTCTGTGGGGGGACGGCGGTGCGGACCTGCCGGCCGACCGGCGCCATGCGCTCGGTGTCGCCGTCCCAGTAGCGGTTGTCCATCGTCGTGCTCATCGCACTCGCCTCATTCGGTCTGCGGGGCTTCCTCCCCGATGCCTCAAGGCTCTCGCGCGCAACGGATCCGCACCGTCGACCGACCGCCCGATGCACTGGACGACGCCGGTGTCCCCCGATCGACGGACATGGACCACAGCGCTCGTGAGCGGCGATGGTCGCTATAGCGACCATCGCCGCTCACAGGGGCAGGTCGACCGTCACCACCGTTCCGGTCGGCGCCGACGCCGCGGCCGTGAACGTGCCGCCCGCGGCCTCGATGCGCACCCGGTGCGACGCCAGTCCGATGTGGCCACGACGCAGGCTGGTGGTCATCGCGTCGGGCGGCAGGCCCACCCCGTCGTCGGCGACGACCAGCCGCGCGTGGTCGCCCTCGCGGGCCAGCGAGAGCCGCACCGTCGACGCCTTCGCATGCGTCGCCGCGTTACCGACGAGCTCGCGCGCCGTCCGGTACAGCAGCCCGTCCAGCGGGGTGCGCCCGTCGGGCCAGCCGTCCGTCGACACCTCGCCGTCGAACCCGGCGCGGCCCGCCGCGGTACGGACGAGATCGCCCAGCGCCGCCGTCAACCCCGCCCGGTCCAGCACGGCCGGATGCAGCTCCGAGACCGTCGTCCGCAACAGCCGCGACGACTCCAGCAGCGCCTCCTCGATCCGGTCGAACGACTCCGCGTCGCCGGTGTCACGAGCGTCCTCCAGGTCCTGGCGGGCGGCGAGGACGTACTGCAGCGCACCGTCGTGCAAGGCCTCCGACAGCGCCCGGCGCTCGTGCTCCTCGATGCCGGTGAGCTGGTCGAGCAGATCGGTGCGGTCGTTGACGAGCGTGCCGATGGTGTCGACCCGTGAGCGCTGGATCCGCGACAGCCCGATGCAGCCCAACCCCACCCCGGCGACGATCGCCGTCCGCAACAGCAGCGACCCCCACGGCTCCGCGTTCGACTCCTGCGTCGCGATCGCCGCCGCCAGATACACGACGAGCGTCGCCCCCGCCACAGCCGCGCAGATGTGCACCCGCAGCTGCGTGGCGGCGAGCACCGGGATCAGCAGGAAGCCCGCGGAGAGGACGTCGGCGGTCCAGCTCTGCGGCGTCGACAGGCCTGTGAGCAGCGTCAACGACCCCAGCACCAGAAGGTCCACGAGCAGCGCGACCCACGCCAGCCGGACCGGGGCATCGCTGCCGCCGCGCGTCCACAGGAACACCGCGAGCGCCCACATCGCGTACCCGGCGGCGACCAGCGTGCACGCGAACACGTCGTGGGCGGGCGGCACGAACGCCACCGTCAGCGCGACGAACGCGACCAGCACCCCCCGCAGCACCACCTGCAGGTCCACCCCGCGACGGGCGTGGTCCATCGCGACACGCATGACGTCGGGGCCGATGGCGGCCCGCTCGGGGGCGTCGGGCATGGGACCTCCCTGTCGGGAACTGCCCGCGAAGTGTCCACCGCGGACGCTCGGATCCCTATGCTGGCCCGATGGAGTCGTCGGACGCCCGGGTGCGCGTGGTCGTCGCCGACGACCACCCCTTCTTCCGCGACGGCGTCGCCCGCGGTCTCACCACCAGCGGACGCGTCGAGGTCGTGGCGGAAGCCGACGACGGCCGCGAGGCCCTCGCCGCGATCCGCGAGCACTCCCCCGACGTCGCCCTCGTCGACTACGAGATGCCCGACATCGACGGCCTCGGCATCGTCCGGGCCGCCGTCCGCGACGGGCTGCCGACGCGGGTGCTGATCCTGTCGGCGCACACCGAGAGCGCCGTCGTGTTCCAGGCGCTGCAGGAGGGCGCCGCCGGCTACCTGGCCAAGGACTCCAGGCGCGCCGAGATCGTCGAGGCCGTCCTCGACGTCGCCAAGGGCAAGACGGTGGTGCCGCCGGAGCTGGCCGCCGGGCTCGCGGGCGAGATCCGGATGCGCGCGCAGAGCACGGGCCCGGCGCTGTCCGAACGCGAGCGCGAGGTGCTGCAGGCCTTCGCCCGCGGACTCTCCGTGCCGCAGGTGGCGGGCGAGCTGTTCATCGGCGTCAGCACGGTGAAGACGCACGTGCAGCGGCTCTACGAGAAGCTCGGCGTCTCCGACCGGGCGGCCGCGGTCGCCGAGGGGATGCGCCGCGGCCTCGTCGAATAGCGCTGCTCAGGTCCACACCCGGACGTAGTCGACGACGAGGTCCACCGGCCCGGTCCGGTCGGCCTCGGGCGGCCCTGCGTTCCCGCCGACGGCCAGGTTGAGCAGCATGAACGCCGCCTGGGGGTCGGCAGGCCGCGACGGATCGGTGGCGTCGAAGGCCAGCGAGCCGTAGGGCACGCCGTCGAGGGAGAACGTGATCCCGGCCGGGGCCCAGTCCATGCGGACGACGTGGAAGTCGCCGTCGTTCGGTGCGCCCGCTGACCAGCTCGCGAGCGCGGCGTCGTCGGTACCGGTGTGCACGCTGGACTCGCGGGCGCCGTGGCCGAAGTCCTCGAACATGTCGATCTCGCCGCACCGCGGCCACCCGACGGTGTCGATGTCGGCGCCCAGGGTCCACCACGCGGGCCAGAACCCGCGGGTGCTGACGTGCTTGACCCGCGCCTCCCAGTGCCCGTGGCGCTGCGCGAACAGGCCCTTCGTCGTGAGCCGGGCGGACTCCCAGGTCACCTGCCCGTCGGCACCGGTCGTGGGTGTCGCGCGGATGACGAGGTTCCCGGTGCCGTCGAGGAACGAGTTGCGACGCGAGTCCGTGTAGGTCTGCGCCTCGCCGTTGCCCCAGCCGCCGCCGCCGAGGTCGTAGGTCCAGCGTGCCGGGTCGGGGGCGTGGCCCGCGGGGCCGTCGAAGTCGTCGGCGAAGGTGTACACCGGGGGCGGCGCCGCGTTGGCGGTGCCGTTCGAGGCCGGGCCGGTGAGCTCGGCGACCAGCGCCACCGCGGTCACGACGCCCGCCGCAGCGGCGATCCGGATCGCACCGCGCCGCGTCACCACGGTCCCGCCACCGCGTCGAAGTACGTCTTGTCGGGACCGTCGTAGTCGAGCCATGCCTGCCTCGGTGTCGTCGACGGCACCACCCGCCCGGCGCAGATGCCCCTGCGGTCGAGGACGTCCAGAACCAGCGGCACCGCGTCGACGGTGCTCTGGTAGCGGTCGTGGTAGAGCAGGATGTCGCCGTCGCGAGCCTTCTCCGCCTGGTCGAGCATGTCCTCGGGGGTCGCTTCCTCGTAGTCGTCGGAGTCGTAGCTCCACAGCACGAACGTCAGCCCGAGCCGCCGCGCGACGCGCTCGACGGCGTCACTGCTGCGCCCGTACGGCGGCCGGAACAGTGTGGGCGCCGGTCCGCCCATGCCGGTGAGGATCGCCGTCGTCGCCGTGAGCTCGTCGGTGATCTGTTGCTCGGTCTGCTCGTCCAGGAACGGGTGGTCGTAGGTGTGGTTCCCGACCTCGTTCCCCGCGGCGCGGGTGAGGATCACCGTGTCCGGCCGGGCCTGCGCGTCGGCGCCGATCATGAAGAACGTCGCTCGGCTGCCGTGGTCGCGCAGCGCGGCGACGATCTGCGGCGTCGTCACCGGGTCGGGCCCGTCGTCGAAGGTGAGCGCGACATGGCCGTTGGGGCAGGCGTCGCCGCTGCGCACCGGAGCGGCGAGCGAGGTCTCGCGGACGGCGGCGACGCCGTCCGCGACGACCACGGGTGAGGCCGCCACCATGACCGCGAACATCACCTGCCAGACACGGGCGGAGTGCATCAGCGGTGGTTCGGCAGCCGCTCGCCGGGGACACTGCCGCCGTCACGACGGCTCGACCAGTCCTGACCCTCGACGATCATGCGGGGCAGGACACGGTTGATCGCGCTGATGCACGCGATCACGGCGAACGCGGCCAGCACCCACCACAGCGGCGACATCTCCAGGAACGGCAACGAGGCTCCGGCCCCGACGCCCATCGCCGCGGGGGTCAACGCAGAGTTGTACATCGCGATCCTTCGTCTAGTTCCAGCGCTTGGTCTTGCGGGTGAGTGAGTCCCAGTAGGCCTTCACGTGACAGGCCTGCAGGAAGTAGTCGAGGATCAGCTCGTACATCGTCGCGGCGAGGAGCATCTGTCTCCAGCCCCGGTAGCGGACGGTCACGACTCGCTCGACGACGAACACGACGCTGACGGCCAGCCAGAACGGGTGGATGTGCAGCCCGCCGAACACCGCGGCCCACAGCAGCGTCCCCAGGTAGGCGACGGACACGAGGCAGCCGAGCATCGTGAACAGCTGCCGTCCCCAGTAGCGCCACGTCACGCGGGTCATGCCGTACTGCAGGCAGTTCTCCACCGCGCCGCGCTTCCACCGCAGCCGCTGCTTCCACAGGTCGCGCCAGCTCTCCATCACCTCGGTGGTGAGCGTGCACTGCACCGGCGAGATGATCCGGTGGCCGAGGTGCAGCAGCGCGAACGTCAGCTCGTTGTCCTCGGTCAGCACGGTGGTGTCGTAGACCCCGCCGCGGCCGTCACCGGCGGGCAACCGGCCGTCCAACCGGGCCTCGACGACCTGGCGCAGCATGCCGACCTTGAACAGCGCCGCGGTTCCGGTGATGACGAGGCACCGACCGTTGAGCCGGTTCACGTCGCGGGCGTATCGCGCGTACTCGTTGCGCTGCAGGTGTCCGACGAACCCGCCGCCCTCGCCGCCGCGGAACACCCCACCGACGCCGCCGTAGCCGCGTCGCAGGTAGAACAGCGCGGCCTCCAGGAAGTGGGGGTCGAGCAGGCTGTCGGCGTCCTGGACCAGGACGACGTCGTCGTCGGTGAGGGTCGGGAACAACCGGGCGAGCACCTGGTTGAGGGCACCGGCCTTCTTGTCGGAGTTGTCGACGGTCTCGACCACCTCGACACCGAGATCGCGACCGATCGACGGCGTCGCGTCGGTGCTGTTGTCGGAGACGACGACGATCCGGTCGGGTGGGCTGGTCTGACCGCGCAGCCCGGCGATCGCATCGGGCAGCGTCTCCTGCTCGTTGTGGGCGGGCAGCAGCGCGACGAGGATCGGTTGCCGACGACGGTTGCGCACCACTGCGATCGGTCGCGTCAGCGACTCCAGCGCCGCGCGCAGCGACCCCTCCGCTGCCGGAGGGCGCGGGGGGACGGTCCTGCGCGCAGGGTCGGCCCGGTCGACGAGGGCGCGCCCCGTCCGACGCGACGGTGAGGGGTGGAGCGGGACGGTCGGGGAGAACAGCGCTGCCGGCGGCACCGTGGTCGGCAGCGCCGTCGTCGGCAGCGCCGTCGTCAGCAGCTCTGTCTGCGGGTCCGGCGCCGTTTCTGGTCGGCGTGGCGACGGGACCGGGCGGACACGCTCGTCGAGGGCCGCGGCGGCGGTGTGCCGACCGGTCCCGGGTTCGGGGACGACCACTGCCGGCTGCGCGGTGCGGCGCCGTGGCGCAGGAGAGGGACGGACACCCGCGGCGCGGTGCCTGCCCGCGGACTCGGGGCGGCGCGCCTGGGCGGGGATGCGGACGGTCTCCTCGAGGAGGTCGGAGCCCGGCGCCGCACTACTCACACCCTCCAAAGAGGACTCACTCCTTCTGCGAAGCCCGAGGGGATCGCGACTCGACACATCGACCGGTGGTGCTGAGCATCGGCCGTCTCGCGATGGGGAGCGTCCGGGCGGTGCAAAGGTGACTTCGGATGATGCCCCCCTGCCGTTACCCCGAACGCCGACCCGGCGACTCCGTACAGTGACGAACGGCGGATCATCTACCTCCGAACGTGGCGCCGATCAGCGCAGTCGAGCTACGACACACCGACCACTGCCTGCCCGATTTAGTAGCTTCTGTCGGCTTTCTCGAGGCTCTCGTGAAACTCTCAGAATTGCTCGTGCCGAGACGGCGTGTCCCCGTCGTCGGCGTGGCGCGCCGCGAGCCCGGCGGAGTTCTTCCGAACGGCACGGAGCCCGCGCCCTGTGCGGGCGCGGGCTGTCCGCGTGGGATCGGGTGCTCAGCCGCCCATCTGGTTGTTGCCGTTGGCCAGGAAGTTGGCCAGGGCGGCCTGGGTGGCGGCGTTCATCGTGCCGGTCTGGGGCAGGTGCGCGTCGCGCTGCAGGTAGGTGATCGCCTGCGTCGTCTGTGTGTTCATGACGCCGGTGACCGGGCCCTCGTAGTAGTTCAGCCGGCCCAGTTCCTTCTGCAGCGTCTCGATCGCGGCCGACGGCGCAACCGGGGTGACGGGCTCGACCGGCGTCACGCTGTGGGACGGGGTGTGGCTGGTGGAGTGCGAGATCGGCGCGATCTGCGGTGCGGCGGGGGTCGCGCTCGGCGTGCTGCCGCCGAAGCCGATCACCAGGCCGGTGACGATGCCCGCGACGGCGATGCCGGCGGCGGAGAAGGCGACGACCTTGCGGGTCCGGGACGGGCCGGCGGGGGTGGAGGGGGTGCTGGTGGGGGCGGTCTGGGTGCTCATGGCCGGTGCTCCTTCGAGGTGTTCCGGGGGTGTTTCCCCGATGCCTCGAGGTTCGTCCTCGCAGGCCACGGGCACCGTCGACCGACCGACCGGCGCACGGGACGACCGTCGTGTCCGCCGATCGACGGACACGACGGTCCCCCTGCGGTTCGGGGCCTCAGCCCTTGCTCGGCTCACGGTCTTGCGGCGGCGACACCGTCGTCCACAACGGACCGACGACGAACCAGATCACGGTGACGAGGACGACCCGGCCGCCCCACGTCCAGAACGGGTCGGCGAGCCAGGCCGCGGGAGCGGGTACGACGAGTCCGCCGACGAGTGCGACCACCGCCATCACGACGAGCGCGATCACCCCAGCGACCAGCATCTTCCGCCATTCGCGCCACTCGTGCGCGACCTTGGCCGGGCCGTACCTCGGCGCCTTCGCGGGCGCCGGGCCGCCCGCGAAGCGGTGTGCCATCCGGACGTCGGCCCAGCGGATCATCGAGTGTCCGAACGCGACGGTGACGCCCAGGTACACGGCGGCCAGCCCGTGGGTGAGTCCCGGCCGGGTGCCACCGGCGACGTCGACGATCGACGCGGTGACCAGCACGAGGTCGAGCACCGGGACAAGCAGCAGGAGCACGGCACTCGTCCTGCGGAGCCGCAGCACGTACCGGGCCAGCAGGCCCGCCCCCAGCAGTATCCAGAAACCGGCCTCGCACGCCGCGATCAGCACGACGAGCGGGTTCTCGTTCACGAAGTCCCCCATGGCATCGAGCGTCGGTGACGCCGGGGGCGGTGTCGTCGGTCGTCGGACCGATCATCGCGGCGGCCGGCGTACATCCTTCGAGGGACGCGGGCGCCGGGCGGGCGTGCTCTGATGGACGACGTGCCCCTGCTCGCACGCGACTCCGCCGCGGCGGCGGGCTATCTCGTCGCCGGGCTCGTGCTCATGCTGTTCGTGCCGGACGTCCGCATCTCCTGGGAGGCGGCGCCGCCTCCGCCGGGAGCGGCGGCGGTCGTGGTGCTCGTGGTCGCGTGTGCCGCGGAGGTGCTGCGCCGCACCGCGCCGCTGGTCGGGCTGGCGATCTCGGTCGCGACGTTCGCCGCGGGCATCGTCCTGGGCGCCACCGACCTCGGTGTCCTGCTGATCTTCACCGACCTCCTCTACTGCGCCGTCCTGTTCACCTCGCGCCGCGTCAGCCGGGCGGTGTCGGGGGCGGCGGGTGCGGGGATCGTCGCGGTCGTCGTGCTGAGCCTCGTGTCCGGTGACGGCCGCGCAGCCCTCTACGGGCTGCTCAACGCCGCGCTCCTGTTCGCCATCCCCGTCATGTGGGCGTCGGAGGTCCGACGGCACCGCACTCTTGCCGACGCCGAACGCGACCGCGCGGAGCAGGCAGAACGGATGGCCGCGCTCGACCGGGAGGCTGCCGTCGCGGCCGAGCGCACCCGGATGGCCCGCGACCTGCACGACGTCGTCGCCGGGCAGTTGTCGGCGATCGCGCTGCAGTCCGCCGCGGCGCTCAACCTCCCCGATGCCGACGCGCCCGCCCTGCGCCGCGTCCTGGGTTCGGTGCGGGAGCAGTCGGTGGCCTCGCTCGGCGAGATGCGGGCGATGATCACGTTGCTGCGCGACGGCCACGACGCCGACCCGCCGGCCGCGCCCGCCCGGCTCGACGACCTGGGCCCGCTGCTCGGCCCGGCCCGCGCCACCGGCCTCGACGTGAGGCTCGACGACTCCCGCCGCGGTGCGCCGACCCGGGCGGCCGTCGAGCTGGCGGCGCACCGGATCGTGGCGGAGTCACTCACCAACGCCGCGAAGCACGCGCCCGGGTCGACGGTCCGGGTCGCGTTGTCCGACAAGGGTTCCGCGCTGGTGGTGGAGGTCGCGAACACGGCCGGGTCCCGCCCGTCGACGGGGGTGGGTGGCGCGGGTACGGGCCTCGCCGGGCTCGGCGAACGCGCGGCCGCGGTCGGCGGCACGCTGCACGCCGGACCCGCCGACGACGGCTGGCTCGTCCGCGCCGAACTGCCGCTGGAGGGTGCGTCGTGATCCGTGTCGTCGTCGCCGACGACCAGGCCGCCGTCCGCGCCGGGCTGGTCATGATCCTCGACTCGGCACCCGACGTGGAGGTCGTCGGTGAGGCTTCCGACGGCGCCCAGGCCGTCCGGGCGGCGACGTCGCTGCGCCCCGACGTCGTGCTCATGGACATCCGGATGCCCGGTGTCGACGGCATCGCCGCGACCCGCGAGCTCACCGCCGCGGGCATCGCCGAGGTGCTGGTCCTCACGACGTTCGACCTCGACGACCTGGTCGACGGGGCGCTCGCGGCCGGGGCGGCCGGGTTCCTGCTCAAGACGGTCGACGCTCCCGCGCTCGTCGACGCCGTCCGTTCGGTCGCGCGTGGCGACGGGGTGCTCGCCCCCGAGGTGACCCGTCGCGTCCTCGCCCGGCTGTCGGCCCGTCCTGCCCGCCCGGCGGTCCCCGGTGTCGACGACCTGACCGCCCGCGAACGCGACGTCCTCGGCTGTCTGGGTCGCGGGCTGTCGAACGCCGCGATCGCCGACGAGCTCGTCATCACCGAGGCCACCGCCAAGACGCACGTGTCCCGGGTGCTCGCGAAGCTCGGCCTGCGCTCGCGCACCCAGGCCGCGCTGGCGGCGCAGGACGCGGGCCTGGTCCCGTGACTGCAGGCGCTGCCGCGGCCCGGGCAAGAACCCGCGCGCAACCTCACCGCTGTTTCCGCGGCCGAAACCAACCGTCAGGTTGCGCGCGGGGTCTCGGCGCAGGGCGTCTCCGCGGGGCCGGGACGCACGACGGTCCCCTGCCGAACCCGGCAGGGGACCGTCCGCGTGCAGGGCCTACCGACCGGCGGCGGTCTCCAGCGCGCGACGGGTCAGGACCCGCGCGAGGTTGCGGCGGTACTCCGGGGTGCCGGCGGTGTCGGTCGGGGGCTCGGTGCCCTCGCCCGCGAGCGCGGCGGCGTCGGCGATCGAGCGCCCCTCCGCCAGCGCCGCCTCGGTCGCACTGGCGCGCAGGGGCGTCGAACCCATGTTGACCAGCCCGACCCGCCCGTCGACGACAGCGACCGCGACGATGGCCCAGTCGTTGGCGCGGCGGGTGAACTTCTCGTACGCCCAGCCCGCGGACCCGGTGCGCGGCACCCGGATCTCGACGATCAGCTCGTCGGGCTCCTTGGCCGTGGTGAACACGCCGGTCCAGAACTCGGTGGCGGGCACCGTGCGCTCCCCGCGCGGCGAGCGCAGGACGATCGTCGCGTCGAGGGCGAGGACCGCGGCGGGCAGGTCGGAGGCCGGGTCGCCGTGGGCGAGCGAGCCGCCCAGGGTGCCGCGGTGGCGGACCTGCGGGTCGCCGACCGTCCGCGCGACGGCGGGCAGCAGCGGCACCTCGGCGGCGAGGACGTCGGAGACCTCGACGTCGTGGTGTCGTGTCCCCGCGCCGATGGCGACCTCGTCGCCGTCGACCCGGATGTAGTTCAGCTCGCGGAGCCGTCCGATGTCGACGATCAGCTCCGGCGCGGCCAGGCGCAGCTTCATGACCGGCAGCAGCGAGTGCCCGCCCGCCATGATCGTGGCGTCGTCGCCGTGCTCGGCGAGCAGCGCGAGTGCGCCGTCGACCGAGTCGGGGCGGGCGTACTCGAACCCGACGGGGATCACGAGCCACTCCCGACGGAGAACCCGGGTGCGGTGCGCGCGTCGTCGCTCAGCGCCTCGATCTCCTGCTCGGCGTCGGGGTCCTTGCCCGCGGCGACGAGCGCGGCACGCACGATGTTGTGGTAGCCGGTGCAGCGGCAGAGGTTGCCCTCCAGCCCCTCCCGGACCGCGCGCTCGTCGAGGTCCGGGTTCTCGGCGATCAGACCGGTCACGGCCATGACCATGCCCGGCGTGCAGAACCCGCACTGCAGACCGTGCTCGGCACGGAACGCGGCGGTGACCGGGTGGTCGAGGGAGTCGCCGCTCTCTCCGGCGAGACCCTCCATCGTCGTGACCGCGAGCTGGTCGGCCTGCACCGCGAGCACGGTGCAGGACTTGACCGACTCGCCGTCGAGCAGGACCGTGCACGCCCCGCAGGACGTGGTGTCGCAGCCGATGTTGGTGGCCTTGAGCCCGACGTTCTCGCGCAGGTAGTGCGCCAGCAGCAGCCGGGGCTCGACCTCGTCGGTGGTGGTGCGGCCGTTGACGGTGATCTCGACCTTCACGCCTGTCATCCGTCCTCCTTCACGGCGTCCTGGATGGCCTCCCACACCCGCAGCGGGGTGGTCGGCATGTCGATGTGGCGGATCCCGAGGTGCGCGAGCGCGTCGACGACGGCGCTCTGCACCGCGGGGGCGGAGCCGATGGTCCCGGCCTCACCGATCCCCTTGAAGCCCAAGGGGTTGATGGGGGTGGGCGTCTCCATGGTGACGAGGTCGAAGCTCGGCAGCTCGGCCGCCGACGGGAAGCCGTAGTCGGCGAAGGTCGCGGTGAGCGGCTGCCCGTCGGGGTCGAACACGACCTCCTCCAGCATCGCCTGCGCGATGCCCTGGGCGATGCCGCCGTGGCGCTGGCCCTCGCAGAGCAGCGGGTTGAGCACGGGCCCGGCGTCGTCGACCGCCCAGATGCGTTCGACGGTGACCTTGCCGGTCTCGGTGTCGACCTCGACGACGGCGACGTGCGACCCGAAGGGGAACGTCGCCTTCTTGCCGTCCCAGACCGTCTTGACCTTGAGCTCCTCGCGCTCGGCGAGCTGCGCGAAGGTGACGGTCGGCGAGCCGGGGGCGCCGCGGACGACGATCGCGGCGTTGGTGGTGTCGACCTCGAGGTCCTCGACGGACGCCTCGAGGATCTCGGCGGCGCGCTGCTTGGCGAGGTCGATGAGCTCGAGCGAGGCCTGGTGGACGGCGACGCCGCCGGTCTGCAGGCTGCGCGAGCCCATCGTGCCGCCGCCCTCGGGGACGTGGTCGGTGTCGCCGTGGCGGACCGTGATCTTCTCGACGGGGATTCCGAGCTGCTCGCTGGCGAGCATCGCCCAGGCCGTGGCGTGGCCCTGGCCGTGCGGCGACGTGCCCGTCCAGACCAGGGCGGTGCCGTCCGCGTGCACCTCGACGGAGGCGTTCTCGACGAACGCCCCACCGCCGGTGATCTCGACGTACGACGAGACGCCGATACCGATCTGCTTGGCGTCGCCCCGCTCGCGGCGGGCCTTCTGGACCTCGCGCAGCGTGGCGTAGTCGCTGGCCTCGAGCGCGAGGTCGATGGCCTTGGCGTACTCGCCGGAGTCGTACTCGACGCCACCCTTGGTGGTGAAGGGGAACTTCTCCGGGGCGACGACGTTGATCTTGCGGACCTCGGCCGGGTCCATCCCGATCTCGGCGGCGAACAGGTCCATGGCCCGCTCGATCGCCGACGTGGCCTCGGGACGGCCGGCGCCGCGGTAGGCGGCCGTCGACGTCGTGTTGGTGACGACGACCGTCGCCCGCGAGTCGACCTTCTCGATGTCGTAGGTGCCGGGCGCCATCATGCGCGTGAACACCGGCAGGAACACGCCGAGGCGCGGGTAGGCGCCGGCGTCGGCGATGACGTCGAGCCGGTAGGCCTTCACCCGGCCGTCGCGGCTGCCGCCGATGGTGATGGTCTGGCGCTGGTCGCGCCCCTGGACCATCCCGGTCATGTTCTCCGAGCGGCTCTCGCTCCAGCGGACCGGTCGGCCGGTGTGCCGGGCCAGCCACGCGACGAGCGCGAACTCGGGATCGGCGCCGATCTTGGCGCCGAAGCCGCCACCGACGTCGGGGAGGATGACGTGGATCTGTGACGCGTCGACGCCCAGCCACCCGGCCACCTCGTCGCGCGCGCCCTGCGCGTTCTGGTTGGAGACGAACAGGGTGCAGCGCCCGTCGTCACCCCAGACGGCCGAGGCGGCGCGCGTCTCCAGCGACGCCGCGGCGACCCGCTGGTTGATGATCTCCCGGGTGACGACGACCTCGCAGTCGGCGAAGAAGTCGGGGTCCGGGTCTTCTTTGTTGTAGACGCTGCACGTGTTCGTGCCGGCGTCGGGGAACAGCAGGTTCTCGTCCTTGAGGGCCTCGCGGACGTCGACGACGGCCGGCAACGGCTCGTAGTCGACGTCGACGAGCTCGGCGGCGTCGGGGCCCTGGTAGCGCTCCTCGGTGAGGACCGCGGCCACGGGCTCGCCGACGAAGCGCACCCGCTCGGTGGCCAGCCAGGGGCGGACCATCTGCTTGGGTGCGCCCCCGAACAGGAGTGGGGCCGGCAGGTCGATGTCGGCACCGGTCAGGACCGCGACGACGCCGGGGGCCTCGCGGGCCGCCTCGACGTCGATCGAGGTGATCGTCGCGTGTGCGATCGGGGAGCGGACCAGCGTGAGGTGCAGCGCTCCGCTGAGCCGCTCGTCTGTCAGGTCGTCGGTGTATGTCGCGCCTCGCGTGAGGAACACCGGATCCTCTACGCGGACGACGCGCGTCCCCATGATGCTCATCAAGGGCGAGACTAGCCCCGCCCCGGTGGACGCGTCGGCGCGCGGATTGTCCGACGACGCCGACCGACCAGCAGCTTCAGTAAGGCTACCCTGTCCGACGCCGAACACCGACCCGCACAGCCGGTTCGGTTCGCACTGGGCATCCGCAGCTGCGGACCTGGACAGCGCGGGCCGGTGGCTCACGTCACCGGCTCAGGACGGCTCGTTCCACCAGTCCCGCACCGTCCACAAGGGCGACACCGGGCCGTGCCCCGCACCCAACGGATAGGAGTTGCGGACGGCCTCCACGATGTAGCGCTTCCCGAACGCGACGGCCTCGCCGACCGACAGCCCACGCGCGAGCCCCGACGCGATCGCCGCCGCCATCGAGTCGCCACCACCGTGGGTGTTGCCCGTGTCGAAGCGCGGTCCGGGCAGCTCGGTGAACGTGTGCCCGTCGTAGAGCAGGTCGATGCAGCCGTCGACGTCCTCGGCCAGGTGCCCGCCCTTCACCAGGACGTTGCGCGGCCCCAGCCCGTGCAGCACCTTCGCCGCCTCGTACTGGCCCGCCCGGTCGTGCACGTCGATGCCGACGAGCAGTCGCACCTCGTCGAGGTTCGGCGTGACCAGGGTGGCGCGGGGGAACAGCAGCCCGCGGAAGGCGTCGAGGGCGGAGTCGGCGAGCAGCTGGTCGCCGTGCATCGAGGCCGCCACCGGGTCGATCACGAGCGGTGTCGCGTGGGCGGCGCCGATCCCGTTGTCGTCGCAGGCGGCCGCGACGGCCTCGATGATCTCCGCACCTGCCAGCATGCCGGTCTTGGCGGCGTCGAGGCCGATGTCGGAGGCGACGGCGGCGATCTGCGCCGCGACCGTCTCGGGCGGGATCGGGTGCACACCGGTCACGCCGACGGAGTTCTGCACCGTCACCGCGCACACCGCGAGGCAGCCGTGCACCCCGCACGCGGCGAAGGTCCGCAGGTCGGCGGCGATGCCCGCGCCGCCCCCGGAGTCGGTGCCCGCGATCGTCAGCACCCGCGGCGGGGTGACCCCGACCGTCGGCAGTGGACCCGACGTTCTCATGGGACAGCCTCCCTCGCCGGCATTACCCGGCCGGTTCAGCGGTCGACGGCTCCGGCCGCCCTCTCAGCCCCCCACCCGGAGCTCCCGCGTTGCTCTTACGTGCGTCGTCGACGGTAGCCCACCGGCCGCCGACGTCATGCCCCCGCACGGAATAGATCCGGACCCGCCGGGGAGTTGCTCCGGACATGGCAGCGAACAACGAGGTCGAGCTCAGCCCCGAGGGCTGGGTGCGTGGCCAGACCGAGAAGATCCTCGAGACCGGGACGACCGGCAGCGTCGACATCGGGGGCCGCCCCGTGGTTCTGGTGACGATGAAGGGCGCCAAGACCGGCAAGCTGCGCTACGTGCCCCTGATGCGGGTCGAGCACGACGGGCACTACGCCCTCGTCGCCTCCAAGGGCGGGGCCGCCGAGCACCCGGTCTGGTACCACAACCTGCGCGCCAACCCGACCGTCACGCTGCAGGACGGGACCGAGGCGGGCGAGTACTCGGTTCGCGAGGTCGACGGAACCGAGCGGGAGCAGTGGTGGGAGCGCTCCGTCGCGGCCTTCCCGAACTACGCCGAGTACCAGACGAAGACCGACCGCCGGATCCCCGTCTTCGTCCTCGACCCGGCCTGACGACCTGTGAGTGGCAATAGTCGCTATCGCGACTATTGCCACTCACGACTCCGTCAGGCGCCCAGCGCGCGGATCGGCGGGACCCGGCCCGCGCGGATCGCCGGGGCGAGCGCGGCCAGCACCGCGACGAGCACGACGCCCACCCCGAGCACCGCGAGCTCCACCCCCGGCAGCGACCCGGTGCCCGGGTCGAACCCCACCGACTTCAGCGCGAGGAACCCGTACAACGAGCCCAGGACCACGCCCAGCACCGCGGCGGCCAGCGCGCTGCACGCCGCCTCCCACGCCACCATCGCGCGCACACCCCCGCGGGTGAGCCCGACCGCGCGCAGCAGGCCCGTCTCCCGGGTCCGCTCGGTGACCGACAACGTCAGCGTCACCCCCACCCCGACGACCGCCACCAGCACCGTCATCCCCACCAGACCCAGCCCGACGCCGCGCAGCACCGCCAGCTCCTCGGCCAGGTCGGCACGCACGTCGGCGGCGTAGACGACGACCGCGGTCGAGTCCGGGCCCAACGCCCGGTCGACAGCGGCGCGCAGGGCGGTGTCGTCGACACCCGGGGCGGGGTCGACGAGTACCTTCTCCCCGTTCTCCTGCACCCGCAGCGCAGGGTCGGCGGCCAGCTGCGCGAGTGTCGCCGGCAGGTCGGTCGCGGTCACCTGCACCGCGCTCGGCAGCCGATCGGAGATCGACTTCTGGGCGGACGCGTCGACACTCGCCACCCCCACCAGCAGCGCCGACGTCAGCCCCACGCCCAAGGTCAGGACCGTGACCGTGGCGGCGGTGCGCCGCGGCACCTGACCCGCGTTGGCGACGGCCATCCGCCCCGGCGCCCGCCCGACGGCCGCGACGACCCGCCCGACCGTCGCCGCCAGCCCGCCCATCAGCAACGGGCCCAGCGCGACCAGCGCGGCGAACGTCGCCAGCCCGGACGCGGCCGCGGCGATCAGCCCGGCCTCCCCGTCGCTGCCGGCCCCCACGAGCGCCAGGAGCACCGCCGCCACCGCCGCGCCCGTCGCAACCACCGCCCGACGGCCCCGCCGCGACGGCCCCGCCTCGCTCGTCGCCGCCTCCCCGAGGGCGGCGACCGGCGGGGTGCGGCCCGCCGCGAGCGCCGGTCCGACCGCGGCGACGACCGTCGCCACGACGGCGAGCAGCACACAACCCGCGAGTCCTCCCCAGGACAGCACGAGCGGGCCACCGCCCACCGCCGCGACGACGATCTCCCCCACCCCGACCGCGGCACCTGCCCCCAGCAGGCCCGCGACCAGTCCCGACACCGCCGCCTCGGCCAGCACCGCCCGCACGACGTCGCTGCTGCGCGCCCCCACGCACCGCAGCAACGCCAGCTGGGTGCGGCGCTGGGTCAGCAGGATGCGGAACGTCGACCCCACGACGACCACGGCCGCGATCAGCGCCAGCCCGGTGAACACCGACACCCCGCTGACGACGGCCGCCGCCCTGGTCGAGCCGCTCTCCCGCTCGGCGGCGCGCTGCTCGTCGCCGGACCGGACCATGGCGTCGGCGGGCAGCTGGGCCCGGACCGCCGCGGCGTCGGCGCCCGCCACGTCGACCTGGTCGAGCGAACCGCCCAGTGCCGCAACGGCGGCCGGGGTCGCGACGATCATGTTGGTGCCGACGTTCGGCAGCTCCGCGACACCGGTGACCGTCAGGCGCTGCTCCCCCACCGTCAGCACCGATCCGGGACGGACGTCGCCCCGGGCCGCGGTGGCCGCGGAGACCAGTGCCTCGTCGTCGGCGGCCGGGAGCCGGCCCGCGACCGGCGGCGCGGACAGCCGCGTCAGCGGCCCCGTCATCGGGTCCGACCTCAGCAACCACGAGCCCGCCCCCGCCGCCCCGCCGACCGGCGCCAGCCCGCTCCACACTCCCACCGCGTCGGTGACGCCGGGTGTGGCCGCGATCCGCGCGACCGTCGCGGCGTCGACGTCGCCCCGGACGACGACGGACGCCGACGCAGGCGTCACCACCGACTGCGCCTCCAGCGTCGAGGACAGCGTGCCGCCGAGCAGCAGCGTGCCGGCGGCGAAGAACGTCGCGACCAGGACCGCAAGCCCCGTGAGGACGACGCGGCCCGGATGGCGGCGGGCGTCGGCCAGCAGCGCCCCCGCAGCCGCCCGGCCTCCCCCACGCCCGCCGCCTGCCCGCCCGCTCACGCCGCCGCCCCCGACAGCGACGACAGCGCGGCCAGCACCGTCTCCGGGCGCGGGTCGCGCAGCGACCCCGCGACGCGGCCGTCGCGCAGCAGCAGCACCCCGTCGGCGAACGACGCCGCGACGGGGTCGTGGGTGACCATGACGACAGAACGGCCGAGCTCGCGGACCGAGGTCCGCAGCAGGTCGAGCAGCTCGTGGCCGGACGTCGTGTCCAGGTTGCCCGTCGGCTCGTCGGCGAACACGATCTCGGGCCGCCCGAGCAGCGCCCGCGCGACGGCGACGCGCTGCTGCTGACCGCCCGACAGCTCCGACGGCCGGTGGTCGAGGCGGTCACCGATGCCGAGCAGGTCGATCAGCGAGGCCCGCCACATCGGGTCGGGTCTGCGGCCGGCGAGCCGCGCGGGCAGGTCGATGTTCTGCGCGGCGGTGAGCTGCGGCAGCAGGTTGAACGACTGGAACACGAACCCGAGCCGGTCGCGGCGAACAGCGGTGAGCTGCGCGTCGGACAGCGTGCCGAGGTCGGTGTCGCCCAGCAGGACCCGCCCCGAGGTGGCGGTGTCGAGCCCGGCGAGGCAGTGCAGCAACGTCGACTTGCCGGAACCCGACGGTCCCATGACCGCGGTGAACATCCCGGCCGGGATGCGCAGGGAGACGCTGTCGAGGGCGCGCACGGCCGAGCCGCCGCGACCGTGCACCTTCACGAGGTCGACGGTCGCCGCGCAGACGCGGGCGGTCATCGGGACCTGCTCCCGAGCGTCTCCAGCAGCGGGAGTGCGGCCATCACGACGATGACCACCAGTCCGAGGGCCCATCCGGCCGTCTCCAAGAACGTCATGCCATGACGATCTCCGGCGGCGGCCGGTGTGCGCCTCGGCCACGGGACCGATCTGCGGGGCCGCGCCTCGTACTTTCGGCCGAGGGTGGCCGTCGGCCGGTCGGACCTAGGCTGACCGGCGTGATCAGCGGGACGGGCGGGGCGGAGCGGCTGCGGGCGCTGCGCTGGGCCGGGCTCGGCGTCGAGATCATCGGCTACCTCGTGTGGCTGGGCGTCGACGCCCTGTTCGTCGTGACCGGCAGCTCCCTGCCGTGGAGCGCGGCCACGGCGTTCACGGGCCTGTGCATCGTGGTGATCGTGTTGTGGCGCAGGCGCCCCGGTGTCGACGCGAAACACGTCGCGGCCGTCGCGTACGCGGCGTCGGCGGCGGCGACGTTGACGGCGCTGGTGATCGGGCAGCCCACGATGTCGTTCGGGGAGCAGCTCGCGCTGGCCGTCGTCACGGTCGCGGCCCTGCGCCACGCCGACGACCGCACGACCCTGCTGCTGTGCGCGGGCGCCGGCGTCGTGATCGTGGCGTCGCCGTACCTGCGGATCGAGATCGGTTCGACGACGACGGCGTTCACGATCCTGTCGGCGCTGGGCTGGGGCGGGACGGTCGCCATCGGGCTGGTGCTGCGCGAGGCCGGGTCACGACGGGCGTCGCTGCTCGAACGCGCCCGCGCCGACGAACGCCTGGAGCTGGCCCGCGACCTGCACGACGTCGTCGCCCACCAGGTCACCGGCATCGTCGTGGCCGCGCAGGCGGCGCGGGTCGTCGCCCCGGCCGACCCGGACGTCGCGAAAGCGTTGGCGGCCATCGAGACCGCGGGTGCCGACGCCCTCGCCGCGATGCGCGCCATGGTCGGCGTGCTGCGCGGCGGGGAGGGGGGCCGCGCGCCCGGGGCGGAGCTCGGCGGCATCCCGGAGATGGTGCGCCGCTTCGATCCCGACGGCACCCGGGTCCGGCTGATCGCCGATCCCGGGTTCGAGCACGCCGTCCTCCCGGCGGGGGTCGCGGCGACGGGCTACCGCGTCGTGCAGGAGGCGCTGACCAACGTCCGCCGCCACGCCCCGGCCGCGACCCGGGTCGAGGTCGAGGTCAGACTGCGCTCCGACGAGCTCGTCGTCGGGGTCCGCAACGACGGCGCGGGGTCCGGGTCGGCCCACCCGGCGGGGTTCGGGCTGGCGGGGATGGCCGAGCGGGTCGGGGCACTCGACGGCACCCTGCACGCGGGACCCGCCGGCGACGGTGTGTGGACGGTGACGGCGCGGCTGCCGGTGGGGGGACGATGACGATCAGCGTGCTGGTGGCCGACGACCAGGAGATGGTGCGCACCGGGTTCCGGCTGATCCTGTCGGCGGAGCCGGGTGTCGAGGTGGTCGGCGAGGCGGGGACGGGCGTCGCGGCGGTGGAGCTGGCGCGGCGGCTGCGCCCCGACGTCGTGCTCATGGACATCCGGATGCCCGAGCTGGACGGCCTGGAGGCCACCCGCGCCCTGACCGGGGACCCCGCGCCGCCGCGGATCGTGGTCGTCACGACCTTCGATCTCGACGAGTACGTCTACGGCGCGCTGCGGGCCGGGGCGTGCGGGTTCCTGCTCAAGGACGCCGGTCCGCGGCTGCTCGTCGAGGCGGTCCGCGCCGCGGCGGCGGGCGACGCCCTGGTCTCGCCGTCGGTCACGGTCCGGTTGCTGGAGCACCTGACGGCGCCGGCGTCGAAGGCGCCGAGGCTGCCGGACCCGTTGTCGCCCAGGGAGCTCGACGTCGTTCGCGCGGTGGCGAGAGGCCGCACGAACAACGAGATCGCCGCCGACCTGTTCGTCTCCCTGTCGACGGTCAAGACGCACCTGACGAACGTCCACGCCAAGCTGGGCGCCCGCAACCGCGTCGAGGTGGCGGCGTGGGCGTGGGAGAACGGGCTTCTGACCTAGCCCTGTGAGTGGCGATAGTCGCTATAGCGACTATCGCCACTCACAGGCGCCGGAGGCGCTCAGACCTCCTCGGCCCGCTGCGTCGACGGGTCCCAGGACAGGCCCGGGACGCCCCAGCCGTTGGCCTTGAGCATCTTCTTCGACGCCTTCTGGTTGCGCCCCATGAGCCGTTCGACGTAGACGTGCCCGTCGAGGTGGTCGACCTCGTGCTGGAAGCAGCGCGCCAGGAAGCCGCGGCCCTCGACCTCGACCGGCTCCCCGTCGACGTCGACACCGGTGACCTTGGCCCAGTCGGCCCGGCCGGTCGGGAACTGCTCGCCGGGGACCGAGAGGCAGCCCTCGTCGTCGTCCTCCGGGTCGGGCATCGTCTCCGGCAGCGCCGACGTCTCGATCACCGGGTTGACGACGACGCCGCGCGCCATCGACTTCGTCAGCTCGTCCGGGCAGTCGTAGACGAACACCCGCAGGCCGACGCCGACCTGGTTGGCGGCCAGCCCGACGCCGTGCGCGGCGGCCATCGTCTCGAACATGTCGTCGACGAGCTCACGCAGCGCATCGTCGAACTCCACGACCGGGGCCGTGGGGGTGTGAAGCACCGGGTCGCCGATGATGCGGATGGGGCGGACTGTCACACCTGCAGACTAGTGTCGCGCCCTGTGAGGGACGGTTCCGGGAGGCTCGTCCCCCCACTCGGCTGATGCACGATTCATGCCTCGTCGTGGCGCGTCCCTGCCCGGTTCGTGTCGGGCTCGCGTGGTTGAATCACCCCGGTGAATGACACATGTGTGATTCACGGTTCTGCCAGCCAGTGCACGATGTGCTGTGACGCCCGAGGAGCGTGATGGAGTCCGCCACGGAACACGGGGTCGCAGACCCCGCAGCCGGCCCGGCCGACGAGCTCGACCGCCGGGAGCGCGAGATCCTCGCCTTCGAAGGCCAGTGGTGGAAGTACGCCGGCGCCAAGGAACAGGCCATCCGCGAGCTGTTCGACATGTCGGCGACCCGCTACTACCAGGTCCTCAACGCGCTGATCGACAAGCCCGAGGCACTCGCCGCCGATCCCCTGCTCGTCAAGCGGCTCCGGAGGCTTCGTACCAGTCGGCAGCGCACCCGTGCGGCGCGTCGGCTGGGAATCGAGCCCTGGTGACGCCATTGTGATCACGCATCCGGTCGCCGACCGGTACCCGTTGACCCGGAGGTTGTCGTGACCACACCAGGATCGTCCGGTGGCTCGCCGCTGCGGATCGGCGGCTTCGCGCTGATCGGCGTCGGCATCGTCGCCGGTGTGATCGGTCTGGCGACGACCGCGCTCGGCAACGGGAACGGTGCCGGCGAGACCGACAACGCGGCCGCGCCGACCTCCGCGACCGCCCCCGCGGAGCCGGGCCCCGGCGCGACACCCACCGACGGCTCCGTGCCGCTGCCCTCGTTCGGGCCGACCGGCAACATCGGCGCCCCGCCCACCACCGAGCCCGGCGCCGGCGGCGCGGCAGCGGGCGGTGCAGGTGGCGTCGGCGGTACGGGTGGAGCGGGTGGGGCCGGTGGCATCGGCTCGGGCTCGCTCGCCGAGGGTGGGGTCAGCCCCGACACGTTGAAGGCGCCCGTCCGCGTCTACAACAACAGCAACATCAGCGGCCTGGCCGAGCGTGCGCGCACCGACTTCGAGTCGGCGGGCTGGAACGTCACCGAGGCGCGCAACTACTCCGAGGGCATCATCCCGACGAGCACGGTGTACTACCGGCCCGGCACCGCCGAGCAGGGCGCGGCCGACGCGCTGGCCCGCCAGTTCGGCATGCGCTCCGAGCCCCGGTTCTCCGGGATCGAGGACGCCACGCCCGGCATCATCGTGATCGTCACCAAGGACTTCCAGCAACGTTGACGTCCGCTCCCCGGTCGTCTGCGCTCGTGGCGGTCAACGCCGACCGCCACGAGCGCAACACTCCTTCAGGGCCTGCGTGACGCGTAGGCCTCCAGCTGGGCCAGCTGCGCCGGGTCGAGCGAGGCCGGGACGGTCTTGCGGGCCGCGTCGATGTGCGCGGCCGTGACCTGCGTGGCCTCCAGCGACTCCCGCATCGCCGTCAGCGCGGCCTCCCGCAGCACCGCCGCGCAGTCGGCCGCCGAGTAGCCCTCCAGCTCGGTGCCGAGCGCGTCGAGATCGACGTCGTCGGCCAGCGGGGTGTTCCTGCCCGCCGCGCGCAGGATGTCGGCGCGCGCCTGCGCGTCCGGCGGCGGCACGTACACCAGGCGCTCCAGCCGACCCGGGCGCAGCAGGGCGGGATCGATCAGCTCGGGCCGGTTGGTGGCGCCGACGACGACGACCTCCCGCAGCGGCTGCGCGCCGTCGAGCTCGGTGAGCAGGGCGGCGACCACCCGGTCGGCCACCCCGGAGTCGGTCGACCCGCCGCGGCGCGGCGCCAGCGCGTCGACCTCGTCGAGGAAGATCAGCGCGGGTGCGGCGTCGGAGGCCTTGCGGAACAGCTCGCGGACCGCGCGCTCGGACTCGCCGACGTACTTGTCCAGCAGCTCGGCGCCCTTGACGGACAACACGTTCAGCCGTCCCGTGCCCGCGAGCGCGCGCAGCAGGAACGTCTTGCCGCAGCCGGGCGGGCCGTAGAGCAGCACCCCGCGCGGCGCCGCGACACCCAGACGCGCGAACGAGTCGGGGTACTGCAGCGGCCACAGCACCGCCTCGGTGAGCGCCTGCTTGACCTCGGTCATGTCGCCGACGTCATCGAGCTCGATCCCGCCAGTCTGCAACGTCTCCGACGACGACATCGACACCGGCCGCACCGACGACACCGCGTCGAGCAGGTCCTCCTGCCGGATGCGCGGCTCGTCGTCGGCGTCGGCCTCCGTGCGCAGCGCCGCGCGGATCGCCGCCTCCCGGCGCACCGCCAGCAGGTCGGCCACCACGAATCCCGGCGCGCGCTCCGCCACCGCCGCGAGGTCGACGCCCTCGGCCAGCGGGACCGACGCCAGCAACCGGCGCAGCAGGTCCGTGCGGGTCCGGGCGTCGGGCAGCGCCAGGCTCAGCTCCCGGTCGACCAGGTCCGGCGCACGCAGCCGCGGGTCGACGGCCTCGGGTGCCGACGTCGTCGCCACCAGCGCCACGCCCGGTGTCGCCAGCGCGTTGCGCAGCACGTCGAGCACCAGCGTCGCCAGCGGCGGCGGATCGGCCGCCGGGAGCAGGGCGTGCACGTCGGTGACCAGCAGCACGGTCGGCCGGCCCGCACGCGCCGCACCGACGGCCGACTCCACCGCGTCGTGCACCCGCTGCGACGCCGCGCCCGGCTCCAGCGCCGCCGCCGACGGCGCGTCCAGCTCGACACAGCCGGCCTCGACCGCGGCCGCGGCGCTGCGCGTCAACGTCGCCTTGCCGACACCCTCCGGGCCGACGACCAGCGCCCCCAGCTGCGCCGTCCCGCCGAGTTTGGCCAGCAGCTCGGGCCGGCGGAACGTCAGCTCCAGCCACTCGACGAGGCGCCTGGCCCGGTCCACGCTGCCGACGAGCTCGTCGATGCCGAGAGCCGGTTCGGCCGGGGCCGCCGTGGGTGCGGTCACCGTCGGCACGGCCGGCGCGGTCGGTGTCGCCGGTGCACCGGTGGTCGGGCCGTCGAGCCACCCCACCACCGTCGACGGCTGGACCGCCACCACACCCGCCGGCTCCGTGTCCGCGACGACCAGCAGCTCCGACGTCCAGCCCCCGCCGACAGTGTTGGCCAGCGTCCGGCGGGCCGTCGGCACGTCCGAGCCGGGCGGCGGCGCGAGGTCCTGGGGCAGCAACGACACCGCGTCGCCGCGCACCACGACCTTGCCCAGCAGCGCCAGCCGGATCGTCTCCGGCGTCGCCGTCCGCGCGATCCGCGAGCCGCTCAGCACCACCCGCCGCGCCGCCGCCGCGACGGTCGGGGCCACGACGACACTCGCGCCGTCGGTCAGGCCGCAGTTGGACAGCGTGACGTCGTCGACCGTGACCTGCCCGTGCGGCGTCGCCGGGTCGGCCGCGGCGGCCAGGGCGCTCGTGACCCGGGAACCGGTCAGCGTGACCGCGTCCCAGGGCCTCAGGTCGAGTGCGTCGAGCACCTCCGGGTGCAGCCGCACGACCCCACGACGGGAGTCGACAGCGGACGTGGCCAGCCGGGCGACGAGCGTGATCTCCGCGGGCACCCCCGCACGCTATCGGTCCGCACCCACCCCCTCACGCCGAGTGCGACACAGCGCTGGTCCCGGCGACGAACCCGGGCAGCTCGCGCCGGGCGCAGGGCAGGTCGTGGACACCCCGGGTCAGCGGCGGCGGATACCCAGGCGTCGGCGGCTGCCGCGGGGCAGCCGGCCGCGTGGGGGTGTGGGGCCGGGGCGGCCGTTTCCGTTGACCGCGCCCTCGTCGGCACCGATCAGGCGCACCCGGCGCGCGACGGCGGAGGCGCCACCGGCGACGCGGCGGCGCAGCGGCGGGCGCAGACCCAGCCGGCGGGCGGAGCGGGCGGCCCGTGCGACGGCCCGCCGCTGCCGTACGGGGACGTTCCAGGCCTCGGGGTGCTGGGCCAGCCACCGGTGCCGGTACATCGTGTACGGCAGCAGCAGGAGGTATCCCAGGGCCACGACGGCGAGCCCGAGGAACGGTGCGGTGAGCAGGACGGCCGCGGCGAGGCCGACGAGGACGAGCAGCGGGGCGATCAGCCGCGGGGGGACGCGGACGGTCTTGAGCGACAGCGTCGGGATCCGGCTGACCATGAGCGCCGCGGCGACGAGCGCCCACAGGGCGACGGTGAGCTGCGAGGACCACCAGCCGTCGCCGAAGTGCAGCCACAGGTACAGCGGGATGCCCGCGACCAGGGCAGCGGCCGGCGCGGGGACGCCGACGAAGAACTCCTTGGCGTACGGCGGCTGGTCCTCGTCGTCGAGCAGGGTGTTGAAGCGGGCGAGCCGCAGGGCCATGCAGACGGCGAAGACGAGGGCGACGATCCAGCCGAAGCGGTTGCCCTCGAGCCCCCAGATGTAGATGACGAGGGCGGGGGCGACGCCGAAGGAGACCAGGTCGGACAGGGAGTCGAGCTCGGCGCCGATCTTCGAGCTGGCGTCGAGGAGCCGGGCGAGGCCGCCGTCGAGTGCGTCGCAGAGCGCGGCGGCACCGACGGCGGCCACGCACAGCTCGAACCGCCCGACCAGCGCGAACTGCACGCCCGAGAGCCCGGCGCACAGCGCGAGGATCGTGACCGCGTTGGGCAGCAGCCGGATCCCGGCGGTGTAGCCGGGCACCGACCTCATCGGGCGTCCGGCAGCTCGGCGAGCACCGTCTCGCCCCCGATCGTGCGTTGCCCCGGCGCGACGAGCACGCGTGACCCCGCGGGCAGGTAGGTGTCGACGCGGGAGCCGAACCGGATGAGGCCGAACGTCTCGCCGGCCGCGACCTCGTCGCCGGGCTTCACCTGGCAGACGATGCGGCGGGCGAGCAGCCCGGCGATCTGCAGGACGCCGACGCGGTGGCCGTCGGCCGTGGTGAACAGGACCGCGTTGCGTTCGTTGTCCTCGCTGGCCTTGTCGAGGTCGGCGGAGAGGAAGACACCGGGCCGGTACTCGACGGCGGTGACGCGGCCCTCGACGGGGACACGCTGCACGTGGACGTCGAGGACGGAGAGGAAGACGCTGACGCGCGGGACGGGCCCGGCGGGCAGGCCGAGCTCGGGGGCGGGCTCCACCTCGGACACCGTGGCGACGGTGCCGTCGGCGGCGGCGACGACGACCCCGGCGCGGACGGGCGGGACCCGCCGCGGCTCGCGGAAGAACGCGGCGACCGCAGCGGTGGCGGCGACGCCCGCGACGGTGCCGCGACCGGTGACGAGACGGAGGAGCGCGGCCCCGGCGGCGACGCCCGCGACGAGTGGCCGTCCTCCGGGGTGCATGGGTGGGACGGCGGCGCGGACCAGTTCCGCGACGTGCCCGATCGAGGTTCCGGACGTCGAGGGCGCGGACTCTGCGGACGACTCTGCGGACGACTGTGCGGACATGGACGGGTCGGCTCCTGAGTGGCGACCGTGGCGCGGCCCGGCAGGCCGCGACGACGAATCGCCACGGTAGTGCAGGGGAGGTCGACGACCGCAGAGGGTGCGCACCGCGCAGAAGGGGTGATCGCAAAGGGCCGGGGCCGTCATCCCCCGAGACGACGACCCCGGCCGTGGAACCGCTCGTCCGCTCCCCAGCGACGGGCGGTAGGTCCGTTGCGTTGAAAGGCGGTTACCCGCCTTCTACCGAAAGTATCCAGAGCAATCGGCTCATCGTCCAGATCAGCAGGTCGAGAACCCTGCGAAGTGCACCGATCGGCCGAACGCTCACCAGTTAAGACGCTCTCAGGTGCCTGGTTGTTGCACTCTTCGCGTGTGATGTAGGTCACATTTCATCGCCTGACCGTGCGGAACCGATCGCCGAGCGGTTCAAAGCCGCTTCACGACGGGTCACGCCTCGAGGAGCCAGACCTCCACATCCACACCCCTGTCGACCGCCGAGACACCCTCGGGGACGACGATCAGGCAGTCGGCCAGCGCCAGCGACGCGAGCAGGTGCGAAGCCGGCGCCCCGACCTCGTGGACGGTCCCGTCGGCCGCGTCGAGGACACCGCGGCGGAACTGCCGCTTCTCCGCGGGCGACACCAGCGCCTCACCCAGCGCCGCCGAGACCACCGGCCGCATCGGGTGCGGATGCCCCATCGCCGCCCGCAGCGCCGGACGCACGAACACCTCGAACGACACCAGCGAGCTCACCGGGTTGCCCGGCAGCGTCACCACGGCAGGCCCGTCCCCGTCGAGCCGGCCCGCGCCCTGCGGCCCACCCGGCTGCATCGCGACCCGCACGAACTCCACACCCCGGCCCGCCAGCGCGTCCTTGACCACCTCGTAGGCGCCCGCGCTCACCCCGCCGGAGGTGAGGATCAGGTCGACCCCACCCGCCTTCTCGGCGAGCAGCTCGGCGAAGACCTCCACGTCGTCGGGGACGAACCGCAGCAGCTCCGGCTCGCCACCCGCGTCGGCGACCGCCGCGGCCAGCATCGGACCGTTCGACTCGAAGATCTGGCCGGGCGCCAACGCGGAACCGGGCTCGACGAGCTCCGACCCCGTGGACAGCACGAGCACCCGCGGGCGACGACGGACCGCGACCGTGGGCAGCCCGACGGCAGCCAGGAGCCCGATCTGCGGCGGCCCCAGGACCACGCCCGCCGTCAGGACGGTCGCGCCGGGCGTGACGTCCTCGCCCGTGCGTCGCACGTGCTGGCCCGCGGCCGGGTGGCCGTGGACGACGACCGTCTCGACGCCGCCGTCGGTCAGCTCGACCTGGACCACCGCGTCGGCACCCGCGGGCATCGGCGCGCCCGTCATGATCCGGTGGGCGGTACCGGGCCGCAGCGTCGGCACGTCGGTGCGGCCGGCCGGGATGTCCTCCGGAACCGGGAGCGTCACCGGTGAGTCGGGCGAGGCGGCGGCGACGTCGGCCGCGAGGACCGCGTAGCCGTCCATCGCCGAGTTGTCGAAGGGCGGCAGGGCGACGGCGGACACGACGTCGGCGGCCAGCACCCGCCCCAGCGCCCCGGAGATCGGCACCTCCACCGCCGGCATGGGCGCCAGCAGCGACGCCACGAACGCCCGGTGCTCGTCGACGGTGCGCGGACGGCGCGGGGCGGTCAGGTTCTCGGAGGTCGTCACCTCCCGCATCCTGCCCGACCCGGCCCGTTCCGCCGCGACCTGGGGATCGTCCCGGATCGCCGGCCCCCGGCGGGCCCGTTCCGGGGGTAGCGTCGACGTCGTTCGTACGCAGCAACAGGAGGTGCCGTGGCTCAGGGCACGGTCAAGTGGTTCAACTCGGAAAAGGGCTACGGCTTCATCGCCACCGACGGCGGCCCGGACGTCTTCGTCCACTACTCGGCGATCCAGGCGGACGGGTTCCGCACCCTCGACGAGGGCGACCGGGTGGAGTTCGAGACGACGGCAGGCCGCGACGGCCGGAGCCAGGCCGAGGCGGTCCGCCGCATCTGACCCCGGGTGACGCGCACCCCGGAGGGCGCCCCGCACGGGTGGGGCCTTTGTTGCACTCGCCTGTGCCGAGTGCTAAAAACGGCGTTGGCACTCCGGCATGCCGAGTGCCAGTCGGGTCGGTGAGACCGGCGCAGGGTTGCCGGTCGTCCGTCGCGGGCACCACCCGACACGAGGTCATCCCAATCGGAGGGCAACACCCCCATGGCGAAGCAGATCGCGTTCGACGAGGAGGCGCGCCGCGGGCTCGAGCGCGGCATGAACACCCTCGCCGACGCCGTCAAGGTGACGCTCGGCCCGCGTGGCCGCAACGTCGTCCTGGAGAAGAAGTGGGGCGCGCCCACCATCACCAACGATGGTGTGTCGATCGCCAAGGAGATCGAGCTCGAGGACCCGTGGGAGAAGATCGGGGCCGAGCTCGTCAAGGAAGTTGCGAAGAAGACCGACGACATCGCGGGTGACGGCACCACGACCGCCACCGTGCTGGCGCAGGCGCTGGTCCGCGAGGGCCTGCGCAACGTCGCCGCCGGCGCCAACCCGATGGCGCTCAAGCGCGGCATCGAGAAGGCCGTCGAGGCTGTCTCCCAGGCGCTGCTGAAGGCCGCCAAGGACGTCGAGACCAAGGACCAGATCGCCGCCACCGCGTCGATCTCGGCCGCCGACGCCTCGATCGGCGAGCTCATCGCCGAGGCGATGGACAAGGTCGGCAAGGAAGGCGTCATCACCGTCGAGGAGTCGCAGACCTTCGGGCTCGAGCTCGAGCTCACCGAGGGCATGCGCTTCGACAAGGGCTACATCTCGCCCTACTTCGTGACCGACGCGGAGCGGATGGAGGCCGAGCTCGAGGACCCGTACATCCTCCTCGTCTCGTCCAAGATCTCGACCGTCAAGGACCTGCTCCCGCTGCTGGAGAAGGTCATGCAGTCGGGCAAGCCGCTCGCGATCATCGCCGAGGACGTCGAGGGCGAGGCCCTGGCCACGCTCGTCGTCAACAAGATCCGTGGCACCTTCAAGTCCATCGCCGTCAAGGCGCCGGGCTTCGGTGACCGCCGCGAGGCGATGCTGACCGACATGGCCATCCTCACCGGTGGCGAGGTCATCTCGGAGAAGGTCGGCCTCAAGCTGGAGAACGCCGACCTGTCGCTGCTGGGCTCCGCCCGCAAGGTCGTCGTCACCAAGGACGAGACGACCATCGTCGACGGCTCGGGCGACGCCGACCAGATCGCCGGTCGCGTCAACCAGATCCGTTCCGAGATCGACCGCACGGACTCGGACTACGACCGCGAGAAGCTGCAGGAGCGCCTGGCCAAGCTGGCCGGCGGTGTTGCGGTCATCAAGGCCGGTGCCGCGACCGAGGTCGAGCTCAAGGAGCGCAAGCACCGCATCGAGGACGCCGTCCGCAACGCGAAGGCGGCCGTCGAGGAGGGCATCGTCGCCGGTGGTGGCGTTGCGCTGATCCAGGCCGGTGCCGGCCTGTTCGAGGGTCTCGGTCTCGACGGTGACGAGGCCACCGGCGCGAACATCGTCAAGGTCGCGCTGGAGGCTCCGCTCAAGCAGATCGCCGTCAACGCCGGCCTCGAGGGTGGCGTCGTCGCGGAGAAGGTGCGCTCGCTCCCCGCGGGTGAGGGCCTCGACGCCGCGACCGGTGAGTACAAGGACCTGGTCAAGGCCGGCATCATCGACCCGGCCAAGGTCACCCGCTCGGCGCTGCAGAACGCCGCGTCGATCGCGGCGCTGTTCCTCACCACCGAGGCCGTCATCGCCGACAAGCCGGAGAAGAACGCCGGCCCGGCCGGCGACCCGACCGGTGGCATGGGTGGCATGGGCGGCATGGACTTCTGAGTCCGGCTCCACAGCACCACAGCACGTCCTGTCAGGGGCGGCACCCGTTCCCGGGTGCCGCCCCTGCGGCGTTCCCGGCTCCCTGGCGGCTCCGCGCGCGGCGGCTCCGTGCGCGGCGGCTCAGCGCACGGCGGCTCCGCCGCCTGTGAGCGGCGATAGTCGCTATAGCGACTATCGCCGCTCACGAGTGCGTGTCGGCCAGGCGCTGGGCGCGGGCGCGGATCGCCTCCCGCAGCTCCGGCGGGTCGAGCGCCTCGGCGTCGACGGCCAGGGACCACATGACCCGCTCGGCGTGCTGCAGGTCGCCGAACCCCACGTCGACGACGAGCCACTGCCCCTCGTCGCAGACATCGGTGACCCCCGCCGAGATGCGGACGATCTCCGCGCGCCGCGACGGCCGGATCCGCAGCCGGGCGCGGATGCCGGTGTAGCTCGACAGGAACTCGGCGCGGCGTCGTTGCCACAGCTCCTCGAGGTCGACGCCGGCGGGCCGGGCGGCGGGCTCGGCGAGCTCCTCGGCCTCGGTGATCCGGTTGACGCGGTAGGTGCGGTCGGCCCCGTCGTGCAACGCCAGCAGGTACCAGCGGCCGGCGGCACTCACCAGCCCGAGGGGATCGACGGTCCGCCAGCTCGGCGGCTCGCCGCGGCTCGGGTAGCGGATGCGCAGCCGGTGTCCGGTGAGGACGGCGCGTTGCACGGCCTCGGGGTGGCGGTCGGGCTCGGGCTCGGCGATGAGGCCGCCGCGGCGGACGAGGACGCGGCCGGCGGCGTCGGTGGCACGGCTGCGGGCGTCGTCGGGCATGGCGGCGACGAGCTTGGCCATCGCCGAGGAGAAGGCCGGGCCCATGCCGAGTGCCTCGGACGTGACTCGCGAACGTGAGGTGAGCAGGGCGACGGCCTCGTCGTGGGTGAGGCCGGTGAGGTCGGTCGTGAACCCGGGGAGCAGGGCGAAGCCGCCGTCGCGGCCGCGTTCGGAGTAGACGGGCACACCGGCGGCCGACAAGGCGTCGATGTCGCGCAGAACCGTGCGCGTCGACACTTCCAGCTCCCTGGCCAGCGCGGATGCCGGCATCCGGCCGCGGTGGCGCAGCAGCAGGACGAGGGCGAGCAACCGGTCGGCGCGCACTCGGAAAGAATGCCACGGATACACGACACAAGATGTCGTGATTGGGCGCCAGGGTTCTCGCCATGACGACTCCCACCGCACAGCAGACCGACCCCCGACCCCTCTACCGCGACGCCCTCGGCTGGGTCCGCGGCCTCGTCGACACGGTGCCCGTGGCGCGCTACGGCGACCCGACCCCGTGCGCCGACTTCGACGTCCGCACCCTCGTCGCGCACCTGATCGCGACGGTTGGCCGCGCGCAGGCCGTCTCGCTCGGCGAACCGGCGATCTCGCGGCCGTCGATGATCGAGGGCATCCCGGACGACGACCTCGCCGCCACGTACGGCCGCGCCGTCGACGACCTCGCTCCACTGTGGAGCAACGACGCCGTGCTGGACTCGATGGTGCAGGTCCCGTGGGGCGAGGTCCCCGGCCGCGGCGCGCTGTGGGGCTACCTCGACGAGGCGCTCGTCCACGGCTGGGACCTCGCCGTCGCCACCGGCCAGGACGTGGAGGCCGACCCCGCACTGGCGCAGGCCACGTTCGCCGCGGTCGTGCGGTTCCTGCCGGCCGAGCCGCGCGGCGGCCCCGTGCCGTTCGGACCGGTCGTCGAACCGACCGCCGACGCGGGGCCCACCGAGCGGCTCGCCAACTGGGCCGGACACCACCGCTGAGCCGGCTCAGCCGACCTCTTCGCGCACCTCGACGGTCTCCTCCGGACACCGGCGGGCCAGCGCCAGCGCGGTGTCGAGGTCGGGCGCGGAGATCATGTAGTAACCGCCGAGCACCTCACGCGCCTCGGCGTACGGCCCGTCGCTGACCACCCGGTCCACGCCGCGGACGGTCCTGGCCGTCTGTGGTGGGGCCAGGGCCGCAGCGCTCACGATCTCGGCGCCTGCCTCCGCAACGGCCTCGACGAACGCCTCGTGCTCGGCGATTCCCTCGTCCCACGAGTCGTCGCCGATCTCCCAGTCGGTGGTCGTCGAGTAGAGCAGCAGCATGTAGTTGGGCACGTCGGCTCCTCGGCTGTGGGGACCCCGGTGACCCCCTCATGATGCCGACGAACCGGACAACCCGGATTCGACATGCTCACCGGGGACCGTGGGATCAGGCCGACGGACCGCGCCCGCAGCAGCTGGGCCGCGAGCGCACCATGACGATCCAGGTCGCGCGAGCTCTCCCGTCACTCGCAGCCCGAGCCGAGTGCGGCGACGACCAGGCCGGGCAGGGACCGCAGCACGATGCCCCGAGGCCGGTGGGCGACGCGGCGCGCCCGCAGCGGGCACTCGTCCGGCCCGGCCGTCAGTCGGCCTCGGGCGCCAGAACCCAGGCCGCGACGTAGAGCACCGCGCCGGCGCCCGCGCCGAGGATCGTCAGGGCGACGAGCCCGAGGCGCAGCAGGGACACGTCGATGTCGAGCTGCGCGGCGATGCCGCCGCACACGCCGCCGAGCATCCGGTCGGAGCGGCTGCGGACGAGACGGAAGGGCTTCTTCGGGGTGCCCTGCGCGTCGGCGGTCGTGTCCGTCGCCGGGTTGTCCGTCCCGGGGATGTCCGTCGGGGGGATGTCGGTCGTCGGGATCGAGGTGCCGGTCGAGGTGGTGTCGGTGTCCATGACGTCGAGACTCCCGCCGCGGACGGCGCACATCCTCCGGGACGCCCCCGATCCGAACCCGGATCCGACCCCGGCCCCGGGTCGGTGCTCACCCCCGGTGGGCTCCTCAGCCGCGGCGCGTCGACGGACCGATGCGAGGGCGCCGGCCACGTGGGACCGCGCGCCGCTGCTGCGGGATCCGGGGCACCTGGCGTCCGAGCAGCTCACGACCGGTGTCCGACGGAGTGCCGTCGGCGGGCGGGGGTGTTCTGTCGACGACCGGCAGTGCGACGGGGCGGGCGCGCCGCACGGGCATCGGCGGACGGTCCTGCCCGATGGCTTTCTCGCGCAGGTGGAAGAAGCGGCCGATGACCAGCGCGGCGGCCATCGCCACCACGAGCCATCCCGCGACGCCCACGAGAACCCACGCCAGAACTGAGATCGTCATCACCTGCCTGGAGGCGACGATATACCGGGTGTGAGCGTTTCGCGCCGGGCCGTGACGCTGATGGGTGACGCTCGACAGCGGCTTTCGCGTCAGCTATCTGACGTCGCGTGGCCGGCACTCACGGAGGGTCAACGGTCGCGGAGGCGGTGCCCGCGGCCCGGCCGACCCGCCGGTGGATCACCGGAGGGCTCGTCGACCGGGTCCGGGGGCTGCGGCACCACCGGCTCGGCGGGACCTCGGGGGACCTGTGCGTCGCGGGCGCGGATCATCCGGCCGAGGAGGACGACGACGATCACCGACACAAGGATCCATGCCGCGACGCCGATCGCGACCCAGCCGATGACCGGAATCGTCCCCACCTCCCCCGCACGGTCGTGCCGTCAGGGGTTCGAGTGTGCCCGCCGGCCGGCCCCTCCGCCGACCTGACTGGCCGATCAGCGCAGCACGGGGGCCCGATCGGGGGTATCCGGTGACTCTCAGTCCACCTCGGGGATGGCCGGGCCCAGCAGGTCGTCGGCGTCGACGATCCGGTAGGCGTAACCCTGCTCGGCGAGGAAGCGCTGACGGTGAGCGGCGTACTCGGTGTCGAGGGTGTCGCGCGAGACCACGGAGTAGAAGTGCGCCTGCCGGCCGTCACCTTTGGGCCGGAGCAACCGGCCCAGCCGCTGGGCCTCCTCCTGCCGCGAGCCGAACGTTCCCGACACCTGAACGGCGACGGTCGCCTCCGGCAGGTCGATCGAGAAGTTCGCGACCTTACTGACCACGAGACGCTTGATCTCGCCCGCGCGGAACGCGTCGAACAGCGCCTCGCGCTCCTTGTTCTTCGTCGACCCCTGGATGACGGGGCACTCCAGCGCCTCGCCGAGGTCGTCGAGCTGGTCGAGGTAGGCACCGATCACCAGGGTGGGCTCGTCGGGATGGCGGTCGAGGATCGCCTTGACGACGGGCAGCTTCGTCCGCGCCGTCGACGCCATCCGGTAGCGCTCCTCCGCATCGGCGGTGGCGTAGCCGAGGCGCTCGGCGTCGGTCAGCGTCACCCGGACCTCGATGCACTCGGCCGGCGCGATCCAGCCCTGTGCCTCGATGTCGCGCCACGGGGCGTCGTAACGCTTGGGGCCGATCAGGGAGAACACGTCACCCTCGCGGCCGTCCTCGCGCACGAGGGTGGCGGTGAGGCCGAGCCGGCGGCGCGACTGCAGGTCCGCCGTCATCCGGAAGACGGGCGCGGGGAGCAGGTGCACCTCGTCGTAGATGACCAGACCCCAGTCCCGGGAGTCGAACAGCTCGAGGTGGCGGTACTCGCCCTTGGTCCGCCGGGTGATGACCTGGTAGGTGGCGATCGTGACCGGGCGGATCTCCTTGCGCTCGCCGGAGTACTCGCCGATCTCCTCCTCGGTCAGGCTCGTCCGCGCGATCAGCTCGCGCTTCCACTGCCGCCCGGAGACGGTGTTGGTGACGAGGATCAGCGTCGTCGCCTTGGCCTGGGCCATCGCCGCTGCGCCCACGAGCGTCTTGCCCGCCCCGCACGGCAGCACGACGACACCCGAGCCGCCCTGCCAGAAGCCGTCGACCGCCTCCTGCTGGTAGGAGCGCAGGTTCCAGCCGTCCTCGGCGAGGTCGATCTCGTGGGCCTCGCCGTCGACGTAGCCGGCCAGGTCCTCGGCCGGCCACCCGATCTTGAGCAGGGCCTGCTTGAGCGGGCCGCGCTCGGACGGGTGCACGACGACGGTGTCGTCGTCGATGCGCGCGCCGAGCATCGGGGCGATCTTCTTCTGCCGGAGGACCTCCTCCAGCACCGCGCGGTCGAGCGCCGTCATGACCAGGCCGTGGACCGGGGAGTTCGACAGCTGCAGCCGTCCGTAGCGGCCCATCGTGTCGACGACGTCGACCAGCAGGGGCTGCGGCACGGCGTAGCGGGAGAACCGGACGAGGGCGTCGACGACCTGCTCCGCGTCGTGCCCCGCGGCACGGGCGTTCCACAAGGCCAAGGGCGTCACCCGGTAGGTGTGTACGTGCTCGGGCGCGCGCTCCAGCTCGGCGAACGGGGCGATCGCCGACCGGGCGTCGCCGGCCGAGGGGTGGTCGACCTCCAGCAGGAGGGTCTTGTCGGACTGGACGATGAGTGGGCCGTCGGGCACCGAGAGTCCTTTCGCACGCGCAAGATGAGCTGGGCGGGGCCGTGACGTCGACGAACGGCGACAATCGGTCACTCCACGTGACCGGCTTCGGTCGAGCGACGGACGGGGAAAGCGGGCGCCGACCTCGCGATATACTCCACTGGCTCCGAAAGAGCAGAGGTAATCCGACGCGATCGTACCTACTCGGCGCCGCAGCGGTCGTTCCCCGACGCCCGCGTGTCGTAGTCGCGCAGGTCACGTGGTCCAGTCGGTTTCACCCGTCCGGATGACCCACCACAGAAGGCTCGACGGCTCCACACGATGCTCCCCGTAGTCGCACCTCGTTTCCGTTCCGGTACGCGCTGTCCATCCACCGCGGCGGACGGGCAACTCGGCTCTGCATCCCGTCGACGACGCAACCTCTGTCGGGGGTCCGTGTCAGGCTCGGACGGCTCGAACCCGAACGGCTCGACGCAGACCGGCAGCAGGGAGTTCTCGACGTGACCACCACCGAGCGTGGCCCATCGCGGTCCGAACGGTTGAACCCACGCAACTGGAGCCTGTCGATCAAGCTCCTGATCGTCGGTCTGGTGCCCACCCTGCTGGCCCTCGGCCTCGGTGCCCTGCGCATCTCCGACCAGGCCGACGTCGCCGCCGACCTCGGCCGCAGCAACGAGCTCCTCGCCGTCCGCGACCAGGTCGAGGCCGCCGCCACCGCGCTGCGCGCCGAGCGCGACGCCGCCGTCCGGTTCGTCGCCGCCAACCGCACGGGCGACCGCGCCCCGGTCGACGCCGCCGCCCAGACCACCGACGCCCAGCTCGACAAGGCCGTCCAGGCGCTGGCCAGCACCGAGTCGGCCGACGACCCGGGCGTCGGCGCGCAGCCCCTGCGCGACGTCAAGGTCTCCATGCAGGACCTGCGCCGCGACACGACCTCGTCCCCGCTGCCGGCGGACGGCATCCTCAACCGCTACGGCGACGTCGTCTCCCAGACCGACGTCGTGGTCCGCACGCTGCTGCGCCAGGTCGCCAACCCCGAGGTCGCCGGCCTCGCCGACGCGCTCGCCGCCACCGACGCGGCGGCCGAGCAGCTCGCCGTCCAGCACACCGTCGTCGCCGCCGCCGTCGCCGCCGGCCGGGTCACCGACACCGACCTCACGCTCGTCGGCGCCACCGAGAACGCCTACAACGCGGCGTTCAACTCCTACCGCCTGTCGCTCACCCCCGAGCAGCAGCAGCGCTTCGGGCTCTTCGGCACCGACCCCGCCAACGGCCCGCGCGTCCAGCTCGGCGCCACCATCCTGCAGACCACGCCGGGTCGCGCACTGACCATCGACCCCGCCGCCTGGGACGCCGCCTACACCTCGTCGAACGACGCGGTACAGAAGTCGGCCGACGCCGCCGTCTCCCAGCTCAAGCAGGACACCACCGCCGCCCAGGAGGCGGCCAGCAACCAGGCCGGCGTCAACTCCGTCATCCTGATGCTCGGCCTGCTGCTGGGCATCGCGATCATCGTCCTGCTCGCCCGCTCGCTGCTGAAGTCGCTGCGACTGCTGCGCTCCAGCGCGCTCGACGTCGCGGAACGGCAGCTCCCCGAAGCCGTCGAGAGCCTGCGGACCGGTGAGTCGCCCAACGCCCACGTCGACCCCGTGCCGATCGACACGCGCGACGAGGTCGGCCAAGTGGCCCGAGCGTTCGACGCCGTCCACGGCCAGGCCGTCCGCCTCGCCGCCGACCAGGCCGCGCTGCAGGCCAACGTCAACAGCATGTTCGTCAACCTCTCCCGCCGCAGCCAGGCGCTCGTCGAGCGCCAGCTGCAGCTCATCGAGCAGCTGGAGAGCAACGAGCAGGACCCCGACCAGCTGTCCAACCTGTTCCAGCTCGACCACCTGGCGACCCGTATGCGTCGCAACAGCGAGAACCTGCTGGTCCTCGCCGGCACCGAGCTCTCCAAGCGCAACATCGCGCCCATCCCCGTCGTCGACGTCCTGCGCGCCGCCGTGTCCGAGGTCGAGCAGTACCAGCGGATCGTCGTGCAGTCGCCGCCCGACGCCACCGTCGTCGGCCGCGCCGCGAACGACCTCGTCCACCTGCTGGCCGAGCTGCTCGACAACGCGACCAACTTCTCCCCGCCCGACTCCCAGGTCGTGCTGAGCAGTACCCGCACGCCCGACGGCTCGATCCTCGTCGAGATCGCCGACCGCGGCGTCGGCATGGCCGAGCACGAGCTCACCGACGCCAACGAGCGCCTCGGCGGCCCCGCTCAGGTCGACGTCTCCGCGTCACGTCGCATGGGCCTGTTCGTGGTCGGTCGCCTCGCGGCCCGCCACGGCATCGGTGTCCGCCTCGGCAGCACCGGCTCCGGCGGCCTCACCGCCTCGGTCACTGTGCCCGGCTACCTCATCCCCGGCGCCCCCGGCGACGCGACCGGCCCGGCCGGCGCACCGAAGATGCCGTCGGTCCAGGACGGCACCGCAGGTCCCGCCCTCCCCCAGCACGTCACCCCCAACGGGCACGTCGTTCCCACCGGCTCGCTGGCCGACCTCGTCGTCGGCGACGACGGGACGACCTTCCCGCCGCTGCAGACGGTCGACGGATCGGCCAACGGCTCCGGGCCCGGCTCCCACACCAACGGCTCCTCGCCGCTGCTGCCCACCCGCCGCCCCGGCGCCAATCTGCTGTCGGGCACCTCCGGCAACGGCCGCACCCCCGGCGAGATGTTCACGCCCACCGAGGCCGACGACCACGAGTCCGACGAGGGCGGCTGGGCTCTGGCCGGCCCGGCCCCGGGGGCCCCGGTCGTTCCCGATTCCCCGGCCCCGACCGGCTCCGCCGACCCCGCCACCGGGTGGGCCCTCGCCGGGCCCGTCGTCCCCGAGGAGGAGCTGCGCGCCGCGCACGGCCTCACCGCACCGCACCCCGACGCCCCCGAGGCCGGCCGGGCCCCGTCCGACACCCCGCCCACCCGGGCCGGTGGCGCCGCCGCAGCCGCGCTGGGCGGCGCCGCGGCCGCCGCCGCGCTCGCCGCGGCCCGTCGCCGGGCCCGGCGTCAGCCGCCCGAGGCCCCCACCCCCGACGACCCGAACGAGTTCTTCACGGGCACCGACGGGTCCGACGACGCCCGCATCACCGGGTCGCGTCCGGACACCGCCCGCGCGCTGCTCGGCCGTCCCAAGGAGCCGACGCCGTCGCCGCGTCACGAGAACACCGGCACCGGCGAGATCCGCATCGCCGTCGATCCCCACTCGGCGCCGCTGCCCCGCCGGACGCCGCGTCCCATCGGCCAGGTCGCGACCGAGGGCCAGGTTCCCGAGGTCCCCGGCGAGACCGGCCGCGACGCCGGCCCTGACGAGACCCCCCGCGACGAGACCCCCCGCGACGACGACGCAGCCGTCGACGCCGGTCCTGCCGCCGGTTCCGACGCGCCTGCGCCCGAGGTCGGGTCGGCCGACGCCGCCGTGACGGCTGCCGGCTCGGATGCCTCCGACTCGGGTGCCTCCGACTCCGGTGCCTCCGGGGCCGCGGTCATCGCCGAGGCGGACACCACCGACGAGGCTGCCGCCGGCGAGAGCGCCACCGGCGAGAGCAGGGCCGACGAGAGCAGGGCCGACGAGCCTGCGGCCGACGACGAGAGCGCCTCCGACGAGAGCGCGGCAGCCAAGAGCACGGCAGCCAAGAGCACGTCGGCCGAAGCTGCGGCCGACGACGCCGAGGGCGGCGGCGACGCTGCTGCCGAGGTACCAGCGGCCGACGAGCAGCCCGCCCCTGCCTCGCCCTTCCGGCGGCGCGACATCGGCGCGGCCCTCGCCGCGGGCCTCGCCGGGACTGTCCGCGGTTCCGACGACGCCGCCGCCCGGCCCGCCGACCGCACCGACGACACCGCCTCCGCCCGCCCGCTCGTCTCCGGTCCCCAGGCCGCGAGCGACCGGCCGGCAGCCGAGGCTGCCGCTGCCGCCACCGACGCCGGAACCGCCGAGAGCGGGCCCACCGGGGAGACCGACACCGAGGCGTCGCGTGCCCGCGACACCGAGGCCGCACCGTCTGCCCCGACCCCCCGGCCGAACATCATGCGACCGGTCCCACGGCCCGGCACCCCGCCGTCGCCGAGCGGGCCCGCCGACCGGCAGCCGCCGTCGGCGCTGCCGCCGCCGTCGCGTCCGGCGGCCGATGGTCCCGGCCGCTCCGGTCTGCTTCCGCGCCGCATCCCGGGTGCGGAGATGAACCGCACCCCTGTGGGGCCGCCTCCGGTCCCGGCGCCGGACACCTCGACTCCCGACGCGCGGACGGCCGCTCCTGTCGCAGCGAGTGGCCCGGTCGACCTGACCAAGGCCGGTCCGGACAACGTTCCCGCCCAGCCGGCCGCGCGGCAGGACCCGGCCGCGCAGGGTCCCGACACACAGTCGCCGACCGCGCAGACTCCCGCGCCGCAGACTCCCGCGCCGCAGACTCCCGCGCCGCAGACTCCCGGCGGGCTGCCCGCGCGGGGAACCGGGGCGCCCGTCCCGCCGCAGGACGGTGGCGACACCGCGGGCCGTGTCCCGACCGGCGAGCAGCCCGCCGTCCGGCCGGTCGGTGAGCAGCGTGCCGCCGAGCCCGCGATCGGTGAGCAGCGCAGTGCTCCGCCGCTGCCGCAGCGGGCCGGCACGCCGCAGCCGCCGGCCCGGCCCGCGGCGCAGCCCCTGGCAGCACAGCCGCCGGCAGCCCAGGCCCCGGCCGCGCCGCCTACGGTCGCGCAGCCACCGGCAGCGCAGGCCCCGACAGCGCAGGCCCCGACAGCCCAGGCCTCACTGGCCCAGCCGCCCGCGGCTCAGGTCCCCGCGGCCCAGCCGCCCGCAGCCCAGCCGCCCGCAGCCCAGCCGCCCGCAGCCCAGCCGCCCGCAGCCCAGGCCCCCGCAGCCCAGCCGCGGGCCGCGCAGGCGCCGAACGCGCCGCAGGCGGGTCCGCCGCAGACCGGTGGTCTGCCCGTCCGTACCCCGGGTGCGCAGTCCTACGGCCGGCCGCCGGCCCCGCCGCAGCCGGGCCCGGCGTACCCCCAGCAGGGTCCGCCCGCCGAGGAGGCCGCGTCCGAGGACGACGGCTTCTCCACGCCGATCTTCGCCGAGATCGCGTCGGCCTGGTTCCGCTCGAACCGGCCGATCCCGATCACCTGGAGCGACGAGGTCCCGCAGAACGGCACGCCCGCGCCGGTCGTGCCGCCCGGGTCCGACCCGTTGCAGGTCAGGCCGTCGCCGGTGGCACGCCCGCCGGCGTCCGCGCCGGCCCAGCCGGTCGCGGCCACCCCGCTGCGCGCGGCTCCCGACGCGTCGGGGCCGGGCCGGCAGACCGCGGGCGACGACGACTTCTCCAGCACCGCCGACATCGGCTGGGAAGCCGCCGGGCGCAACGCGGAGACGTCGGCGGGCGAGTACACCTCAGCCGGACTGCCCAAGCGGCGACCCCGGGCTCGACTCGTGCCCGGCAGCGCGGGAGGATCCGCGGTGCTCGCGTCGTCGACCTCGACGACGGCATCGGCGACCGCCACCGACGCCGGAGGACGGACGGCGGAGGCGGTCCGCGGACGACTCGCCAGCTACCAGAGAGGGATCCGGCAGGGCCGGGAGAACCGGCTCCGCAGGGAACGTGAACTCGCCGAGGGCAGGATGGCGAACAGCACCGATGCGCAGCCCGCGGGTGCGGGCGCACAGGACGAGGAGACCAGGTGACCGCACCACAGACCCAGCCGAGCCGGTTCGGATGGCTGGTCACGAACTTCGCGGAGCGCGTGCCGGGGGTGGCCCACGCGATCGTGGTGTCGGCCGATGGTCTGCTCCTGACGTCGTCGGACCGCCTCCCGCGGGACCGTGCCGATCAGCTGGCGGCCGTGTCGTCGGGATTGATCAGCCTGACCCAGGGTGCAGCCCGCTGCTTCGACGCGGGCGGGGTCGTGCAGACCGTTGTCGAGATGGACCGGGGCATCGTCCTGCTGATGTCGATCAGCGACGGTTCCTGCCTGTCCGTCCTGGCTTCACCGACGTGCGACATCGGCCTCATCGGCTACGAGATGACGCTGCTCGTCGACCGTGTCGGTCAGCTGCTCACCCCGGAGCTGCGGGCCGAGCTGCAGGGTTCCTTCGGGCCCTGATCGCACGCACCGCACGACCGGCCGCGGCAGCGGCCCGAACCCCGTCCGACGTCGACAAGCAGAGGTAGGTGATACGCGATGAGCATCGGTCCCGACGACGAACGCCGGCAGTCCGACGAGCCACCCCTTGCCGACGTCATGAACGGGTTCTCGTTGGACAGCCGTCATGAGCGCGACGGCTACGAGGAGCAGTATCCCGACTACGAGGCGCCCGAGCGCCGGTTCTGGACCAGGAAGCCCAGCGGTCCGCGTCCGCCGTCCCCGTACCCCGCGCACGCGGAGGCCGGGCCGACGTGGGACGCGAGCAGCGCGACCCAGTTCCACGAGACGGACTGGTTGACCGGGCACGCCCCCACGGGCGGCACGGTGCAGCGCCCCGACGGCGACAGCCCGCAGAGCGACTTCCTGGCCGGGATGCCGAGCATCGACACGCCGCGGCACCGCCCCCTGCGGGCGCCGCGCAAGGTGTCGGAGGTGCTGCGGCACTACAACCCGCAGACCGACGCGCCGGAGGAGCCCGAGCAGCCGCAAGGGCAGACGTTCCAGCCGGCGGGCCCGCGGCCCTCGGCCGATCCGCTGCCGGTGAGCCGGGCTCTGCCCGACTCCGCACCGACGGCCCCGATCGACCTCCGGGGCGTCGGCGAGGTCGGCGATCTTGAGGATGTCTCCTCGGGTGCGTCCTTCGTCCGCCCGTACGCGTGGACTCGGGGCCGGACCAGGTCGGGTCTCGACCTCGCGATCGAAGCCCTGGTCTCGACGAGCCGGCAGGGCCGCAGCCAGCTGGAGCTACTGCAGATGGAACATCGGGCGATCGCCGAACTGTGCGAAGAGCCCCGCTCGGTCGCCGAGGTGGCGGCGCTGATGTCGCTCCCCCTGGGGGTGGCGCGCGTGCTGCTCGGTGACATGGCAGGACTGGGCGTCGTCACGGTGCACCAGACCGCGAGCAGTACCGGCTCGTCGCCGGACCTCGCTCTGATGGAAAGGGTGTTGAGTGGACTCCGTCGGCTCTAGGCCACAGGCCGTCGCGACGACGGCGACGATCTCGGCCAAGATCGTCGTCGCCGGTGGGTTCGGTGTCGGCAAGACGACCTTCGTCGGGTCGGTCTCCGAGATCGTGCCGCTCACGACCGAGGCCGTCATGACCGAGGCGAGCGCGGGTCACGACGATCTGTCCGCGACGCCGAACAAGACGACCACGACCGTCGCCATGGACTTCGGGCGCGTCTCGCTGGACTCGGACCTCATCCTGTACCTGTTCGGCACTCCCGGGCAGCACCGGTTCTGGTTCATGTGGGACGACCTGGTGCGTGGCGCGATCGGCGCGGTCGTCCTGGTCGACACCCGCCGGCTCGCGGACTGTTTCGGCGCGATCGACTTCTTCGAGGACCGTGGACTGCCCTACGTGGTGGGCCTCAACGCGTTCGACGGAATGCTGCAGCACCGCATCGACGACGTGCGCGAGGCGATGGCCATCAGCCCCGACGTCCCGATCGTCACCTGCGACGCGCGTAATCGGGACTCGACGAAGCAGACGTTGATCTCGCTGGTCGAGCACGCGATGACGCAGCGGATGGCGTCGCACTGATCCACCCTTCGCTGCCGCTGTCGACACCCCTGGTCAGGGCTCCGACGGCGGCAGCGGCGTGTGGACCGCCTGCGGAACGCCCTCGTGCCGTAGCCGGTCGACGGCGGTCTCGACGAGCCCGAACATCGCGAGGGCTGCGAGCGACCCCTCGCGGATGCTGCAGTCCGAACGGCCGCAACCTCACTGCTGCGAATCCGCCCCAGCAGAGCAGCGAGGTTGCGCGCCACCAACCGGCCGCAACCTCACCGCTGCGAATCCGCCTCAGGAGAGCAGTAGGGTTGCGCGCCACCAACCGGCCGCAACCTCACTGCTGTGGATCGGCCCTCTGCGGGAGCAGTGAGGTTGCGGGCGGTACTCCGTCCGACTCGCGGTAGCCCGACCCTGTCCGACCGCAGAGTCGGCGGGCGCACCCTCACCGCTGCCAGGTGCGCAGGAGGGCGTCGACACGTGAGGCCGGGGTGCCGGGGGCGGTCAGGCGGTTGTCGATCTCCAGGTGCGGCACGGGCGGCGGGTCGTCGGGGCGCATGCGCGCGACGAAGGCGTCGAAGGCCGCGAGCTTGCCGGTGTCGCGCGGGGAGCCGCGGTGTTCGAGGCGGTGCCGCAGGGTCCGGGGGTCGGACCGGACCCAGACCAGCCGCACCTGCGGCCCGCCGAGCTCCTCCACCCACGAGGCCCAGCGGCCGGGGTCGCGGATCTGGCCGGTGAAGGGCCCGGACAGCAGGACGGGGCAGCCGTGGGAACGGATCTCGCGGGCGGTGGCGGTGAGGCCCGCGTACTCGTGGGTCTTGATGTGCGCGTCGTACCAGTCGCCCTCCCGCTCCCCCGGCGGCCGGCCCGCGGCGGCGAGTCCGGCGGCGACGAAGGACCCGTAGAGGGTGTCCTTGTCGAGGAGGGCGGGGGTGGGGTCGAGGCGGTCGAGGAGCAGGTCGGCGACGGTCGTCTTGCCGGCCCCCGGCGCTCCGGCGACGACCCACACGTCGGCGGTCACGCGTCGGTGGCCGGGTCCACGAGCGCGATGGACGTGATGCGGTGCAACGGGATCCGGCGGACCTCACCGTCGACGGTGTCGCGGCCCTCGACGACTCCGCCCCCGGCGGAGGTGGGCACGAGGACGCGTTCGCCGGCGACGCCGTGGCTGTCGACGAACCCGATCCAGACGGCGCGGCGGGTGGCGACGGCGTGCTGCAGCTCGGTCAGCGTCGAGGAGCTGCCGCCGGCGACACGGGTCGAGGTGCGGGAGCGCCGGACGCCGCTGAGGGCGTCGCCCGCCCGCATGGTGGACACGACGGCGGCGAGGCGGCTGTCGTCGGGTGCGGCGGGGCCGGAGGGGGTGCGGGCGGGCCGGCCTCGGGACTCGACGCGGCGGCCGCGGTCGCCGAGGTCGAGGACGCCACCGGCGGCGTCCTCCGCGGCGGGGCTGAACCCGGCGGCGCGCAGGCCGTCGAGGACCTCGACGAGCGGCAGGGGGCTGATGGCGACGGTGGGCGCGAGCCGCCGCAGCTCGAGCAGACCGGTCTCGGGGTGGGCCATGACCTCGGAGAGCAGCGTCTCGTCGTCGCTGCGCAGGAACGAGGAGGCGGCGCCGCCGCGGAGCCTGCCGTGGCGGCGGGCGACGTCGTCGACGAGGTAGCCGAGTGCTTGCGGCACAGGGGTTGCGGAGCGGGCGGCGAGGAGCTCGCGGACGTCGTCGGCGGTGCGCCCGGCGTCGAGGGCGCGGCGGATGCTGGCTTCGGTGAACCGGAAGACGGTGGCGCCGCCGGCGGACTCGACGTCGGCGACGAGGGCGATCTCGGCGGCGAGCTCGGGCTGCAGCCGGCCGGGGGCGACGGCGGTGAGGTCGGCTTGGAGGAGGACGTGGTCGACGGGTTCGGGCAGCGCGTCGCGCAGGGCGGCGGCGGCCTTGCCGGGGTCGGTGAGCAGCACGCGGCCGGGGCCGGTGAGGGCGTCGAGGGCGACGACGCCGAGGACTGTGGCCTCGGTGAGCGTCCAGGTGACCATGTCGTCGCGGAGCCGCCCGCCGCGGCGGGGGGCCCGCCAGGCGAGGAGGCCGACGAGGTCGGCTGGGCTGCGGACGGCCTGGCCGGACGGGAGCTCGCCGAGGGCTTCGAGGACGCGGCGACGGTCGCGGACGGCGAGGGGGCGGCGCAGTGCCTCGCCGAGGGCGGGCAGGGGTTTGCCGGACTCGTCGCGGGTGCCGGTGAGCCCGGGCAGCCGGGGCAGTTCGAGCCAGGCCTGGGCGAGCTGGGACCAGCGCTGTTCGGGGCCGCCCGCGGCCCAGATGTCGGACGCGGTCGTCGGCACGTACTCGGCGGGGAACCCGTCGCTGACGGCGACGAGGTCGGCGGCCACCAGGATCTCGACGACGAGTGCCGCGGTGGGTTCGTCGAGCTCCATCTCCTTGGCGGCACGGCGCAGGTCGCGGACGCCGAGGCCGCCGGCCCGCAGCGTGGGCGGCGGTGTGTCGCCCCAGAGCGCGAGGAGGGCTTCGACGCGGCGCAGCAGTTCGAGGGCTGCGCCGCCGGCGGTGGCGTCGACGGTGTCGGTACCGCGGTCGACGGTCTCGGGCACGGGCGGGGTGACGGCGACGCCGCCGAGGGGCCGGTCGCCGCGCAGGGCGAGGCCGACCTGGCGGGGCAGCTCGACGGTCTCGGGGTCGACGCGGACGAGGAGGCCGCGGGCGAGGAGGCGGCCGACGGGGCTGTCGGGATCGGCGCCGGCGCGGCTGCGGCCGATGGGGGGCCCGGCGGCGAGGGCGTCGAGGACCCGGCGTTCCTCGGGGGTGACGTCGGCGAGCAGCGCGGCCAGCTGGGTGGACCCTGCCGGCCCGGCGGCGGGACGGCCGAGGCCGCCGGGGTAGCGGGAGACGACCTCGCGGGCGGCGGGGACGAGGGCCCAGCCGTCGTCGGAGGACCAGATGATGGCGCGGGCGCGCAGCTCGTCGAGGGCCCGGTCGAGGGCGGCGTCGGGCACGTCGGGGCCGAGGAGGCGGACGAGTTCGGGGCGTTCGGCGGGTTCGCTGTCGGCACCGACGACGACGAGGGCTTCCAGGACGGCGAGGACGAGGGTGTCGAGATCGTCACAGGCGCGGTGCACCGACGCGCGGATGCCTGCCCGGGTGGCCAGCACGGTGAGGTCGGCGGGCGCGGGAACGGCCAGGTCGGGGCGCAGGCGCAGGAGGGCGACGAGGAAGTCGTCGTCCTCGGCGCGCAGGCGGTCGACCAGGGAGCTGGGCATCCCCTCCACGGTACTTGGCCCGGCCGGGCGGCCTCGTCGCGGCGATGGGTGATAATCGGCGCGATACCGGTCCGGTTCGTCCGGGCCGCACCCGCGAGGAGGATTACGTGTCGCAGCCGACCCGCCCGGCCCGGATCGACCCGAACTGGCCGCAGCTGCCCGACGGCGAGCACCCCGTCACCGAGCTCCTGGGCGACGTGCAGGGTTCGCTGTCGCCGTTCGGCGAGATCGAGTTCCCCCTCGACGAGGTGCCCTACGTGCACCCCGTCACCGAGATCAACAAGTAGCGTGCCGGCGGGTCTGCTGCTGGCGGCCGGGGCCGGCCGCCGGATGGGTGGGCCCAAGGCGCTCGTGCAGCTCGACGGCCGTCCGCTGGTGCTGCGGGCCGTCGACGTACTGCGCGCCGCGGGGTGCGCCCCGGTCGTGGTCGTCGTGGGCGCCGCGGCCGACGAGGTGCGCACCCTGCTCCCTGCCGACGTGACGGCCGTCGAGGCCGTGGGGTGGGCCGACGGCATGGGCGCCTCGCTGCGCGCGGGCCTGGCGGCTCTGGAGCCGCTGGCGGGCGTCGACACCGCGATCGTGCACCTGGTGGACCTGCCGGGCGTCACGGCGGCCGCGGTGGCCCGGCTGGCGGATGCCGCCGACGACGCTCCTGCTGCCCTCGCGCGCGCCGCCTACGACGGCCGTGCGGGCCATCCTGTCCTGCTGGGCCGCGACCACTGGGCGGCGGTCTCCGCGTCCGCGACAGGCGATGCGGGGGCCCGCGGCTACCTCGCGGGGAACTCCGACGTGGCGCTGGTGGAGTGTGGCGACGTCGCGGAGCCCGACGACGTCGACACCCCGGAGCAGCTGGCACGGCGGGACCCGACGCGCTGATCGTCCCCACTCGCCGAGCGTGTCGTGAGCGTCCGGTAGCCGCTCTCCTGACACGTCCGCTGCCGAGCCGCTGAACCGAGCGTGTCAGCAGCGCACCCGGACCGCGCTCAGCACACGCTCGCGGCCGCCCACCCCACCGAGCGTGTCGACAGCGCACCCGGACCGCGCTCAGCACACGCTCGCGGCGCGCTGGGTCGCGAGGACGCACACCGGGTCGGGTGCGACACCCCGAAGACGGGCCGACGGCCGCCGCGGGGAGGGCCGCGACGGCCGTCGGGGATGCGACACCGGGCCGTGGCACCGGTCCGGGTGTCGCGCCGGAGAAGTCCGGTCAGAACGCGATCTTGTCGCCCGGGTGGATCAGGTTCGGGTTGTCGGCGCACTGCGGGTTCTTGGCGACGAGTGCCTTCCACCCGCCGGCGACCTTGTGTGCGGTCGCGATCTCGCTGAGGGTGTCGCCGGCGACGACGGTGTAGGAGCCGGTGGCCGCGTCGGCGGGCTGGGAGACGCGGATCTTCTCCTCGGCGGGCTTGGCCGGCTCGGTCTTCGGCGGTGCCTGCGTCGTGCTCTTCGGGGTCTTCGGCGCGGTCTTCGTCGCCGTCTTCGGCGCGGTCTTGGCGGCGTTGTCGCCCGCGGGGACCTCACGCGGGGTCGAGCCGCCGCTGGCGCCGGCCTTCTTGGAGCAGACGGGCCAGGCGCCCCAGCCCTGACCGGCGAGGACCTTCTCGGCGACGGCGATCTGCTCGGCCTTGCTGGCCTGGTTTGCGGTCGCGGCGTACTGGGTGCCGCCGAAGGCCTTCCAGGTCGACGCGCTGAACTGCAGGCCGCCGTAGTAGCCGTTGCCGGTGTTGATGCTCCAGTTTCCGCCGCTCTCGCAGGCGGCGACGCGGTCCCAGGTGGCGTCGGTCGCGGCGCTGGCGGCGGGAGCGAGGGCGACGAGCGGGGTGCCGACGACGACACCGGCGAGGGCGGCGCGACCGAGCGTGCGGGCGGTGCTGGTGGTTTTCCGGTGCTGACCGCGATAGCGGGCCATGGCATTTCTCCGTCGCCGCGCGTGCGGATTCCGGCCGGGGGGGTTTTCCGGCGGCGCGGATCTCGTGGAACCGCGTATTCCGTCCTGTCCAGCGGATGCTGTCGGGGGATCGGGACCGTCGGACAGGACTCGCGCAGCGGTTCCGAGGCCCGGCCGTCAGGGGAGTTCGGAACGGGCCGTCGGCGACGCTACGTGCACTGCCCCGGATCGCAAACTCGATCGAGGGAATCGAATGTCGGCGCGCGTTTGGTCCGGCCTGGTGACATTCTTGTGTTTCCGCAGGTGACCTGGCGTGTATCACGGAACGACAACGCCCGGATTTCGATACGGGAGGTTGCCTGAACGTGATACACGTCACAGTGAGTGCTCGGGTGGATCCGGCACCGACCCCGGCCGGGCGGACACCGTAGGGTCGCGGGCGTGGAGTTCACCCACATCGACAGCGCCGGCGCCGCCCGCATGGTCGACGTCACCGGCAAGGAGCCGACCGCACGTACCGCGGTGGCCACCGGTGTGCTGCGCACGACCGCCGAGGTGGTCGAGCTGTTGCGCCGCGACGGCCTCCCCAAGGGCGACGCGCTGGCCACCGCCCGCATCGCCGGGATCATGGGCGCCAAGCGCACGCCCGACCTGGTCCCCCTGTGCCACCCGATCGCACTGAGCGGGGTCGTCGTCGACCTCGAACCCGACGACGACCGGGTCCGCATCCGGGCCACCGTGCGCACGACCGACCGCACGGGCGTCGAGATGGAGGCGCTGACGGCGGTCGCGGTCGCCGGGCTCGCGCTGCACGACATGGTGAAGGCGGTCGACCCCGCCGCCGTGCTCGACGCCGTCCGCGTCGAACGAAAGGACGGCGGCAAGACGGGCAGCTGGACCCGCCCCGAGGACCGGTCGTGACCAGCCCGCGGCGGGCGCACGTCGTCACCGCGTCCAACCGTGCCGCGGCGGGCGTCTACCCCGACCGCGGCGGCCCGATCATCGTGGACTGGTTGCGCGCCAAGGGTTACGAGTGCCCCGACGCCACCGTCGCGCCCGACGGGGAGCCCGTCGCGGAGGCGTTGCGCGGGGCGGTCGCCACGGGTGTCGACGTCGTCGTCACGACCGGCGGGACGGGTATCTCCCCCACCGACGCGACGCCCGAGGTCACCCGCGCGCTGCTCGACTACGAGGTCCCGGGCCTGGCCGACGCGATCCGTGCCGCGGGCGCGCCGAAGGTCCCGACGGCGATCCTGTCGCGCGGGGTGGCGGGCGTGGTGGGCCGGACGCTGGTCGTCAACCTGCCCGGATCGACAGGTGGGGTTCGCGACGGTCTCGCGGTCCTCGACGACGTCCTCGACCATGCCGTGGACCAGCTGCGGGGAGGCGATCACTGATGGCAGAAGTGTTGCGCGCCGAGGTCTTGCGCGCCGAGGTCGGCGAGGAGCCGCTCGACGTCGACGAACACGCCCGGCTGGTCGACCGCGCCGAGGCGGGGGCGGTCGTGACGTTCGCGGGGGTCGTGCGCGACCACGACGGCGGACGGTCGGTGCGGGGGCTGGAGTACAGCGCGCATCCGACGGCCGGCCGGATCGTGGCCGAGGTGGCCGCCGAGGTGGCGGGCCGCACGGCGGGCGTGCGGGCGATCGCGGTGAGCCATCGCGTCGGCCTGCTCGAGATCGGCGACGTGGCGCTGGCCTGCGCCGTTGCCGCGGACCACCGTCAGGAGGCGTTCGCGGTCTGCGCGGAGCTGGTCGACGAGGTGAAGCGGCTGCTGCCGGTGTGGAAGCACCAGGTCTTCACCGACGGCACCGACGAGTGGGTCAACTCGACCTGAGACACGACCACGGGCCGCCGCTTCGAGCGCCGCGGGGAACGCGGCACCGAGGCGACGGCCCGGTGGACGTCATCAGCCGACGGTCAGGACCTGACCCACGTTGATGAGGTTCGGGTCGCTGATCACGGTGCGGTTCTTCTCGAACAGCGCCTGCCACGTGGTGCCGTGGGCCTGCGCGATCTTCGAGAGGGTGTCGCCCGCGACGACCGTGTAGCCGGTGCCCGGAGCGGCGGGCGCGACCGGGGCCTTCGGCGCGGCCGGCGCCTTGGGCGCGGAGGCGCGCTGCGGGGTGGCGACGGTGCCGATCTTCGGCGGGGTGCCGCTGAGGCCCAGCTTGCGCGAGCAGGCGGGCCATGCGCCCCAGCCCTGCCCGGCGAGCACGCGCTCGGCGACAGCGATCTGCTGGGCACGGGAGGCGTTCTGCGGCGAACCGGTGCCGCCGTAGGCCTTCCACGTGCTCATGGTGAACTGCAGGCCACCGTAGAAGCCGTTGCCGGTGTTGATGGCCCAGTTGCCGCCGCTCTCGCACTGGGCAAGGCGGTCCCACGCGTCGGCGCCGGCGGCGTTGGCCGTGCCGGCGACGGCGACCGGGGCGCCGACGACGACAGCGCCGGCGACCAGCAGGCGCGCGATGCTCCGCTTGGAGACGAGCGTCATGTCGTTGCTCTCCTACCGCTCGCCCGAGGATTTCCCAGGAGGCCGGGCTGGGGTGCCCGTGGACGATGGGGGACCGTCCGTGCCTCGGAACACAATTGCTTGCATTCCGGAAATTGCGTCCTCGCCCTGCCCCGTCTTTTCCACTCGACGGACCGGAAACCGCGGGACAGGGAGCCGGGAGCGGCGGTTCCGGATGTATTCGGCCACCCCTTTCGGAACGACCGAGCGGGAACGCTACGTTTTCGGAGGGCCGTCCGGTCAAATCGATCCTGAGTGACCATCGTCACTGTAACGTCCGAGAAATACTTGCCGACGGGCCGGAATCCCCAGGTCAGGGTTGCCGGATCACGAAACGATCACGCCCCAAACATTAGAACCGAATCGCAAATATTGTCGATCGAGTCACATCGCAATGCTCGACAATCGGTGACGTGTCGATCACCGTCCGTGCGTCGGAGGCTCGCGTCACACCTGGCCGGAGACCGACTCGTCCGCCATGCTGGGGGGGTGAACCGACGTTCTGCCCGCACCGGGCCCGACGCGATGGTGCGGTCGTGACCGCCCCCGCGGCGCCCGCGTCCCCCACCGAGCTCGCCGACGCGCTCCGCGCCACCGGCTACCTTCCCGACGACGGCCTCGCCACCGCCGCCTTCCTCGCGATGCGGATGGGACGGCCGCTGTTCTGCGAGGGCGAGCCCGGCACCGGCAAGACCGCTCTCGCGCAGGCCCTGGCCCAGGTCACGGGCGCCGAGCTGATCCGGCTGCAGTGCCACGACGGCATCGACGCCTCACAGGCCCTCTACGACTGGGACTTCCCGCGCCAGCTGCTGCACCTGCGCGCCCTCGAGGCGACCGCCGGCGCCGACGGCTCGACGCTGGACACCGACGCCGTCGAGGCCTCGCTGTACGACAAGCGTTTCCTGCTGTCGCGGCCGATCCTGCGCGCACTGACCACCACGCCGAGCGTGCTGCTCATCGACGAGGTCGACCGTGCCGACGACGAGTTCGAGGCGTTCCTCCTGGAGGTGCTCACCGAGCACGCGGTGACGATCCCCGAGCTCGGCGAGATCCGGGCGAAGACGCCACCGCTGGTGGTGCTGACGTCCAACCGCACCCGCGAGGTCCACGACGCCCTGAAGCGGCGCTGCCTCTACCTCTGGCTCGATCACCCCGACGTGCGGCGCGAGATCGAGATCCTGCGCAGCCGGCTGCCCGGCGTCCCGGAGCGGCTGGCCACTCAGGTGGCGACGACCGTCGCCAAGCTGCGCCGGGCCGAGCTGCTCAAGCCGCCGGGCGTCGCCGAGTCGATCGACTGGGCGCAGGCCCTGCAGCTGGTCGGGGCGACGACGCTCGACGTCGACAGCGCAGCCGCGACGCTGGGTGCCGTGCTGAAGTACCGCGAGGACGCCGACCGGGTGCGCGACCAGCTCGACGCCCTGCTCGCATCCTGAGCGGGAGCAGCCGATGATGCCCGGAGCCCCGGCCCTCGCCGACGAGGACGCCGACGCCGACCCGATCGCGGGGCTCGTCGGCTTCACCGCCGTGCTGCGCAGCGCCGGACTGCCGATCACGACCGACCGCGTCACGGCGTTCCTCAGCGCGCTCGACGAGCTCGACGTCACCAGCAGGCTGCAGACGTACTGGGCGGGACGGCTGACGCTGTGCTCCGACCCCGACGATCTGCCGCGTTACGACATGGCCTTCGACGCCTGGTTCTCCCCGCCGCGGGGTGGGCAGACCCGGATCGTCGACGAGCGGCCGCCGCCTCCGCCGAAGATCGCGTCGCTGACGGTGAACCCGGACGACGGCGGCGACGCCGGGGACGACGACGGCGAGCAGATCAAGGCCACGGCCAGCGGGAACGAGGTGCTGCGCCACCGCGACCTGGGCGACATGTCACCGGCCGAGCGCGAGCACCTGCGGATGCTGCTGGCGACGTTGCGCCCCGAGCCGCCGACGCGGGCGTCGCGACGGCTGCGCCCCGGCCGCCACGGCGAGCCCGACCCGGGGCGGACGCTGCGCACCGCGCTGCGCAACCACGGTGAGCTCCGCGAGCTGCGGCGTCGGTCGCGGTCGCGGCGGCCGCGCAAGGTCGTGCTGCTCATCGACGTGTCCGGCTCGATGGAGCCCTACGCCGACTCGTTGCTGCGGTTCGCCCACGTCGTCGTGCGGCGCTCGCCGGCATCGGTGGAGGTGTTCACGCTCGGCACCCGGCTCACGCGCGTCACCCGGGAGCTGCGGCTGCGTGATGCCGAGCACGCCCTGCACGCAGCCGGTAAGGCGATCCCTGACTGGTCGGGCGGGACACGGCTGGGTGAGGTGCTGCGCGCGTTCGTCGACCGCTGGGGTCAGCGCGGGGCGGCCCGGCGTGCGGTCGTCGTGGTGTTCTCCGACGGCTGGGAACGTGGCGACACGACCATGCTGGGGGAACAGATGGCCCGGCTGGGACGGCTCGCGCACCGGCTGGTGTGGGTCAACCCGCACGCGGGCAAGGACGGGTACGCGCCCGTGCAGGGGGGAATAGTTGCGGCCCTCCCGCACTTGGACGAATTGTTGGCGGGTCACAGCCTGGACACGCTCGAACGACTGCTCAGGGTGGTGCAGCATGCGTGACGTGATCGACCAGCTCGAGGGCTGGTGGAAGAACGGGCAGGAGGCCGCGCTCGCGACGGTCGTCGGCACGTTCCGCTCGGCACCGCGTCAGCCCGGCGCGTCGATGCTGGTCGGACCGGCCGGCGAGGCGGTCGGCAGTGTGTCGGGCGGCTGCGTCGAGGGCGCGGTCTACGAGCTCGGCGGGGAGGTGCTCGGCGACGGGCGGCCGCGGCTGCAGCGCTACGGCGTGTCCGACGACGACGCGTTCTCCGTGGGCCTCACGTGTGGCGGAATCCTCGACATCTACGTCGAGAAGGTGTCGCCGGAGACCTACGAGCAGCTGGGCAAGGTCGCCGACGCGATCCGCGAGGAGTCTCCCGTCGCGGTGGCGACGGTCGTCGCCGGGCCCGAGGAGCGGCTGGGCAAGCGGCTGATCGTGTGGCCGGAGTCGGTCGACGGCACCACCGGCTCGGAACGTCTCGACGAGGCCGTCCGCGACGACGTCCGCGGCCTGCTGGCGGCGGGCCGCAACGCGACGCTGCACTACGGCGTCGACGGGCAGCGCCGCGGTGAGGGCCTCGACGTCTTCGTGGAGTCCTTCGCGCCCCCGCCGCGCATGATCGTGTTCGGCGCCATCGACTTCGCGGCCGCCGTCGCCAAGATGGGCAACTTCCTCGGCTACCGGGTGACGGTGTGCGACGCCCGCCCGGTGTTCGCCACGGCGAGCCGGTTCCCGGGCGCCAACGAGGTCGTCGTCGAGTGGCCGCACCGCTACCTCGCCGCCGAGGCGAAGGCCGGCCGGATCGACGGTCGGACCGTCATCACGGTGCTCACCCACGACCCGAAGTTCGACGTGCCCGTCCTCGAGGTGGCGCTGCGGCTGCCCGAGGTCGGCTACATCGGTGCGATGGGGTCGCGACGCACCCACGACGACCGGCTGGAACGGCTGCGTGAGGCGGGCCTCACCGAGGCGGAGCTGGCGCGGATGTCCAGCCCGATCGGGCTCGACCTGGGCGCCCGCACCCCCGAGGAGACGGCCGTCTCGATCGCCGCCGAGATGATCGCCCAGCACTGGGGTGGCGGCGGTGTCCGCCTCGCCGAGCGCGAGGGCCCCATCCACCTGGCCGCGGGCACCTGACGTCCTCCTGCGACCCCTGTGAGTGGTAATAGTCGCTGGAGCGACTATTACCGCTCACGACCGGGACAGCTCAGCGGACGCTGATCCGCTTCGTGTCGGTCATCGGGGCGCGACCGGCACCGCCCGAGGGGTCGTCCTCGGTGGCGACGAGTTCGTAGTCGCCCGGTTCGAGGGTGACCGTGAACCGGTAGGGGCTGAACTTCTGGCCCTCCGCGGTCGTCGCGAACCCTTCGCGGACCACGCTGTCGCCCTGCCGGACCTGCCACGGCAGCGTCGCCTCGAACACGGCCGCCTCCCCGGTGACGACGAGCTCGCGGCCGACGGTGGCGCCGTCGGCGGGCGCGTCGATCTGGACGAGCGAGCGCACCGATGTCTGCTCGGCGCGGGCGACGGGCGCGCCGATGTCGACGAGGCCCCACAGCTGGTCGGCGCGCTGCCCGTCGACGAGGACCCGGACCGGGTCGGTCGACTGCAGCGCACCCTGCACGGTGTAGACGAGCTGTTGCAGCGCAAGGGTTGCGACGGCCTTCGACGCAGGCGCGCGGCCGATCCCGGTGAGGTCGACGACGATCTCCCCGCCGTCGTGGGTCACGGACCGGCGCGGGGTGACGCCGGTGGGCCAGAGCGTGCGGTAGTCGGGGTCGATCGCGGGGGCGCCGAGCATCTCGCGGAGGGCGGTGGTGCCGGGGTCGTCGGGGACGACGGCGTGGAACTCGCGGTAGAGGCGGGTCCCGGCGGAGGTGTCGGCGGCGTAGTAGACGGGCAGCGCCCGGGTCGCGGGCGGCGCGCTGGTCGGGGCACCCGACGTCGGCGGGATGCTGCGGTCGTCGGCGTTGCCGCTTCCGGTGCAGGCGGCGACGCCGCCGGCGAGCAGGACGACGAGGGCGGTGACGACGAGCCGTCGGACACGAGGTGGACGCACGCGCCCAGGGTGTCGGATCGACCGCGGACCGTAGCGCGCGACACACCCCCTGTGAGCGGCAATAGTCGCCATGGCGACTATTGCCGCTCACGACCGGCTGTCGCGAGGTCCGCCGGCGGGAGCGACCGGACCAGCCGGCGACCGGCCCGACGCGGGCGGTGACCCGGTCGCGACCAGCCGTCCGGCGGTCATCGCGACCGAGAACCCGATGCAGGCCGCGGCGGCGAGCGCGGGCGCCGTGCCCGGACGTGAGGTCCAGCGTGCTCCAGTCGCCGGCCACGCCCTCGGCCAGGAAGAAGCACAGCGCGAGCAGGGCCGAGCCCCAGATGCGCCCGGGCGTACGGACCCGGCGGCCCGAGGGACGTTCCGTAGGAGGGTCGGGGACCTGCTCGCACGACAACAGGAACCGCCGCGACGACGACACCCACCCCGGCGACGACCAGCGCCGGGACGAGCGGCCCGGAACCGGCAGCGGCGAGGAAGCCCCCGAGCAGCGCGGCCGGCACCCTGGTCCGGTTCGTGGGCGGCTGATCCGGCAAGCTCGGCCCATGCCGCTGTTCTCGTTCGAGGGCGTCACGCCCACCATGCACCCCGACGCCTGGATCGCCCCCACGGCCACCCTGGTCGGCGACGTGCACGTCGAGGCCGACGCCTCGATCTGGTACAACGCCGTGCTCCGCGCCGACTTCGGCCGGATCATCGTGCGCGAGGGCGCGAACGTGCAGGACGGCTCCGTCCTCCACGGTGGCGACGACCCGATCACCGAGGTAGGCCCGGGCGCCACCATCGGCCACCTGTGCGTCGTGCACGGCTGCGTCATCGGGGCGGAGGCCGTCATCGGTAACGGCGCCACCATCCAGGACGGCGCCCGCGTCGGCGCCCGCTGCCTCGTCGGTGCGGGCTCCACCGTCGCCCCCGGCAAGGTCGTCGACGACGGCACCCTCGTCCTGGGCGACGTCACCGCCTCGCCGCGCGGACCGCTCACCGGCTCCGCCGCCTGGTGGGTGCGGACCAACCCCGATACCTACCGCCTCCTGGCCCGCCGCCACCGCGACGGCGTCTCGCCCGTCGTCGGCTAGTCGATACCGGGCGACGACGCCTGGGCCCAGTACCGGCGCGGGATGCGGCCCGCACCGTGCGCCGCCCGGCCGGCCTCCACGGCCAGCCGCATGGCGTGCGCCATCCGCTCCGGGTCGCCCGCGCGGGTCACGGCTGTGGCCAGCAGGACGGCGTCGCAGCCCAGCTCCATGGCCTGCGCCGCCTCCGACGCCGTGCCGATCCCCGCGTCCAGCACCACCGGCACCCCGGCCTGCTCGACGATCATCGCGATGTTGTGCGGGTTGCGGATGCCCAGCCCCGTCCCGATCGGCGAGCCCAGCGGCATCACCGCGGCACACCCGACCGACTCCAGCCGACGCGCCAGCACCGGGTCGTCGTTCGTGTAGGGCAGCACGGTGAACCCGTCGTCGACGAGCTGCTCCGCCGCGTCGAGCAGCTCGATCGGGTCGGGCAGCAACGTGCGCTCGTCGGCCACGACCTCCAGCTTCACCAGATCGGTCTCCAACGCCTCCCGGGCCAGCCGCGCCGTCAGCAGAGCCTCCGCGGCGCTGCGACAGCCCGCCGTGTTGGGCAGGACCTCGATCTTCAAGCGGCGCAACAGGTCCAGCACGCCGGTGCCAGTCGTCGCGTCGACCCGGCGCATCGCCACCGTCGTCAACGACGTCGCCGACGCCACCAGCGCCCGCTCGAGGATCTCCAGGTTCCCGGCACCGCCGGTACCCATGATCAGCCGTGACCCGATCTTGCGGCCACCGATCACCAGCTGGTCCTCGCTCATCACCCTCACCCTCCCTGCACCGCGGTCAGGACCTCGACCCGGCTGCCCGCGGCCAGCGCCGTCGACGCCCAGTCGGCCCGCGGAACCACCTCGGCGTCGACCGCCACCGCGACACCCACGCGCGGCGCGCCCATCGCGTCCAGCGCGTCGAGCACGTTCGCACCCTCACCGAGCTCGTGCTCCGCACCGTTGATCCACACGGTCATCCGTTCGCCCTCCTGAGCAGACGTGCCGGGTCGGCGACCCGCACGACGTCGGCCACCGCCCCGCCCCCCAGCATCGCGACGACCGCCTCCGCGGTCACCGGCGCGAGCAGGATCCCGTTGCGGTGGTGCCCGCTCGCCACCAGCAGACCCTCCGGCCCCACCGGACCGATCAACGGCAGGTTGTCCGGGCTGCCCGGCCGCACCCCGGCCGCCACCTCCAGCAGCGCGAACTCCGCGACACCCGGCAGCACCCGCTCCGCGTCACGCAGCAGATCACGCACCCCGCCGACCGTCGGCTCCAGGTCGAAACCCACGTCGGCCTGCGTCGCCCCGACCACCAGCCCACCCGCGTCGCGCGGCACCGCGTACACCGGCCGGCCGTCGACCAGCGCGCGCACCGTCCGCGACGGCGCCGGGAACGCCCCCGCCCGGTGGCCCAGCCGCAGGATCTCGCCCTTCACCGGGCGCACCATCGCGTCGAGCGCCGGATGCAGCGCCGACGACCACGCCCCCGCCGCGACCAGCACCGCGTCCGCCTCGACGACCGACCCGTCGTCGCACGTCACGCCCGCGACCCGGGTGCCGTCGTCGACGACTCCGGCCGCGTTGCGGGCGACGAACGCGACGCCCGCCTTCTCCGCCGCTGCCCGCAACGCGGTTAGCAACAACCTGTTGTCGACGGCCAGGTCGTCGGGCACCGACAGCCCACCACGCACCTCCGGGCCGATCGCCGGCTCCAGCCGCCGCAGCTCCTTGCCCGACAAGCGCTGCACCGGCCGGCCCAGCCCGTCGAGATACGACGCGAGCGTCTCCAGCTCGGCCCGGTCCCCGCTGCCCGTGGCGACGACGACGGTGCCCTCGGATCGCAGCCCCGGCTCGCGGCCCGCCGCCTCGCCGAGCCGTGCCGCGAAACCCGGCCACAGCCGCACCGACTCCACGCCCAGCGCGAGCAGATCCTCCTCGCCCGGCCACGCCTCCGTGACCGGTGCGAGCATCCCGCCCGCCACCCACGACGCCCCCGACCCCGGCGCCGCATCGACCAGCGTCACCCGGGCGCCACCGGCCGCCGCACGCCACGCGCACGAGAGCCCGACGACCCCGCCGCCCACCACGACCAGTCGCATGCTGCTGTCGATCGTCATCTCCATCCGCTCCCTGCGCCGGCATGACCCGGATCAGGTTCGACGGTCGGGACGGCTCGCGTCCCCTCTCAGCCCGCTGCCCGGGCTCCCGTGCGTCACCTGCCGCCCACCCTACGCCGTAGGGTTCGACGTCGTGCCCATCCTCGATGGTGATTCCCGGCGCGCCCGCCTCGCCGACGCCCGCCTGTACCTCTGCACCGACGCCCGCCGCGCCCGCGGCGACCTCGCCGAGTTCGCCGACGCCGCCCTCGCCGGCGGGGTCGACATCATCCAGTTGCGCGACAAAGGAACCGAGGGCCCCCTCGAAGCCCGCGACGAGCTCGCCGCGCTCGAGACCCTGGCCGAGGCCTGCGCCCGCCACGGCGCGCTGCTCGCCGTCAACGACCGCGCCGACGTCGCCCTCGCCTCGGGCGCCGACGTCCTGCACCTGGGCCAGGACGACCTCCCGGTCGAATGGGCGCGCCGCATCGTCGGCGACGACGTCGTCATCGGCCGCTCCGCCCACAGCTCCGACGAGACCGCCACCGCCGCCGGTGAGGCGGGCGTCGACTACTTCTGCGCCGGCCCCTGCTGGCCCACCCCGACCAAACCCGGCCGCCCCGCCCCCGGCCTCGACCTGGTCCGCACCGTCGCCGGCCGCGAGCCCGACCGCCCCTGGTTCGCCATCGGCGGGATCGACAACTCTCGGCTCGACGAGGTCCTCGACGCCGGTGCCCGCCGCATCGTCGTGGTCCGGGCGATCACCGAGGCCGACGACCCCCGGGCCGCCGCCCGCGCCCTGGCCGACCGCCTCCGCCCGTAGGGCTCGGTGATCCGGGCGGTTCCTGGCAAGGCGGAGCCAGGGCCGAACACCGGGCGCCGAGACCGTGGCGACCAATCCGTCAGACGCCCCTGACCTGCCCCGGGGGCACCTCCCCCGGGCGATCGCCGCCCGCGGGACATGAGCGTCACCCGTGGCGCGCACGTCCCGCTCACAGCGATCACCGGTCGTGGCGCACGACCGTCATCTGCGTCGCCCATCCGCCCCCGACGACGATCACCACGGGGCCGGGGCCGCCGAGGCCGCCCGCGCCCCTGCCCCGATGATCGCGGTCTCTGGCGGATGCGCGACGAATACTGCGCGTATCCGCCACGAGCGACGATCACCAAGGTTTGAGGCCGCGCCGAGGCAGCCCAGCGCCGGGGACGCCAGCCCCAGGGCATCCCCGGGCACCCGCGCCCCGATGATCGCCGTCCCTGGCGCGTACGCGAAACGCTGCGCCCATCCACCACGAACAACGATCACCACAGAGGTCCACCCCGGGCCGGGGAAGCCGCCGGCAGCCGGGCCGCACGGGCCGGCCGGACCCACCCCGGTGATCGACAGTCCTGGCGCATACCCGACGAACGCTGCGCCCAGCCGCCACGAACAACGATCACCAGAGAGGTTCACGCCAGACCGGGGAAGCCCAGCGCGCCGGCAGCCGCGGCCGCGCCGGCCGGGGCCCCGCAGTGATCGCTGTTTCTGGTGCATGAGCGACGGAAATGACGCTCAAGCACCAGAAACGATGATCACAGGAGGCTGGTGGCCGGGGTCAGCCGGCCGCGCCGCCGCCGCCGTCGCCCGCGCCCGAGCCCGCGCCCGAGCCCGCGCCGCCAAGGTCGGGCAGCACGCCGCCGCGGGGGGCGGTGGGGATGGCGCCGGTCGTCGTCGGCGGGCTGGTCGTCCGGCCGGCGGAGCCTCCGGGGCCGCCGCGTTGCGTGGGCTCCTGGGTCGGCTCGGTGCCGGAGTCCCGGTCGTCGCTCGCGCTGCTGGACTCGGAGTCCTGGGGCGCGGTGGTGGCGGGCGCGGTGGGGTCGGCCGGGGCGGGGCGCAGGACCCTGCCGACGGAGGTGCCGGACTCACCGCCGGAGATCGGTGATCCCTTGACCCATTCGATCCCGGTGACCACGAACAACCCGATGAAGAACGCCACCACCGCGATCGCGGCCGTCACCGCGATGCGCTTGGGCGTGAACCGTGACGTGCGTCCGCCCGCCTCGGCGTCGCCCAGCCGGATGGTGCCGTCGGAGCCGGCGACGGCACGGGTCGCGTCGGGGTCGTCGCCGGCGCGTTGCGCGGGCAGCGGCGGCATGACGGCGGTGACCTCGGTGCCGGTGTCGTCGCGGCGGAGCCGGACGACCCGGGATCGGACGGTGCGCGTCGTGGTGTCGAGTCCGCGCTGGAACGTGGTGGTCACGACCGACGTCACGATCGCGGCGAGGGCCGCCCCGACCACCGTGCCCGCGGCACCGAAGTAGGAACCGACGACGGCGGTGGTCGCCGCCGCGCCGCCACCGGCGATGACCCTGGGCAGGTTGTACTCGGCCTTGGACGCGGGCTCGGGTGCCGTGTCGGCCTCGGTGCGGGTGGTCGCGTCGTCGGTCCGGGCGCTGCCCGGGAGGGGGTCGGGGCGCGCGCTACCCGGGAGGGGGTCGGGGCGGGCGCTGCCCGGGAGAGGATCGCGACGGGTCGGCGCGCCGGGGGCCGGGTGGCCGGTGGGCGGGGTCCGGACCCCGACGCGGGCGCGGTGCCCGTGCGCGTACCGGCCGGATGCCCCGGGAGCGAACCCACCGGGCGGCGTGCCCCCGAACCCACCCGGCGGCGTTCCACCAGAACCAGGACCACCCCCGAGGCCGCTCGGCGGCGTGCCCCCGAACCCACCCGGCGGCGTTCCACCAGGGCCACTCCCGAACCCACCCGGCGGCGTTCCACCGGGTCCAGGACCACTCCCGGAGCCGCTCGGCGGCCTGCCCTCGGACCCGCCGGTTGCGGCCCGGGGGGACGGGATGCCCGGGGTGCCGGCGGGTGGTGTCGTCCCGGGCGGCCACGCGGCTGTGGGCTGGCCGGGGCCGGGTGGGCCCGTCGGCGTGGGGCCTGTGGGGGGCGGGCCGCTCGCGTCGGTGTCGGGGTGTCGGCGTTGCCGGGGAGCGGGCTGCCGATCAGGGTCGGGGTTCGGGGGTGGGAACTGCTGGTACCGCATGGCTCCTGTTCGCGTTCACGTCGGTTCGGTGCGCTCACCGTCGTCACCGGTACCAACGTGGGCGGGCCGAGGAACACGCCCGTTGATCACCGACAGTGAGTGCCTTCACTCTCCTTCGCGGGGCCGGGAGCCGCAGATGTTATCGAACCGTCACCAACATCCCTCCAACGGGTGGCCTCCTCACGACTCTCCGTGATCATTGGGACGAGTCGGAGAATCCGTCGGAATCCCGTCGACGACGGGGTGCAGCAGGCCCGGGTGGTCGTGGGGCAGCGACCGGCGCAGCACGACCCAGGAGATGCCGATACAGGCCGCGACCAGGGGCCACGTGAGCGCGATGCGGGCGACCCCGAGGGCGACGACCTGCCCGGCGGCGAAGAGCGGCAGGAAGACGGCGAGCCGCACGAGGTACTGGCCGACCCACACCCAGCTGGCACGTCCGTAGGCGCGCAACAGGTCGGCGTCGCGGCGCCAGCGCGTCTTCTGTCCCAGGACGAGTCCGACGATGACGCCGAGCAGCGGCCACCGGATCACGATCGACACGGCGAAGGCGAGCGCGCTGCCGGCGTTGCTGGCGATCTGGACCAGGAAGAAGTCGACGGCCCGGCCGGTCGCGACGGCGACGGCCACGGCCACGGCGACGGGGATGAGGCCGAGCAGGACCGATCGGGGCTTCCCGCCGCGCGCCATCCTGAAGCCCGCCACCAGGATCGCGGCGACGACCGCGGCGCCACCGCCCCAGGAGACGGCGGAGAGGCTTCCTGTGCGGTCGGCGACGAGCCAGCCGACGACGAAGGCGGCGACGGGGATCGTGGCGTCGAGAGCGCCGCGTCGCCCGCCGAGGATCTCCCGCAGGGTCGGCTCGGCGGGCCGTGGGGGAACGGTCACAGAGGTAAGGGTGCCCTATTGCTGCGATCCGATCACCCCCCTGGCGCGCCGGACCGACTCTGGGTGATCCTGGAGGGAAGCACCACCCGACGGTGGGGTGACGCCCCGGTGAACGCGTCCGAGGCGTGCGGGTGGTGCCGATGTGGATCGAGGGGACAGCCATCATGCGCGCCAGGAACACCTTTGTCGCCATCGGCGACAGCTTCACGGAGGGGCTCGACGACCTCTGGGACGACGGCTCGCCCCGTGGGTGGGCCGACCGCACCGCCGAGCGCCTGGCCGCGGGGCGCCCCGAGTTCACCTACGCCAACCTCGCGGTGCGCGGCAAGCTGCTCGACCAGATCGTCGCCGACCAGATCCCGGTGGCCGAGCGCATGAAACCGGACCTGATCACGTTCTGCGCGGGCGGCAACGACATCATCGGCTTCCGCTGCGACACCGACGACCTCGCGGCCCGGTTCGACGCCGCGCTGGCCCGTCTGGTGGCCACCGGCGCCGAGGTGCTCATCTTCACGGGGTTCGACCTGCGGAAGATGCACGTGCTGATGCGCCGGTTGCGGGGCCGTGTCGCCTGCTACAACGAGATGATGCGGGCCAGTGCCGAGCGGCACGGCTGCCGGGTCGTCGACCTGTGGAGCATGGACGTGCTGGCCGATCCGCGCGCGTGGAGCCTGGACCGGCTGCACCTGACGCCGGAGGCTCACGAGCGGGTGGCGTTGCGGGTGCTGGAGGCGCTGGGCGAGCCCGTCCCGGCCGACTGGCGCACGCCCTGGCCCGCGGCGGAGGCCCCGGGTTGGCGGTCGCGTCAGCAGTCGGATCTGGTGTGGTTCCGCGACCACGTGATGCCCTACGTCCGTAAGCGCCTGCGGGGAATCGCGATCGGCGACGGCTACCTGCCGAAGCGTCCCGAGCTGTCCCCGGTCGTCCCGCTGGACGACAGGCTGGGCCGGCGCCGGGCCTGAGCGGCCCCCGCAGGCCGGGTACAGGAGCCGGCCCCACCCGGGGCAGGGCGGGGCCGGCGTCGGGGCGTGAGGCCCGTCAGTGCGGCACGGGGGTGAAGTCGCGCGCGCCGATGAAGTCCGGCCGGCGGCCGGGCGCGGAGAACGGCTCGACGCACTCGTTCTCGACGCTGTTGAACACCACGAAGATGTTCGAGCGCGGGTACGGCGAGATGTTGTCCGACGACCCGTGCATGCAGTTCGAGTCGAAGAACGTCGCCGACCCGGCGGCCCCGGTGAGCATGGCGATGCCGTGCCGGTCGGACAGCACCGTCAGGCTGTCCGGGTCCGGTGTGCCGATCTCCTGCTCCTTCAACGACTCTCGGTAGTGGTCCGCGGGGGTCTCGCCGACGCAGGACACGAAGGTCCGGTGGGAGCCCGGCATGATCATCAGGCAGCCGTTGTAGGGGAAGTTCTCGGTGAGCGAGATCGAGCAGCTGACCGCGCGCGGGACGGGCATGCCGTCCTCGGCGTGCCAGGTCTCGAAGTCGGAGTGCCAGTAGAAGCCGCCGCCGCCGAAGCCGGGCTTGTAGTTGATCCGGCTCTGGTGGACGTAGACCTCCGAGCCCAGGATCTGGCGGGCCCGGCCGGCGACGCGTTCGTCGGCGACCAACCGCGCGACGGCGTCGCTGATGCGGTGCACCTCGAAGATCGAGCGCACCTCGTTCGACGTCTTCTCCACGACACAGCGCTCGTCGCGGCGGACGTCCGGGTCCGTCGCCAGCCGGTCCAGCTCGGCGGCGTACCCGGCGACCTCGGCCGGTGTGAGGAGCTGCGGGACCTGCACGAATCCGTCGCGTTCGTGCGCCTCCAGCTCTCCGACCCCGAACATCCCACCGTCGGGGCCGCCCCAGACGGCCGGTTCCTCGCGCGCTATCAGCGACGCGTTCGCCGCGATCCGCGTGGGGTACCGGTCACCGGTCCGTCGATCACCGCCGACAACAGCGGTCATTCAGCTCGCCTCCTCCACTTTCGCTTTCTCGGTGCCGGCCTTCTCCCCCGGGGTGATCCTGATCAGCGGGTACACACCGTTCTCGTCGTGCACCTCACGCCCCGTGACCGGCGGGTTGAACACACAGACCGTCCGCATCTCGGTGCGGGGCCGGAGCTGGTGACGCTCGTTGCCGTTGAGCACGTAGATCGAGCCCGGCCCGAGCTGGTAGGTGGTGTCGTTGTCCTTGTCGTAGAGCTCGCCCTCACCCGCGGTGATGAAGACGGCCTCGATGTGGTTGGCGTACCAGAAGTCGTTGATCGATCCCGCATCGAGCACGGTCTCGTGCACCGAGAAGCCCACGCCGTCGTCGGCGAGGACGATGCGCTTGCTGCGCCAGTTCGGCGTCTTGACGTCGCGCTCGGTGTCGGTGATCTCGGCAAGTGTCCGGACGATCATGGTCAGGCCCCCTTCACCACGGTGCGGACGGACTCGGCGATGGTCGCGAGTCCCTCGTCGAGCTCGGCGTCGCTCACGGTCAGCGGCGGGAGCACCTTCATGACCTCGCTGTTGGGTCCGGAGGTCTCCATCAGCAGACCACGTTCGAACGCCGCGGCACAGACCTTGGCGGCGAGCTCGGGCTGTTCGAACTGCAGGCCGCGGGCCAGGCCCCGGCCCTTGACGGTGATGGCGGCCTCGGCGTTGTCGGCGGCGATCCGGGTGAACGCCTCCTCGACGTGCTCGCCCTTGGCGAGCGTCGAGCGCTCGAGGGTGTCGTCGGCCCAGAACTCGCGCAGCGCGGCGGTGGCGGTCACGAACGCGGGGTTGTGACCGCGGAAGGTGCCGTTGTGCTCACCGGGTCCCCACTGGTCGATCTCGGGCTTGATCAGGACCAGCGCCATGGGCAGGCCGTAACCGGAGATGGACTTGGAGATCGTGACGATGTCGGGCTCGATCCCGGCGATCTCGAACGAGAAGAACGGGCCGGTGCGGCCGACGCCCATCTGCACGTCGTCGACGATGAGCAGCATGTCGTGGCGCTTGCACAGCTCGGAGAGGGCCTGCAGCCATTCGATGCGGGCGGGGTTGATGCCGCCCTCGCCCTGCACGGTCTCGACGATCACGGCGGCGGGCTCGTTGAGCGAGGACCCCTGGTCGTCGAGCACACGCTCGAACCACAGGAAGTCGGGCACCTGGCCGTCGAAGTAGTTGTCGAACGGCATCGGCGTGGCGTGGACCAGCGGGATACCGGCGCCGCCGCGCTTCATCGAGTTGCCGGTCACCGAGAGCGCGCCCAACGTCATGCCGTGGAACGCGTTGGTGAAGTTGATCATTGCCTCGCGGCCGGTGACCTTGCGCGCCAACTTGAGGGCGGACTCGACGGCGTTCGCGCCGGTGGGCCCGGGGAACTGCACCTTGTAGTTCAGCCCGCGGGGTTTCAGGACGAGGTCGCGGAACGTGTCGAGGAAGTCGCCCTTGGCCGTGGTGTACATGTCCAGGCCGTGGGTGATGCCGTCGCGCATCAGGTAGTCGATCAGCGGCTTCTTGAGCGCGGGCGGGTTGTGGCCGTAGTTGAGCGCACCGGCGCCCGCGAAGAAGTCGAGGTAGCTGCGGCCGTCGACGTCGCTGAGGCGGCTGCCGCGGGCGGTGTCGAACACCACCGGCCAGTTGCGGCAGTAGCTGCGGACCTCTGATTCGAGATCGCCGAAGACGGTCGTGTCGCCACGGGCGTCGGATGGTCGCCGGACGGACGGGGTCGAACCGGCGGTGGGCGTCTCGAGCATCGTGCTCCCCAATGTGGTGAGGGTCTGCGGAAGATCGGTGCGGGCGGTCGTCGTCATCTGGTGATCACTGCGTCTCGGGTCGTCGTGACCGGCGGGCGGCCGGTCGTGAGCGGGTGTCCGGTATCGGTGTCGCCGTCGTTCGTCGCCGTGGTGCGTGCCGGGGCGCGCGTCGCCGGTCAGGCCGCGAAGGGGCCGATGCGGTGGAGGATCTCCGGCTCGTGACCGGCGCCGAGCTGCTCGGCGGAGAACAGCTCGGAGGTGACGAGGCGGGCCGCGCGGCGCTCGGCGAACGCGGCGAACAACCGCTCGGACGCGTCGTTGTCCGGGGTGATCGTCGTTTCGAGGTGATCGATGCCGGGCACCCGGTCGACGAGGGCGTCGAGCATGCCGCCGGCGACTCCGAGGCCGCGGGCGGCGGCGTCGACCGCGACCTGCCACACGACGAGGGTGTTCGGGGCGTCGGGGCGGCGGTAGCCGGTGACGAAGCCGATGGGCTCACTCGTCGGGTCGTCGAGCCGGGCCAGGACGGACGTCTCGGCGAAGTCGCGGCACCACAACAGATAGGCGTAACGAGAGTTGAGATCGAGCACCTTCGACTCGGCGGCGAGCCGGGAAAGGTCGACGCCGTCGTCGACCGTCGGCTGGGAAATCAGCACGGTGGGCGGCGTACTCGGCGGGCCTTCGGGGGCGTCCACTTGCACCGTCATGGTGGACCAACCTAACAAGCCGTTTGCCGTCGCGCAGCCCACTCGTGGCGCCGACCTGCGCAAACGTGGAAATTCTGTGAGGTGGTCCACGGAGATGTTTAGTTTCCGGGACCGGCGGGAACGGGTCGCCGAACAACGGTGATTCCGCTGTCCCGCCGGTCGCGGCGGCACTCCGATCAGGCCATCACGAATCCGCGATATCCGTCCTTGGCGACGTCGGTGCACGTGCCCGCGTACGACGCCATTCCCCCTGCGTATGGCATGAATACGCGCGGTTTGCCGGGGACGTTCGCACCGAGGTACCAGGATGTCGCGGCGCGTGGCAGCAGCGTCCGGTCGGCGGCCCGCTGGACCTCCTCGCCCCACTCCCGTTCGGCGGCCTCCGTCGTCTCGATGCGGGTGAGACCGCCGTCACGGGCGTGCTCGAGGACGTCGGTGATCCAGTCGACGTGCTGTTCGATGCACGTCGGCATGTTGGTGAGCACCGACGGGCTGCCGGGCCCGGTGATCGTGAACATGTTCGGGAAGCCGGCGACCTGCAGGCCCAGGTATGTCTTCGGGCCCTCGGCCCAGTGGTCGCGCAGGGTCGTCCCGTCGCGGCCCTGGATGTTCATCCGCAGCAACGGACCGGTGAGGGCGTCGAAGCCGGTCGCGAACACGATGCAGTCGAGCGGGTACTCCTGCTCGGTCGTGCGCATGCCGGTCGCGGTGATCTCCTGGATCGGGGTGGATCGGACGTCGACGAGCGTGACGTTGTCGCGGTTGTAGGTCTCGAAGTACTGCGTGTCGATGGGGGGTCGCTTCGTCGCGAAGCCGTGGTCGTCGGGCAGCAGCCGCTCGGCGACCTCGGCGTCCTTCACGACCTCGCGGATCTTGTCGCGGATGAAGTCGGAGGCGGTGTCGTTGGCGGCCTGGTCGGACAGCAGGTCGGAGTAGGCGGCGCGGAAGCGCAGGCCGCCGAACTCCCACGCGTCCTCGTAGGTCGCGCTGCGCACGTCGTCGGCGACCGACAGCGCGGAGGTCGGGCTGATGAGGAACGGGTGCCCGTTGGTGGAGGCGCGCTGGACGGCGCGGATGTCGGCGTACTCCTGCTTGATCCGGTCCGACACCTCGGGCGGCATGGGGCCGTTGCGGGCGGGGATGGAGTAGTTCGGGGTCCGCTGGAAGACGGTGAGGTGTTCGGCTTCGGCCGCGACGACCGGGATGGCCTGGATGCCCGTCGACCCGGTGCCGACGATGCCGACGCGCTTGCCGGTGAAGTCGACCTTCTCGTGGGGCCACTGCCCGGTGTGGTACCAGTCGCCTCCGAACGAGTCGAGGCCGGGGATGTCGGGCACGTTGGCCGACGACAGGCACCCGACCGCGGTGACCATCCAGCGCGCGCTCCAGCTGCCGCCCTGCTCGGTGTCGACGGTCCAGGTGCCGGCGGTGTCGTCCCACCGGGCGGCGGTGACGCGGGTGTTCAGCCGGATGTCGCGACGCAGGTCGAAGCGGTCGGCGACGTGGTCGAGGTAGCGCAGGATCTCGGCCTGCCCGGCGTAGCGCTCCGACCAGGTCCACTCCTGCTGGAGGTCCTCGTCGAACGAATAGGAGTAGTAGTAGCTCTCCGAGTCGCAGCGGGCGCCGGGATAGCGGTTCCAGTACCAGGTGCCGCCGACGCCGTCCGCGGCTTCGAGCACGACCGCGCTCAGCCCGAGGCGGTGCAGCTGCCGCAGCATGTAGAGCCCGGCGAAACCGGCGCCGACGACGACCACGTCGACGGTCTGATCTTCGGCCATGAGTCCCTCCACTGTGAGGGTGCAGCTCGACGCCGTCGGACGCACGTCGGAGCGACGGACAGGGGTCGTCAATAGTGTAACGACCGTTCCACGAAACAGCGGAGCTCACGGGCGGCCGATACGTCGGCGACCTCGTGGCCCTGCGGGTCGTGCGCGTCGCCTCCTGACCGGCCCCGCAGCACCGCGGCGCCGGCGGTCCGGTCCCGCTCAGTAGGCCGGACGGTAGCCCGGGTAGGCGAGCTCCGGGCGGTCGACGATGACGCGGCCCAGCGGGACGATCGACACCGGGATGAGCTTGATGTTGGCCCACGCCAGCGGGATCCCGATGATGGTCACGGCCAGCGCGATCGCCGTGGCCAGGTGGCCCAGGGCGAGCCACCAGCCGGCGAAGACGAACCAGATGACGTTGCCGATCGCCGACGGGGCGCCGGCGTCGGGCCGCCGGACCAGGTCGCGACCGAACGGCCAGAGGGCGTAGTTGGCCATCCGGAACGAGGCGAGCCCGAACGGGATCGTGACGATCAGGATGCAGCAGATGACGCCGGCGACGGCGTAGCCGATGGCGAGCCACAGCCCGCAGAGCACCAGCCAGATGACGTTGAGCACCGTGCGCATCGCGCGTCCCACCCTCTCGCCCGGCGAGTCCGTCCGGACCGTCCAGTGTGCCCGTGTCCGAGGTGCGCCGCCACAAGCCGCCGACCCCGTCCGAGACCCTGCCGAGCTGCACCTCAGCGCGGTCCGCGCCGCACCCGCGACCCTGACGTGCATCTCGGCGGGCGGTCACGGCAGCGGGTTACGCGGAGCGCCGGGCCGGGTAGCGCCGGACATGACCCAGGAGTTCCGCAAGGGCGACAAGGTCCGCTGGAAGAGCCACGGCGGCACGGCCGAGGGCGAGGTCGTCGAGAAGATCACCTCCGACACCGAGGCGGCCGGACGGACCGTCCGCGCGTCGAAGGACGAACCGCAGTACCGGGTGCGCAGCGACAAGAGCGGCGGTGACGCCGTCCACAAGCCGGACGCCCTCGAGCGCATGTGAGGCAATAGATCGGGGCCGGGAACGGTTGGACCGGTCATGAGCCGCAGCGTGAGGATTCCCGGCCCGGACCACCCGATCACCGTCGAGCCCGGCGGCGTGCGCGTCGTCGTGAAGGTGGGCGGGCACGTCGTCGCCGACTCGACGAAGGCGCTCGCCCTGCGCGAGGCCGACTACCCCGTCGCCTGGTACGTGCCGCGCGAGGACGTCGACGCGGCGGTGCTGTCCGACAGCGCCACCACCACCTACTGCCCGTACAAGGGCGACGCCTCCTACGTCACGGTGACGACACCCGAAGGCTCCGTCGAGGACGTGGCCTGGAGCTACGTCGAGCCGTACGAGGCGGTGGCCCCGATCGCCGGGCACCTCGCGTTCTACCCGAACCGCGCGAACATCGTCGTCGAGGAAGCCTGAGGGGCGACGTGCAGCGCGGCACCCCGCCCGGCCCGCGGGATCGGGCGACGGCTGACCGGACATCTCCCGGTATTCCCGCCGGGGCCGAGGACAGCATCACGCTGACCTCGGCCTCGTCGGTGTGCGACCGTGGAGGAGTGCACGACGTCGCGACGCTGCCCGGACCCGACGCGGTCCTCGTCGGCCGCCGCTGGCTCGACGGCGTCGGTTCCCCCACCGGCCTCTGACGCCGGGCGCCGTTCCCGCGCCCGCCGACCCTGCCGTCCGAACCGAAGGCGAACCCGTGCCCGACACACCCCTGCACCTCGGCGTCCTGCTCGACGGCGCCGGCCGCCATCCCGCCGCCTGGCGCGAACCCGGCACCCGGCCCGCCGAGCTGCTCACCGCCGGCTACTGGGCCGATCTCGTCGCGGAGGCCGAGCACGGGCTGCTCGACCTGGTCGCCGTCGACGACAGCCTCGGCCTCCAGTCGGCCGATCCCTTCGCCTCCGACGACCGCACCGACCAGGTCCGCGGCCGCCTCGACGCGTCGATGCTCGCGTCCCGGATCGCGCCGCTGACCGCGCACGTCGGGATCCTGCCGACGGTCGTCGTCACCCACACCGAGCCCTTCCACGTGTCGACGACGATCGCGACGCTCGACTACGTCAGCAGCGGCCGCGGCGGCGTCCAGGTCCGGGTCGCCGCCCGCCCCGACGACGCCGCGCTCTTCGGCAGGCGCACCATCCCGACCGACCGCGACGAGCTGCTGCGCGAGCTGTTCGGCGAGGCCGCCGACGCCGTCGAGGTGATCCGGCGGCTCTGGGACAGCTGGGAGGACGACGCGATCATCCGCGACGCCGCGACCGGCCGGTTCATCGACCGCGACCGCCTGCACTACATCGACTTCGAGGGCCCGCACTTCAGCGTGCGGGGGCCGTCGATCACGCCGCGCCCGCCGCAGGGGCAGCCGATCGTGGCGGCGCTCGCCCATCGGGCGGAGCCGTTCGCGCTGGTCGGGACGTCGTGCGACCTCGGTTTCGTCACCCCGCGCGACGCCGCCGACGCCCGCCAGATCGTCGCCTCGATCCGGGAGGCGCAGGCCGGTGCGGGCCGCGAGGCCGAGACCGTCCACGTCTGGGCGGACCTGACCGTCGTCCTCGACGACGACGCCTCGGCCGCCCGCGACCGGCTCGCCCGCCTCGACGCGACGGACCCCCTCACCGACGACGCCCGGGTCTTCGCCGGGTCGCCCACCGAGCTCGCCGACCTGCTCGACGACCTGCGCGGCGCCGGGCTCACCGGCTTCCGGCTGCGCCCGGCCGTGCTGCCCGACGACCTCAGGCAGGTCACCCGCGGGCTCGTCCCCGAGCTGCAACGCCGGGGCCTGTTCCGCGCCGCCTACGAGGCGTCGACGCTGCGCGGGCTGCTCGGCCTGCCCCGCCCCGCCGACCGCTACGCCACCACCGCAGGGAGCGCCCGATGAGCCGCAGGCAGATGCACCTCGCCGCGCACTTCCCCGGCGTCAACAACACGACGGTCTGGAGCGAGCCCGAGTCGGGCAGCCAGATCGAGTTCTCCTCGTTCGCGCACATGGCCCGCACCGCCGAGCGCGCCAAGTTCGACTTCATGTTCCTCGCCGAGGGCCTGCGGCTGCGGGAGCAGAACGGCGCCGTCTACGACCTCGACGTCGTCGGGCGCCCCGACAACGCGGCGATCCTCGCCGCCGTCGCCGCCGTCACCGAGAGGCTCGGCCTGGCCGCGACGATCAGCTCCACCTTCAACGAGCCCTACGAGGTCGCGCGGCGGCTCGCGTCGATCGACCACCTGTCCGGCGGGCGCGCGGCCTGGAACGTCGTCACCTCCTGGGACAAGTTCACCGGCGAGAACTTCCGCCGCGGCGGCTACCTCGCCCAGGGCGACCGCTACCTGCGCGCCACGCAGTTCCTCGACACCGTCATGACGCTGCTCGACTCCTGGCATGGCGACGAGATCGTCGCCGACAAGGCGTCGGCCGCGTTCCTGCGCGACGGCGACGCCGGCCGCTTCGACGTCCACGTCGACCAGTTCGACATCCGCGGCCGCTTCTCGGTGCCGCGCAGCCCCCAGGGCCGGCCCGTCGTGCTGCAGGCCGGCGACTCCGACGAGGGCCGCGAGTTCGCCGCCGCCGGCGCCGACGCGATCTTCACCCGGCACGGCTCGCTGGAAGCCGGCCAGGCGTTCTACGCCGACGTCAAGCGACGCCTCGCCGCCCACGGCCGCACCGAGGACCAGCTGAAGATCCTGCCCGCCACCACCTTCGCCCTCGGCGACACGCAGGCCGAGGCCGAGGAACGCGGGCGCGAGATCCGTCGTCAGCAGGTGAGCGGCCAGACCGCGCTGCGTTTCCTCGAGCAGGTGTGGAACCGCGACCTGTCGCACCTCGACCCGGACGGTCCGCTGCCCGAGATCGACCCGCTCGTCGTCGACGCCGACACCCCGCGTGTCTCGCAGGGCCGCGCCGCCGACCGCATGTACCGCGACCCGCTGGCCACCGCTCGCGAATGGCGGGAGCGCGCGGCGGCGCACAACCTCTCGATCCGCGACCTCATGACCGAGGTGACGTCGCGGCAGTCGTTCGTCGGCACCCCGCAGGCCGTCGCCGAGGAGATGGAACGATTCGTCGACCAGCGGGCGTCGGACGGGTTCATCCTGGTCCCGCACATCACACCCACGGGTCTCGACGAGTTCGCCGACAAGGTCGTGCCGATCCTGCAGGAGCGCGGCTCCTTCCGGGCCGACTACACCGGCACGACGTTGCGCGACCATCTGGGCCTGGCCCCGCTCGACACCCACGCGAAGGTTTGACAAGGAGTTTGTGTGCCCGTACTGCAGATCGTCGTCGGCAGCACCCGTCCCGGCCGCGTCGGCGCACCCGTCGCGGCCTGGGCCGCCGAGCAGGCGCGCGCCCACGGGGGCTTCGACGTGGAGGTGCTCGACCTCGCCGAGATCGACCTCCCGATGTTCGACGAGCCCATCCACCCCGTCCGCGCGCAGTACACGAACGACCACACGAAGCGCTGGTCGGAGACGATCGCGCGCGGCGACGCCTTCGTCTTCGTGACGCCCGAGTACAACGGCTCCTACGCCGGGGTGCTCAAGAACGCGATCGACTTCCTCAACCACGAGTGGCGCTACAAGCCCGCGGGGATCGTCTCCTACGGCGGTGTCTCCGCCGGTACCCGTGCCGCCGTCGCGCTGCGCAGCGTCCTCACGACGCTGCGGATGGTCCCCGCCGTCGACGCCGTCCACATCCCGTTCGTCGGGGAGAAGATCGCCGACGACGGGACGCTCGTCGCCAACGACGTCATGATCGCCGCCGCCAAGACGATGTTCGACGAGATCGCCCGCCTGCGGACGGGCATCGCCCCACTGCGCCCGGCCCCCTGACCCGCCCCGGTCCCTGCGCCCCGGCCCACTACCGCGCGCAACCTCACTGCTGTCGCGGACCGGATCCACGACGGTGAGGTTGCGCGCCGTTCGTCGGCCGACCGTCCGCAGCCCCAGGCGGTCGGGTCGTCGGGCACCGGGTCGCGTGGGCCACGGCGCTCAGGTCGTGCGCTCGTCCGCCGTCAGGGGACCGAGAGGAGGCCCGACGAACTCCACCCCGGCCAGGCGCGCGGACGCGGCGAGCGCCTCGAGGCCCTCCGGCTCGCCGGCGGCCGTCCAGTCCAGGAAGAACTCCTCGAGCCCCGACGGCGTGGACACGACGAGCAGCCGGCCGTCCGTACCGCCGTCGTTGCGGAACGTGTGGGGCACACCGCGGGGACCGAAGACGAACCCGCCGGTCGAGCGGGCGACGACGTCGTCGTCGAGACGGAACCGGAAGTCGCCGTCGAGGACGTACCAGATCTCGTGGTCGCGGCCGTGCACGTGCAGGCCCGGCCCCTCCCCCGCGCGGATGACGAGCTCCACGACCGAGATCGCACCACCGGTGTCCCCGGCCGCCGCCAGGAGATGGCCGACGCCCGTGGGCAGGGCGAAGGGGACGCCGCCGCCGGGCGCGTGGCTGAACGGGACGGGCGCGTCGGCCATGGCTCCTCCTCGCGGGGGCCGCCGACCGTACGCGCGCCTCACCCCCCGCGACGAGGGCCGGAATACCCGGACGCCCCCGGCCACGCACCGAGTCGTCACCCCGTCGACACCTGGCCGGCCTGAGGAACGGCCCGGATCTGGGTACGGTCCCACGGAGAGTCGCCCTGCGCGGTCACGCGGGGCCTGTTCGTGGGAGGTCGCACCGTGGTCAGCCCCCGTCGTGCCCAGACGATCGCCTATCCGGCCACCGGTGCGCGGCCGCGTACGCGCGACAACGAGCCGTTGGCTCCGCACGTCATCGTCCTGTTCGGCGCGACCGGCGACCTCGCGAAACGCAAACTCATCCCCGGTATGGCCTACCTGGTGCGGTCGTCGCTGGCGCCGGACATCCGCGTCGTCGGCACCGCGATGGACGACATCACCACCGACGAGTTCCGGGCGTTGGCGCGCTCCGCGATCGAGTCGTTCGGGATGCACAAGCTCGACGACGAGGGTTGGTCCCAGTTCGCCGAGCGGCTCACCTACGTCCCGCAGGGCGCCGGCCCCGAAGGGCTGTCGTCGGAGGTCAAGCGCGCCGAGGAGCTCCTCGGGCCGGACTGCCGCCGGCTGCACTACCTGTCGGTCCCGCCCAAGGCCGCGACGGCCGTCATCAGCATGCTGCGCGACGCCGACCTCGTGTCCGACTCGCGCGTCGTCATGGAGAAGCCGTTCGGGTCCGACCTCGACACCGCGATCCGGCTCAACGACTTCGTCCACGAGGTGTTCGACGAGTCGCAGGTCTTCCGGATCGACCACTTCCTCGGCAAGGAGGCGGCGCAGAACATCCTGGCGTTCCGCTTCGCCAACGGGCTGTTCGAGCCGATCTGGAACCGCAACTTCATCGACCACGTCCAGATCGACATCCCCGAGACGCTGGGTCTGGACCTGCGCGCCAACTTCTACGAGTCGACCGGCGCGTTCAAGGACATGGTCGTCACGCACCTCATGCAGGTGCTGGCGTTCGTCGCGATGGAGCCGCCGACGGCGCTGGAGCCGCGCGCGATCAGCGAGGAGAAGAACAAGGTCTTCCGGTCGCTGCTCCCGATCCGTCCCACCGACGTGGTGCGAGGGCAGTACGTCGGCTACTGCGAGGAGGAGGGGGTCAGCCGCGAGTCCGACACGGAGACGTTCATCGCGCTCAAGGTCGGCATCGACAACTGGCGCTGGGCCGGCACCCCGTTCTACCTGCGCACGGGGAAGAAGATGGCCGAGGGCATGCGGATCATCTCGATCGCCTTCAAGGAGGCACCGCGGACGATGTTCCCGACGGGCTCGGGCGTCGGGTCGCAGGGCCCGGACCACCTGACCTTCGACCTCGCCGAGTCGGGCCGGGTGTCGCTGTCGTTCTACGGCAAGCGACCGGGGCCGGGGATGCGGCTGGAGAAGCTGTCGCTGCAGTTCTCCACGCAGGAGACCGAGCACGGCGGCGACGTCCTGGAGGCCTACGAGCGGCTGATCCTCGACGCCATGCGTGGCGACCACACGCTGTTCAACACCGCCGAGGGCATCGAGTCGCTGTGGGAGCGGTCGGCCCCGCTGCTCGACGACCCGCCCCCGGTGAAGAGCTACCCGGTGGGCACCTGGGGCCCCAACGCCATCCACCAGCTCATCGCGCCGAACGCGTGGCGGCTGCCGTTCGAGCGGGCCTGGCGGGAGTAGGCCCCGCGCCAGCCGGCCGGTCGACAGCCGGTCTTCCGACGTCCGCGCGGTTGTTCAGGCTGGTCCGGCGGCGGGCCGGGACCGGCGGGCCCCTCGGCGGGGGCGGGCCGGGACCGGCGGGCCGCCGGGGGTCACGCCGCTCGGCGGGCCGAGGGGCGCAGGTCGACGCGCCTTTCCGTCGGAAGGGCACCGGCCGGCGCCGGGGCGTCGTCCGCCTCGACCGTGACGGTGGCGCCCACCCGGCTGCGACCGCGGCCGCCCGGACCTGTCCGGTACAGCACCAGCATCAGCACCAGCCCCACGACGAGCACGCCGTGCCCGGCCAGCCGTCCCGCCTCGACCCGTCCGGCGACGGCGTCGACACCCGACGTCGCCAGCAGGACCGCGACGAACGCACCGAGCGTCACGACGAGACTGCCCGCCGGCCGGGTCCGGCGCAGCGCGACGGCCAGGAACCCCACCCCGACCGCGGCGTTCCACGCCGCGCTCTCGTGCCCGAGATGGGCGAGCGCGGCGCCACCGAGCACGCCGCCGTGGTGGCCGGCGCCCGCGGCGTCGAGCAGCCCGGTGACACCCAGCGCGAGCTGCGCGACGCCGGCGGCGGCGAGCAGCGCGTGCAGGACGTCGCCACGGGGCCGGTCGGGCACGACGTCGGGGAGCGTCCCCGGGTCCACCGTCGACGCCCCGGACGTGACGAGCCGCGTCCGGGTCAGCCGCGTGACGCGCGCGGCCCGGTCGTGGAACGTCCGGCAGGTCGGGCACCCGGCGAGGTGGGTGTCGGTCGCCGTGGCCTCGCCGGGGCGGTCCTCACCGTCGAGACGCGCGGAGAGCGCCTCGCGACAGGCGGAGCAGTCCATCTGTTCGGGCAGGTCAGCCCGCGGCGGGTGCGACGACCTCGTCGAGGACCCCGCGGCGGACGTCGTCGATCAGGTCGGCGAGCTGGGCGACGCTCATCTGGATCCGCTGGCCGAAGTCGTCGGTGATGACGATCCGCTTCTCCGCCTCGGCGGTCTCGTCGACGAACAGCTCGGGGCATCCGCAGTTGCAGCTTCCGCAGAACGTGGCGATGTGGCGCATGTCGAAGAGGTCGTCGCCGGGGCGGTCGTGGTTCCCGATGTCACCCGGTCGTGTCGGGGCGGGGCTCTTTACGGTCTGCCCATGTTCCGCCGGTCCGCCCCCGCCGCGTCCGCCACGGCCGATCCCGTGACGACCTGTGCGCTGGCCGCGGCGGCAGGCGACCGCGCGGCCCTCGACGAGTTCGTCCGCACCACCCGGGACGACGTCCGGCGGTTCCTCTCCCATCTCGCCGGCCCGGCCGACGCCGACGACCTGCTGCAGGACACCTACCTGCGGGCCGTCCGCTCGCTGCCCCGCTTCACGGGCGAGGGCCCGGCCCGGGCGTGGCTGCTCGCGATCGCCCGCCGGGTCGCGGCCGACGCCGTGCGGACCGCGGTGCGCCGGCCTCGGACGACAGCCGTCGACGACTGGGACACCGTGGCGGCCCGGGGCGTGCGGGTGTCGGCCGCCGACGAGGCCGTCCTCGTGTCCTCGCTCGTCGCCGGGCTCGAGCCCGACCGTCGCGACGCGTTCGTCCTCACCCAGGTTCTGGGCATGGGCTACGCGGAGGCGGCGCAGGTGTGCGGCTGTCCCGTCGGCACCATCCGGTCGCGGGTGGCGAGGGCGCGCGAGGACCTGGTCGCGGCCCTGGAGCCGGGTGGGGCGCGCGCATCGGGCTGACCCCGGCCTGCCGGGTCTCAGGACTCGGTGTCGGCCTGCGCCTCGCGTGACCTCGTGGCCTTCAGCGAGCCGGCGTGGGCCTTCGCGGAGGGGTCGTTGCGCGTCTTGATCAGGCTCGCGACGGTCACGACGACCAGGATGCCGACGATCACGCCGAGGCTCAGCGGTGTCGGGATCTCGGGCACCGAGGGCGCGATGTCGACGTGCAGCCAGTGCAGGATCAGCTTCACCCCGATGAAGGCCAGGATGACCGCCAGCCCCGTCGACAGGTAGACGAGCCGGTCGAGCAGACCCTTCACCAGGAAGAACAGGGCGCGCAGACCGAGGAGGGCGAAGGCGTTCGCCGCGAAGACGATGAATGCCTCCGACGTCACGCCGAACACGGCGGGAATGGAGTCGAGCGCGAAGAGCAGGTCGATGCCGCCGATCGCGACGAGCACGATGAACAGCGGCGTCACCATCCTGCGGCCGTTCAGCCGCGTGAACAGCTTGCCGCCGTCGTACTCGTCGGTGACCGGGAGGATCCGTCGCGCGACCTTGACCAGGCCGTTGTCCTCGACGTCGGGGTCCTCGTCACGGTGCCGGAAAAGCTGCACTGCGGTGTAGACGAGCAGCAGGCCGAACAGCAGGAACATGAACGAGAAGTAGTTGAGCAGTGTGGCGCCGATGGCGATGAAGATCGCCCGCATGATCAGCGCGAGCACGATGCCGAAGGTCAGCACCTTGTGCTGGTGCTCCTCGGGTACGGCGAACGTCGACATGATGATCACGAAGACGAACAGGTTGTCGACCGACAGGCTCTTCTCGACGATGTAGCCGGCGAAGAACTCGGTGCCGAACTGGGCGCCTGCCGTCATCCAGAAGACGACGCCGAAGGCCACCGCGACCGCGATGTAGAACAGCGACCACAGCACGGCTTCACGGAAGCCGACCCGGTGCGGGCGTGCCGCGGCGGCGACCAGGTCGATGGCGAGCAGGAGCACGACGAGACCGATCGTCGCCCCCCACCAGAGCGCGCCGATCTCGAGCACCGTGGTGTCCCTTCTCGAAGACCCACCCGGAACCGGACGATTCGGGCGAACGGCTCCACCTTGCCACGGGTCGCGCCGGAGCCGGCGGGCGCCGGGCGCGACCAGGCTAGAGCACCTGCCGGTCCGATCCGTTCACGACGACGAGCCACCCGACGGCTACCGTCCGGCGCCATGGACCATCGGCTGAGCGTCGTCACCGTGGCCACCAGGGACCTCGACTCGGCGCGCACGTTCTACCGCGAGGCCTTCGGCTGGGACCCGCACCTCGACGTGCCGGGCGAGATCGTCTTCTACCAGGTGGCGGCGGGTCTGCTGCTCGGGTTCTTCGAGGTCGGCTCCTTCGACCGCGACCTCGGCGCACCGGCCGGGACGACGATCGGCCCGTCGGGAATGACGTTGGCGCACAACGTCGGCGACCGGGATGCCGTGCGCGCGCTCGCCGACGCGATGGCAGCGGCGGGCGGGACGGTGCTGAAGCCGCCGCAGGAGGGCGAGTTCGGCGGGGTGTTCCACGCGCTGGTGCGCGACCCCAACGACGTGCTGTGGGAGGTCGCGCACAACCCGTCGTGGCGGATCGCCGACGACGGGACGGTCGAGCTGACCTGATCCCCTCCGGCGCCGCGCCGGCGCACGGCCGGCGACTCGCCTCCGCCGGCGCGCCTCCAAGGGCGCGCCTCCGAGAGCACGCCTCCGAGAGCACGCCTCCGAGAGCACGCCTCCGCCGGCGCGCCTCCGAGGGCACGCCTGCGGCGCTCGTGAGCGGCAATAGTCGCTATAGCGACTATTGCCGCTCACAGTGTCTTTAAGTGAGACGGGTCGGGCGGCCGGGACAGGGCAGGGTGTTGTGATGACCGACGGCACGTCCCTCGACGAACCGATGGTCGCCCGCTGGGGAACCGAGCACCCGGCGGCGCCGCTCGTCGTCGCCCTGCACGGCAACGGGACGAGCGAGCACTCGCTGATCGAGCTGTCGCCGTGGCTGCCCTACGGCCCGGTCGCCTACGTCTCGGTGCGGGCGCCGCACGCCGTCGGCAAGGGGTACGAGTGGTTCCCGCTGGTCGACGGCGTCCCCGACGCCGACGCGCTCGCCACGACCTGCGACTGGCTGCTGCGCTGGCTCGACACCGAGGGTGACCCGGAGCGGCCCGTGCTGCTGCTCGGGTTCCGCGAGGGTGTCGCGCTCGCGGGGGCGTTGCTGCTCGCGGCGCCGCACCGGTTCGCGGGCGCGGTCCTGCTCTACGGGGCGCTGCCGTTCGACGCGGGTGTGGCGATGCCGCGGGCCGCGCTGGCCGGGATGCCGGTGTTCCTCGGGCACGGCAGCGACGACGTCCGCACCCCGCCGGAGCTGCTGCAACGCACCTGGGACTGGCTGACCCGACACAGCGGCGCACCGGTGTGGGCGGAGCGGGAGCCGGGCGGGGACCAGCTGGCGGGCAAGGTCGTCGGCGACCTGGGGACGTGGCTGGGCGACCGCCTCGACTGGGTGCACGCCCACGGGGAGAACCCGTTGGCCGACGGTGACGAACCGGCCTGGCCGACGCTGCCGGGAGGTCGGTTGCCGGCCCGCGCCGGGGAGCCGCCGGAGACGACGACCGGTGTGCCGCAGCACCAGACGTCGCAGAACGGGCCGGCTGATCTCGCCGACGCGCTGTGGCAGCGGATCGCCGCACTCGACGGGGTGTCGACGGGCCCGACGAAGGTCGGTGTCGAAGGGACGCAGGCGTTGCTGCTGGATCGGGCCGCGTCGACCGCTCCCGACGACGCGTTCGTCCTGCCCGCCGACGGCGAGTTCGCCCACCAGCACCCGGCACCGGACCACAGCCTGCACGTCGCGCTGCCCGCCGAGCTGGCCTACGACGCCGTCGGCAAGGGGTGGGCGGTGCCGCACCCGTTGGCGGGGGTCCGGGTCAGCGCGGGGATGGTGCTGGTCCCGGGCCCACGCGACGCCGCCGAGCTGGAGATCGTCGCCGGGATCGTGGCGGCGGCGCAGAGGCACGCGTCGGGGCGCGGGTGACCGCGCGGCCTGCAGCGCCTGCCCCCGGTCGACACCGGACCCGTGCACGACGTCGACATGTCCCGCCCGGTCAGGCGGACAGCACCCCGCACAGGGCCTCGAGCGCGCCCGACCACGCGCTGTCCGACGGCGTCGCGTAGCCGACGACGATCCCCGCCGGGCCGGGTGCGGCGCCGGGGTGGCGGAACGTGGAGAGCCCTTCCACGGCGAGACCGTGCCACGCGGCGGAGCGCAGCACGTCGGCCTCCGTGCCGTCGGGAAGTGTGAGGACGAGGTGCAGCCCGGCCGCCAGCCCCCGCACGCCGACGTGCGGCGCCCGCTGCGCGAGGGCGGCGACGAGCTGGTCGCGGCGTCGCATGTAGGTGCGCCGCCGGCCGCGGACCTGACGGTCGTAGGCGCCCGAGGAGAGCAGGTCGGCGAGGACGAGCTGCTCCAGCGCGCTGGTGACCGACGGCCCGGGGTCCGGGGAGCCGTCGTCGATCTCCGCGACGACGTCGGCCGGGGCGACCATCCACCCGAGCCGCAGCCCGGGCGCGAGGGCCTTGCTGGCCGTACCGAGGTGGACGACATGGTCGGGGTCGAGCCCCTGCAGCGCGCCGACGGGCTGGCGGTCGTAGCGGAACTCGCCGTCGTAGTCGTCCTCGACGACCAGACCACCGGTGGTGCGCGCCCACTCGACCGCGGCGGCGCGCCGGGCCGGGTCGAGGGCGACGCCCGTCGGGAACTGGTGGGCGGGGGTGAGCAGGACGGCGCCGACGTCGCGGCCCAGGGTGTCGGTGCGGGCGCCGAGCTCGTCGACCTCCATGGGCGGGATGCGCAGACCGGCGTCGCGCAGCAGGTTGCGGTGGATGTGCAGGCCCACCGACTCGACGGCCATCGCCCGCACCCCGCGCCGCCGCAGCACCCCCGCGAGCAGCGTCAACCCGTGCGACATCCCCGCGCACACGACGACCCGCTCCGGGTCGGCACGCACGCCGCGCGCCCGGGCGAGGTAGTCGGCCAGCGCCGCGCGCAGCTCGGGCCGCCCGCGGACGGCGCCGTAGCCGAACGCCTCGTCGGGTGCCGACGCCAACGCCCGCCGCGTCGCCCGCAGCCACTCGGCGCGTGGGAAGCCGGCGACGTCGGGGCGGCCGGGCATGAGGTCGTGCCGCGGTCCCGACGTGCGCGGCGGCGCCGGCGGCAACGGGTCGCGCGGCGTGGCGGGGGCCCGTTCGGCGACGCGGGTGGAGGAGCCGCGCCGGGCCGTCAGCCAACCTTCGGCGACCAGCTCGGCGTAGGCCTCGACGACCGTCGTCCGCGCGAGCCCGAGGTCGGTGGCCAGTGCCCGCGTGGCCGGCAGCCGGGTTCCGGGGGCCAGCCGGCCCGACCGGATCGCGTCGCGCAGCGCGTCGGTGAGCGCGACCCGCACCCCGCGGCCGTGGTCGACCGTCAGCTCCAGATGCAGGTCCGCACCCGCCGAGGTGGACCGCGAACTCATGCCGGAATTGGACCACACATGCGGGCCACACTCGAACTAGCGTCGTGATCATGACGCAGACGACCACCGCCCCCGACCGCGCGCCCGAACACGAGGCCCGCCTCCAGATGCCCGAGCTCGCCCCCGACGTCTACAAGGCGATGGTGCGGCTCGACACCGCGGTCCGCCGCAACATCGACCCCGTGATCAACGAGCTCGTCAAGATCCGCGCCTCGCAGATCAACCACTGCGCGTTCTGCATCGACATGCACACCAAGGACGCGCTGGCCGCCGGCGAGAGCGTCGAACGCATCGTCCAGCTCTCCGCGTGGGAGGAGTCACGACACTTCTACTCCCCCAAGGAGATCGCCGCCCTCGAGCTCACCGAAGCCGTCACCGTCCTGACCGACGGGTTCGTCCCCGACGACGTCTACGCCCGCGCCGCCGAGCACTTCGACGAGACCGAGCTGGCCCACCTCATCGCCGCGATCACCGTCATCAACGCGTGGAACCGGTTCGGCGTCGCGACCCGCATGGTCCCCGGCCACTACACCCCGGCCGGCAGCTGACGCCGCGACGTTAAGGTGTCGGCGCGTGGGGGTACCCGGGCTGCAGACACCGTGGCGTCGACGGATGAGCGGGCGCGACCCCGGCGAGGAGCACCGGGCGTCGACGCCGCTCGAGCTGCTGTTCGACCTGTGCTTCGTCGTCGGCGTCGCGCAGGCCGCGGCCCAGCTCGCGCACGGGATCGAGGAAGGCCACGCCGGCTCGGCCGTCGTCGGGTTCGCGATGGTCTTCTTCGCCATCTGGTGGGCGTGGATGAACTTCACGTGGTTCGCCTCGGCCTACGACACCGACGACGTCCCCTACCGAGTGCTCACCCTGCTGCAGATGGCGGGCGTGCTGATCCTCGCCGCCGGCGTCCCGGTGGCGCTGAACGACTACGACTTCCGCGTCGTGACGATCGGCTACGCCGTCATGCGGATCCCGATGGTCCTGCAGTGGCTGCGGGTCGCGCGCGAACATCCCGAGGGCCGACAGACCGCCTACCGGTACGCCATCGGCATCGGGGTCGTGCAGGTGCTGTGGCTGCTGCGCCTGCTCCTGCCGCACCCGCTCGACCACGTCGGCTTCGCCGTCCTCGTGCTCGCCGAGATCGCCGTGCCCATCTGGGCCGAACGCCGGCACACGACGGCCTGGCACCCCGAGCACATCGTCGACCGCTTCGGCGCGTTCACGATCATCGTCCTCGGCGAGGTCATCCTCGCCGCCGCCGTGGCCTTCGGCGGGGCCATCTCCGACGGGCTCTCGACGCAGCAGATCATGGTCGCCGTCGGCGGGCTGCTGCTGATGTTCACGATCTGGTGGACGGGATTCCTCGGTGGCGACGAGCACGGCCTGGTGACGACGCGCATCGCGCTGATCTGGGGCTACGGCCACTACCTGGTGTTCGCCGCGATCGCCGCCCTCGGCGCCGGGCTCGAGGTGGCCGTGCAGGACGCGGCGCACGAGGCGCACGTCGCGCCGCTGACCGTCGGCTACGCCGTCGCGATCCCGGTGGCGCTGGTGCTCGTGACGAACCTCGTGCTACGCCGGATCGTGTGGCCGCAGGGCAGCGCCGCGCCGCTCCCCGTCGGCGCCGGTGCGGTCGTCGTGCTGGTCTGCCCGCTGCTGGCGCCGTCGGCCGGGATCGGGGTCGCGGTGCTGGTCATGGGCGTCGTGCTCGTGGCGGTGCTCGTCGCGTTCCTGCGCACCCGCCACACGTGATCACCTGCGGACGGCCGAGAAGCTGTAGCGGTTGAGGCTGAAGAAGTACTCGTCCTCGGCGGCCCGGGCATCCAGGTCGGCGAGCCACGCGGCCGCGTCCTCGGCCGTCACCCCGCGCCGGCCCGGTACGAACGCCGCGATCGTCTCCTTGATCGTCGTGCTGAACGTGTCGGCGTGCAGCCGCGGGTTGAACAGCGGGACGACCCGCTGGTCGGTGACCTCGAGCCCGCCGCGGCGCAACAGGCCGGCCAGGCGGCGCGGCAGCCGGGGGTCGGCGAGGTGCTCCTCCCAGGCGTCGATGATCCGGTCGTGCAGCGGCCGGTCGGCGACGTTCCAGACCAGCGAGTCCCAGTCGGTGTCGAGGACGACCGCGCGCCCGCCCGGCTTCAGCACCCGGCGCAGCTCCGCGACGGCCGTCGGCATGTCCGCGACGTACTCGTAGACCTGGGTGCAGACGGCGACGTCGAAGCTCTCGTCGGCGAAGGGCAGGGCGAGCGCGTCGCCGGTGCCGACGGTCGTCCACGGCATCGACTCGCACCGCTCCCGGGCGAGGGCGTTCATCGCCTCGCTGGGGTCCATGCCGTGCACCGAGCCTCCGGGGCCGACGGCCTCGGCGATCGAGGCGAGCAGGTAGCCGGGGCCGGACCCGATGTCGAGGACACTCTCGCCGCGGCGCAGCCGCAGCATGTCGAGGGTCTGCGCCCGTTGCGCGACGACGTCGCTGGTCGCGTAGCTGCGGTCGAGCCGCCTGGCCTCGTCGTCACCGAACTCGAGCATCGCCACACCCCGCAGGCTAGCGATCTCCGGGGCCGGTGCAGTCGGTATCAGTCAGGCATCGTTGAACTGTGGCCATGACCTTGCGGTTGACCGACGACGAAGCCGACGCCCTGCGCCGGCAGGCCGAGCGCGAGGACCGGTCGATGCAGGAGGTCGTCCGCGAGGCCGTCCGCGAATACGTCGAGCGACGCACACACTCTGCGCGCGTCGACGAGGCGCTGCACGTGCTCGCACCGCGGTGTGCGAACCTTCTCGACCGCCTCGGCAAGGCGTGACCGAGCAGCTCACCCTCGACACCCTGCTGCGCGTCGCCGGTCGCGCGATCAGCGGCGACGTCCTGGTCCGCGGCTACGGACTCCTCGAGTCCGCACTCGCCCGCCCGCGGGCGACGGTGTTCGGTGAGGAGGCCTACCCGACGCTGATCGGCAAGGCGGCGGCGCTGCTCCACTCGCTCGCCCGCAACCACGCCCTCGTGGACGGGAACGAGCGACTCGCCTGGCTCGCGACCGCGACGTTCCTCTGGATCAACGGCCACACCGTCGACGCCGACGACGACATCCTGTTCGACCTCGTCATCGCGGTGTCGTCCGGCGAGCTCGACGACGTCGCCGGCATCACCGATCGATTGTCCGGCCTCGTCGTGCCGCGTTAGGGTCGCCGCGCCCCGACGGAGGAGCGAAGGAGCCGCGACGTGGACTACCCGGAGTACCGCCGTCACGACGCCGTCGGGCTGGCCGAGCTGGTCGCGAAGGGCGAGGTCTCCGCGTCGGAACTGCTGGAGACGGCGATCGCGCGGGCCGAGGAGGTCGAGCCGCGCATCCACGCGCTGGTGCGGCCGATGTACGAGATCGCCCGGGCCCGCGCCGCGGGACCGTTGACCGGTCCGTTCGCGGGCGTCCCGTTCCTGATCAAGGACCTCGGCCAGCACTACGCGGGCCTGCCGACGGGCGCCGGGTCGCGCGCGCCGGCGTCGTACCCGCAGCCGGTGCACGCGGTCGTCGTGCAGCACTGGCTCGACGCGGGGCTGGTTCCGTTCGGGAAGACGAACACCCCCGAGTTCGGGGCCAAGGCGATCACCGAGCCGGATGCCAACGGTCCCAGCTGCAACCCGTGGGACACCGGGCGGACGCCGGGTGGGTCGTCGGGCGGGTCGGCGGCGGCGGTCGCGGCGGGTGTCGTGCCGGTGGCGGGCGCGTCCGACGGCGGCGGGTCCATCCGGATCCCGGCGGCGTGCTGCGGGCTGTTCGGGCTCAAGCCGGGCCGGGGTCTGCTGCCCGACGGGCCCGACGTCGCCGAGCGGCTGCACGGCGCGGCGGTGAACGGCGTCGTGTCCCGGTCCGTGCGCGACACCGCGGCGATGCTCGACGTGCTCGCCGGCCCCGACCCGGGCGGTCCGTACCCGACGGCGCGGCCCGCGGAGCCGTTCGCGGACCTGGCCCGTCGCGACCCGGGAACGCTGCGCATCGGCTTCTCGACGACCTCGCCGCTCGGCACACCCGTCGACGCGCAGGCCGTCGCTGCGGTGGAGGACGCGGCCACGCTGCTCGCGGCGGCGGGTCACGAGGTCGAGGCGGCCGCGTCGGGGGTCGACGAACGTCAGCTGGCCAAGGACTTCCTGACGATGTGGTTCGCCGCGGTCGCCGCGCAGGTCGCCGAGACCCGCGCGCTGACCGGCTGCGGGCCGGACGCGTTCGAGCTCGACACCCGGATCATGGCGGCCGTCGGCCGGGCGACGTCCGCGCCGACCTACATCGCCGCGCACGGCCGCTGGAACGACCACACCCGCAGGCTGGCCGCGTTCCACGAGCGCTACGACCTGCTCCTGACGCCGACGTTGGCCCGTCCGCCGGTGCGGATCGGCGAGCTCGACGCGCCGGAGGCGGTGCAGCGGGCGAGCAGGGTCCTGCTGCGCGCGCACGCGGCCGGCCTGCTGGCGAAGACGAACGTCCTCGACACGTTGATCGACCAGAACCTGTCGCCGGTGCCGTTCACGCAGCTCGCGAACATCACGGGCCGCCCGGCGATGTCGGTGCCGCTGTACCGCACGCCCGAGGGGCTCCCGCTCGGCGTCCAGTTCGTCGGTCCGCTGGGCGGGGAGGGCCGGCTGCTCGCGCTCGCCACGCAGCTGGAGGCCGCGCGCCCCTGGGCCGATAGGGAGCCGCCCCTCTGATCGGAAGGGGGG
>NZ_BJVJ01000011.1 GCF_007989085.1 Pseudonocardia sulfidoxydans NBRC 16205
CCCGACCTCACAACCGCCCGCAACCTCACAGTCCTCCCAGAGCGGATCCACGACGCTCAGGTTGCGCCCGACCCCGGCCCACCCCCGACCAACCTCACAACCGCCCGCAACCTCACGGTCGTCCCAGAGCGGATCCACGACAGTGAGGTTGCGCGCGGTTCTTGCCCCTTCCGGCACCGCCCGCGCCCGGCGGATGCGGGGGGTCAGGTCAGGGGGACGAGGTCGTCGGCGTGGACGACCTCGCGGCGCTGCTCGGGGGGCAGCTGCGAAGTGCGGCGCCCGATGATCCCGGGGAGCTCGCTCGCGTCGTACCCCACGACGCCCCGCGCGACGACGACCCCGTCGGGGCCGACGAGGTCGACGACGTCACCGGAGACGAAGTCGCCGGAGAGACCGTGGATGCCCGCGGCCAGCAGCGATCGTCGGCGGCCGATGACAGCGGCAACGGCGCCCGCGTCGAGGTCGAGGCGGCCGTGGACGTCGGCGGCGTGGCGCAGCCAGAACCGGCGCGCCGACATCCGTCGCCCCGACGGCCGGAACGCGGTGCCGGTCTTGGGGCCGTCGGCGGCGGTGTCGAGGGCGGCGGTGACCTCCTCGGCGGAGGTCAGCAGCACGGGGATGCCGGCGGCCGAGGCCATCGCCGCCGCGGTGATCTTGGTGGCCATCCCGCCACGGCCGAGGCTGGCCTGGCCGGGCTTCGCGATCTGGACGGCCTGCAGGTCGGCGGGGTCGTCGACCTCCGCGACCAGCGACGACCCGGGTTTGCGGGGGTCGCCGTCGTAGAGGCCGTCGACGTCGGAGAGCAGGACGAGCCCGTCGGCGCCGACGATGTGGGCGACGAGCGCGGCGAGCCGGTCGTTGTCGCCGACGCGGATCTCGTCGGTGGCGACGGTGTCGTTCTCGTTGACGACGGGCAGCACGTCGAGCCCGAGGAGGCGTTCGAGGGTGCGCTGGGCGTTGCGGTAGTGCGAGCGGCGGATCATGTCGTCGGCGGTGAGCAGGACCTGGCCGATGGCGAGGTCGAACCGCGCGAACGACGCCGAGTAGGCGTGCGCGAGCAGCAGCTGCCCGACGGACGCCGCGGCCTGCTGGGTGGCGAGGTCGCGGGGCCGGCGGTGCAGCCGCAGCGGGGCGAGCCCGGCGGCGATGGCACCGGAGGAGACGAGCACGACCTGGGTGCCTGCGGCGCGCCGCCCGGCGAGAGCGTCCACGAGCCGGTCGAGCCGGGTGGGGTCGATGCCGCCGTCGAGGCTCGTCAGCGACGACGACCCCACCTTGACGACGATCCGCCGCGCCGCGGCGAGCTGCTCGCGCGGCGTGGGGACGGCGCGTGGGGTCATCGCCGGCTCGTCTGCTCTGCGTCCTCGGGGCCGGGCTCGTCGGCCCAGACGTCCTCGTTCCAGGGGTCCTCGTCTGCGGCGACGTCGGGCACGTCGTCGGGGTCGTCGCCGAGGTCGGCCTCGGCCTCCGCGGCGAGCTCCGCGTCGGTGCGGTGGCGGCGCCGGTCGGCGCGGGCGGCCTTGCGGACCGAGGCGCTGACGCGGTCGTTCTGCTCGAGGCGCCGGTCGGTGCCGCGGCCCGACATGAGCGTCGCCACCCCGGCGGGTGTGGTGGGCTCCCACTCGAACACGTAGTCGCCGATCGTGACCGGGCACCCGGGCACGGCACCGGCCTTGGCCAGCGCCTCCTCGACGCCGAGGCGGGCGAGCCGGTCGGCGAGGTAGCCGACGGCCTCGTCGTTGGCGAAGTTGGTCTGGCGGATCCAGCGTTCGGGCCGCGGCCCGCGCACGACGAACCCGCCCTCCTCCTCCGGGTCGCGTTCGACGGTGAAGCCGGCGTCGTCGACGGCCTGGGGCCGGATGACGACGCGGGTCGCCTCGGGGACGGGCTGCGCCGCCCGGTACGCGGCGACCTGCTCGGCCATGGCGAACGTGAGCTCGCGCAGCCCGGCGTGGCTGGCGGTGGAGATCGCGAAGATGGGCCAGCCGAACTCGGCGGTCAGGTCGGCGGTGACGATGTCGACGAGGTCGGCCGCGTCGGGGACGTCGATCTTGTTGAGGGCGATGAGCCGGGGCCGCTCCGCGAGGTCCCCGCCGAGGGCGGGGGTGTAGCGGGCGAGCTCCTCCTCGAGGGCGCGGACGTCGGCGACCGGGTCGCGGCCGGGTTCGAAGGTCGCGCAGTCGACGACGTGGACCAGCACGGAGCAGCGTTCGATGTGGCGCAGGAAGTCGAGGCCGAGGCCGCGGCCCTCGGAGGCGCCGGGGATGAGGCCGGGGACGTCGGCGACGGTGAACACCGAGTCGCCCGCGCTGACGACGCCGAGCTGCGGCACGAGGGTGGTGAAGGGGTAGTCGGCGATCTTCGGGCGGGCCTGCGACAGCGCCGCGACCAGCGACGACTTACCCGCCGACGGGAACCCGACGAGGCCGACGTCGGCCATGGACCGCAGTTCGAGGACCAGCTCGCGGGTCTCACCCTCCTCGCCCAGGAGTGCGAACCCGGGGGCCTTGCGCGCGGCCGACGACAGTGCCGCGTTGCCGAGCCCGCCGCGCCCGCCCTCGGCGGCGACGAAGCGGGTGCCGGCACCGACGAGGTCGGCGACGATCTCGCCGTCCTCGTCGAAGACGACGGTGCCGTCGGGGACCGCCAGTTCCATGTCCTCGGCGTTGGCGCCGGCGCGGAAGCTGCCCTGCCCCTCCTTGCCGTTGCGGGCCTTGGCGTGCGGGCGGTGGTGGAAGTCGAGCAGGGTGTGCACCCCGGGGTCGACGACCAGGACGATCGAGCCGCCACGGCCGCCGTTGCCCCCGTCGGGCCCGCCGAGGGGTTTGAACTTCTCCCGGTGGACCGACGCGCAGCCGTTGCCACCGCTGCCCGCGGTCGCGTGGACAACGACCCGGTCGACGAACCGAGACATCAGGTTTCTCCTACGTCATGAACACGCAAACGGCGGGCCACCCTGGGAGGGGAGCCCGCCGTTGCTGAAGATCGCGGTGGTGCAGGCCTCAGACCTGGACCGGGACCACGTTCACGGTCTTGCGACCGCGCTTGAAGCCGAACTCGACCGAGCCCTCGACCAGCGCGAACAGCGTGTCGTCGCCACCGCGGCCGACACCGTCGCCCGGGTGGAACTTGGTGCCGCGCTGGCGGACGAGGATCTCGCCCGCGTTGACGGCCTGGCCGCCGAAACGCTTGACGCCGAGCCGCTGGGCGTTGGAGTCCCGCCCGTTACGCGAGCTGGACGCACCCTTCTTGTGAGCCATGTCCAGGTCTCCTTACTTGCTGATCGCGGTGACCTGGACCTTGGTCAGAGGCTGACGGTGGCCCTGACGCTTGTGGTACCCGGTCTTGTTCTTGAACTTGTGGATGCGGATCTTCGGGCCCTTGGTGTGCTCGACGACCGTGGCGGTCACCGAGGCCTTGGCCAACGCGTCCGCGTCGGTGGTGAGCTGGTCGCCGTCGACGAGCAGCAGGGCCGGCAGGCTGATCTCGGCGCCGGGCTCACCGTCGATCTTCTCGACGGTCAGCACGTCGTCCACGGCCACCTTGTACTGCTTGCCGCCGGTCTTGACGATCGCGTACATCGTTGACGCACGACTCCTGAATATCGGGGGACACGAGGCGCGCTGCGTGCACGCCGCCACATCCCGTCGATCTTCGCGGGCGCGGCTCCGATGTCCCAGGGTACGGAACTGATTTCTACAGGGTCAAACCGGGTCCCCGGTCTGATCCCCGTCCTACTCGTCGGTTCCCGACGGGGGCCCCGCCGGGCGGGATGCGGTACGCCGCTGCCTGCGCGGACGTGCCTCGGTGACGGGTTCGGGCTGCGGCGCGACCGTGACGGGGGCGGCCGCGGCCTCCTCCGACGCGGGCGCGGGCAGCGGTGCGGTGATGACGGCCGCGGCCGCCCCGCTCGGGGATCCCGCGGTGCGGGTGACGCGGCCACGGCGGCGGCGCGGACGCTCAGCGGCGGCCGCCTCGGCCACGGCGGCGGTCTCGCCGTCGACGTGCGGTGCGACGCGGTTGGCGGGCACCGGGTCGCGCCCGTTGAGCGCCGCCGCGGCACCGTTGCTGGTCGGGGCGCCGTTGCTCTCGGCGTGCCCGGCGACAGCGGCGGGGGTGTCGTCGGTGGTCGCGGGAGCCGTGGCGGCAGGGGCCTCGTCGGCCGCTGTGGCACCGGTGATCGCCGCGTCGACGGGCGCCGGCGTGGGCACAGCCTCCGCCGAACCCTCGGATTCCGCAGACTCCACGGATTCCACGGCCTCGTCGGAGGTGGTCGACCCCCGGCGGGACCGGACCCTGCGGGCCCGGCCGCGCGGCGCGTCGTCCTGCCCGGGAGCCGCGTCGGCCGCAGGAGCCGCGTCGGCCACGGGAGCGTCGTCGGCCGCAGGAGCTTCGTCGGTCGCAGGAGCTTCGTCGGCCACAGGAGCTTCGTCGGCCACAGGAGCTTCGTCGGCCACACGAGCCGGCGCAGCCGCGGGGGCCTCCGAGGCGGCACCGTCGGGGTCGTCGGCACCGGCGAGCCGCAGCACGGGCGGCTCGGCCCTGGTCTCGGCGGGCTTGTTCTCCGAGGCGATCGACGCCGCGACGACGGCGATGTCGGCCGACGCCGAGTGGCGCTCCTCGGTCTGCTCCGGACGCGCGTCGTCGCGACGGTTGCGGTTGCGGCCGCGGCGGCCCTCCCGCTCGTTCTGCCGGTCGCCCTTGTCGTGCTTGTGCTCGCTCTTGTCGCCCTTGGTGTCGCCGTCGGTCGAGACGATGACGCCACGGCCACGGCAGTGCTCGCACGGCGTGGAGAAGTGCTCCAGCAGGCCGCCGCCGACGCGCTTGCGCGTCATCTGCACCAGTCCGAGCGAGGTCACCTCGGCCACCTGGTGGCGGGTCCGGTCGCGGGCCAGGCACTCGGTGAGCCTGCGCAGCACGAGGTCGCGGTTGGCCTCGAGCACCATGTCGATGAAGTCGACGACGATGATGCCGCCGATGTCGCGCAGCCGCAGCTGGCGGACGATCTCCTCGGCCGCCTCGAGGTTGTTGCGGGTGACGGTCTCCTCGAGGTTGCCGCCGGACCCGGTGAACTTGCCGGTGTTGACGTCGACGACCGTCATCGCCTCGGTGCGGTCGATGACCAGGGTGCCGCCCGAGGGGAGCCACACCTTGCGGTCGAGCGCCTTGAGCAGCTGCTCGTCGATGCGGTATTCGGTGAAGACGTCGCCGGGGCCGACGTGGCGGTGCAGCCGCTCCGACAGCTCCGGGGCGACGTGACCGATGTAGTTGGAGACGGTCTCCCACGCGTCGTCGCCGGAGACGACGAGGCGGGTGAAGTCCTCGTTGAACTGGTCGCGGACGACCTTGACCAGCAGGTCGGGCTCCTCGTAGAGCAGCGCCGGGGCCTTCACCTTGTTCGGGCCGGTGGCGTCGGCCTTGCTCTTGACGACGTCCCACTGCGCCTGCAGGCGACGCACGTCACGCTCCAGGGCCTCCTGGGTGACGCCCTCGGACGCGGTCCGGATGATCACCCCGGCCTCGGACGGGACGATCTCCTTGAGCATGTCCTTGAGGCGCTTGCGCTCGGTGTCGGGCAGCTTGCGGCTGATCCCGGCGGTGCCGCCCGAGGGGACGTAGACGAGGAAGCGGCCGGCGAGGCTGATCTGGGTGGTCAGCCGGGCGCCCTTGTGCCCGATGGGGTCCTTGGTGACCTGGACGAGGACGCTGTCGCCGGTGGACAGGGCCTGCTCGATGCGGCGGGCCTTGCCGTTGAGGCCGGCGGCGTCCCAGTCGACCTCGCCGGCGTAGAGCACGGCGTTGCGGCCGCGCCCGATGTCGACGAACGCGGCCTCCATGCTGGGCAGCACGTTCTGCACGCGGCCGAGGTGGATGTTGCCCACCATCGACGAGCCCGACGGGCCGTTGCCGTCGCTTGAGCCGCCCGCGACGAAGTGCTCGACGAGCACGTCGTCCTCGAGGACGGCGATCTCGACGCGGTCGCCGTGCTCGCGCACGACCATCGAGCGGTCGACGGACTCGCGGCGGGCCAGGAACTCGGCCTCGGTGAGGATCGGGACGCGGCGGCGGCCGGCGTCGCGGCCGTCGCGGCGGCGCTGGCGCTTGGCCTCGAGCCGGGTCGAGCCGCGGACGCTCTGCACGCCGTCGGAGGCCTCGTCGTCGCTGCTGCGGTCGCGGGGGGTGCGGACGCGGGTGACGGTGCCGGGCGGGTCGTCGGAGGAGTCGGTCTCGTCCCCGTTGCCGCGACGGCGGCGCCGACGGCGCCGGCGGCGGGAGCCGCCGGTCTCGTCGGAGGCGTCGTCGGAGGCGTCGGCGTCGTCTCCGTCGTCGTCACCGGAGTCGGGGTCGGCGTCGGGCTCCTCGGAGCCGGCGCCCGGGTCGGCGGAGTCGGACGTGGCGGCGTCGGGCCCGTCGGACTCGGGGTCGGTGTCGCCGGCCTCGGCGTCGCCGTTGTCGGCGTCGGTGCCCTTGCCCCGCCCGCGGCCACGGCGGCCGCGACGGCGACGCCGGCGGCCGGAGGCGTCGTCGTCGGAGTCGTCGGCGTCGGTCGCCTCGTCGGTCTCGGTGTCGTCGGCGGTCTCGTCCGTGGTGTCGTCGGCGGCGTCGGCCGGGGCGTCGGCGGGGCCCGTGGTGGGCGCGGCCGGCTCGACGACGCGGAACGGGTCGGCCGCCTCGGGGGCGGACGACGCGGCGCGGGCGCGGCGGGTCGCGCGGCGCTCGGCGGCGGGGGCCTGGAAGACCGGCGCGGCGAACAGCGGGGGCGGCGCGCTGGCCTCGTCGGCCTCGGCGGCGCCGGGATCGGCGGCGACGGCGGCCTCACCCGCCGCGGCGGCGGCCGCGTCGTCGGCCGGGATCTCGGGGAGCGCGGGCGCGGCGACCGTGGTCGTGGCGTCCTCGTAGGCGTCGTCGGCGACGGCCGTCTCGCCCTCGGCGTCGGCGTCGGGCAGCAGGGCCGTGACGACCCGCTCGGCGAGCGCCCGCTCGACGCTCGACTGCGGGCTGCGCACCTCGGCGCCCAGCTCCGACAGGGTCGCGAGCACCTCGCGACTGGTGCGTCCGATCAGCTTGGCCAGGGCGTGCACCCGCATCTTGGCGGGCAGGTCGGCCAGCACGGACGGCCCGCCGGTGCTACCGGCGGGCGCATCGTTGTTCGACATCCATCTCCTTCGCCCCCGGGCGCCTCCTGGTGGGGGGGCGGCCGCGCAGGGGCCCTACGTCATTCGTTCTCTCCCCGCGCGGTGCGTGGGGAGCAATCCTCGGCTGCGGTGTATCTCGACGGTGGCCGCGGCGCGGCGCGGGGGCGCCTCCGTCGCACCGAGCCGCTCAGACCTGGGCGGTGACCCGGTCAGTGCCGAGCGGATCGGCGAGCTCACCCGAGTCGTCGAGCAGTCCCTGCGCCATCCGGGTCGCCCTCGCGGGTACCGGCGGCGTGAGGCCTGCGACAACGTCGAGTGCACCCAACACATCGTCGGGTCGAACGGCGGGTGTCGTCTGCCGCACGACCGCGGTCAGTATCGCACAGCCCGCAACCGCTGCGGTGCCGGTCGCGAGCCCGGGACCGTTGCTCGCGGTCACGACCGCGGCCTTCACCAGGGCTTTCCGGACGTCGATCTGCTTGCGACCCGAGGGCGTGACACGCTCGATGACGACGGACTCCTCCGCCAGCAGCGCCTCGACGGCCGCGCGGAGCTCCCCCTCGGCCACCCCGGGCAGCTCGACGGCCCAGCGCACGGCGTCGATCCGGTCGGCCAGCGCGGGCGGCGTGGCGACGGCGGCCTCGAGCACGTCGAGCCCCGACGGCAGGGCCCGGTCGAGCGCGTCGACCAGCTGCGCGGGATCGACCTCGCGGGTCAACCCGATCTCCAGGTACTCGGCCTCGCTCGCCGCACCGGTGGGCGCGGCGCCGATCCAGGACAGCCGCGGGTGCGGGCTGAACCCGTGCGAGTGCGACACCGGGACCCCCGCGCGGCGCACCGCACGTTCGAACGCCCGGGCGATGTCGCGGTGCGACAGGAAACGCAGCCGGCCCCGCTTGGCGAAGCGCACCCGAATCCGCTGCACCGTCGGGGGTGCCGGGTTCGCCGCCTCGCCGGGCCGTACGCGCGCCATGAACCGAAGGGTACGGAGGTGGGCGCCGTCAGCCGTGATCCGGGGCGGCGAACGGGTCGAGCACCAGCAGCGTCTCCCCCGCCGGCGCGAACCCCGCACGCCGGTAGAACGACGCGCTGCCCGCCGTCGGGGCGAGCATGAGCCGCCGGTAGCGGCGTTCCCCCGCGTGGTCGACGGCCGCCTCGAGCAGTGCGCGCGGGACGCCGCGGTCGGCGAACCCGGCCAGCACGAACGCGTTGCCGACCTGCCCCACCTTGCCCCCGCGCGACCCCGGCCGTGGCATCGACACGATCTCCACGACGTTGATCGACCCGATCGGCGTCCAGCCCGCCCGGTCGGACCCCACCTCGGCCAGCCAGAACGTGCGCCGCGGCTGCTCGGTGCGCCACCACTGCGCGAACGCGGCCTCGAACCCGGGGTCCTCGACGGGCGCGCCGGCCCGTTCCTCCAGCCAGGCCCGGCGCAGCGCGGCGAGCGACTCGACGTCGCGCTCGTCGGCGACCCGCACCACGAACTCGGGCCGCGCCGCCGAGCCCGGCCCCTGCGGGCCGGGCGCGGACACCGATGCGGGCTCAGGCACTCCCGAACCGGTTCCCGCCGACGGGGCTCGCGACCGTCAGCGGGATCAGCTGTGTCCCGCTGGGACCGACCTGGATGTCCTGGCCCGTCGACGGGCACACGCCGCAGTCGAAGCACGGCGTCCAGCGGCAGTCGTCCTGCTCGCCGCCCGCGAGGGCTTCCTGCCAGTCGTCCCAGAGCCAGTCGCGCTCCAGGCCGGAGTCCAGGTGGTCCCAGGGCAGGACCTCGTCGCGGTCGCGCTCACGCGTGGTGAACCAGTCGAGCGAGACCCCGAGCGGGCCCAGCTCGGCCGCGGCCGCCTCGGTCCAGCGCTCGAAGGAGAAGTGCTCGCTCCAGCCGTCGAACCGGCCGCCCTCGCGCCACACCCGCTCGATGACCCGGCCGACGCGCCGGTCGCCGCGCGCGAGCAGGCCTTCGATCAGCGACGGCTTGCCGTCGTGGTAGCGCATGCCGACGTTGCGGCCGAGCCGCCGGTCGGAGTTCACGGCCTCGCGCAGCTTGCGCAGCCGCTCGTCGACCACGTCGGGGTGCGCCTGCGGCGCCCACTGGAACGGGGTGTGCGGCTTGGGGACGAACCCGCCGATGGAGATGGTGCAGCGGACGTCGTTGTGCCCCGACGCCGCGCGCCCTGCCTTGATGACGCGGTGCGCCATCCCGGCGATCTCGAGGACGTCGGAGTCCTCCTCGGTGGGCAGTCCGCACATGAAGTAGAGCTTGACCTGCCGCCAGCCCTGCGCGAACGCCTCCGACACCGTCCGGATGAGGTCCTCCTCGGACACCATCTTGTTGATGACGCGCCGGATCCGCTCCGACCCGCCCTCGGGGGCGAACGTCAGCCCGGACCGGCGGCCGTTGCGCGAGATCTCGTTGGCCAGGTCGATGTTGAAGGCGTCGACGCGGGTCGACGGGAGCGACAGCGAGGTGTTGGAGCCCTCGTAGCGGTCGGCCAGGCCCTTGGTGATCTCGGCGATCTCGGAGTGGTCGGCGCTCGACAGCGACAGCAGGCCGACCTCGTCGAAACCGCTGGCGCGCACGGCCGTGTCGACCATCTCGCCGATCCCCTGCAGCGACCGCTCCCGCACCGGGCGGGTGATCATGCCCGCCTGGCAGAAGCGGCAGCCGCGGGTGCACCCACGGAAGATCTCGACGCTCGCCCGCTCGTGCACGGTCTCGGCCAGCGGGACCAGCGGCGCCTTCGGGTAGGGCCAGTCGTCGAGGTCGCGGGTGGTGCGCTTCTGGACGCTGCGGGGCGCCCCGCCGACGGGCTCGACCGCGGCGATCGCGCCGTCGTCGCCGTAGGTGACGTCGTAGCGGGCGGGGACGTAGCAGCCGTCGGTGACCGCGAGCCGGTCGAGCAGCTCCGCGCGCCCGCCCGGGCGGCCCTTGGCCTTCCAGTCGCGGATGACGCCGGTGATGTCGCCGACGACCTCCTCGCCGTCGCCCAGCGCGACGACGTCGACGAAGTCCGTCATCGGTTCGGGGTTGAACGCGGCGTGCCCACCCATGAGGACGACGGGGTGGGACTCGTCGCGGTCGGCGGTGTGCAGCGGGATGCCGGCGAGGTCGAGCGTCGTCAGCAGGTTGGTGTAGCCGAGCTCGGTGGAGAAGCTGACGCCGAGGACGTCGAAGTCGCCGACGGGGCGGTGCCCGTCGACGGTGAACGCCGGCACCCGGTGCTCACGCAGCAGGGCCTCGAGGTCGGGCCACACGGCGTAGCAGCGCTCGGCCAGCGCATCGGGGCGCTCGTTGAGCACCTCGTAGAGGATCATGACGCCCTGGTTGGGGAGCCCGACCTCGTACGCGTCGGGGTACATCAGCGCCCAGCGGACCGGCGTCGCGTCCCACTCGTCCTCGTCGGCCACCTGGGCGTTGAGCTCGCCGCCGACGTACTGCACCGGCTTGGAGACGCGGGGCAGCAGCGGTTCGAGGTCGGGGAACACTGAGGTCACGCAGCGTCAGGGTAGTCGCGTCGTCACCGCGGCGACGCCGGCGCCCCTGTGAGTGGCAATAGTCGCTGTAGCGACTATTGCCACTCACGACCTCACTCCAGCAGGCCCGCCGAGCGCAGGGCGGCACGGACGTCCTCGTGGTGCATCTCGTCGAGCGGGACCAGCGGCAGCCGGATGCCCGCCTCGATCAGGCCGAGCTCGGCCAGCGCCCACTTCACCGGGATCGGGTTGGGCTCGGAGAACAGGGCGCGGTGCAGGCCGGCGAGCGTCGCGTCGATCTCCGAGGCGGTCTCGTCGTCGCCGGCGACGGCGGCGTTGCACATCCGCGCCATGGCCTCGGGCGCGACGTTGGCCGTCACCGAGATGTCGCCGTGGAACCCGGCGAGCATCGAGGCGCGGGCGGTGCCGTCGTCGCCGGAGTAGAGGGCGAAGTCGGTCAGCCCGAGCGCGACGAGGTCGCGCACCCGGTCGAGGTCGCCCTTGGCCTCCTTGAGCCCGACGATGTTGGGCACCTCGGCGAGGCGCTCGACCGTCGACGGCAGCATGTCGCACGCGGTGCGGCCGGGGACGTTGTAGAGGTACTGCGGCAGGTCGACGGCCTCGGCAACGGCCTTGAAGTGCCGGTACAAGCCCTCCTGCGGGGGCTTGTTGTAGTAGGGCGTGACGAGCAGCGCGGCGTCGGCACCGGCGCTCTTCGCGGCCCGGGTGAGGTGGATGGCCTCGCTGGTGCTGTTCGCGCCGGTGCCGGCGATGACCGGGACGCGGCCGGCGGAGACGTCGATGGTGTGCCGGATGACGTCGGTGTGCTCCTCGACCGACAGCGTCGCCGACTCGCCGGTGGTGCCCACCGACACGACGGCCGCGGTCCCCGCCTCGATCGTGCGGTCGACGAGCTTGGCGAGGGCGTCCATGTCGACGGAGCCGTCCACCCGCATCGGGGTGACGATCGCGACGATGCTGCCGGTGATCATGGTGTTCGTCCTTCGCGCCGTACCGGGATGCCGGGCGACGACGCTACCCGTCCGGGTGGATTCGGCCGAGTCCCAGTGCCGTGGGCCACTCACCCGGCGGTGCGGTCAGCCCCAGGCCAGGCGGGTCGGCTGCACCGAGCGGCCGACGCGGCGGGCGGTCACCCAGACGATCAGCGCCGCGGCGAACAGGGCGGTGATCGTCACGGCGACGGGCCGGTCGTTCGTCGCGACCCCGACGAGCGCCCACACGGTCGCCGCGGCATAGCCGACGACCGCGGTCCCGGTGTTGACGACCCAGCACACGATTCCGGCCGTCACCAGCAGCACGGTGATCGCGGCGGCGAGGGCGAGCGCACCGTCGCCGGGCAGCCCTTCCGCGACGCCGGTCGCGGCGGTGCCGAGCACTGTCGCGAACGACACCCAGCCCGTGTAGATCGCGACCGGTGCGCGGAACAGTGCACGCTCGACCGGGCTCGCCGCGGGCTCGTGGGAGAGCCGGCCGAACACCACCGCAAGGCACACGAGGAGGGCGATGATCACGATCTCGGCCGCGAGGATCTGGCGGGAACCGAACGCGAGGATCCACAGCGGGTTCAGGACGGCGGAGGCCGCCAGCCACCAACCGGTGCGCCGGTGGACGGCCCGGGACCGCTGGGAGGGCAGCAACGCGAACACGGCGTAGGCGAGGAACCCCAGGTAGATGAGCCCCCAGATGGAGAACGCCCAGCCGGCGGCGAGCACCGGCGTGGGATTGTCGTTGGCGACGACGCCGACCCCGTCACCGATCGCACCGGAACCGCCGAATCCGGCGACGACGGTCTGCACCAGCGCGAGCACCAGCACGACTGCGCCGCGGACGAGGTCGGAGAGCGTACTGCGGGGCGCCGTAACGGTCATGCCGCAATGCTCCCGCCGCTGGGCCGCTGCGGCCAGTCGGGATCTCGGCCCGTCGACCCACGGCTCGTGAGTCTTCAGGTCAGACTGATGAGTGGGCCGCCCGCGGCGACCGGGGCGCCCGCCTCGACCAGCACGGCGGTGACCTCCCCGGCGACGCCGGCGCGGACCTCCATCTCCATCTTCATGGCTTCGAGGACTGCGACGACGTCTCCCGCGGCGACCTGCTGACCGACCGCGACCCGCACCTCGACGACGGTGGCGTCCATCGGGGCGACGGCCGGCGCGTCGGTGGCCCCGATGGAGCCGGCCGGGACGTGGGAGGCGCGGGCGGCCCGCGGGACGGCCCGCGGGACGGCGCCGTGCACGTCGACCTCGACGACACCGCGGTCGGTGGCGATGCGGACACGCCTGCTGTTCTCGCCCCGTTGCGGCACCGGAGCGTGCGGCCGTGCACCGGGGTCCGGCGCCCACTCCCGCCCGACCGACCCCGTGTCGTGGGTCGCCGCGATGAACGACGCCGAGTCCAGCACCGAGCGCAGGTACGGCGCGGTCGTCGGGATGCCCTCGACGCGCAGTTCGTCGAGCGCTCCGACGAGCCTGCGCCGCGCGGACTCCCGGTCGGCGCCGTGGGCGAGGACCTTGCCGAACATCGAGTCGTACTCGGGGGCGACTGTTCCCTCGTGTGAGACGCCGAAGTCGTTGCGGACCCCGGGCCCTTGCGGCAGGACAAGGGTGTCGACGCGGCCCGGCGCCGGCCGGAAGCCCTCCCACGGGTCCTCGGCGGCGATCCGGGCCTGGATCGCGTGCCCGCGGATCACGACGTCGTCCTGGCTGAACGCCAGCGGCTCCCCCGCCGCGACGCGCAGCTGGGTGGCGACGAGGTCCAGGCCCGTGACCAGCTCCGTCACCCCGTGCTCGACCTGCAGCCGGGTGTTCATCTCCAGGAAGAAGAACTCGCCGGTCCCCGGGAGGACGAGGAACTCCACGGTCCCCGCGCCGACGTAGCCGACGGTCCGGGCCAGGCGCACCGCTGCGTCGGCGAGCGCCGTCCGGAGACCGGGATCCAGGCCCGGCGCCGGGGCCTCCTCGATCAGCTTCTGGTGGCGGCGTTGCACCGAGCAGTCGCGGTCGCCGAGGTGGACGATCGTGGCGTGGGTGTCGCCGACGACCTGTACCTCGACGTGTCGCGGCCGTTCCAGGTAGCGCTCCAGGTGGACCTCGGACCGGCCGAACGACGCGGCGGCCTCCCGCCCGGCGGCGGCGACGGCGCCGTCCAGCCCCTCCGCGCCCGTGACGACGCGCATCCCCCGCCCGCCGCCGCCGTGCGTGGCCTTGACGACGAGCGGGAACCCGATGCCCTCGGCTGCCGCTCGTGCCGAGGCCGCGGTCACGGGGCCGGAGCCGGGCGGGACCGGAACCCCGCACGCGACGGCCACCGCGCGGGCGGCGACCTTGTCCCCCATGCGCGCGACGACGTCGGCGGCCGGGCCGACGAACATCAGTCCCGCGGCGGTGACGGCCGCGGCGAAGGCGGCGTCCTCGCTGAGCAGCCCGTACCCGGGGTGCACGGCGTCGGCACCGGTGCTCTTCGCGGCGTCGAGGATCGCGTCGACGTCGAGGTAGGACGACCGGGCCGGTGCGGGGCCGATCCGGACCGCCTCGTCGGCCATCGCGACGTGCGGCGCGGCGGCGTCGGCGTCGCTGAACACGGCCACCGTGCGCAGCCCCAGCTCCCGGCAGGCGCGCAGGATCCTGACCGCGATCTCACCGCGGTTGGCGACGAGCACTGTCCGCACGGGACCTCCTGGGCTTGGGTCGTCGCACTCTATCTACCAATCGACCGTCTGGTAGTCTAGCGTCGGTCGCCGAGGACCCTGCACGACCGATCGGAGGTCCCGTGACCGCATCCAGCGAGACGATGGCCGACAGGGTCGCCGCGTTGCGCGAGAAGCAGGAGGCCGCCCACGCCAGCGGCGGACCCGAGGGCCTGCGACGCCACCGCGAGTCCGGACGGCTGCCCGTCCGCGAGCGGATCGACATGCTCGTCGACCCCGACAGCTGGTTCGAGATCGGTGCCCTCGCCCTCCCCGAGCTGCGCCGCGAGAAGCCCATCCCCGGCGACGCCGTCGTCACCGGCTTCGGGCTGCTCGACGGCCGCCGCGTCGGCGTCATCGGGATCGACTCCAGCGTCGTCGCGGGCACCACCGCGCCGATCAGCATGCGCAAGCAGGGGCGGCTGATCGAGCACGCGCAGCGGCACGGCTTCCCCCTCGTCCTGCTCTGCGACGCCGACGGCGGCCGCATGCCCGACGTCTCGGGCTGGCGCTTCTCCGGGCTGCCGCTGGACTTCACCACCTTCCTCAAGCCCCCACCCGGCGAGCCCGTCGTGCCCCGGGTCGCGGCGGTGCTCGGGCCGTCCTACGGCGACTCGGCGCTGCACGCGTCGACGGCGCACTACGTCGTCATGGTGCGCAGCGGGTCGATCGCGCTGTCGGGTCCGTCGGTCGTGGAGCCCGCGATCGGCGAGAAGGTCAGCGACGACGCTCTGGGCGGCCCCGCCGCGGCCACCGAGGCCGGCAACGCGCACCTCGTCGTCGACACCGAGGCCGACGCGATGGACGCCGTCGCCGCCTTCCTGTCCTACCTCCCGCAGAACTCGACGCTGCCCCCACCGGTCGCGCCACCCCTTCCGCCGCAACGGGATCCGGCCGACCTGGCCGACATCGTCCCGCTCGGCGCCCGCGCCGGGTACGACATGCGCGACGTCTTCGCCTGCATCGCCGACGCCGCGAGCATCCTGCCGTGGGCCGACGGCTGGGGCTCGTCGCTGCTGTGCGCGCTGGCCCGGATCGAGGGCCGGGTCGTCGGACTGATCGGGAACCAGCCGATCGTCCGCGCCGGCGCGCTCGACCCCGCCGCGCTGGCCAAGGAGGCCGCGTTCGTGCGGCTGTGCGACACGTTCGGCGTGCCGCTGGTGTTCCTGCACGACGTCCCCGGCCTGATGATCGGCACCCAGGCTGAGCGCGGCGGCATCCTGCGCGGCTACGAGGTGCTGGTCTCCGCGATCGCCGAGGCGACCGTCCCGAAGGTCGGGGTGGTGCTGCGCAAGGCCTACGGCGGCGGACACTTCGCCATGGGCGGACGTCCGACGAAGCCCGACTTCCTCTACGCCTGGCCGTCGGCGGAGCTGGGGTTCATGGCGCCGGAGACCGGGATCCGCACGATCCACCGTCGCAAGCTGGAGAGGGTGCTCGCCGAGGAGGGGCCCGAGGCGCACGCGGCGCTCGTCGCGGAACTGACCGCGGAGTGGGTCAGCGAGGCCGAGCCGTGGGAGGCCGCCGCGCACCTGTCCCTCGACGACGTCATCGAGCCCGCCGCGACCCGGCACGTGATCGCGACGAGCATCGACATCACGCTCGGGGGCCGCCCGTGAACATCAGAGTGGAGAGCGACGACGCCGTCGCGACTCTGACCATCGACGATCCCGCCCGGCTCAACGCGATGGGCCGCACCTTCTGGCCCGAGGTGCGGGAAGCCTTGGCGCGCCTGGAGTCCGACGGCCGCACCCGCGCCCTGATCGTCACCGGCGCCGGCGAGAAGGCGTTCTCCGCGGGCGGTGACATCGCGAGCTTCGCCTCGCTGACCGACACCGCCGCCAAGCGCGAGTTCCAACGCGACTGCATGCGCACCTTCGCCGCCGTCGAGGAGTCCCCGCTGCCCGTGATCGCCGCGGTCAACGGCTACGCGATGGGCGGCGGCTGCGAACTGGCCCTGGCCTGCGACATCGTGATCGCCGCCGACACCGCGACCTTCGGGATGCCCGAGACCGCCGTCGGGCTGGTGCCCGGGTTCGGGGTGCTGCGCGCGCCGTCGGCCATCGGTCGGCACTGGACCAAGCTGCTGATGTTCACCGGCGAGCGTGTCGACGCCGCCACCGCGCTGCGGATCGGGCTGGCCCAGAAGGTCGTCCCTGCGGCGTCGCTCATGGACACGGCGCGGGAGCTGGCCGCCGCGATCGCGGCCAAGGCACCCCTCGCCATCGCCGCCGGGAAAGGCCTGGTCAACCGGGGTGTCGACCGCGGCGAGTTCGACCACTCCACCGCCGCGCTCACCGCACTGCACGCCACCGACGACGCCGCCGAGGGCATCGCGGCGTTCGTCGGGAAGCGGGCGCCGACGTTCGAGGGGCGCTGATGGAGCCGTTCGTCGCGCTGATGCGCCGCTACGTCAACGACTACACCAACCGCCACGACACCAGCGTCTGCGCCGAGATCATGGAACCCGGCTACACGCTGCGGATGGGCCCGCACGAGGTCGCGGGCCGCGACGAGCTCTACATCCCTGCCGCGCGCAAGCAGTTCACCGAGTTCCCGGGCCTGTGCCTGACGGTCCACGAGATCGTCACCAACGGCGAGCGCCTCGCGATGCGGTTCTCCGAGCACGGCCGCTCGGTCCGCCACGACGGCGCCGCCGCGGTGTGGACGGGCCTCGGGCTCTACCGCTGGAACGGGCGCAAGCTCGTCGACAACTTCGTGGAACAGGACTACCTGTCCCGCCGACGGCAGCTCGCCGGCGGACCGACGGCGGTCGTCGAGGCGCCGGCGACAGCGCCGTGGGACACAGTTGCCGCGGCGCCTTCTCCTGAGGCCGAGGCCGTCGTGCGCGCGTGGATCGGTCGCGACGGCGACGGCGTCATCGTCGACGACTCCCCCGCGCTGCTCGCGGACGCGTCGTCCCGGACGGACGACCTCTTCTCCGCAGGCCCGGACGTGGCGTTCCGGGCCACGCGCACCGGCACCTACAGCGGCGGGCTCGACGTCGACCCGGCGATGATCGGCCGCCCCGCCACCCTGCACATGGTCGGGCTCGTCCGGGTCGGGGACGGCCGGGTCGTCGGCGGGCACGTCGTGCGCGACCGGCTCGGCCTCGCCCGGTCGCTCTCCTCGATCAGGAGCGCGTCGTGACCGTCGACCTCACCGCCCCCGCCGCCAGCGCCGACCCCTACGCGGTGTTCCGCTCGCTTCGCGACACCGATCCGGTGCACTGGAGCGAGGCCCACCGCGCCTGGCTCATCACCCGCTACGACGACGTCTCCGATGCCTTCCGCAACAAGGCCTTCTCCAACGACCGCGTCCGGCCCGTGCTGGCCCGGCGCAAAGAACCGAGCGCGGCCTCCGACGTGCTGGGGCTGCTGGCGGGCTGGATGGTCGTCACCGACCCGCCCGAGCACACCCGGCTGCGCAGGCTCGCCGCGGGCGCGTTCAAGGGCCAGCGCATCGCCGTCATGGGCGAACAGATCACGGCGATCGTCGACAGGTTGTTGTCGGCGTTCCTGGAAGGCGACGGCGCGCAGGACCTCATCTCCGAGGTCGCGTACCCGTTGCCCGCCATCGTGATCGCGACGATGCTCGGCGCGCCCCCCGCCGACCGCGACCGCTTCCGCGAATGGTCCGACGAGCTGGCCCTCGTCGCGTTCGGCACCGGCGGCGCCGCCCGGGCCGACCGCCACCAGCGGGCCCTGCGCGGGCTGCGCGAGATGGACGCCTACTTCCACACGCTCGTCGACCACCGCCGCCGCGCCCTCGGCGACGACATGCTGTCCGCCCTCATGGCGCGCGACGGCGACGACCTGCTCTCCGACGACGAGCTCGTCGCCATGTGCGCGTTGCTGCTGTTCGCGGGCCACGAGACCACGACCAACTCGATCGCCAACGCGACGCTCGCCCTGCTGCGCCACCCCGACCAGCTCGACCGCCTCCGCGCCGACCCCGACCTCATCGGCCCCGCCGTCGAGGAACTGCTGCGCTTCGACGGGCCGATCAAGGTGCTCAACCGCTGGGTCGTCGCCGAGACCGAGGTCCGCGGCAAACGCATCTCCCCCGGCGAACGCGTCCACCTGGTCCTGGCGTCGGCCAACCGCGACCCGATGCGTTTCGACGACCCCGACACCCTCGACCTGGGCCGCAACCCCAACCCGCACATCGCGTTCGGCAAGGGCATCCACGCGTGCATCGGGGCGCAGCTGGCGCGGATGGAGACGCGGATCGCGGTCTCGCGGATCGTCTCGCGCATGCCCGGCCTGGCGCTCGCGGAGGAGCCCGTCTGGAAGGACGTGCTCGCCTCCCGGGCGATGGACCGGCTGGTGGTGCGGCACTCGTGAGGATCGCCGTCGACAACTCGCTGTGCGAGGCCCACGGACAGTGCGGCGTCGTCGACTACGACCTCTTTCCTCTCGACGACGACGGCTTCTCCGCCGTCGGGCCGTCCCGTGAGGTGCCTGCGGGCGAGGAGGCAACCGCGGAGCTCGGTGTCGCGTCGTGTCCGGCGCGCGCGCTGCGGGTCTTGCCGTGAGCGTGCTGTTCTCGCCGGCGCGCCTGGGCTCACTGACGCTGAAGAACCGCCTGGTCATGGCCCCCATGGGCACCTGTCTCGACAACGGCGGACACATCACCGACGACACCGTCGCCTACTACGAACGACGTGCCCGCGGCGGCGTCGGCGCGATCACCGTCGAGGGCTGCCTGGTCTCGGCCGACACCGTCGGGCCCGAGCCCCGGATCAGCGGGCCCGAGTACCTGCCCGGGCTGCGCCGCGTCGTCGACGCCCTGCGCCCCCACGACGTCACCGTCGGCGTGCAGCTCATGCACCCCGGCCGGCAGGTCGTCGACGGCCCGTCGGTCGCGCCGTCCCCGGTACCGCTCAACTCGTTCTCGCCCGTCCCCCATGAGCTGACCGTCCCCGAGATCGAGGTGATCGTCGCCGACTACGCGCGCGCCGCGGTCTTCGCGTGTGAGGCCGGCTTCGACTTCCTGGAGGTTCACGGCGCCCACGGCTACCTGCCGTCGAACTTCCTGTCGCCGCAGCACAACCACCGCACGGACGGCTACGGCGGCTGCCTGCAGAACAGGGCCCGGTTCGCCGTGGAGGTGGCCCGGGCGATCGTCGCGGCCGTGGATCTCCCGCTGGTGTGGCGGCTCAACGGTACCGACGCCGAACCGGGCGGACTCATGATCGACGACGCGGTCGCCGTCGCGCGCATGCTGGCCGACGCCGGGGTCGCGTCGATCAGCGTGACGTCCGGGACCTGGCTGACGCTGCAGGAGACGCTCGCCCCGATGTCGGTGCCGCGCGGGCACATGCGGGAGCTGGCCGCCGCCGTCCGTGAGGCCGTCGACGTGCCGGTGATGGCGGTCGGGCGCCTCGACGATCCGGTGCTCGCGGCGGAGCTGGTCGAGAACGGCGAGGCCGACCTGATCCTGTTGGGGCGCGGGCTGATCGCCGAACCGGACTGGCCGGTTCTGGTGCGGACCGGCCGTGTCGACGAAATCCGCCCCTGCATCGCCTGCAACGCCTGTGTCGATCTGGTGGGCCGCGGCGAGCGGGCCCGCTGCTCGGTGAACCCGGAGGTCGGCCGGGAGCTGACGTGGTCGGTCACGCCTGCTGCGCATCCGCGGCGGGTGCTGGTCGTCGGGTCCGGACCCGCCGGGCTGGAGACGGCCCGGATCGCCAGGCTGCGCGGCCACGACGTCTCGATCTGGGAACGCGACCCCGCGTTGGGCGGAAAGCTCGAGGTCGCCGGGTTGGCGCCGAGCAAGCACGAGGTGTTGCGGTTCAAGGATTTCCAGGCCGCCCGGCTGGCCGCGCTGGGCGTGGAGGTCCACACCTCGTCACCGGTGTCGGCGGCGACGATCCGCGCCGAGCGCCCCGACGTCGTGGTGATCGCGACCGGCGCCGATCCTCTCGTCCCCCCGATCCCCGGCATCGACGGCCCGACCGTCCACGACGCGCAGGCACTGCTGCGCGGCGAGGTGCCCGTCGGGCCGGGGACGCGGCTGGTGGTCGTGGGCGGCAGCGCCACCGGCTGCGAGACCGCCGAGCTGGTCCGGGCCCAGGGCGCCGAGGTGGCGATCGTCGAGATGCGCGGCAGCATCGGCCGAGGCATCGAGGCCATCACCCGCCGGCAATTGGTCCGTGCTCTGAAACGCGACGGCGTGGAGGTCCTGACGAGGGCGACCGTCGTCAGCATCTCCCCCGAGACGGTGACCTGGGAGGACCCGGACGGCGCGCGGCACGAGCTGCCCGCCGACGTCGTCGCGCTGGCCATCGGCTGGCGCCCGACCGGCACAGCCGACCTGGCCCTGGACGACATCGAGGTCCACGTCCTGGGCGACGCCGACACCCCCGCCGACTTCGTCCGCGCCATCAACTCAGGCGCCGACGCAGCCCTCACCCTCTAACCCCTGTGAGCGGCAATAGTCGCTGGGGCGACTATTGCCGCTCACGACCCCTGACCAGGCCAGACTGCCGGGGCAACTGATCCTGAAGCTCCTTGATCAGCAGTTGTGGCACCTGAGCGACGTATCCGTCGCCGAAGCGCCACTTCTGGTGATCACAGGGTTTGGCTCCAGCGCGGGGGCAGGCTGCCCTGCCGGCGGGCCGGCTCCAGGCCTCGTGAGCGGCGATAGTCGCCCCAGCGACTATCGCCGCTCACAGGGAGCCCTTGGCCGTTTGGGGGACCTTCATGCGGCCGATGCCGGTGCGGAAGGGGGCCGCCACGGTGGACAGGCCCGCCAGGGCGGCGTCGTAGGCCGACAGCAGGGCGTCCTCGGCGGCATAGTCGAACGGATCGGTGGTCCCGGTGCGGCGCAACAGGTCCTCGTTGTCGAGCATCCAGCGCACCGTCTCGGCCAGCCCCTCGCGCACCGTGACGACATCGCGGTAGCCCAGGTCGTCGCGCAGCCGGGAGGTGTCGAGGATGCAGCACGCGGCCTCCGCGCCGCCGAACGCCGACATCGCCCACCCCGGGCTGGGCAGCTCCCGCGGCAGCGACCGGATCACCAGGTCCGCCCCCGCCTCCCGCGCGACCAGCTGCACCCACTGCCGGAAGGTCAACAAGCAGTCGTCGGCGACGTTGTAGGCCTTGCCGCTCGCCACGTCGGGGCGGTCGACGGCGAGCAGCACCGCCTCGGCGGCGTTGCGGACGGCCATGCGGGAGTGGATGCCGTGGCCGCCGTCGGCGAGGATCACGGTGCGGCGGCCGTCGAGGACGCGGCGGACGACGTTCCACTCCCAGGCGTAGGGGTTGCGGGGGCCGTAGATCGTCGGATAGCGCAGGTAGGTGGCCCCGAAGCCCCCTGCGGAACCGAGCGCGAAGACGGCGTCCTCGGTGCGGCGGATGGGGGCGACGTCGTATCCGGCGGAGCGCGGGGCGTCGGGGGCGACCCGTGCCGCGTCCTCGGGGACCGGCAGCGGGACACCGTGAGGGAAGACGGCCGAGGGGTCGACGTATCCCGCGTAGACCGGCACCCCGCCGACGGCGACGAAATGTCCGCAGCGCCCGGCGAGGTGTGAGGCGAGCAGCCGCACGCGTCCGTAGGTGGCGACGACGGTGTCGAACGTCCGCTCGTGGAGGGTCGAGGCGATTCCGTCGGCGGAGAAGGGGCTGCCGTGCAGGTGCGGGACATCCGGTAGGTCGACCTCGTGCCGCCCGGTGTGGAAGACGGTGACGTCGTGCCCGCGGGCGACCAGCCCGGAGACGATCGGCGGCCCCGTCGGCCCGGTGCCGCCCACCACGAGAACTGTCCCCACGCCCGCCCCCTCCGTAGAGAATTGACGCTAACCGCCCCGCCATGAGACCGTCAAACGGTCGGTTGGTAGAGAGAGGTGTCATGCCGAGCTACGACGTCGTGGTCATCGGAGCCGGGGCCGCCGGCCTCTCCGCGGGGGCGCTGCTGGCGAAGGAGGGCAAGCGCGTCGTCGTCCTCGACCGCAGCCCCTACCTCGGCGGCCGCGCGATGGCCGTCCCCGACGAGGGCTTCACCGTCAACCTCGGCGGGCACCTCATCGAGGACGGCGGATCGGGCATCACGAAGGTCTTCGAGCATGTCGGCAAGGAGCTGATCCACGGTGAGGTCAGCAACGACATGCCGATCTGGGAGAACGGCAAGGGCTGGGGCTCGATCCGCGACCGCTACACCGACCGCACGGAGCTGAAGAAGGTCATCAAAGCCCTGGTCGAGACGCCGTACGAGGCCCTCGACGACTGGGACGACCGGTCGCTGCGCGAGTGGATCCACCAGTACACCGACGACCAGGGCGTCGTCGACCTCTTCGAGTTCATCTCGGTGCTCGAATGCATGACGGAGAACTGGTACGACCACTCCGCGAGCGACAACCTCTACGTCCGCAAGATGCACTTCGAGGAGCGCAACACCGCCGCCTACTCGTGCTGGCCCGGCCAGGGCTGGGACGGCATCTGGCGCGACCTCGCCGACGCGATCACCGAGCACGGCGGCGAGCTGCGACTGGGGACGAACGTCGAGCGCGTCGTCATCGAGAACGGCGCGGTGAAGGGGGTCGCGGTCGGGCGCGAGCCGCGCATCCTGCCGAACGAGTTCTACGAGGAGGAGATCCTCGAGGCGCCGGCCGTCATCTCGACGTTGCCGGTGTGGAACGTGCTGAACGTGGTGCCGCGCAACGCCTTGCCGGAGTGGTACGCCTCCCAGATCGAGTTCCTGGCGCAGGACAAGTTCCGGATCGCATGGCTGGGTCTCTACATCGCGACGGAGGAGCCGGTCACGCAGTTCGACCCGCGCGAGCTGGCGACGTGGACCGCGACGCCGTCGACGAGCTCGTCCGGCTTCATGTTCGACCAGTCCGCGATGGACCCGTCGTGCTCCCCGCCCGGGACGCACCTGCACGTGATGGGCGCGATCATCCCCGGCTCGAAGGGCCGCGACCGGGAGTGGTGCCGGGCGACGATGGACGCGTTCGAGCACGACGTCGAGACCATGTGGCCGGGGATGGCGAACCCGATCTGGCGTCGTCGGCACCTGGTGTTCGAGCCGAGCTTCGGGGTGATCCAGATGCCGGGGCTCGTCGGCAAGTACCGGCCGCACTGGCGGGCACCCAACGTCGACGGGCTGTGGTTCGCGAGCGAGACGTTCCGCAGCCGCGGCATCGGCACCGACCGGGCGGCCCGCGCGGCGCTGACCTGCGTCGAGGACTACCTGGGCGGACGGATCCCGGCCTTCGGCGACGGGTGGCGCTACTGATGGAGCGCCTGCAGCTGGGCGTACCGGGTCAGATCATGCCGCCCGCCGACGCCGCGGTGCGGTTCGCGCAGCGCAGCGAGGCCGACGGGTACGACGCGGTGTGGTGGCCCGACCACCTGATGGGCTGGCACCCGGACACGATGTGGACTCCAGACCTGACGCCGCTGGCGGCGGTACAGGCCAACCCGCACACCTATTTCGACCCGATGATCATGATGGGCGTCGTCGGCGCGCAGACCGAGCGGATCAAGGTGGGTGTGGCCGTCACGGACCTGATCCGGCGCGACCCGTCGATGGCGGCCGCGACGGCGCTGACGCTCGACCACGTGACGAAGGGCCGGGCGATCATCGGGCTCGGCACCGGCGAGAAGCTCAACGTCACGCCGTACGGGATGTCGTTCGAGAAGCCGGTCGCGAAGCTCTCCGAGGGCATCGACGTCATGCGGCTGCTCTGGTCCTCCGACGGCCCGGTCGACTATGAGGGCACGTTCCACACGTTGAACCAGGCGGTCCTGGGCCTGTCCCCCTACGGCGACGCGCCCCCCGAGATCTGGACCGCGGCCCACGGCCCGCGGATGCTGCGGCTCACCGGCGAGAAGGCCGACGGCTGGCTGCCGACCAAGATGACCGCCCCGGACTACGCGACGTCGTTGACGACGATCCGCCACGCCGCGCAGGACGCCGGCCGCGACCCGGCGCGCATCACGCCCGGGATGCTGGGCTACGTCCTGATGGGCCCGGACACCGAGGCGGTCCGCCGCCTCACGGAGGCTCCCCTGGTTCGGGCGCTGTGTGTGCTGCTGCCGTCGCAGGTGTTCCGCGACCTCGGCGTCGAGCCCCCGCTGGCGGGCGGCTCGGGCTTCCACGACTTCATCCCGACGACGGTCCCTCGCGCCGAGTCGTTGCGGGTCATCGACGCCATCCCGCCGGAGGTGGTGCGCCACTACGCCTTCTGCGGCACCCCGGCCGAGGTCGCCGAGCAGTTGTACGAGTACCGCGAGGCCGGTCTGGAGCATCTCGTCATGTGGAACATCACCGCGTTCGGCGATCCGTCGCTGGCGCGCTGGTCGTTCACGGCGATGGCGGAGCTGAAGAAGCTGCTGGACTCGTGAGCTCACCGTCGGCCGTCGCAGCGGCACGAGTGCGCGCGTCGTGAGCAGGGTCGTCGTCGAGCGGTACTTCGCCGCGTTGAACTCCGGCCGGTTCGTGGCGCTGGCCGACGTGTTCGCCCCCGACGTCGAGATCCTCACGGTCGGGGCAGCCCCGGTCCACGGCAGGGACGCGGCCCTGGCGCACTTCCCGGCGGTGCTGGCGAGCTACCCGGAGCACGAGGACCGCGTCACCCGCTGGATCGAGGCCCCGGGGGTGGCCGTCTGCGAGATCACGTTCCGCGGCCGGCTCGCCGACGGGCGCGTGGTGGCCTTCGACGCCCTCGACGTGTTCGACGTCGTCGACGGCCTGATCGTGCGTGTCCGCACCTGGTTCGACACGCGCGACGTCCACCGTCAGGTCCGGGGCCGGTAGCGCTGATGTGGGAGTTGTCACAGTCGGATCACGGTGCTAGCGTCGTCTCCACCAAACGACCGGTAGACAACGTCGCTCCAGGTCTGGGGAGTCCGCTTTGACCACAGCCACCGCGCCGGACATCCTGTCCGCCGAGTTCGCGCGAGACCCCTACTCCGCCTACCAGGTGATGCGCGAATCCCATCCGCTGATCTGGCACGAGCCGACCAGCTCCTACGTCATCAGCCGCTACCGCGACGTCGCCCGTGCGTTCAAGGAGCCGGTCTTCACCAGCCGCAACTACGAGTGGCAGCTCGAGCCCGTGCACGGCCGCACGATCCTGCAGATGGAGGGCCGCGAGCACTCGACGAAACGCAACCTCGTCGCGTCCGCGTTCCGCGGCAAGGACCTCGCCGAGAAGTTCGTCCCCGTCATCGCGCGCAACTCGGCGAGCCTCATCGACGGCTTCCGCGCGTCGGGCAGCGTCGACCTCGTCGCCGACTACGCGACGAAGTTCCCGATCAACGTCATCGTCGACATGCTCGGGCTGCCCACGAGCGACCACGCTCTGTTCCATCGTTGGTACACCGCGATCATGGCCTTCCTCGCGAACCTGGCGGGCGACGAGGAGGTCACCCAGGCCGGCCTGCGCACCAAGGCCGAGCTCGAGGCGTACCTGCTGCCGATCATCGCCGAGCGCCAGGCGAACCCCGGCGGCAACCTGCTCTCGATCATGTGCACCGCGGAGATCGACGGCGTGCGGATGACGGACCAGGAGATCAAGGCGTTCTGCAGCCTGCTGCTCGTCGCCGGCGGGGAGACCACCGACAAGGCGATCACCAGTGTGATGCGCAACCTCGTCGCCCACCCCGACCAGCTGCGCGCCGTCCGCGAGGACCACAGCCTGATCCCTGCCGCCTTCGCCGAGACCCTCCGGCTCACACCCCCCGTGCACATGATCATGCGGCAGCCCGCGGAGGACGTCGAGCTCTCCGGCGGGACGGTCGAGGCGGGCAGGACCGTCACGTGTCTGATCGGGGCTGCGAACCGAGATCCCGAGCAGTACACCGACCCGGACACCTTCGACATCCACCGGCCCGACCTCGACCTGTCCCGGGCCTACACCGCGGGCGCGAACCACACCGCCTTCGCGCTGGGCCGGCACTTCTGCGTCGGTGCACTGCTGGCCCGCACCGAGCTCGAGATCGGCATCGCCCAGCTGCTCGACGCGATGGACGACATCCGGTTCACCGACGGCTCCCCACCGCCGGAGCACGGCGTCTTCACGCGGGCGCCACAGTCGCTGCGCCTGACGTTCACCCCCACGGCCTGAGAGGGACCGCCATGACCGCACGTGCGGAGATCGAGAACACCCTGGGTCGCGCCTCCTGGGGCTACGACGAGGACGACGTGGACCTGATCGCGGCGCAGTTCACCGAGAGCGCGTCGATGACGATGCAGATCGGCCGCGACGGCGACACGATCGGACCGTTCGAGGGCCGCGAGGCGATCCGGAAGCTGCACGCCGACTCGCTCGTCGCCCAGACCGACCAGCGCCGCCACAACCTCTCCAACCTGGTCATCACCGCCGAGACCACGGACAGCGCGTCGACCACCGCGAACCTCACCCTGCTCTCGATCGAGAACGGTGCCGTGCGGGTGCTGTCGAGCGGCTGGTACCGCGACGACCTGGTGCGTTCCGGGGACGTGTGGTTGATCGCCTCGCGCCACATCTACCTCGACCTCCCCTACTGACATGGTCAACATCGGACGGATCCCGCAGAAGTGGGCGGCACTCACCCCCGGGCGCGACGCGATCGTCGACGCCCCCAGCGGGCGCCGGGCGGACTGGAAGACCCTCGACGAGCGGGTCCGCCGGCTCGCCAACGGCCTGGCCGGCACCGGTGACGGCGGGCTCGGCCTGGGCAAGGGCGACCGCGTCGCGATCCTGGCCAAGAACTCCATCGAGTACCAGGAGCTGTACTACGCCGCGGGGCGCGCGGGCCTCGTCGCGCAGCCACTGAGCTGGCGGCTCGGCGCCGGCGAGCTCACGAAGATCATCGCCGATGCGTCGCCGAAGGCCGTCGTCGTCTCCGACGAATGGCTCGACACCGCCAAGGAGCTGCAGAGCGCCGTCGACGTCCCGACGTGGCTGCAGTACGGTGCCGGCGGCGACGGGAGCTACGAGGACCTGATCGCCCGCTCGTCCGACGACGAGCCCGAGCGCTCCTCGACGACCGGCGACGCCGACCCGTTCTTCATCCTCTACACCGGTGGCACCACAGGTGAGTCGAAGGGCGCGCTGCACTCGCACACCAGCGCGTCGTTCGGGATGCTCAACCAGACCGTCGCGGAACGGATCGTCGCCACCGACGTCTACATGCTGACCGGGCAGATGTACCACATCCCGGTCGTGCTCTCGATGAACTACATGCGCCACGGCTGCCCGCTGGTGCTCATGAACTTCGACGCGACGACGGCGCTGGAGCTCATCCAGGACGAGAAGGTCTCGGCCTTCCTCGGCATCACGACGATGCTGAACTGGATGATGGCCGTCCCCGGCTTCTCGAACTACGACATCTCGTCGCTGCGCAACATCCAGTACGGCGGCGGGCCGATGCCGTCGTCGGTGGTCAAGGCCGCGCTGGACAACTTCCCGTGCACCCTGATCCAGGGCTACGGCCAGACCGAGGGCACGACGATGTGCTTCCTCTCCCAGGAGGACCACCTCGATGCGGTCCGCGGCGTGCACCCGGAACGGCTGATGTCGTGCGGCCGGGAAGGGTTCGTCACCGAGGTCCGGGTCGTCGACCCCGACGGCAACGAGGTCCCGCGCGACGGTCGGACCGCCGGCGAGATCGTCATCCGGTCCGAGGCGAACATGCTCGGCTACCTCAACCGGCCCGACCTCACCGCGAACACATTGCGCAACGGCTGGATGTGGACCGGGGACGTCGCGACCTGGGACTCCGAGTCCTACGTCTTCATCGTCGACCGCGCCAAAGACATGATCATCTCGGGCGGCGAGAACATCTACTCGATCCAGGTCGAGGAGGCCGTCAACCAGCACCCCGCGGTGCTGGAGTGCGCGGTCATCGGCGTGCCCGACGACGAGTGGGGCGAGTCGGTCAAGGCGTTCGTCGTACTCAAGCCCGAGACCTCCGCGACCGAGGCCGAGATCATCGCCACCGCCCGCAACCACCTGGCGTCCTACCAGAAACCGCGGTCGGTGGAGTTCGTCGACGCCCTGCCCAAAGCCCCCACCGGGAAAATCCTCAAACGCGAGCTACGCCGGCCGTTCTGGGCCGAGCGGGATCGGTCGGTCTGATGACAGGACGTGTCCAGGACAAGGTCGCCCTCATCACCGGCGCCGCGCGAGGGCAGGGCCGCAGCCACGCGGTGCGCCTCGCCGAAGAGGGCGCCGACGTCGTTCTCGTCGACGCCTGCGCGCCGCTCTCGACCGTCGACATGTATCCCCTGGCCACGCCGGAGGACCTCGACGAGACGGTGGCGGCGGTCGAGAAGACCGGCCGACGGGCGGTCGCCCGCATCGCCGACGTGCGCTCCGGCCAGGACCTGAAGGCCGCGATCGACGACGGTGCGGCCGAGCTGGGCGGGATCGACATCGTCGTCGCCAATGCCGGGATCGCCACCTACGGGATGTCGTGGGAGATCACCGAGGAGATGTGGCAGCAGATGCTGGACGTCAACCTCACCGGCGTCTGGCACACCGCCACCGCGGCGCTGCCGCACCTGCGCGCCCGCGGCGGCGGGTCGATGGTCTTCACCAGCTCGATCGGTGGGCTCAAGGGAATCATGCAGGTCGCGCACTACGTCGCGGCCAAGCACGGCATGGTCGGCCTGATGCGCACGATGGCCAACGAGCTGGCCGGGGAGCGCATCCGCGTCAACACCGTGCACCCGACGAACGTCGACACCCACATGATCCAGAACCCCGGGACGTGGGGCATGTTCGCGCCCGGCGACCCGGAGCCGACGCGGGAGAAGGCGATGGCCGGGTTCACCTCGCTCAACGCGATGGACGTGCCCTGGGTGGAGCCGATCGACATCAGCAACGCGGTGCTGTTTCTGGTCAGCGACGAGGCTCGCTACATCACGGGCGTGACGCTGCCGGTCGACGCCGGCGCGAACATCCGATAGGAGCACCGGGCACGGATCGGGCTGCGTGCCGCGAGCTGGACCGCCCGACGCGGCCACCCGGCCGTGATCGGCGTTGTACCTACCAAACGGTAGAGTGGGAGGAACTCACGTCGTGAAGGGGGATCCGGGTGCGACAGCCGGCAGGGCGGAGCGCGCGGCGCTCCGGGGGTGAGCGCAAGCCTCGTGAGGAGCGCTGGGCCGAGCTCATCGAGGTCGCCACCCAGGTCTTCTACGAGAAAGGCTACGACGGCGCCTCACTGCAGGACATCGCCGACCGCCTCGGCATGCTCAAGGGCAGCCTCTACTACTACATCCAGTCCAAGGAGGACCTGCTCTTCGACGTGATCAGCGCCGTGCACAAGCAGGGCCTGGAGGTCGTCCGCGGCCGCGCCGACGTGCCCGGCGGGCCGCTCGACAAGCTGGAGAGCGTGATCGTCGGGCACGTCGAGCACACCTGCCGCAACCTCGTCCCCACCGCGGTGTTCCTGCACGAGCTGTCGGCGCTGCCCGTCGAACGACGCGAGGAGATCCTCGGCAGCGAACACGCCTACCAGGGCGTCTTCCGCGACCTCGTCGAACAGGGCCAGGCGGCCGGGCAGGTCCGAGCCGACCTCGACCCCCGCCTCGCCGCCCTCTCGATCCTCGGCTCGACGAACTGGGTCTACCGCTGGTTCCGGCCCGGCGGCACCTTCACCCCCGAGCAGATCGGCGCCGAGATGGCCGAGATGGCCATCCGCGGCATCGCCACCGAGGACGTGCTGAAGGCCCGCACCGCCTGACCCCCACACCCGCGCGCAACCTCACGGTTACGCCGGCGGGTTCCGACGACCGTGAGGTTGCGCGCGACGTCTGTCGGCCCGGCCGGGCCCGGCGTCGGCCGGCACACCTCGCGCCCCGGCAATCGGGCTTTCAGCGCAGGAGCAGCCTGTCGAGACGCCGCGCCGCGATCACGACCCCGACGACGACCATCACCACGAAGTACGCCAGGTGCCCCAGCAGCCCCGCACCGACGACGCCCGTCGTCAGCCCCCGCATCAGCTCGACCGCGTGGTACAGCGGCAGGCACTCGACGACGATCTGCAGCCATCGCGGATAGACCGAGAGCGGGTAGAACGTCGTCGAGAACAGGAACATCGGCAGCACCGCGAGGGTGACCAGGTCGAAGTCCTGCCACGACCGCATGAACGACGTGGCCGCCATCCCGATCGCCGCGAACGCGAACGCCACCAGCAACGCCGCGGGCAGCGCCAGCAACGCCCACGGCGACTCGATCAGCCCGAAGCCCGCCATCACCGACAGGAACGCCGTCGCGTAGAGCCCGCCGCGCAGCAGGGCCCAGCCGATCTCCCCCAGCGCGACGTCGACCGGGCCGAGCGGGGTGGCGAGCATCGAGTCGTAGAGCCGCGCGTAGTGCAGCTTGAAGAACACGTTGTACGTCGAGTCGAACACCGCGCCGTTCATCGCCGACGCCGCCAGCAGCCCCGGCGCGATGAACGCCGCGTACGAGATCGGCTGCCCGTCGGGGCCCGGCAGGTCGCCGACCAGCGAGCCCAGCCCCGTGCCCATCGCCAGCAGGTAGAACAGCGGCTCGAAGAAGCCCGACACGAACGCGAGCCACGTCCGCCGTGACGCCGTGGCCGAGCGCACCATCATCATCCGGGCGCGGCCGGCGTAGCTGCCGGCCGGCAGCAGCCGCCACAGCGCGGGCGCAGCAGGCGCGCTCATCGGGCCAGTCTTCTGGTGAACAGCCGTGCCACCAGCACACTGCCGACCACCAGCAGTCCCACCAGCACCGCGAGATGGCCCAGCGTCGGCAGCAGCCGCCACGTACCGAGTGCCGCGCCGCGCGCCACCTCCGTGCCGTGCCACAACGGCGAGACCCACACGACGGGCTGCACCCACTCCGGCAGCCGGTCGACCGGGAAGAACGTGCCCGAGAACAACGTCATCGGGATGACGACGAACCGGAACAGCGCGCTGAACGCGTTGCCCTCGTTCTCCACCGTCGCCGCGAACGCCGTGATCAACGACGCCACCGCCAGGCCCGTGAGCAGCGCCGCCAGCAACGACACCACGATCCCCGGCCCCTGCACCCCACCGAAGATCGCGATCACCACGACGTACACCGCGCCGGAGCCGAACATCTTGACTCCGGTCCACGTCAGCACGCCGAGCCCGACCTGCGCGCCCGTGATCGGGCCCGCCGACATCGCCAGGTAGATGCGCTGCCACTTGAAGCCCGACAGGATCGGGTACGTCGAGTCGAACGCCGCGCTCTGCGCCGCCGACATCGCCAGCAGCGCCGGCGCCAGCCACACCAGGTACGGCGTCCCGCCCGTCGCGGCCGCCGCCTGCGGGCCGCTGCCCACCAGCGCGCCGAACCCCACACCGAAGGCCAGCAGGAACAGCAGCGGCTGCAGGATCGACGACACCGCCGTGGCCCGCCAGTTGCGCCGGTACCACCGCCAATGGTGCTCGACGACCCGCCCGACCCCGCCCAGCGCGGTCGGGGCTCGGCCCGTCGAGCGTGCGACGCTCACCGTGGGAGCCGCCATCAGTCGACCAACGTCCGGCCGGTGAGCCGCAGGAACACGTCCTCCAGCGACGAGCGCCGCACCAGCGACGACAACGGCACGAACCCCGCCCCGACGACGTCACCGTGGGTGCGTTCGCCGTCGACCGTATAGAGCAGGAACCGGTCGGGCAGCTCCTCCACCCGCTCGGCATGACGTTCCAGGGCCTCCGCCGTGGGCCGGTGCTCCGGGTCGAACCGCAGCTCCAGCACCTCACGCGTCGAGTACCGGCCGATCAGCTCCGCCGGCGAGCCCTCCGCCGCGATCACCCCGCCGTCCATGACGACGAGCCGGTCGCACAGCTGCTCCGCCTCGTCCATGTAGTGGGTGGTGACGATCTGTGTGACGCCCTCACGCTTGAGCCGGTACAGCCTGTCCCACAACAGGTGCCGTGCCTGCGGGTCGAGCCCCGTGGTCGGCTCGTCGAGCAGCAGCAACTCCGGGTCGTTCACCAGCGACCGCGCGATCGTGAGCCGGCGCTTCATCCCGCCCGACAGCTCCTCGACCGTGTCGCCCGCCCGCTCGGTGAGCTGCGCGAACTCCAGCAGCTCCGCCGCCTTCTCCTTCACGTGGCGACGCGGCAGGCCGAAGTAGCGGCCGTAGATCTCCAGGTTCTCCCGCACCGACAGCTCGGCGTCGAGATTGTCGAGCTGCGGGACGACGCCGATGCGGGCCCGGATGCGTGGCCCGTCGACACCCGGGTCCATGCCCAGGACCGACAACGTCCCCGCCGACCGCGGCGACACGCACGCGATCATCCGCATCGTCGACGACTTGCCCGCCCCGTTGGGGCCGAGGAAGCCGAAGACCTCACCGGGCGCGACGTCGACGTCGATCCCCCGGACCGCCTCGACCGCCCCGAAACTCTTGCGCAGGCCTCGGGCCTGGACGAGCGCGTCGGACACGATCAGACCGTAACCCGGCGCACCGACAGGACACGCAGCGATTCCCTTCCGCCGACGACTCCGGACCGGCGGGCAACGGGTGCCGAACCCCGGCGCGGGGTGCCGCGCGGCGGCCGCACTCCTTGCGTGGCCGATGCACTCCCTGCAACGGGTGCGACGCCCGCGGAACCGGTGCGACGCCCTCGCCGACCGCGCGAGTTCTTCGAACGACGTGCGTCGTCCACGGTCAGCACGTGAGCTGCAACCCGCGCGCCGCCCCCAGAACGGACGCGCCGACCGGGAACCCGGGCGATGGCGGGGCTTCGGTCCCGCTGCGCATGGACTGCCCCGACCCGATCGCAACCTCACTGTCGCCAGAGCCGCCGAACACAGCAGTGAGGTTGCGCGCGGACTCCGGCGGGCAACCTCAGTGCTACCGCTCCGGCGACAACCAGCAAGGAGGTTGCGCGCGGACTCCGGCGCGCAACCTCCCTGCTGCCGATCCGGCGACAACCAGCAAAGAGGTTGCGCGCCGACTCACCGCGCGCCGCAGTCATCGCCCCGCAGGCCCGGACCCTGTTCCGTCGCGCGCAACCTCACGGTTGTCCTCGGAGCCCGGGGCAGCAGTGAGGTTGCGCGCGGACCGCGCTCGCGCGCAGACCGCACGGACTCAGCGGATGCGGAACTGCAGCCAGTGCTCGTCGCGCAGCTCGTCGCCGACGCGCAGCGCGGCGGGGAAGCAGCCGACCTCGGTCCAGCCCCGGGCGACGTAGAAGCCTGGCAACCCGGTGCCGCCGCGGGCGGAGGCGAGGAGCTGGTCGAGCCCCAGGTCACCGGCGAGGCGGATGGCGGCGTCGATCAGCATCGTGCCGAGGCCGGAGCCTTGCGCGTCGGGACGCACCATCAGCCTGATCATCTCGGCCCGGTGCGCGACGACGGGGCCGGCTCCGGGCCGCAGGAAGACGACCCCGAGCGGCTGTGCGGGCTCCCCCGCCACGACCATCCTCAGGGTGCCGGCGCGCACGTCGTCGATCATGCGGGCGGCGAGGGCGCGGATGTCGGCCTCGGGGGCGTCGGCGGGGAAGCCGACGGCGCCGCCGGCCCGGGTGACCGTGACCCACAGTGAGGCGAAGGCCTCGGCGAGGTCGGTGCCCGGGTCGGCGACGACGTGCGCGGTCAGGCTCAGAGGTTCGGGAACCACAGCTTGATCTCGCGGGCGGCGGACTCGGGCGAGTCGGAGCCGTGGACGAGGTTGTACTGCACCTCGAGGCCGAAGTCGCCGCGGATGCTGCCGGGGGCGGCCTTGTCGACGGGGTCGGTACCGCCGGCGAGCTGGCGCCACGCCGAGATGGCGCGGGGGCCCTCCGCGACGGCCGCGAGGACCGGGCCGGAGGTGATGAACTCCAGCAGCGACTCGAAGAAGGGCTTGCCGTCGTGCTCGGCGTAGTGCTGGGAGGCGAGCTCACGGTCGACCGTGCGCAGGTCGAGCGCCACGAGCGTGAGGCCCTTGCGCTCGATGCGCGAGACGACCTCGCCGATGAGGCGGCGCTCGACGCCGTCGGGCTTGACGAGGACCAGGGTGCGTTCAGTCACCGCGTCAGGGTATCGACGGGCCCGCGCACTCCCGGTACGGGCCCGTCACCTGATCGGCCCCACCACCGCGCGGGCATCCGCTCGTTGGAGGTGGTTGTGAGCAGCAGGCGACCGATGCCGGGACGGGCCGTGGCGGCGGCGCTCGCGATCGGCCTGGCCACGACGTTCCTCGCCGCCTGCCAGGACCTCGATCCACCGCTGCTGCCCGATCTGACGCAGGCCGCGGTGGGGTGCGCCCCGGCCACGGACGTGGCGCCGGGCAGCTGCACGGCATGGGACGTGTGCCCGGTCGCGAATCCGCAGAACCCGCACGCGACGTGTGTGTCGTCGGGGCCGATGCGACAGGTGCGGCTGCGGTTCACGTCGTCGGAGGAGAACGTGGGCGACGGCCCGCTGCTGCTCTACGGGCACCGGGACTCGACGGCGACGCCGACGATGGCGGTGCGCCAGGCGTTGCAGCCGGGTGAGGACGAGCCGTTGCCGGCGTCGTTCGCGCAGGCGCAGCGCCCGATCGCGGGGGCGTCGATGTACTACGAGCCGGCGACGATGCACATGCACTGGCACCTGCTGGCGTTCGACCGGTTCCAGCTGGTGGCCGACGACGGCCGTACGGTGGTGTCGGACCGCAAGAACGGGTTCTGCCTGGGCGACCGGTACGACATCGACACCACCGACACGTTGGCGCACATCCCCGCCGACGACGGGTCGCCGCAGACGGTGCTCGCGGACGAGTTGGCCGCCAACGACTGCCGGATGCACCATCCGGAGGCACTCGACGTGGCCGAGGGCATCTCGGTGGGCTCGGGCGACAACTACGACTACACCGTCGACTACCAGTGGCTCGACGTGACCGCGGTGCCGTCGGGGACGTACACGCTGGTCAACACGGTGAACCCGGACCGTCGGATCCTGGAGAAGGACTACGAGAACAACTCGTCGTCGATCGTGGTGTCGATCGAGTGGCCGGGTGGCGGTGCGGCGCCGCGGACGGTCACGGCGCCGCCGGAGGTGCACCTGCTGCGCAGCTGCCCGGGCCACGAGACGTGCAGCGAGGCCGACGCCTGGTGAGAAGGCGCTACTGCCGCTGGGAAGGCAGCTCGCCGCGGGCCATCTTGCGGGCGACGTCGCGGCGCAGCAGCAGCAGCCCGCCCCACACCATCACGAAGATGATCCCGATGATCCACATGGCGGGCACGAAGGCGATGCACGCGAACACCCCGAGCTGCAGGACGAGCGCGTAGGCGAGCCCCCACGGGCGGCGCTGCAGCCCGGAGCCGACGATCATCGCGACGGCGAGCGCGGTGATGGAGACGACGCCCGCGGTGGTGGCGCCCTCGCCGAACTTGCCGAGCACCAGCATCGCGAGCAGCACGACGATGGCTTCGAGGATCAGGGTCATGGCGAAGACCCCGCGGATGCCCTTCATGGGGTCGGTCGCGGGCGGCGGGACGGCGGGGGCACTCATTCGGGTTCCCGTCCGAAGATCGCGCGGGCCTGCCCGGCGGTGACCACGGAGCCGGTGACGACGACCCCGACCCCGGAGTCGCCGCCCTCCTCCGCGAGCTCGACGCCCTGCTCGATGGCCTGTGCGAGGTCGGGTTCGACGCTGACCCGTTCGGCGCCGAAGATCTCGACGGCGACCGCGGCGAGCTCGTCGGGGTTCATGGCGCGCGGGCTGTCGGCCGCGGTCACGACGACCTCGTGCAGCGCCGGTTCGAGCTCCTGCAGCAGCCCGCGGGCGTCCTTGTCGCGCATGACGCCGACGACGCCGACGAGCCGGGTGAACCGGAACTCGGAGGTCAACGAGGCCGCGAGGGCGCCGGCGCCGTGCGGGTTGTGCGCGGCGTCGATGAGGACCGTGGGGGTGCCGGGCTCGTTGCGCATCCGTTCGAGCCGGCCCGGGGTGCGCACGGACGCGAAGGCGGCGCGCACGGCGTCGGCGTCGAGGGGTTGCGACGGGCCGGCCCCGATGAGTGCCTCGGCGGCGGCGAGCGCGATGGCGGCGTTGGACGCCTGGTGCTCGCCGTGCAGCGGCAGGAAGACGTCGTCGTAGGTGCCGGACAGGCCCTGCAGCGCGAGACGCTGGCCGCCGACGGCGATCTCGCGCTCGCGCACACCGAACTCGGCGCCCTCGCGCGCGACCTGCGCCCCGACCTCGACGGCCCGTTCGACCAGGATCGTCGCGACCTCGCGGTCCTGCGTCGCGAGGACGGCGACGGAGCCGGGCTTGATGATCCCGGCCTTCTCGCGGGCGATGCCGAGGACGTCGCTGCCGAGGTACTCGGCGTGGTCGAGCCCGATGGGGGTGATCACGGCGACCGTGCCGTCGGCGACGTTGGTGGCGTCCCAGCGCCCCCCGAGGCCGACCTCGACGACGGCGGCCTCGACGGGGGCGTCGGCGAACGCGGCGAACGCCATCGCGGTGAGCACCTCGAACTTGGACAGCGCCGGTTCGCCCGCGGCGCGTTTGCCGTCGACGAGCTCGACGAACGGGGCGACCTCGTTGTAGGCGGCGACGTAGCCCTCGGCCGTGACGGGCCGGTTGTCGAGGTTGATCCGTTCGGTGGCGCGCTGCAGGTGCGGGCTGGTGTAGCGGCCGGTGCGCAGCCCGACCTCGGTGAGGATCGCGTCGACCATCCGCGCGACCGACGTCTTGCCGTTGGTGCCGGTGATGTGGACGACCGGGTAGGTGCGCTGCGGGTTGCCCAGCGCGTCGACGAGCGCGGTGATGCGGTCGAGCGAGGGCTCCATGACCGTCTCGGGCCAGCGCTGGTCGAGCACCGCCTCGACGGCGAGGAACTCGGCGAACCCGGCGACGGTCGAGCCCGCGGGCACGACGTCGGGGGTGTCGCCGCCGCGGATCGCGTCGAGGACGTGGGAGATCACGGCGTCCTGGGCGGACTCCTCGGGCGAGGGCACGGAGCCCTCGCCCTCCGGGAGGTCCGGGTCGTGGTCGCTCACGATGCGGGCAGCGCCTCGAGCCGCGCGGTGACCCGCGCGATGTCGGCCGCGGCCGTCTCGCGGCGGGCCCGGATGCCGTCGACGATGTCGGCCGGCGCCTTCTCGGTGAACTTGGGGTTGCCGAGCTTCTTGTCGGCGGCGTCGAGCTCCTTCTGCGCGGCCGCGAGGTCGCGACCGAGCCGGGCCCGTTCGGCGGCGACGTCGATCGCGCCGGACGTGTCGAGCTCGACGTGGGTGTTGCCGATCTCGACGGTCGCGGTCGGCGAGAAGTCGTCGCCCGGCTCGTCGAGGCGGGTGAGGAACCGGACGGCGCGTTCGTGGCCGCCGAGACCGGCGGCGTCGAGGCCGCCGAGCGTCGCGGCGACGGAGCGCCGGTCGGGCAGGCCCTGCTCGGTGCGGAACCGGCGGACCTCGGTGATGAGCCGCTGCGCGGCGAGGACCCGCTCGGTGGCGGCGGCGTCGGGCTCGAGGCCGGCGTCGGTGGGCCACGCGGCGACGACGACGGACTCGCCGCCGGTCAGCCCCGTCCACAGCGCCTCGGTGACGAACGGCGCGATCGGGTGCAGCAGGCGCAGCAGCGCGTCGAGGACGTGCCCGAGCACCGCGCGCGTGTGCGCGGCCTCGGTGCCGGCGGAGTCGGCGAGCTGCGGCTTGGCCAGCTCCAGGTACCAGTCGCACAGCTCGTCCCACGTGAAGTGGAAGAGCCCCTCGGTGGCCTTCGCGAACTGGAAGTCCTCCAGCAGCGCGTCGGTCTGCTGCTGGACCTGGCGCAGCCGGCCCAGGATCCAGCGGTCGGCGTCGGTCAGCGCGTCGGGCGCGGGCAGGGCGGCCGAGGCGTCGGCACCGTTGGCGATCGCGAACCGGGTGGCGTTCCACAGCTTCGTGGTGAAGTTGCGCGACGCGGCGACCCACTCGTCGGACAGCGACATGTCGGTGCCCGGGTTGGAGCCGCGGGCGATGGTGAAGCGCAGGGCGTCGGCGCCGTAGGCGTCGATCAGCTCCAGCGGGTCGATGACGTTGCCCTTGGACTTCGACATCTTGCGGCCGTGCTCGTCGCGGATCAGGCCGTGCAGGTAGACGTGGCGGAACGGGCTGGCACCCATGGCGTAGGTGCCGAACATCATCATCCGGACGACCCAGAAGAACAGGATGTCGTAGCCGGTGACCAGCGCGGACGTCGGGTAGTAGCGTTCGAGGTCCTCGGTCTGGTCGGGCCAGCCGAGCGTGGAGAACGGCCACAGGCCCGAGGAGAACCAGGTGTCGAGGACGTCCTCGTCGCGGCGCCAGCCCTCACCGGTGGGGGGCTCCTCGTCGGGGCCGACGCAGACGGTCTCGCCGTCGGGGCCGTACCAGACCGGGATGCGGTGGCCCCACCACAGCTGCCGGGAGATGCACCAGTCGTGCATGTTGTCGACCCAGTCGAAGAACCGGGCCGACATGTCGGCGGGGTGGATCGTGGTCTCGCCGCTGCGGACGGCGTCGCCCGCCGCCTTGGCGATGGCCTCGACACGGACGAACCACTGCAGCGACAGCCGCGGCTCGATGACGACGCCGGTGCGCGAGTCGTGCCCGACGCTGTGCAGGTACGGGCGCTTCTCGGCGACGATGCGGCCGTGGGCGCGCAGCTCCTCGCGGACGGCCTCGCGCGCCTCGAACCGGTCCATGCCGTCGAACCGGGTGCCCGAGCCCGCGATGCGGCCGGACTCGTCCATGATCGTCGGCATCGGGAGGTCGTGGCGGCGACCCATCTCGAAGTCGTTGGGGTCGTGCGCCGGGGTGATCTTCAGGGCGCCGGTGCCGAACGACGGGTCGACGTAGGGGTCGGCGATGACCGGGATGTCACGCCCCGTGATGGGCATGCGGATGCTGCGCCCGACGAGGTGGGCGTAGCGCTCGTCGTCGGGGTGGACCGCGACCGCGGTGTCGCCCAGCATCGTCTCGACGCGCGTGGTGGCGACGACGACCGCGTCGTCGCCTTCCCCGTAGCGGATGGAGACGAGCTCGCCCTCGACCTCCTTGTGGTCGACCTCGATGTCGCTGATCGCGCTCTGCAGCGCGGGCGACCAGTTGACCAGCCGCTCGGCCCGGTAGATCAGGCCGTCGTCGAACATCCGCTTGAAGACGGTCTGGACCGAGCGCGACAGCCCCTCGTCGAGGGTGAAGCGCTCGCGCGACCAGTCGACGCCGTCGCCCAGGCGCCTCATCTGGCCCAGGATCGCGCCGCCCGACTCGGCCTTCCACTCCCAGACGCGCCGGACGAACTCCTCGCGCCCCAGCTCACGACGAGTGGGCGCCCCCGCCTCGGCGAGCCGGCGCTCGACGACGCTCTGCGTCGCGATGCCCGCGTGGTCCATACCGGGCAGCCACAGGGTGTCGTAGCCCTGCATGCGGCGACGCCGGGTGAGGATGTCGATGAGGGTGTGGTCCATCGCGTGACCCAGGTGCAGACTGCCCGTCACGTTGGGCGGCGGGATCGCGATGCAGTACGGCGGCCGGTCCGACGACGGATCGGCCTGGAAGTACCCGCGCTCCACCCACCGCTGGTACATGCCGCCCTCTACCTCGCCGGGGATCCACTTGGCGGGCAGCTCGGACGTACGCGGTGGGAGGGTCTCGGTCACGCTGTCAAGTCTACGAGCCCCACGCATTCGGTTTCCGGCGGCTCAACCCCGGGGCGACAACACGGCATGGAGGCGGTCGAACCCCAGCACCGGGGCCAGTGCACGGCGCCCGACCAGCTCCGGGTCCACGGCTCTGACCTGGCCCGATGTGGGCTCGTAGACGTTCCAGTGACCGCCGTCGCCGACGGTCAGGGCGAGGCACCAGTGGCGGGGCACCACGGTGCCGACGAGCACCGGGACGGGCCTGCCGGCGGTCAGCGCGGCGACGACCTCAGCGACGAGCGGACGCAGATCCTGCGCCGAGCTGTCGTCGACCAGGCGCACGCGGTACCTGCCGGCGGCGGGGACGTTGCGCGTGAGCCATCCGACCATTCCCCACGGTGTCGTCCCCAGCGCCTGCGGCCACAGCCGGTTCGTCTCGCGGTGGACCTGCTTCTGGCGGGCGTCGTAGCGCGCGCCGAAGCCCTGCCGGACACCGCCGACGACCGGGTCGGCGCCGCCCGGATCCAGCCGCTCGAGCTCCGCGGCCGACGCCCACGCCGACAGCGCGACGAGCACCGCGCTGCCGCACGTCGTCGCGTCGACCTGGTCGAGCCGCACACCGTCGCGGACCTGGTCGCCCGGCCCGGTGGAGAGCAACGGCAGACCCCGCGCCACCAGGGGACGGACCCCGTCCACGGCGAGCGGGCGCCGCCCGACGAGTGCCTGCACCGCGCGCCCGAACCCGCAGACCGTCCGCACGAGGGGAATCTATCCCGCACCGGCGGGGTTTCGCGGGGCATGAGCGCCGAACTGACCCCCGAGGTCGTCGACTTCCTCTCCGCCGGCACCCGTACCGGCCTGCTCGCCTTCACCGCCGCCGACGGCCGCCCGCTCGCAGCGCCGGTGTGGTTCGTGGTCGAGGACGGCGCGCTCGTCTTCAACACCGGCGCCACCACCGCGAAAGGCCGCGCCCTGGCGCGCGACCCCCGGGTTGCGCTCGTCGTCGACATCGCCGAGCCGCCGTACGCGTTCGTGCAGGTCCAGGGCGTGGCCGAGACCAGCGAAGACCCCGGCGAGCTGGTCCGCACCGCGACCGCGCTGGGTGCCCGCTACATGGGCGCCGACCGCGCCGAGGAGTACGGCCGCCGCAACGCCGTCCCCGGCGAGCTCGTGGTGCGGCTGCGCCCGACGAAGGTCGTCGCGAACCTGGCCGTCGCCGACTGACCGGCCCCGGTCAGCCCCGCTGCGCCTGGTCGTTCGCGGGCGCGCCGCGTTCGGAGTCGGCGTCCCAACCCGCGGCGAGCCGTGAGACGACACCCGCGAAGTCGTTGGTCGCGACGGTCAGGTCGCCGGCCCGGCCCGCGGCCAGGCCCAGCAGATAGGCGGTCACCGGCGCGGCCGGACGGCTGACCCCGTGCGCGACGTCGGCGGTCAGGTCGAGGACCGTGTCCACCAGCGCGTCGGTGTCGACGGTGTCCTCCAGCCCCAGCTCCCGGCGGACGGCGGTGACCCACTCGGTCATGGCTCTCGAATCGTCGCTCACCCCGGCAACCTACCCACCGCCGCGGGCGATCACGCCCGGAACGCCGACGGGTCCTCGGCGAGATCGGCGCTGCGGGTGTCGCGCACCGGCAGGTCCGAACCGGAGCTGCCGCCGCGGCGTCAGCCCCCGAACAGCGCCGGCAGCTTGAGCAGCAACTGCCACAGCCCGTAGGCGAACGGCACGCCCACCCACAGCCAGGCCAACACGATCAGCACCGGCGGGACCCGGCGCTCCTGCCCCTCACGCGCGCTCATCGCGTGGCCTCCTGTTCGCCGGTACGGGCACCGTCATCGGTACGGGCACCTTCACCGGTACGGGCACCTTCGTCGGTACGGGCACCTTCGCCGGTACGGACACCGGAGCGGCTCCCGGTCGTCCCGTCGTCCGTCTCGTGCCACTTCGGGTCGACCGGCCTGATCAGCTCGTTGGCGACGAAACCGATCACCAGCAGGACGATCATGATGATGAACGACGTCGTGTAACGCGCCGGGCCCGCCTCGCCCTGGTGCGCGTCGGCGATCGCGTTGACGATCATCGGGCCGAGCACCCCCGCGACCGACCATGCCGTGAGCAGCCGGCCGTGGATCGCGCCCACCTGGTAGGTACCGAACAGGTCACGCAGGTACGCCGGGGCCGTCGCGAAGCCGGCACCGTAGAACGACAGGATCAGCATCGCGCAGATCAGGAACAGCACCTTGTTCGAGTTCGTCGTGAGCTCGATGACGAGGTAGAGGATCGCGCCGACATACAGGTACATCCGGTAGATGTTCTTGCGCCCGATGAGGTCCGACGTCGTGGACCACACGAAGCGCCCGAACATGTTCGCCAGCGACAACAGGGCCGCGAAGCCCGCCGCGGCGGCCGCGAACGACGCCGCAGGGTTCGACCCGCCGAAGAAGTCCATGAAGATCGGCGCCGCCTTCTCCAGGATTCCGATGCCCGCGGTGACGTTGAAGCACAACACGATCCACAGGAGCCAGAACTGTGGCGTCTTGATCGCGTTGGCCGCCGACACCCCGCTCGTGGTGATCAGCTTGCCCGTCTTCTGCGCCGCCGGGTTCCAGCCCGCCGGACGCCAGTCGTCGGCGGGGACGCGGATCAGCAGCCAGCCCATCGACATGAACACCGCGTACGCCAGGCCCATGATCAGGAACGTCAGCGCGATCCCGTCGGGGTCCGGCGGGTTCCCGGTGGCCCCGAACGCCGCCAGCATCGACGCCGACCACGGCGACGCGATCAGCGCGCCACCACCGAAGCCCATGATCGCGATGCCGGTCGCCATGCCCGGCCGGTCGGGGAACCACTTGATCAGGGTCGACACCGGCGAGATGTAGCCGATGCCCAGCCCGATCCCGCCGACGGCGCCGTAGCCCAGCACCACCAGCCAGTACTGCCGCGTCCACACGCCCAGCGCCGAGATCAGGAAGCCCGCCACGAAGCAGATCGACGACACGAGCATCGCCCAGCGCGGCCCGTTGCGGTCGACGCGCGTGCCGAACACCGCCGCCGACAGCCCCAGCATCACGATGCCCAGCTGGAACGGCAGCGAACTCGCGACACCGGAGATGTTCAGGCCCTTCTCCAGAGGCGTCTTGAACACGCTCCACGCGTAGGCCTGCCCGATCGCGAGATGCACCGCGAGCGCCGCCGGGGGGACGAGCCATCGGCTCCAGCCGGGCCGCGCGATGATCCGCTCACGGGTGAGGAAACCGGCGCGGTGGCCATCGGTCACGGTCATGGACACATCCCCTCGAACGGACTGAACCGGCCGAAGACAAGTGAGCGTGACGCGCGTCGCAGTGCGGGAGGTCGCGCTCACCGAAAGGTCCGGTTCCGGCGGCGCCGTGCTTGGCTCGGGGTATGACGCTCCCCCTCGACGGCATCCGCGTCGTCACCTTCGACCACGCCGTCTCGGTCCCCTACGCCGGACGACTGCTCGCCGACCTCGGCGCCGACGTCGTCAAGGTCGAGCGTCCCGGCGGCGACTTCGCCCGCTTCTACGACACCGCCTGCGGCGACGTCTCCTCCTACTTCGCGTGGATCAACCGCGGCAAACGCTCCGTCGTGCTCGACCTCAAGTCCCCAGCCGGGCTCGCCGCCGCGCACCGGCTCGTCGACACCGCCGACGTCGTCCTCGCCAACCTCGGCCCCGGCGCGACCGCCCGGCTCGGGCTCGACGGCGACACCCTGCGCGCCCGGCTCCCCCGGCTCGTCACCTGCGAGCTCACCGGCTACGGCGACGGTGGGCCCGCCGCGGGCCGCAAGGCCTACGACGCCCTCATGCAGTCCGAGGCCGGGCTGCTGGAGCTCACCGGCGACGGACCCGTCACCGCCCGCGCCGGCATCTCCGTGGCCGACATCGCGGCCGGTGTGCAGGTCCACGCCGCCGTCCTCGCCGCGCTCCTGCACCGGATGCGCACCGGCGAGGGCGCCACCCTGCGCATCTCGCTGCTCGAGGCGCTCACCGAGTGGATGCACCAGCCGATGCTCTACGCGCTCGGCACCGGCACCCCGCCCCCGCGCACCGGCGGCCACCACCCCTCGATCGCGCCCTACGGGCCCTTCCCCTGCGGCGACGGCGTCTCCGTCCACCTCGCCGTCCAGAACGAACGCGAGTGGGCGCGGCTGTGCGCCGTCGTCCTCGGCGACGCCACCCTGGCCACCGACGCCCGCTTCACGGCGGTGCGCGACCGCGTCGCCAACAGGGACGCGCTGCACCACGAGATCGACCGCAGGCTGGCGACGATCAGCGCCGAGCGTGCAGGCGAGCTGCTCGACGAAGCCGACATCGCCTGGACCCGGGTCGGGCTGGTCGCGGACCTGCCCGACCACCCCCAGCTCATCGCCCGCAACCGCTGGCGTGACGTCGCCGTGCCGGGCGGGCCGACGGTGCCGATGGCGGTGCCGCCCGTCGACTCCTCGGCCTGGCCCGCCCCCGACGGCGCCGTCCCCGCCCTCGGCGCCCACACCCGCGAGGTCCTCACCGAGCTCGGCTACACCGGCGACGACCTCGCCACGCTGCTTCCCTGACCCGCGCGCGGGACGACCGCGCGCAACCGCACTGCCACGAAACGGCCCGTCGACAACAGTGAGGTTGCGGCCGATCGTTCGCGCGCAACCGCACTGCTGTCCGCGGCCCGGAAATCAGCAGTGAGGTTGCCGCCGATCATTCGCGCGCAACCGCACTGCTGTCCGCGGCCCGGAAATCAGCAGTGAGGTTGCGCGGGGGTTGCTCGCCCCGGCAACGCAGAACGCCGGCCCCCTGACCCGGGGACCGGCGTTGCGTGAAGCGCTGAGTGTCAGGCCGAGCGGTCGCGGCGCTCCCGGCGCGGAGGCTGCCGGGGCACGATCGTCGGGTTGACGTTGCTGCGGACGGTCTCCTCCGTCACCACGACCTTCGCGACGTCGTCGCGGCTCGGGATGTCGTACATGACCGACTGCAGCACCTCCTCCATGATCGCGCGCAGGCCGCGGGCACCGGTCCCGCGCAGGATCGCCTGGTCGGCGACGGCCTCGAGCGCGTCGTCGGTGAACTCCAGTTCCACGCCGTCCATCTCGAACAGCTTGCGGTACTGCTTCACCAACGCGTTGCGGGGCTCGGTCAGGATCTTGACCAGGGCGTCCTTGTCGAGCGAGGTCACCGACGCCACGACCGGGAGCCGGCCGATGAACTCCGGGATCAGCCCGAACTTGATGAGGTCCTCGGGCATCGTGTCGGCGAAGCTCTCCGACGACTCGAGGTCGGACTTGGAGCGGATCTCCGCGCCGAAGCCCAGCCCGCGACGACCCACCCGGTCACCGATGATCTTCTCCAGGCCCGCGAAGGCACCGGCCACGATGAACAGCACGTTCGTCGTGTCGATCTGGATGAACTCCTGGTGCGGGTGCTTGCGGCCACCCTGCGGCGGGACGCTCGCGGTGGTGCCCTCGAGGATCTTCAGCAGCGCCTGCTGCACACCCTCGCCGGAGACGTCGCGCGTGATCGACGGGTTCTCCGACTTGCGGGCGATCTTGTCGACCTCGTCGATGTAGATGATGCCCGTCTCGGCGCGCTTGACGTCGTAGTCCGCCGCCTGGATGAGCTTCAGCAGGATGTTCTCGACGTCCTCGCCGACATAGCCGGCCTCGGTCAGCGCGGTGGCGTCGGCGATGGCGAAGGGGACGTTGAGCAGCTTGGCCAACGTCTGCGCGAGGTAGGTCTTGCCGCAGCCCGTGGGACCGAGCATCAGGATGTTCGACTTCGCGAGCTCGACGCCGTCGCCGTCGGCTCCGCGTGCCTTGTCGCCCGCCTGGATGCGCTTGTAGTGGTTGTAGACCGCGACGGACAACGTCCGCTTGGTGGCGGACTGGCCCACGACGTACTGGTCGAGGAAGTCGTGGATCTCGGCGGGCTTGGGCAGCTCGTCGAGCTTGACCTCACCGGCCTCGGCCAGCTCCTCCTCGATGATCTCGTTGCAGAGATCGATGCACTCGTCGCAGATGTAGACGCCAGGACCCGCGATCAGCTTCTTGACCTGCTTCTGACTCTTCCCGCAGAAAGAGCACTTGAGGAGGTCACCGCCGTCACCGATGCGTGCCATGAGTGCAGACCCCAGTCCCATCCGGCACACCGACGCGGTGCGCCCGCTCGTGACGGTACCTGCCGAGCACGCTTCCCGGGGAGCGTCGAAACGCCCTGTTCGGGAAACGGCTCGGCAGACGGTCGAATCCGAGGCCCCGAGGCCCCTGCCGCCGGCCCGCCGGACCGGACGACCACGTCAGCCGACGGCCGACAGCTTCCGGCTCTGGATGATCTCGTCGACGATGCCGTAGTCCTTGGCCTCGTCGGCGGTGAGGATGCGGTCGCGCTCGATGTCCTCGTGCACCTGCTCGGCCGTGCGGCCGCTGTGCTTGGCGAGGGTGGTCTCGAGCAGCCGCCGCATCCGGGTGATCTCCGCGGCCTGGATCTCCAGGTCGGACACCTGGCCGTAGAAGCCCTCGGTGGCCGGCTGGTGGATCAGGATCCGGGCGTTCTGCACCGCGAGGCGCCGGCCCGGGGTCCCGGCGGCGAGCAGCACCGCGGCGGCCGACGCCGCCTGCCCGAGGCAGACGGTCTGGATGTCGGGCCGGATGAACTGCATCGTGTCGTAGATCGCCATGAGCGACGTGAACGAGCCGCCGGGCGAGTTGATGTACATGCTGATCTCACGGTCGGGGTCCGCGGACTCCAGGCACAGCAGCTGCGCCATGACGTCGTTGGCCGACGCGTCGTCGATCTGCACGCCGAGGAAGATGATGCGCTCCTCGAACAGCTTGTTGTACGGGTTGGACTCCTTGACCCCGTAGCTCGTGCGCTCGACGAACGAGGGCAGCACGTACCGCGACTGCGGCATCTGGAAGTTGCTCACTGGGCACTCCCGTTCCCGTTCGACGCTGCGTCGGGCAGCTGCCCGGCACGCGAGATCACGTGGTCGACGAACCCGTACTCGAGCGCCTCCTGCGCGGAGAACCAACGGTCGCGGTCGAAGTCGGCCGTGATCTTCTCGACCGTCTGGCCGGTGTGGCCCGCGATCAGCTCCGCCATCTCACGCTTGTGCCGGCGGAACAGCTCCGCCTGGATCGCGATGTCGGACTCGGTACCACCGACACCCGCCGACGGCTGGTGCATGAGGATCTGGCAGTGCGGCAGGGCGAAGCGCTTGCCGCGCGTGCCCGCCGACAGGAGGAACTGGCCCATCGAGGCAGCCAGCCCCATCGCATAGGTGGCCACGTCGCACTCGATGAACTCCATCGTGTCGAAGATGGCCATGCCCGCGGTCACCGAACCGCCGGGCGAGTTGATGTACAGCGCGATGTCGGCGGTGGGGTCCTCCGCCGACAGCAACAGCATCTGTGCCGCGATCCGGTTGGCGATGTCGTCGTCGACCTGCTGGCCGAGGACGATGATCCGCTGCTGGAGAAGCCGCTCGTACACGGAGTCCGACAACGTCATCGACGTCGGCGCGCCGCGGCGCATCTCCGGCGGCAGGCCCGCGGAACGCGGGCCGCTGTCCTGCTGGCTCACGAGCCCTCCTCGACGGTAGTCCGATGTTGAGCCTGCTGGCTCACTCACGTCATTCCTGCCTTCTGTCCGTACCCGGCTCGCGTACCCGGCCCGCCCCGTGGCGTCCGGGGTGATCCGTGTCGCCGACCCTACGCGGACGCCGGGACCGGCGTCCGCGTTCGGACGGGTTGTTCGCTGTGGGCGCACCCGGCGCCCACAGCGGGACGGTCAGGCGCTGGTGGACGCACCCTTGGCGGCGTCGGCGTCGTCGGAGCCCGGCGCGTCGCCGGCCTCGTCGGAGGCAGCTTCGTCGGAGGCGGCGTCGGCGTCGGCGGACGCGGCCTCGTCGGAGACCACGTCGCCCTCGACGACCTCGGGGGCCTCGTCGTCGGCCGGGCCGAGGAGATCGGAGAGGTCGACCGCGGCGCCCGCCTCGTCGGTGACGGTGGCGGCCCGCACGGCGACGATCAGCGCCTTGCTGCGCCGCACGTCGGAGTAGATCGCGCCGAGCTGGCCCGACTGCTGGATGCGCTGGACGAACTCGTCGGGCGACATCCCGTACTGCTGGGCCTGGTAGACGATCCGCTCGGTGAGCTCCTGGTCGCTGACCGAGACCTCCTCCGCGTCGGCCAGCGCGTCGAGGATCAGCCGGACCTTGACCGACTTCTCGGCTTCGGCACGGGCCTCCGCGTCGAACTCCTCGCGGGTCTTGTCCTGCGTCTTCAGGAACTCCGCGAACTTGTCCTCGTCGTGGTCGAACGCGTGGACGGCGTCGTGCAGGGTCGACTCGACCTCGGCGTTGACGACCGACTCCGGCAGCGGCACCTCGGTGGCGTCGACGATCGCGTCGAGCACCTTGTCGCGGGCCTGCGTGACCTGCTCCATGCGCCGGACGCGGCCCAGCCGCTCCTTGAGGTCGGTGGTCAGCTCGTCGAGCGTGTCGAACTCGCTGGCGAGCTGGGCGAACTCGTCGTCGGCGTCGGGGAGGCTGCGCTCCTTGACGGCGGTGACGGTGACGGTGACCTCGGCGTCCTTGTCGGCGTACTCGCCGGCGACGAGCGTCGAGGTGAAGGTCTTCGACTCGCCGGCGGACAGGCCGGTGATGGCCTCGTCGATGCCGTCGATCAGGCCGCCCTGGCCGACCTGGTAGGAGAACCCAGTGGTCGCGGCCTCCTCGATCTCCTTGCCGTCGACCGACGCGGCGAGGTCGATCTGGACGAAGTCGTCGTTCGCGGCGGCGCGCTCGACACCGGTGAGGGTGCCGAAGCGGGCGCGCAGCGAGTCGAGCTGCTCGGTGACCTGCTCGTCGGTGACCGACACGTCGTCGACCGCGACGGTGACGCCGTCGAGGTCGGGCAGCGTGATCTCGGGCCGCACGTCGACCTCGGCGGTGAATGTCAGCTTCTCGCCGTCGGCGATCTCGGTGACCTCGATCTCGGGCTGCCCGATCGGGGTGACCTTCTCCGACGCCGTCACGGCCTCGCTGTACTTGCCGGGGATCGCGCCGTTGACGACCTCGTCGAGGACGACACCGCGGCCCAGGCGGGCCTCGAGGATGCGGGCCGGCGCCTTGCCCTGGCGAAAGCCGGGGATGCGGACCTGCTGGGCGATCTTCTTGTACGCGCGGTCGAAGTCGGGCTTGAGCTCGTCGAACGGCACCTCGACATTGATACGGACGCGCGTCGGGCTGAGGTGCTCGACGGTGCTCTTCACGGTGGTACTCCTCGGACTGGCGGCCGGCGATGTGGCGGTTCGCGCGCCGCGCCGTGCGGACCGTCCGGCCCCTGCCGAGCTGGCGGCGTCCGGGCTGGTCACACGATGCGCGGAGTGGTTCCGACCGCGCTGAGGCGGTCGTGACGCCGGCGCGACGGCGTCATTGGTCCGGCCGAGTCTAGGCGAGCCGTCACAGACCCTGATGCCGGACCGCCGCGAGGTGCGCCGTACGTCACCGTGACGGCGCGTCGAGCCGGTGCCCGGTGGGCGTTCAGCCGGGTCCCGCGGCACCGACGGGCAGTACCACGTCGGCGAACGTGACGTCGACGGCGACGGGCCCGAGCACCGTGCGGACGCGCTCGGCGAGGGCCCCGGCGAGGGCGGGCAACGGCGTGCCGAACCGGACGACGACCGCGACCCGGGTGGGCTCCCCCGGTCCGCCGACGCGGACGCCCAGCAGCCGCCGGCCGGGCAGGTACGACGCGACCGCGCCGAACGGACCGCCGTCGAGCCGGTCGACCTCGGGGTGGGCGAGCACGGCGGAGGCGACGGCCTCCGCGGTCCCCCGCGGCGCCGACGTGCCGGACTGCTGCGGAGGGCCGTCGGGCGTGGTCACGTCCACAACGGTAGCGCCGCGCCGGGTCGTGGCACGACTCGTGAGCGGCGATAGTCGCTCTAGCGACTATCGCCGCTCACAGGGTTCTGGGCCCGCCAGGCAAACGCCGGGGCCCCGGACGTCGCCGTCCGGGGCCCCGCGCAGGTGTTGCAACCTACTTCTTGAAGGCGTCCTTGACCTTCTCGCCGGCCTGCTTGAGGCTGCCGGCGACCTGGTCCTTCTTGCCCTCGGCCTCGAGGCTCCTGTCGTCGGTCGCCTTGCCGGCGCCCTCCTTGGCCTTGCCGGCCATCTCCTGCGCCTTGTTGTCGATCTTGTCGTCCAGACCCATCTCGACCTCCTCGCGGTGGGTCCCGGCGCCGGGGGTCGTCCCGGCGGCTGCGGTTCCCTCGACGACCGGATACCCGACGGCCCCTCGCGCTACACGGTGGATGGCGCGCCGCATTTCCGGCCACAGTATGGTGAGCCCGGTCACAGCAGGCACGATGTGGGTCGACGGGGAGCACGTCGGGGTACGGCCCACCAGTTCGAGATCCGGGGGGAGCGGTGACGGCGTTGCACGATGCCGGAGAGCTGCACCCCGCGCCGGGAGCGGCTCGGCGGAACCCCACGCGCGCGGCGCCGCAGCCCGACTCGGCGGCGGAGCCCGCGCGACCTGTCGTCGCCACCCCGGACGACCTCGACGAGCAGACCCTGGTCGTGCGCGCCCAGGAGGGCGACGTGCGCGCGTTCGAGACGCTGGCCCGTCGCCATCAGGTGGCGTTGTACCGGCTGGCGGTGCGGGTGCTGGGCAACCGTGCCGACGCGGAGGACGCGCTGCAGGACGGGCTGCTCGACGCGTGGCGCCGGATCGGGTCGTTCCGGGGGGAGGCGTCGTTCTCGACGTGGCTGTACCGCATCGTGACCAACCGCTGTCTGGGCCTGCTGCGCCGGACGAGGCCCGCGGTGCCGGTCGCCGACCCGACCGAGGCGGGCGACGTCGTCGGCGCGAGGTCGGCGTCGCCGGAACGACAGGCCGAGCTCGACGCGGGGATGACGGCGCTGGCCGCGGCGCTGACGGGTCTGCCCCACGACCAGCGGGTGTGCTTCGTCCTGCGTGAGCTGGAGGGCCTCGGCTACGCGGAGATCGCCGAGATCACGGGTGCGCGTGAGACGACGGTGCGCGGGCGCATCCACCGCGCACGCAAGGCCCTGGCGGAGGTGATGCGGCCGTGGCGCTGACCCCCGACACCGGGACCCCCGACACCGGGACCCCCGACACCGGGACCCCTGACACCAGGACCCCTTACACCCGCACGCCCGGCGCGGTCGAGGCTCACGTTCCGGTCGAGCCCCTCGCCTGTGGGCGCGACGCCGCCGAGGTCTGGGACCACACCGAGGCCGGGACGCTCGACGAGCACGAGCGCGACTGCCCGCACTGCGGTGCTGCGGCGGCCGACGCGCGCGGGCTGGAGGCGATGGTTGGCAGGCTCGCGCAGGAGCCGCTGGTGCCGCCGGCGACGGTCGTCGACAGGGTCGTCGGCGCGGTGCTGGCGGAGCTGCGGCCGCGGGACCTGATCCCGCTCGACTCCCCCCACGGCCCGGCGGCGCTCGACGCGGCGGCGGCGGCCGCGGTGCTGCGCGGTGTCGTCGACGCCATGGCCGGGATGCGGGCGCGCAGCTGCCGGATCGCGCGACCGTCGTCGTCCGACGGCAGGCCCGGTCCGGCCGAGGTGGCGATGACGGTGACGGCCCGGTTCGGGGTCGACCTGTCCTCGACGACCGCGCGGGTGCGGCAGATGGTGCTGGCGGCGGGCGAGCAGGCGCTGGGGGTGCCCGTGGCGCGGGTGGACATCGAGGTGGTCGACGTGTTTCTCGACGAACCGGGCCCGGCACGGTGAGCGACCACCCGGAGACGACGTTCCGCGCCGGGGACGCGCTGGTCGCGCGGGTCGCGGCGGAGACGGCCGCGGCGGTGCCGGGCGTCGTCGCGCTGCGCACCGACCTCGCCGGGACCCTGCTCGGGCTGGCCGGCCAGGTGCTGGGGACGCGACGGGCACCGGTGGTGGCTGCGCGCGTCGACGGCGGGCAGGCGGAGGTGTCGCTGTCGGTCGTGACGCGGCTGGGGTTCAACTGCCGTGACCTCGTGGTGGCGGTGCAGCGGGAGGTCGCGGACGCGGTCCGCGCCTACACCGGGCTCGACACGCTGGTGCGGGTGACGGTCGTCGACGTGCTGATCGACCGGCCCGCGAGCACGTCGACCGACGCCGACGTCAGCGCGCGGTGAGGACGCAGTCGCCGCAGGTCCCACCGCCGGGTGCCTTGTAGTAGAGGCAGCAGGACCGTCGCCGGAAGGTCCAGCCCGTGTCGGGGCGGACGGGCGCGAGCCGCTCCCCCGCGGCGGCGAGGGCGGGGTGGTCGAGTACCGCCGCGGCGATGTCCGCGGCCCGCTGCGCGGCGTGCGGGCGACCGGTCGCGACCAGCCGTTTCCCCGCGGCGACCGACGAGGCGGCGTTTCCCCACAGGGTGCGCGGTGAGACGCGGACGTGGGCGCAGACGGCGTCGACGAGCGGGGCGAGGTGCTCGTCGACGAGGAACCCGGCGAGCCGGGCCCCCAGGGTGGCGACGTCCGGGCCGGGGCCCGCGAACACCCCCGGGTCGTCGACCCACAGCGGCCACGGCCCGGTGGCGGAGACGCGCCAGTGCACGTCGGCGGCGGTCAGGGCGGGAACGACGTCGTGCAGGATCGCGACGGCCAGCGGTGCGGACAGGACCCGGGCAGCCATCCCCTGCATGGTGATCGAGGCGGCGATGCGGTCGTCGACGGGCCCGGCGTCGCCGCCGAGGACGCGTCCGACGTGCGCGATCCGCGCACCCATCGGTGCGGGGTCGGTCCAGAGCTCGGCCAGCGGGCGCCAGGTGGGGTCGACCGCCTCCGCCGGGTTGGTGTCGACGAGGAAGAAGTCGTTGAACCCCGCGACGTCGGCGAGTGCCGCCCGGACGTCGACGCGCTCTCCCATGGCGACAGTGTCACGCACGGCCGTGGGCCCCGGGGCGGGCGGCCCACCCGGCGTGTTCGCGGACCGTCACCACCACTGGGCCGAACGAGTGACGATCTTGTTCTCGGCACGGTGTTCCGCAGGTCGCGACTGGGTTCCGCGCGGGCGGGCAGGCCTCGGAACAGGGCGGTTCTCGCAGGTCGGGCCGGGAGTCATCCTGCTCACTCACCGCGTGAGTAGCGGAATCCGGGGGCCGCGTGCGACGCTTTGCGCGGATGACCGCACCCGGAGTTGTGCGCGGTCGCGTTCGTGGTGCGCAGACGACCCCGGTTCGTGAGAGGTCGTCCTGCCGCCGCGCGTCCGTGTAACGACGGGTTTGGCATTCGAGTTCCCGATTGGTGCACCTGAACGGACGAGCACCCGCGTCCAGGCGGGCGTGTCGGATACTCTGTTCGGAACCATTAGGTCCACGTCGTCCCGATGCGAACGTCGGGGTGCACCGAGACGACAGGAGGAGCTGTTGGCTGCGATCAGCGAGCAGACCGGAGGCCCTGAGGGCAGGTCGGGAGGGCTCTACTCCCCCGACCACGAGCACGACGCGTGCGGTGTCGCACTCGTCGCCGATCTCAAGGGCCGCCGTGACCACGGCATCGTCCGCAAGGGTCTCACGGCCCTCCTGCGGTTGGAGCACCGTGGCGCACGTGGCGCGGAGACGAACACCGGTGACGGTGCGGGCATCCTGATCCAGGTCCCTGACGAGTTCTTCCGGGCCGTCGTGGACTTCGACCTGCCGCAGCCCGGCGCCTACGCCGTCGGCACCGCGTTCCTGCCGGCCGACCCGGCGAAGGCCGACGAGGCCGTCGCGCGCATCGACGCGCTCGCCGCCGAGGAGAACCTGCGGGTCCTGGGCTGGCGCGAGCTGCCGACCGACCCCGACGGCGCCGACATCGGCCCGTCCGCGCGCGCGTCGATGCCGGGCTTCCGCCAGCTGTTCGTGGCCGGCTCCGAGCCCGCCGCGGCCGAGGCGCCCACCGGCATCGAGCTGGAGCGCCGCACGTTCTGCCTGCGCAAGCGCGTCGAGCACACCGTGGGTGTCTACTTCCCCAGCCTGTCGCCGCGCACCATCGTCTACAAGGGCATGCTGGCCGAGCCGCAGGTCGAGGCGTTCTACCCCGACCTGTCCGACGAGCGGGTCACCTCGGCCCTGGCCGTCGTGCACTCGCGGTTCTCCACGAACACGTTCCCCGCGTGGCCGCTGGCGCACCCGTACCGCTACGTCGCCCACAACGGCGAGATCAACACGCTGCGCGGCAACCGCAACTGGATGGCCGCGCGCGAGGCGCTGCTGGCCTCCGACGTGCTGCCCGGCGACATGGAGCGGCTGACGCCCGTCGTCACCCCGGACGCGTCGGACTCCGCGACGTTCGACGAGGTGCTGGAACTGCTGCACCTCGGCGGGCGCAGCCTGCCGCACGCCGTGCTGATGATGATCCCCGAGGCGTGGGAGAACCACACCGAGATGGATCCGGCACGGCGGGCGTTCTACGAGTACCACTCGACGCTGATGGAGCCGTGGGACGGCCCGGCGCTCGTCGCGTTCACCGACGGCACCGTCATCGGCGCCGTGCTCGACCGCAACGGTCTGCGCCCCGCGCGCTACTGGGTCACCGAGGACGGGCTCGTCGTGCTGGCCTCGGAGGTCGGCGTGCTCGACGTGCCGGCGTCGCAGGTCGTGCGCAAGGGCCGGCTCGAGCCGGGCCGCATGTTCCTGGTCGACACGGCCGCGGGCAAGATCGTCGACGACGACGAGATCAAGGGCGAGCTGGCCGCCGAGCACCCGTACGAGGAGTGGCTGCACTCGGGCCTGATCCGGCTCGAGGAGCTGCCCGACCGCGAGCGCGAGCAGATCGCGCACTCGGCGCTGCAGCACCGTCAGCAGACCTTCGGCTACACCGAGGAGGAGCTCACGGTCCTGCTCCGGCCGATGGCCATGACCGGTGCGGAGCCGATCGGCTCCATGGGCAACGACGCGCCCATCGCCGGCATCTCGGAGCGCCCGCGCCAGCTGTACGACTACTTCATCCAGCTGTTCGCGCAGGTCACCAACCCGCCGCTCGACGCGATCCGCGAGGAGCTCGTCACCTCGCTGCAGAGCCAGCTCGGTCCCGAGCAGAACCTGCTGCAGGCCGGCCCGGCGAGCTGCCGCACGATCGTGCTGCCGTTCCCCGTGCTGGGCAACGACGACCTGGCCCGCATCGTCCACATCAACGACGACGGCGAGTACCCGGGCTTCGCCTCGCACACCGTGCGCGGCCTGTTCGAGGCGGCCAAGGGCGGCGACGGTCTCGTCGAACGTCTCGAGGAGATCAAGGCCGAGGTCTCGCAGGCCATCGCCGACGGCGCGCACCTCATCGTGCTGTCCCAGCGCGGTGTCGACGCCACGCACGCGCCGATCCCGTCGCTGCTGCTCACCGGCGCGGTGCACCACCACCTGGTCCGCGAGCGCACCCGTACCCGCGTCGGCCTGGTCGTGGAGGCGGCCGACGCCCGCGAGGTCCACCACATCGCGCTGCTCATCGGCTACGGCGCCGCCGCGGTCAACCCGTACCTGGCGATGGCCACGGTCGAGGACCTGGCCGACCGGGGCGACATCCCGGGCGTCGACGCCAAGACCGCGGCGAAGAACCTGGTCAAGGCGCTGGGCAAGGGCGTCCGCAAGACGATGTCCAAGATCGGTGTCTCGACGGTGGCGTCGTACACGGGCGCGCAGATCTTCGAGTCGATCGGGCTGGGCCACGAGGTCATCGACTCGTGCTTCACGGGGACCACGTCGCGGCTGGGCGGCGTCGGGTTCGACGTCCTCGCCGAAGAGGTACTGCGGATGCACCGCAAGGCCTTCCCGCGCGACGACGTGCGGGCCACCCACCGCACCCTGGAGTCCGGCGGCGAGTACCAGTGGCGCCGCGAGGGCGAGCTGCACCTGTTCAACCCGCAGACCGTGTTCAAGCTGCAGCACTCGACCCGGCAGGGCCGCTACGACGTCTTCAAGGAGTACACCCGCGCGGTCGACGACCAGGCAGGTCGTCTCATGACGCTGCGCGGGCTGTTCAAGCTCAAGGAGGGCGTCCGCCCGCCGGTGCCGATCGACGAGGTCGAGCCGGTCGAGTCGATCGTCACGCGGTTCGCCACCGGCGCGATCTCCTACGGCTCCATCTCCCAGGAGATGCACCAGACGCTCGCCATCGCGATGAACCGCCTCGGCGGCAAGTCGAACACCGGCGAGGGCGGCGAGGACACCGACCGCTTCACCCCCGACGCCAACGGCGACAGCCGGCGCAGCGCGGTGAAGCAGGTGGCCTCCGGCCGCTTCGGCGTGACCAGCGAGTACCTGGTCAACTCCGACGACATCCAGATCAAGATCGCGCAGGGCGCCAAGCCCGGCGAGGGTGGCCAGCTGCCCGGCAGCAAGGTCTACCCGTGGATCGCGAAGACGCGGTACTCGACGCCTGGCGTCGGCCTGATCTCGCCGCCGCCGCACCACGACATCTACTCGATCGAGGACATCAAGCAGCTCATCCACGACCTGAAGAACGCCAACCCCAGGGCCCGCATCCACGTGAAGCTGGTCAGCCAGGTCGGTGTCGGCACGGTCGCGGCGGGCGTGGCCAAGGCGCACTCCGACGTCGTGCTCATCTCGGGCCACGACGGCGGTACGGGTGCGTCGCCGCTGTCGTCGATCAAGCACGCGGGTGGCCCCTGGGAGCTCGGCCTCGCCGAGACCCAGCAGACGCTGATCGCCAACAACCTGCGCGACCGCATCGTCGTGCAGGCCGACGGTCAGATGAAGACCGGTCGTGACGTCGTCATCGCCGCCCTGCTGGGCGCCGAGGAGTTCGGCTTCGCGACGGCCCCGCTGGTGGTGTCGGGCTGCATCATGATGCGCGTCTGTCACCTCGACACGTGTCCGGTCGGCGTCGCGACGCAGAACCCCGTCCTGCGGGAGCGCTTCGACGGCAAGGCCGAGTACGTCGTCAACTTCATGCGGTTCATCGCCGAGGAGGTGCGGGAGTACCTGGCCGCGCTCGGCTTCCGGACCCTGGAGGAGGCCGTCGGGCACGCGGAGATGCTCGACACCGACGACGCGGTGCGGCACTGGAAGACCCAGGGCCTCGACCTGCGGCCGATCTTCTACATGCCCAAGCCCCCGGCCGGCAGCTCGCGCCACCGCACCCGCGGCCAGGACCACGGCCTGGAGAAGGCGCTCGACAACACGGTGATCCAGCTCGCCGAGGGCGCGCTCGCCTCCGGCGACAAGGTCCGGCTCGACCTGCCGGTCCGCAACGTCAACCGCACCGTCGGCACCATGCTCGGCTACGAGCTCACCAAGCGGTGGGGCGGCGAGGGCCTGCCCGACGACACCATCGACATCACGTTCACGGGGTCAGCCGGGCAGTCGTTCGGCGCGTTCGTGCCCCGGGGCATCACGATGCGCCTCGTCGGCGACACGAACGACTTCTTCGGCAAGGGCCTCTCGGGCGGCCGGCTCACGCTGCGTCCCGACCCGACGGCGCCGTTCACCGCCGAGGAGAACGTGATCGCGGGCAACGTCATCCTCTACGGGGCGACGTCGGGTGAGATCTTCGTGCGCGGCATCGTCGGCGAGCGGTTCTGTGTCCGGAACTCGGGCGCGACGGCCGTCGTCGAGGGCGTGGGCGACCACGGCTGCGAGTACATGACGGGCGGCAAGGCCGTCGTACTCGGCCGGGTCGGCCGCAACTTCGCGGCCGGCATGTCGGGCGGTGTCGCCTACGTGCTCGACCTGCCGCAGCACCGGGTCAACCCGGAGATGGTCGACATCGACCCGCTCGACGAGGCCGACCGCGAGTTCCTGCGCGACATCGTCGAGCGCCACCACGCCGAGACCGACTCGGCCGTGGCGCGCGCCCTGCTCACCGACTGGGACGTGGCCGTCGAACGTTTCGGCAAGGTCATGCCCAAGGACTACAAGCGCGTCCTCAAGGCGCGTGCCGCCGCGGAACGCGACGGCCGCAATGTCGACGAGGCGATCATGGAGGCCTCGCATGGCTGACCCGAAGGGATTCCTCACCACCGAGCGGGAGACCCCGAAGCGCCGTCCCGTCGACCTGCGCCTGATGGACTGGCGCGAGGTCTACGAGGACTTCCCGCGCGAGAACCTGGAGAAGCAGGCCGGGCGCTGCATGAACTGCGGTATCCCGTTCTGCCACCAGGGCTGCCCGCTGGGCAACCTCATCCCCGAGTGGAACGACCAGGTCTGGCGCCACGACTGGCGCGAGGCCATCGAGCGGCTGCACGCCACCAACAACTTCCCGGAGTTCACCGGGACGCTGTGCCCCGCCCCGTGCGAGGCGGCGTGCGTGCTGGGGATCAACCAGAACCCCGTCACCATCAAGCAGGTCGAGATCGAGATCATCGACCGCGCCTGGGACGAAGGGTGGGTCACCCCGCAGCCGCCGCAGGTGCGGACCGGTAAGAAGGTCGCGGTCGTCGGCTCCGGGCCCGCGGGCCTGGCCGCCGCGCAGCAGCTCACCCGGGTCGGGCACGAGGTCGTCGTGTTCGAGCGGGCGGACCGCATCGGCGGCCTGCTGCGCTACGGCATCCCCGAGTTCAAGATGGAGAAGGCGCGGCTCGACCGCCGCCTCCAGCAGATGAAGGACGAGGGCACCCTGTTCAGGGCGTCGGTCGACGTCGGCACCGACATCACCGCGTCGCAGCTGCGGGCCGAGTTCGACGCGGTCGTCCTCGCGGGCGGGGCGACGGCGTGGCGCGACATCCCCGTCGAGGGGCGTGAGCTCGCGGGCATCTACCAGGCGATGGAGTTCCTGCCGTGGGCCAACCACGTGCAGCAGGGCGACATCGACGCACCGCCGGTCTCGGCGGAGGGCAAGCACGTCGTGATCATCGGCGGCGGTGACACGGGTGCCGACTGCCTCGGCACCTCGCACCGCCAGGGCGCCGCCTCGGTGACGCAGCTGGAGATCATGCCGACGCCGCCGGAGCACCGCACCGCGGGCATGCCGTGGCCGACCTACCCGATGGTCTACCGCGTCTCCTCGGCCCACGAGGAGGGCGGCGAGCGCCTGTTCGCGGTCAACACGACCGAGTTCGTCGGCGACTCCGACGGCCACGTCCGCGCGCTGCGCCTCGTCGAGGTCAGCCGCGACGAGTCGGGCCGCTTCGTGCCCGTCGACGGCACCGAGCGCGAGCTTCGGGCCGACCTCGTGCTGCTGGCGATGGGCTTCGTCGGCCCGGAGAAGGGCAAGCTCGTCACCGACCTGGGCGTGGAGCTCGACGAGCGCGGCAACGTCGCGCGCGACGACGCGTACATGACCAGCGTCGACGGCGTGTTCTCCGCGGGCGACATGGGCCGCGGCCAGTCGCTGATCGTGTGGGCGATCGCGGAGGGCCGCTCGGCCGCCGCGGGCGTCGACCGGTTCCTGACCGGCCGGGACGTCCTCCCCCGCCCGATCAACCCGACGGACCGTCAGATCGCCTGACGCGTCGTCCGCGCCGAGTTCGACCTGAGACTGCTTCGATCATGGTCGGGACCAGTCGGATGTCGAACTCGGCGTTCAGGGATCAGGGGGACACCTCGGCGAGGTCGGGGAAGCGCGCCCGCAGGTCGGCGTCGATCTCCACACAGGTGCGTTCGAGATCGGCCGCGCCGAGCGTGTCGTCGAAGTCGAGCCTGGCGCACACCAGGATCTGGTCGGTGCCGAGCATCATCGTGAGCAGGTAGACCACGGAGTCGACCTCGCGCCGGGCGGCGAGTGCGTCGCGGATCGCGACGACGGTCCGCGGGTCGGCCTGACGGCCGACGAGCAGGCCCTTGTTGGTGCGCCCCAGGACATAGGCGACGCCGGTGAGCAGCAGGCCGATCAGCAGCGAGGCGATGCCGTCGTAGATCGCGGAGCCGGTGAGCTGGTGCAGCCCGACGCCGCCGAAGGCCAGCAGCAGCCCGATGAGCGCGGCGGAGTCCTCGAAGAACACCGTCTTGACCGTGGGATCGTCGGTGCGGCGCAACCACTCCAGCGAGGACAGGTCGTCGGCGGCGGCTTCGCGGCGCAGCTGGCGGACGGCCGCGCGGGGTTCGGCCACGTGCGCAGCGTATGACCCCTCGGGGCGGGGCGCCGCCCCTGCAACGGTTGTCCCCGGGTGGGCTGTCGGCGGTGACCGGTTCGTCCTGATCTGCCGACGGCACAAGGGATGTGGGCGCCCCGTCGAGTCGTCAGGCTGTTGTGATCATCGGCGTGTCGTGCCGGTCGCCGACGCCGGGTGCCCGCTCGACGGCCCTGGGCGAGGGACCGAAACTCCTCGCCCGCCCGCGCGTTGTCCGAGTGACCGGGACCGGTGGAACGGGGAGCCTCCACCGGTCCCGGTTGGTCTGTCCGGGGCGTCGCATCACGCGGGCAGGAGCCGGAAGACCGGGTAGCCGGGCGCGATGACGAGCAGGGACGCGTCGTCGGCGGAGGCGTCCGCCCCGTCGAAGAAGACACCCACCTCGAACTTCCAGCGGCGCAGGTACTCGCGCAGGATCGCGGGCTTGGCGGCGTCGTCGAGCTCGGTGACGGCGATGGTCTCGGTGCGCCGGCCCACGCGGAGCTCGCCGCCGCCCGCGACGCGGATGTTGCGCACCCACTGGGTGACCCCGCGCGGGGCGACGAGGTAGCGCTCGCCGTCGACGGTGAGCAGGTTGACCGGTGTGGTCCGCCACTCGCCGCTGGTGCGGCCGCGGACGGCGAGGACCCTGCTGCCCCAGACGCTGACGCCGAGGCGGGTGAGTCCGGCGACGGCGCCGTTGAACAGGGCGGTGAGGCGGCCGGGGGCGATGTAGCGGGCGGCGGTGGCGGTCACGGTGTCCTCCTCGGTTTCGAGAGCAGTGCTCTCTGTCGAGGACAGTGAACCTCTCCTGCGCGCCCACGTCAAGAGCAGTGCTCTCGTTTCGGATCAACGGCCGGCAGGATCGGGGTCGTGAGCGGCAATAGTCGCTCCAGCGACTATTGCCGCTCACAGACGTAGTCAGGTCAGGACTCGATGAGCTCCAGCTCGAACGCGTCGTCGCCGATCCAGACCCGCAGACCGTCGCCGTCGTCGGTGATGAAGCCGTCCTCCTCCTCACCCAGTTCCCGGATCGCCCCGAGGGCACGCTTGCTCAGCTCGATCCGGCCCCCACCGATATCCATCGGCCGGTACTCAGGGGCGAGGCGGGCGGTACGGCTCTCGGTGGAAAGCCATCGCGCGTTGTCCTCGCCGACCTCGGCCACCCACGTCATCGTCGACATGACGCAAGTATTCGCCGTCAGCCGGGCCAGGAGAAGATCCCGGCCGGGCGGTGTCACGCAGCGACGAAATACGCGGTTGCGGGCTCGGCGGCCACCGCCTCGCGCCGCAGCCGTCGAACCCGCAGCCGGTAGTAGATGCCGAACGCGGACGCGGTCACCGCGGCCATCCCGGCGCCGACCGCGAGACCGACGAGCGGGCTCTCGGCCACGACCGGCCCCAGCAGCAGGCCTGCCACCAGCATGTACACACCCCACGCCGACGACGACGCCAGCGAGCACGGCACGAACCGGCGTACCGGCAGCCCCACGCGGCCCGCGACCGCCGTGCTGACGAGCCGTCCGCTCGGCACGAACCGCGCCGCGACGAGCGCGACCAGCGGCCGGGTCAGCATCGTCGCCGTCACGCACTGCGCGACCGGGCCGGCGCGGTCGACGTGGCGGGCCACCAGCCGCGTCGACGACCGGCCCAGCGCGTGCACCAGCAGGTCGCCCAGCACGCAGCCCAGCAACGCGGCGAGGACCAGCAGGGCGACGGCGCCGACGTCACCGTCGGCGAACGCCGCGGCGTACCCCGTCATCAGGATCGTCTCGCTGGGCAGCATCGGGAACGGCGCGTCGAGCGCGACGAGGACGACGAGCGCCAGCGGCAGCCATGGGCTGTGCAGAACGGCCGTGCAGATCGAGACGACGTCCACGCTCGCACTCCCCTCTCGTGGCGGCGACCGACGTCGATACTTCGCGATCGACGCCCCCGAATCAGTGGGGGCCGCCCGCCAACCAGAGGTAGGGCCAGCCTCACCCCCGACGGCGCAGCGGGCAATCCGCCGGTCGGCGCAGCGCGGTGAGCGGCGGCACGGACGCGACCGGCCACGGCCCGGCTACCGTTCGACGGGGCGCGCCACGGCGGCGCGTCGCGAACCGGGAGGTGCGATGACGGTCCGTCCGCTGGAGGGCCTGCAGGTCGTGGAGTGCGCGAGCTTCGTCGCGGGCCCCACCGCGGGGCTCGCGCTGTCGCGCCTCGGCGCCGACGTCGTGCGCATCGACCCGCTCGGCGGCGCCAACGACCACAAACGCTGGCCGGTCGCACCCAGCGGCGACAGCTACTACTGGGCGGCGCTCAACCGCGGGAAGCGCAGCGTGGCCGTCGACATGCGGTCCGACGAGGGTCGCGAGCTGGTCGTCGCGCTGATCACCGCGCCCGGCCCGGACCGGGGCGTGCTCGTCGACAACGTCGTCGGCAGGCGATGGATGTCGAACGAGGTGCTGACGCAGCGCCGCCCCGACCTGATCCACGTGCGGGTACAGGGCCACCCCGACGGGCGCCCGGCCGTCGACTACACCGTCAACGCCGAGGTCGGGCTGCCCCAGATCACCGGGTCGGCCGAGGGCGGAGCGCCGGTCAACCACGTGCTGCCCGCGTGGGACCTCGTCACCGGCATGACCGTCGCGACGGGGGTGCTCTCCGCGCTGCGCGACCGCGACCGCCACGACCGGGGCGCCTACATCGAGATCGCGCTGGCCGACGTCGCGCTCGCCGGCGTCGCCGACATGGGCTGGCTGTCGGAGGTCGCCGCGAGCGGGCAGGACCGGCCCCGCCACGGCAACCACGTCTACGGCAGCTTCGGCGTCGACTTCCCCTGCAAGGACGGTGAGCGCGTCATGGTCGTCGCGCTCACCGAGGGCCAGTGGAAGGCGCTGTGCACGGTCACCGGGACCGGCGACGTCTTCTCCGCCCTCGAAGCGGCCCTGGGCGCCGACCTCGCCCAGGAGACCGACCGCTACCGGCTGCGGGAGACGATCGCGGCGATCCTGCGGCCCTGGTTCGCCGCGCGCAGCCTGGAGCAGGCCAGCCGCGAGCTCGACGAGGCCCGCGTCCTGTGGAGCGCCTACCGCGGCATGACCGACGTCGTGGCCGCGCACCGCAAGGGCACCTACCCCGTGCTCTCCGACGAGGTCGTCCCCGGTGCGGGCGCGGTCGTCGCCGCCCGCACGCCGTTGCGCTGGAACGGCGCCCACGGCCCCGCCGGGCCCTCACCGCTGCTGGGCCGCGAGACCGACGAGGTGCTGGCCGAGCGGCTGGGCCTGTCGTCGGCGGAGATCGGTGGTCTGCACGAGCGCGGCACCATCTGAGGCTTAGGCTGCGCCGATGCCGAAGTACGCGGTGCTGCTGCGCGGGATCAACGTCGGCGGGAACCGCAAGGTGCCCATGGCCGAGCTGCGCGAGCTGTTGACGGGCCTGGGGTTCGACGACGTGCGGACCCACCTGCAGAGCGGCAACGCCGTCGTCGGCGCGTCCCGCACGACACCGGCGAAGGTCACCGCGAAGGTGGAGAAGGCGCTCGAGTCCGAGTACGGCGTCGCCATCAGGGTCGTCGTGGTCACCAAGGCGGAGGTCGACGCGATCATCGCCGCGCACCCGTTCACCGACGTCGCCGACAACGGCTCGCGGATGATGGCGCTCTTCCTGTCCGCCGTGCCCTCCGCGGCCACGGTCGAGGAGTTCGACGCCGTCGCCCTCGACCCGGACCGGGCGCGTCTGGGCGACCGCGTGATCTACCAGTGGTGCCCCGACGGTGTCCTCAAGGCCCCCGACGTGGCGTCGTTCGTCGCCAGGAAGTGGGGCGTGACCGTCACCGGACGGAACTGGAACACCGTCACGAAGCTCGCGGAGATGCTTGCTCCGTAGGGTGGACTCCCCGATGTCAGGGAGGGTGGCACCACCTCCGATATCGGGGTCATCCCCCGCGACCCGGGCCCGTCACGTCGGCACGATTCTCCTCATGACGAACACGGCGTACTGCGAGATCCCGCGGGGCACCATGGCCCGCTCGGCCCGGATCGCCGCGCTGCCCCTGGCCTTCGGTGGCCGGGCCGTCGCCGGCTGGGGCAAACGCCTGGCCGGTGCCGACGCGGAGCAGGTCTCGGCGAGCGCGATGGAGCGCAACGCCGAGCAGCTGTTCGCCGTGCTCGGCCGGCTCAAGGGCGGCGCGATGAAGATCGGCCAGGCCCTGTCGGTGTACGACTCCATGATTCCCGCCGAGATCGCCGAGCCCTACCAGCAGGCGCTGGTCAAGCTGCAGTCCGCGGGTCCGACGATGCCCGCCGCGACGGTGCACCGGATCCTCGCCGAGCAGTTCGGTCGCGACTGGCAGCGCCGGTTCCGCTCCTTCGACGACACACCCGCCGCGGCCGCGAGCGTCGGCCAGGTGCACCACGCGGTGTGGGCCGACGGGCGCGAGGTCGCCGTCAAGATCCAGTACCCCGGTGCGGGCGACGCCCTCGACGCCGACCTGCGCACCCTCGAGCGGTTCTCGAAGCTGTTCACGCTGATCGTGCCCGCGCTGGATGCCAAGGCGCTGATGCGGGAGCTGCGCGACCGGATGCTCGAGGAGCTCGACTACCGCGCCGAGGCCGACCGCCAGCGCCGCTTCGCCGCCGCCTACGCCGGCGACCCGGACCTGCACGTGCCGGCCGTCGTCGCGTCGGCGCCGAAGGTGATCGTGGCGGAGTGGCTCGACGGGGTGTCGCTGGGCACGATGACGGCCCGGCCCGCCGCGACCGCCCGCGAGCAGGCCCTGCGCGACGAGTGGGCGCACACGATCATCGAGACGATGTTCTCCTCGCCCGAGCGCGTGGGGATGCTGCACGCCGACCCGCACCCGGGCAACTTCATGGTGCTGTCCGACGGCCGGCTCGCGATGATCGACTTCGGTGCCGTCGCCGAGCTGCCCGACGGGTTCCCGCCGGTGCTGGCCCGCATCCTGCGCCACGTCGCCGACGCCGAGCCCGCGAGGATGATGCGGCTGATGCTGGCGGAGGGGTTCGTCGGCGGGGACGTGCCGGCCGAGGACGTGCTGCGTTACATCGGGGCGCTCGCCGACCCGCTGCGCACCGACACGTTCCGCTTCCACCGGGCGTGGCTGGCGCAGGAGGGCTCGCGGGTCCTCGACCTGCGCGGGAAGGCGCTCCGTTCGCTCGCGCTGCCCCCGCAGCACATGCTGATCGTCCGGGTGCTCTCGGGCTGGACGAACATCCTGGCCCAGCTCGACTGCACCGTCGCCGCCCGCCCGCTGGCCGAGGAGTGGCTGCCGGAGTTCTGAGCCGCCCGCCGACCTCGCCGAGTTCGACAGGAGACTGGTGCCGAGCGTGATCGAACCAGTCTCCTGTCGAACTCGGCGGGAGGCTGTCAGGGGGCAGCCGGGCCGCGCCCGCGATCTCAGCACCGTGTACGCCGCCGGGACCGCCGCGAACAGCGACACGAGCCCGGCGCGCCGGCCCTGGGTAATGCTGCACGACACCAGGTACAGCATGTTCGGCCCGGGCGTGAGGACCAGCCCGAGCGCCACCGCCGCGATCCCCGCGGCCGCCGCCGCATCGATGACCATGACCCCAGTCCACGCCGTCGCGGCGGGGTCGGCGAGGGCCGATCCGGAGAAAGTGGCGATCACTGCTTGCGGACCGACCACTCCCACTTCTTGCCGACGACGTTCGACGCGCGCCCGCCCATGTCGTTGCCCACGATCGATCCCTTGTAGACGGCGTAGCCGCTGTTGAAGGTGAGCGTGATCGTCGCGCCGCGCTGGGTCCAGGTGTCGCTGGACTTGTCGAACGTGCCCGTCGGGCTGGTGTAGGCGAGCCGTGAGCCCGCCTTGAAGCGGAAGACGTAGTAGCGGCCGTCGGAGTCGGTGCCCGACCAGACCGTGCCCTCCAGCGACGGGGTCAGCGGCCGGTCGGCGCGTTCGGCGACACCGGTCCCCGCGGTCGCCACCGTGCAGCCCGTCAGCGCGAGGACCGCCACGGCCAGCATCGTGAACAGCATGGCCATCCGGCTCCGCGCCACCTCGTCCCCTTCCGTCCCGTCTTCGCCCGTCCGGGTCATGCCCTTCCGGCCATGCTTGCCGGATCCGCCCGACCGGCGCAACCGGGCCATGTCCGTGACGGGCGGGTGACGACGGGTCCGCAAGGATCGTTGTCATCGGGATCACACTGCCGGCGGTGGGTTCACGCGGGGTGCTCGCCGGACGGACGTGACGCGCGAGCGGGCATGATGGGGGCGTGGCCAAGAAGGCGCGGTCGGCCGCGCGCAGACGCACGATCCTGGTGACGGTCGCCGTCGGACTCGCGGCGATCGCCTGGATCGTGAAGATCGCCGTGGAGGCGGCGCTGTCCGACGGCGGCACCGTCGACCTCGGCCTGCTGCAGCTGCGGTTGTTCTACAACACGGGTGTCTCGTTCAGCTTCGGGTCGTCGCTGCCGCTGTGGGTCGTCGTGACGGTGACGGGCGCGATCACGCTGGCCATCGCGATCTACGCCTGGGTCGCGGCCGCCGACGTCACGATGCTCGGCCTGATCGGGCTGGCCGCGGTCGTCGCCGGCGCGGCGACGAACCTGGTCAACCGCACCGTCGACGGTGCCGTCGCCGACTACTTCCACACCGGCTGGTTCGCGACGTTCAACCTGCCCGACACCTACATCACCCTCGGTGTGGTGTGCATCGGGCTGTCGGTGCTGTTCCCCGGGCGCGCAGCGCGAGCTGCCGATGCCGCCCCGGACACCGTCGAGTCCACCGAGCGTTCGGAGGGCTGACTCAGAGGCTGTCGGCGGTGAGGAGCACCCCGCCGCCGCGCAGCATCGGCGACCCGACCAGCACGAGCGCCGCGCCCCGGTCGGCCACCTGTCGTTCCCCGGCGTCGCCGCGCAGCTGCACGACGGCCTCGGCGAGATGGCCCATGCCGTGCATCCGGCCCTGCGAGAGGCTGCCGCCGCCGGTGTTGACCGGCAGCTCACCGTCGACGGCCACCCGCCCGTCCTGCACGAAGTCGAGCGCCTCGCCGCGACCGCAGAAGCCGGCGGCCTCCAGCCAGTACAGGACCGAGGGCGCGAACCCGTCGTAGAGCTGGGCCGACCCGACGTCGCGCACGCCCAGACCGGCCTGCTCGCACAGCGCGCGGACCAGCGGTTCCCCGGCGTCGACGTGGTCGTCCATCGTGTAGTGCAGGCGGTGCTCGCGCCGGGTGGTCTGCTGCGCGGCGGCCGCGACGTACACGGGTGGGCGGGGCAGGTCGCGGGCGCGGTCGGCCGTCGTCAGGACGAGCGCGATCGCGGCGGTGACGGGCACGTCGCAGTCGAACAGGCACAGCGGGTCGGCGACCATCCGCGCCGCGGCGTAGTCCTGCTCGGTCAGGGCGCGGTCGGCGAAGACGGCGTGCGGGTTGCGGTTCGCGTTGCGCCGCTGTTCAACGACGAGCGCCGCCATCGCCTCGCGCCGCCCGCCGGAGCGCTCCAGGTAGCGGCGGTAGGCCAGGGCGTGCCACGGGATCGCCCCCGCGCAACAGTAGGGGGCGGCGAAGGCGGCGTCGCCGGGCGCGGTACCGGCGTGGGTGCCGTAGGTGCCGGGCGGGACGTACATGGCGCGCCACACGAGCGCCGTGGTGCAGGCGCCCGCGGCGAGGGCGTGGACGGCGTCGCGCACCGACGTCGTCACCATGCCCTCACCGGCCTGGGAGTACCAGCGCACGCCTCGGGCCCAGGGCGCCTGCAGGAAGTGCTCGACGTCGACCATGTCCTCACCGCTGCGCGCCGCCGCGCCCTCGAAGGGCGGCGTCGGGTAGGTGGCGAGGCCGTCGACGGCGTCGGGGGTGAGCCCGGCGTCGGCGATCGCGGCGGCCGCGGCGTCGTCGGCGAACCGGCCCAGCGGTGTCGTCGTGCGCCGTTCGACCGCGGAGAACCCGACGCCGACCACGGCGACAGCGCACCGGTTCGCCCAGGTCACGACGGGCCCTCCGCCGAGTCTCCAGCCGGGTGGAAGCGCGGCAGGACCTGGTCGCCGGCGGTGGCGTCGAACGCGACGCGCATGTCGTCGCCGATCCTCAGCTCGGCCCGCTCGTCCACATCCGACACCAGCCAGAGTCCGGGCTGCTCCACCAGTTCGACGACGGCGATCACCACCGGGGGCAGCCCGCGCGGGCGGCCGGGGACGACCGGGTCGTGCGCCGTCGTCCAGCTGACCAGCGTCGCGTCACCGCTGACCGCGGTGAACATCGGATCCCCGCCGCACGACGTGCACCGTGCCCGCGGCGGATGCTGGAACGTCCCGCAGTCCCCGCAGCGCTGCACGACGAGCCTGCCCTCACGCGCCGCGGCCCAGAACGGGGCGGTGACGTCGTCGGGGACCGGGACGGGACGCGCCCAGGCGCCGTCGGCGACCGGTCCGTCGGACATGTGCACCTCCCGCGGCGGATCCCCTGCGGCACAACGACCGTACCCGCAGTTTCGCACACCGCCCGTCGGCTCCGTGATCGCGAAACCGCTCCGGACCGGCGCCGCGGCTGTGTTAGGACGAGACTCGGCGCCGCGCCGGGACCGGGAGGGGCACGGATGAGGCTGTGCGGATGAGGCTGCGCGGGACCGACGTGTGCGTCGTCGGGGTCGGCACCAGCGAGGAGTTCGGGTTCGACCTGGGGCGCAGCCCGATGCGGCTGCAGGCCGAGGCGTTCACGGCGGCGCTGGCCGACTGCGGGCTCGGCCGCGCCGACGTCGACGGCGTCGCCACCGCCCACGGCTCCCCCACCGGCGTCGACTACGAGGAGTTCACCGCCGTCATGGGGCTGGACTGCCGCTACGTCGACCAGGCGTGGGCGCACGGGCGGTGGTCGACGGGGCTGGTCGCGCACGCGTCGCTGGCGATCATGGCGGGGCTGGCCGACGTCGTCGCCATCGTCAACACGGTCACCAACGGCCGCGGCTACGCCCGCCACCTCGGCGGGCTGGGTGGGCACGGGACGGTCGAGGGGTTGCGCGACACCGGTGGTGGGCACGGCGAGTGGTCGGTGCACGGCGTCGACACCCCGGGCGCGGCGACGTCGCTCGTCGCCCAGCGCTACATGGAGCGCTACGGCGCGTCGTCGCAAGACCTCGCCCGGATCGGGATCGGTTTCCGGGAGAACGCGCAGCTCAACCCGATGGCGATCCTGCGCGACAAGCCGCTGACGCAGGAGTCCTACCTGCGCGAACCCGTCATCTCCGGCCCGTTCCGGCGCTGCGACTACTCGCTGGCCAACGACGGCGCGACCTGCCTGGTCCTCGCCGCGGCCGACCGGGCCGCCGACCTGCGCACCCGTCCCGTCCGGGTCGCGGGCGCGCAGAGCATCCGGTCCAACCGAGACGGCTACGTGCTGTTCTCCCGGCCCGGGCTCGGCGTCGGGTTCGCCGACGAGACCCCGCTGCGCCCCGAACACCATCGTGTCTACGACATGGCCGGGGTGGGCCGCGACGACGTCGACGGCCTCTACGTCTACGACTCGTTCTCCAGCAACGTGTGGATGACGTTGGAGCGCTTCGGGTTCTGCGGTGAGGGCGAGGCGCCGGGGTGGATCGCGTCCCGCGGGCTGGGCGTCGATGCGGCGCTGCCGGTCAACACCAACGGCGGGCTGCTGTCGGAGGGGCACTTCGGCGGCTACAACCATCTCGTCGAGATGATGCGCCAGCTGCGTGGCGAGTGCGGGCCGCGGCAGATCGAGGGGGCGGAGGTGCTGCAGTGGACGACGCCGTGGGGCGACTCCCTGATCCTCACCCGATGACGCTTCCCGACGGGACGAGGTCCTGATGTCGCGGTTGCGTCGGGTCGGCGAGCACCGGGGGCCTGCTCCCGTCGTCCACCCGGAGACCGAGCCCTTCTGGCGCGGGCTCGGCGAGGGCCGGCTGCAGCTGCAGCGCTGCACCACCTGCGGCACGGTCCGCTTCCCGCTCGGGCCCGTCTGCTGGCGCTGCGGCGGGTTCGGCCACGACTGGACCGACGTCGCGACGACCGGCACCGTCTCCGCCGCAGTCACCGTCCGCCGCGCCACCGGCGACCCGCTGTGGGCCGGCGAGGTCCCACTGGTCAGCGCCCAGGTCGACATGTCCGACGGCCTCCGGCTGCCCGGGCGCGTCCTCTGCGACCCCGACGCCCCGCCCCCGCACGGCACCCCCGTCGAGGCCGCCTACCTGGCGACCGAGGACGGGTTCGGGGTGCTGTGCTTCGTGCTGCGCAACGGATCCCGCGTCGAACCCCGGGAGGGCTCGTGACCGACATCCCCCGCTTCGCCGACCTGCCGTTCGTCGAGGGCACCGACGAGCGGCACGCCTGGGACGTCTGGGGGCGCGACGACGAGCTCGGCTCCCTCAACCGCATCGGCCCCGAGCAGGTGCTGGCCGCGACCCGGCTGGTGCGGGAGGGCCGGATCATCCCGCTGTCGCTGCGTCTCGACGAGCCCGACCCCGGTCTGTTCGCCACCCGCGAGCCGTACCGGCAGACCGTCGAGACCCTGAACGTCGGGCGCGACGACAAGCTCGACAACCTCTACCTGCAGTACTCCACGCAGTGGGACGGCTTGCGCCACATCAAGTTCCGCGACCACGGCTACTGGGGCGGGCGCAGCGAGGAGCAGCTCGACTCCTCCGACGACCTGGGCATCGACCGGTTCTCCCGGCGCGGCCCGATCGGCCGCGGCGTCCTCGTCGACGTCGCCCGCCACCGGGAACGGCAGGGCGCACCGCTGGCCGGGGACGAGTCGTTCGCCATCACCGGCGCCCTGCTCGACGAGGTCGCCCGCGCCGACGGCGTCGAGTTCCACCCCGGCGACTTCCTCGTGCTGCGCACCGGCTGGCTCGAGTGGTACCGCGCGCAGACGCGCGAACGCCGCCTCCAGCAGCGCGGCTCGATGAACGACGGGATGTCGATGCCCGGCCTCGACGGCGCCCGCGACACCGCGGAATGGCTGTGGGACAACGGCATCACCGGCGTCGCGGCCGACAACCTGGCCGTCGAGGTGCTCCCGGTGGACCGGGCCAAAGGTTTCCAGCACCGACGGCTCATCCCGTTGCTGGGCATGGTCGTCGGCGAGCTGTTCCACCTGCCGGAGCTGTCGGCGTACTGCGCGGAGACGGGGCGCTACGAGTTCCTGCTGACCTCCGGCGCGCTGCCCGTCCCGCGCGGCGTCGGGAGCCCCGCCAACGCCTACGCGATCGTCTGACCGCGGTGAAGGCCGTGTCCTTCGCCGTGCCGGGCGGCCCGGAGGTGCTGCGCCACGGCGACCTGCCCGACCCGGTGCCGACGCCGTTGCAGGTCGTCGTGCGAGTCCACGCGTGCGGGGTGTGCGGGCACGACTCCGCCGACCGCGCCGGCCTCACCCGCGTCCCCCTGCCCGCCGTCCTGGGGCACGAGATCGCCGGCGAGGTCGTCGAGGTCGGGGCCGACGTCGCCGGGTTCGCCGTCGGCGACCGGGTGGCGTGCAAACAGTTCGCGACGTGCACCCGCTGCCCCGCCTGCGCCGCGGGCGACGAGTTCTCCTGCCCCGACAAGGCCTTCGTCTACGGCGGCGGCGCCGAGTACGTCGCCCTCGACCAGGACACGCTGCTCGCGGTCCCCGACGGCGTCACCTCCGCCGACGCCGCGATCACCGCCTGCGCGATCGGCACCTGCCTGCAGGCCCTCGACGACGTCGCGGGGGTCAGGGCAGGCGAGACCGTCGTCGTCACCGGGGCCGGGGGCGGGCTGGGGCTGCACGCGATGCAGGTCGCCGCCGCGCTCGGCGCCCGCGTCGTCGCCGTGACGTCCTCACCCGCGAAGGCGCCGCTGCTCGCCGCCCACGGTGCCGACGACGTCGTCGTCACCACCGACGGCGACCTCGCCGCCCGGCTCACCGACCTCACCGACGGCCGCGGCCCGCAGGTGGTGCTCGACAACGTCGGCCACCCCGACCTGTTCGGCGGCTGCTTCCGGGCGCTCGCCCCGCGCGGACGGTACGTGTTCACCGGGCAGCTGCAACGGACGCGGATCAGTCTCCACCCAGCGTTCGTGTTCGGGAAGGAAGCCGTGATCACCGGCTCCAGCTCCACCCGCGCCGCGACCTTCGCCCGCGCCATGGACCTCGTCGCCGACGGCCGCGTCCGGCCCGTCCACGACACCTTCCCGCTCACCGACGCCGCCCGCGCCCACCGGGCCGTCGACGAGCGTCGCGTCGTCGGCCGGGCCGTGCTCGTACCGTGAGCTGCCTCGAAATTCGGTGGCGGACACCGGTACCCGAGTTGGTACGGTGCCCGCGATCGCGACCCGGCCCCCGGAGGTGACACCCATGTTCCCTGCACACACGTGGGTGCTCCCGTCTCCGTCCCGATCGGGCGACTGACGATGGTCGCCAGGAGCGCCACCCCCACAGGCACTCCGAGAAGGCGATCCCCATGGACTCACCGCACTTCAGCGCGGGCGCACCCCCGACCGCCGGCACGCACGCCACGGTCGGCCGGGTCGGCGACCTGCAGTGGCAGGCCGTCGAGGACGGCCACGTCGTCGGCCGGGCCGACGCGTCCCGCCGGCCCGACGGCCGCACCTTCCTGAGCATCGACACCTGGCACGGCGCCGTGTTCGACCTCCTCGCGACAACCGTCCCGGCCGACCTGGCGGGACCGCTGCACACGATGGTCGACGAGGGCGACCACGACCTCACCGACCGCTGGCGACGCGCCGGCTTCACCCCGCGACGCCGGGAACGGGAGTACGTCGTCGGCACCGACCGGTCCGTCGCCGGCCGCGCACCTGTCGACGTGACCATCCTCGGTCTCGGATCGGCCGACGCATCGTCGCTGGGCGCGCTGTACGACGCCGTCCGCGCCGAGGTCGACGCCGACGCCGGCTGGGACACCATGCCCGTCGAGGTGCCGCCGAGGGCGCTGGCCGACCCCGCCCGCTACGCCGTCGCCGTCGTCGCCGACCGGTACGTGGGCCTGGTCCGCGTGACGTCGCGGCGCCACCACGCGCGGATCGGGCTGGTCGCGGTCCGCACCGGGCTGCGCCGCCGCGGCATCGCCCGCGCACTGCTCGCCGAGGTCCTGAGCATGTTGCACCGCAACGGAATCCCCACTGCCACCGCCGAGGTGGACGAGCACAACACCGCCGCGGCGGCACTGTTCGAGGGCATCGGCGCGCAACGTGTCGGCGGCACCCTGTTCCTGGAGCGCGGCGCACTCCTGGAGCGGGGCGTATGACCAAGGCCGCCGGAGCGATCGAGGTCGAGGGCACCGTCGTCGACTGCCTGCCCAACGCCCTGTTCCGGGTCGAGCTGTCCAACGGGCACACCGTGCTCGCCCACATCAGCGGGAAGATCCGGAAGAACTACATCAAGATCGTGCTGCTCGACCGGGTCCTCGTCGAGCTCAGCCCCTACGACCTGAACCGGGGCCGGATCCTGTTCCGGTACCGGACGTAGCACCCGGCCCGACCGGCGTACCGGCGGCCGCCCGGCCGCCGGTACCCCGCGGCGCCAACGGGCCCGCCAGCAGCAGCACGATCCCCTCGCTCAGCATCTGGATGCCCAGCAGGATCCCGAGCAGCGTGAGCGTCGCCGCGGTGAAGTTCAGCAACACGATCAGCCCCATCACCAGGGACACGAGCCCCGAGATCCCCAGCAGAATGCGGTGGCCGGGAACCTGGATCGCCAGCACGATCCGCACCCCGCCGACGACGAGGAACATCGCGCCCGCGAGCAGTGTCAACGTCGCCGCCCCGACGACGGGGTTGCGCAGCACCACGAGGCCGAGCACCGCCAGGATCGCCCCGCCCAGCAACGCCGACCAGAACACACTCGCCGACTCGCGCCTCATGATCGCCCGGACGACCAGCAGCACACCGCCGACCAGGATCGTCCAGCCGATCAGCAGGATCGACAGCAACGTCGCCATCACCGCGTTGGACAGCAGGAACGCGCCGCCGAGGATCAGCAGCACCGCCAACACGATCTCCCAGACCGACCGCCGCGTCGTCGCCTCACCCATGCCTGACCTCCTGCTCAGCTGATCACCGAGCATGCCCGCCGCGGCGCCCCGATGGAACGGCCAGTCGGCCACCGGTCGTGATGGGCGACGGTCCTCAGCCGACGGCGGCGATCACGAGGCCGATGAGCGCAACAGTGATCACTCCGTCACGCGCCGGGCCCGGTGCCGAGCCTCAGTATGCGGTGGTCCCCGCGTCCACGGGCAGCGCGACGGCGGTGACCATCCTGGACTCGTCGGAGACCAGGAACAGCACCGCGTCGGCGATGTCCTCGACCTTCGTGACCTCCACGCCCAGTGCGTTGCCGTACATGCCGCCCAGGTGTGGGTTGCCGGCGAGCGCCGCGTCCATGGCCTCGCGGGCCTCCGTCGTCGCCGAGGAGTGCATGCTCATCGCGGTGTCGACGCTGGTCGGGTGGATGCTGTTGACTCGGATGTCGTGCTTGCCCAGCTCGGCGGCGAAGGCCTTCGCCATGCCGGTGACCGCGAACTTGCTGGCCACGTAGGGCACGAGGAACGGCAGCGCCTTCAGTCCGGCGGCGGAGCTGACCAGCACGATCGAGCCCCCGCCGCCGCTGGAGACGACGTGCGGCGCGGCCGCCATGACGCTGTTCCAGACGCCGGTGAGGTTGACGGAGATGGTGTCGTCGAAGACCTCCGGCGTCACCTGGTCCCATGGCTTCATGATCACGATGCCGTGGTTGACGACGACGGCGTCGAGGCGGCCGAACTCGGCGACCCCGGCGTCGACGGCGGCGCCGAGTGCCGGGCGGTCGCGGACGTCCACCTGCACGGCGTGGATGCGCCGCCCGGTGGCCTCGACCAGTCGCACGGTCTCCGCCAGGTCCTCGGGTGTGGCGCCCGGGTAGGGCACGCCCCGGACGGCCTCGCAGACGTCGAGGGCGATGACGTCGGCCCCCTCCTCCGCGAGGCGGACGCAGTGCGCGCGTCCCTGTCCGCGTGCCGCGCCCGTCACGAGTGCGACCTTGCCGATCATCCTGCCCGTCATGCTCATCCTTTCCAGAAGCTGTGTTGCGCGCGGAGGGCGCGGCGGGTCGTCACGTCGGGGCCACCCGGTCGAGGAACGCGGCGATCGACGCGACGGCGTCACGGCCCTCGTCGTGGACCTGGCAGAAGACCGGCCACACGTGCGGCACGTGGGCGACGACGTGCAGGTCGGCCGCAACGCCCGCACCGGTGAGCCGCGCGGCGAGGGCGACCGCGTCGTCGCGCAGCCGTTCGCGCGCACCGGCGAGCACGATCGCAGGCGGCAGCCCGGCGAGGTCGCCCTGCAACGGCGAGGCGTGCGGCGTCGCGAGCGGGTCCGTGTCCCCGAGGTAGTGGGAGACGTTGTTGCGCAACGAGTCCTTGGTGACAACAGGGTCGTCGGTGAACTCGTCGAGCGACGCCGCGGTGAGGGTGAGGTCGACCCACGGCGAGATCGCGACGATCGCCGCGGGCAGCGGCTCCCCCGCGTCGCGCAGATACTGCAGGGTCGCCAGGGCGAGCCCGCCGCCGGCGGAGTCCCCGCTCACGACGTCCGCGCCGGACTCCCGGACGACCGCGGCGGCGTCGTGCAGCCCCGCCGGGAACGGCCGTTCGGGGGCGAGCCCGTAATCGACGAGCAGCACCTCCGCGCGCGCGGCTGCGGCCAGCGCGGCGGCGAACCCCCGGTAGCCCTGCGGCCGGCCCATGACGAACCCGCCGCCGTGCAGGTGCACGACGGTCCGCGCGATCGGCCCCGCCGTCACCCGGATGACGGGCACACCGGCGACCTCCGTGGAGTCGTAGGTCGCGTCGGCGGGGACGGGGAGCCGGTCGAGCAACCGGTCGTAGGCGGCGCGCTTGTCGCCGATCACGGGGTCCGGCGGCAGGGTCCGGTCGGCCCACAGCGCGAGGACGTGGGCGAGGCCGTACCCGTCGACGACGGTCATCAGCTCGCGCGCCGTTCGTCCCCGGCGGCGGTGTCGTCGGCAGACGTGGAACGGGAGAAGTGTGGGAAGCCCGCCGCACTCTCGTCGCGGATCTTCGCCAGCCACTTGTGGAAGCCGCCGAAGTACTGCTGCACGACGCGCGCCTTGCCCGGGATGTTGGCCCCGAAAAGCCAGGACTCACTGCCGCGCACCGCCATCGTGGGCGCGACGGCGTCGAGCACCTCCTGGTTCCACGAGGACACGGCGTCGGGACGAGCCTCGATGCGGTCGGTCCCCGCGTCGCGCGCGGCGGCAATGGCCTGGCCGATCCACTGCGCCGTGTGCTCGATGACGACGGTCAGGATCGCGTAGGGACCCTGCGGCCCGAGGATCATGAAGAAGTTCGGGAAGTCGTCGACAGCCATCGCGAGGAGCGTCTCCGGGCCGTCGGCCCAGCGCTCGGCCAGCGACGCACCCGACCGGCCACGCACGTCGACACGCGTGAATCCGCCGGTCACGGCGTCGAAGCCGGTCGCGAAGATGATGACGTCGAACTCGTACTCGTCGTCGCCGACCCTGATGCCGCGCGGGGTGATCTCCGAGATCGGGGTCTTCTTCACCGAGACGAGCTCGACGTTGTCGCGGTTGAAGGCCTCGTAGTAGTGCTGGCCCAGCGGCGGGCGCTTGCTGCCGACGCCGTGGTCGTCGGGGCAGAGCAGCTCGGCTGTCTCCGGGTCGGTGACGATGCTGCGGATCTTGTCCCGTACGAAGTCGGCTACGACCTTGTTGATCTCCGGGTCGGTCATCATGTCGTCGAACATCTCGAACATGAACCGGAAGGTGCCGCGCTCCCAGCCGGCCTCGAGGGCGCGGCGGCGCTCCTCGTCGTCGAGGTCGACGCCGAGCCGTCCTGCGCTGGGCGGGTACGGCAGCGCCATCGGGTGCAGCTCCGTGCGCTTCCACATGGCGTCGCGGTCGCGGTCGAGCTCGATGCGCTGGACGTCCTCCAGCACGTGGTTGCGCGACGGGACGACGTAGGTGGCGGTGCGCTGGAACACCGTCACCGCCTCGGCGGTTCGGGAGACCACCGGCACGAGCTGCACGCCGGTGGCCCCGGTGCCGACGATCGCGACACGCTTGCCCGCGAAGTCGAGGCCGCGGTCGTGCGGCCAGCGCGGGGTGAACAACACCTCGCCGTCGAAGGTGTCGATGCCGGGGAAGTTCGGCAGGTATGGCGCCGACAGGATGCCCTGCGCGGCAACGTAGTAGGTCGCGGAGACGACGTCACCGACATCGGTGCGCAGTCGCCACAGGTTGGCGTCGTCGTCGAACTCCGCGGCCTCGACGCGCGTCCCGAACCGGATGTCGCGGCGTAGGTCGAGCCGGTCGGCGACGAAGCGCAGGTACTCCGCGACCTCGCCCTGGGCCGGGAAACGCTCCGACCACTGCCACTCCTTCTCCAGCTCGGGGGAGAAGGAGTAGCAGTAGTACCAGGATTCGGAGTCGGTCCGGCAGCCCGGATAGCGGTTCCAGTGCCACGTGCCGCCCACGTCGTCCGCCTCGTCGACGACGAGCGTGCGGAGCCCGAGGCCGCGCAGCTCGTGGAGCATACGCAGCCCACCGAAACCGGCACCGACGACGACGGCGTCGTAGTGCTGGTCGGCCTCAGGCTCCGGGCGGGTGACGGGGTCTGACGGGGACATCAGGGGGAACCTTCCTGCGACGACGATGGCGGACTTCCGGTGTGGCTCAGGACGCGAGCTGGCAGCTGCCGTCCGGCGGCGGCAGGGTCTCCGACGCCGGGTAGGTGAACTTCTCGACGAGCCGGTTCTGGCCGTCGACCTGCTCGACCTGTCCCATGTAGACGGGAGCCTCGAGCTGGTGGTCGGCCGCGCGCATCGTGACCTTGCCCTTGATCGAGTCGAACTCCAGGCCCTCCAGGCCCTTCGCGACGGTCTTGGGGTCGATGCTCTGCGCCTTCTCGATGCCGGCGAACAGCGTCTGCATGCCGAGGTAGGCCAAGCCCGCGACGTCGGTCGGGGCCTTGCCGGTCTTGGTCGTGTAGGCCTCGACGAAGGCCTTCGCCCCGGGGTTGTCGACGCCCGGGGCCCAGGTGTTCTGGTTCCACATGCCGGCGAGCCGAGGGTCGGTCACGGCATCGAGGGTCGCCGACGAGAACGCGGTGTTGCCGACGACCGTCTTGTAGTTGGCGAACGTGCCGAAGTCGAGGCCCTGCTTGAAGAAGTTGACGGCGTCGGATCCGTTGGAGGAGACGAACAGTCCGTCGCCGCCGGCGAGCTGGCTGAGGTTGGCGGCGAAGTCGCTGGTGCCGATCGGGGCGAACAGCGCCTTGTCGACGCGGCCGCCCTGGGCCTGGACGCCCTCCTGCATCGCGGCGGCCGAGTTGCGGCCCCACGAGTAGTCCTGGCTCATGGTGTCCCAGGTGGCCAGCGGGTTGTCCTTGAGCCAGCGGCCGATGCTGTTGAACGACATCGTGTCACTCTGCGTGGTGCGGAACAGCCGCGCGTTGCAGTTCTTGCCGGTCAGGTCGTTGAGCTGGGCCTGGTCGGCGATCGCGAGGGCGTCCCACGACTCGAGGCGCTGCGAGATGGCGAGCGTCGCCGGCGAGGTGACCATGCCGATGATGAACTTGGCCCCGTCGCGCTGGACGAGCTGCTGCGCCGCGGCGACGGCGCCGTCGGGGGTGCTCTGGGCGTCGGCGGAGTAGACCTCGATCTTGCGGCCCGCGATACCGCCCTTCTCGTTGGCCTCCGCGACCGCGAACTCGACGCCGGCCTTCTGGGACGCGCCCAGCGCGGCGTTGGGGCCCGAGGCGTCGAACACGAGCGCGATCTTGATCGGGTCGCCCTCGGCGGCGTCCCCACCGCCGCCCGCGGCCGATCCGGCGCAGGCGGATGCCGTGACGGCGACGACGCCGGCGCAGAGGACGCCGCACAGCCGTAGCGCTGTTCTCCTCATCGAGAAGCTCCTGGGTGTGGTGTGTACTCAGATCGCGACGAGCGACCTGAGATCGGTGGGGGTGGTGTCGGCGAGCCGTCCCTGCGAGGTGACGGCTCCCTTGGCCATGACCGCGTAGTGGTCGGCGAGCCGGTGGACCAGGTCGAGCCGCTGCTCGATGAGCAGCATCGAGGTGCCCTGCGCGCGCAGAGCGGCGAGCATGTCGCCGAGTTGGTCGATGACCACGGGCGCGAGCCCCTCGCTCGGCTCGTCGAGCAGCAGGATCCGCGGGTTGGCCATGAGCGCGCGGCCGATGGCGAGCATCTGCTGCTGACCGCCCGAGAGCGCGTCCCCGGGGGAGGTACGACGCTCGTGGAGCATGGGGAACAGCTCGTAGACCTTCTCCAGGGTCCACTCCCCCGTCCGTCCCGACGCTCGGCCGAGGATCAGGTTCTCCTCGATCGTGAGGCTGCTGATGATCCAGCGGCCCTGCGGGACGAGTGCGGCGCCGAGCCGGGCAGCCTCGTGGGCCTGCTTGTGGCGCAACGCCTTCCCGTCGATCTCGATCGTCCCGGACTTGAGCTGGGCGATCCCGAACATCGCATTGAGACTCGTCGTCTTGCCGACGCCGTTGGCGCCGACGAGCGCGAGGCAGCCGCCCTCCTCGACCTCGAAGGACAGGCCGTCGACGATGAGCGCGTCGTCGTAGTAGGCGCGGACCGCGTCGAACCGGAGCACCGCCGTCATGCCGCGTCCTTCCCCAGGTAGGCCTCGACGACACGCGGGTCGCGGCGGACCTCGTCGGGCACACCGTCGGCGATCACCGCGCCCTGCTCCAGCACTGTGAGCCGCTCGCAGATGCGGAAGACGACCTCGAGGTGGTGCTCGACGAGCAGGACGGTGGTGTGGCGCGCGGCGACGATCTCGGCGAGGTGGTCGGCGAGCTGGATGCTCTCGTCGTGGGACAGGCCGGCGGCGGGCTCGTCGAGCAGCACCAGCGGCGGCCCGCCGAGCAGTGCGAGCGCGATGTCGACGCGACGCTGCTCGCCGTAGGAGATGTCGGAGCAGCGGCTGCGCAGCGTGCCGCCGAGCCCCATCGTCGCGACGATCTCGTCGACGTCGGGCTCGTTCACCGCGCGGGCGGCCAGGTCGATCTGGTCGGCCACGGTGAGCTGCGGGAACACGCTGATCCGCTGGAACGACCGGGAGATGCCGGCGCGGCGTCGCCACGTGACGGACTTCTTCGTGACGTCGGTGCCGTCGTAGGTGATGACCCCGCCCTGGGGGCGGCGCCGCCCGGAGACCAGGTCGATGCAGGTGGTCTTGCCGGCACCGTTGGGGCCGATGAGGCCGTGGATGCTGCCCTTCGCCACGGAGAGATCGACGTCGTTGACGACGCGCAGGGCTCCGTAGGAGAAGCGGACGGCGCTGAGCTCAAGCATCGGTGCTCCTCCCGCGGCGACGGGTCACGGCGGTGCGGATGCGGTCGACGACCTGTGCACCGCCACCGGGCGCGAGCAGCACGAACGCCATCAGGCTCAGGCCGAGGACGGCCTGGTAGTGGCCGCTCTTGGCGAGCAGCGCCTGCAGGATCGCGAAGGCGATCGCGCCCAGCGGCGGCCCCCAGACGCTGCCGATGCCGCCGATGACGGCGACGATCAGCGCGAGCCCGGACGCGGAGAAGAAGAGGTCGTCGGGTGAGACGAACGCCTTCTGCAGCACCGCGACCGCGCCCGCGAGGCTGGCGCAGAAGCCGGAGATCGTGATGGCGGCGATGCGCGGCAGGACGGTCGACACACCCGAGAAGCGCACGCGCTCCTCGTTCTCGCGGATCGCGGTGAGGCGCCGTCCGAAAACGGTGCGGCTGACCAGCCACAGGCCGCCGATCGTCGCCATCAGGACGAGCCAGACGATCGGCCACGCGTGGACGGGCCCGGCGTAGTCGGCGACGTCGCGGCCCAGGAAGTCGCCGTGCAACTCGACGACCATGCCGTCGAGGCCGTCGGTCAGCGCCCGTGAGCGGTAAGCGGCGACCCACAGCATCATGCCGAGCGCGAGGGACAGCATCGCGAACGCGATCCCGGTGCTCCGGGCGATGACCAGCGCGAACAGCAGCGAGAGCACAGTGCCGCCGAGGATGCCGAGCAGCAGCGCGGGCAGCGGCGGCAATCCGGTGTGGATCGCCAGGTTGCCGACGACGTAGCCGGTCACGCCGTAGAAAGCGGCGTGCCCGAAGCTCAGCAGCCCGGTCTGGCGCAGCAGCCAGCCGATGCTGAGCGCGAGGATGCCCTGGGTGACGCCCTGCGTCGCGACCTGCAGCGGGTAGAGCGCCACCATGTACGGCAGCGCGAGCCCGGCCGCGGCGACGACCGCCCAGGTGCCGACGCGCACGCCCAGGGCCGTCCGCCCGGTGCGCAGGGCGCTGCGGACGGTGTCTCCGGCCGGCTTCTCCGGCGCCGTCCGGGGGTCGGAGGTGATGGTCATGCGCTCCTCGTTCCGGCGAGGCCGCGGGGGCGCACCAGCAGCACGACGACCATGAGCAGGTAGGGGACGTACGCGCCGATGTCGGGGCTGTAGGCCGAGCTCAACGTCGACAGCAGGCCGAGGATGATCGCCGCGGCCATCGCCCCACCGATGCTGCCGAGCCCGCCGACGACCACGACGATGAAGGTGAGGACGAGAATCTCCGCTCCCATCGTCGGCGACAGGCTCAGGTACGGGCCGGCGAGTACGCCCGCGAGCCCTGCCATCCCGGCGCCGAGGCCCACGACGACGGCACTGACCCGGTCGACGTCGATGCCGACGACGGCGGCGACGTCGCGGGCGGTGCTCGACGCGCGGACGTGCAGCCCGATCGTCGAGCGGCGCAGCCACATCATCAGCGCGATGCCGACGACGAGTCCGATGGCGATGACGAACAGCCGGTAGGTCGGGTAGTCGACGCCGCCGATGGCGGTCGAGCCCTGCAGCCCCGCGGGGGCGTCGACGGTCTTGGCGCCCAGCCCCCACACGCTCTGCACGACGTCGGTGAGCACGAAGGTGAGCCCGAAGGTCAGAAGGACCATGTCGAGCTCGCCGCGTTTGGTCAGGTAACGGAAGCCGAACCGGTCGGCGAGCACGCCGATCAGCGCGAACACGATCGGTGTCACGACGATCGCGACCCAGTACGTCATGCGTTCGGAGATGGTGAAGCCGACGTAGGCGGCGAGCATGTAGACGGCGCCGTGCGCGAAGTTGACGATGCCCCGGAGCCCGAAGATGAGTGCGAGCCCCGTCGACAGCACCAGCAACAGGACGCCGAACGCGAGCCCGTTGAGCAGCTGCACGATCATGCGCGACCCCGAGCAGTGATCTGCCTCATGGGGGGATGCAAGCACGAATACGGAGTGACATGCAAGAGCGTATGCAAAATCGCGTACTCTCCGTGTCAGACCGGTCGCGATAGCCTCGACCGGCCCTCCGGACGCTCGAGGAGACCGATGACCACGACCCGGCTCAGCAGCGCACTCCGGTGCGCCGGCGCGGTCCGCACCATGATCCTGACGGGCGAGCTCTTGCCCGGCGAGAAGATCCGCCAGGAGGATCTCGCCGCCCGTCTCGACATGAGCCGCATCCCGGTGCGCGAAGCGCTGTCGACCCTCGAGTCCGAGGGCGTGATCGTCCACCGGCCCAACATGGGCTACGAGGTCGCACGCTTCAGCAGCGACGATCTCGACGAGATCTACCTGATGCGCAGGCTCCTCGAGACCGAGCTGGTCCGGTCGGTCGACCTCGCGGACGTCGACGTCGCCGAGTTCGAACAGCTCAATGCCGCGCTCGCGGCCACGTCGATCGACGACCAGCGCGAGGAGTTCGACCACGCCAACGAGCGCTTCCACTTCCGACTCTTCGAGTACTCGCCGATGCTGCGGGTCCGCGAGGAGATCGCCCGGCTGTGGCGGCTCTCGACGTTCTACCGCTCGCTGTCGTGGAACGGCGTCGGCTCGCAGGCCAGGGTGCTCGCCGAGCACGACCGCATCATCGAGGCCATCCGCGCGCGGGACGGCGCCGCCGTCATCGCGGCGTGCGACGAGCACCGGGGATCGACACTGGATCTTGTCGCCGGCCGGGTCAGCCGACACCGCGCGAACGGCGGGGGCGCCCGAACACACTGACGAGGAAACCTCGTCCAGGCGTGTAGACACCATCGCATCCGACATTGTATGCATTAACGCATGCTGTCCTCGAGGTCCTCCCCACCACCGCCGTCGCCGGGTCCGCTGGACGGAATCCGGGTCCTCGACCTCACTCGCGTGGTGATGGGCCCGCTCGCGACACAGGTGCTCGCCGACCAGGGCGCCGACGTGATCCTCGTCGAGGCCAACGGCGGGGACACCAACCGCGTGATGGGACCCGGCCCGCACCCCGAGTTCTCCGGGATTGCACTGAACCTGTTGCGCAACAAGCGATCCATCGACATCGATCTCAAGTCGGCCCAAGGCGCCGCCGCGGTCCGGGCCCTCATCGCCACCTGCGACGTCGTCGTCGCGACGATGCGCCCGCAGGTCCTCACCCGGCTCGGGCTCGACTACGAGGCCGTCCGTGCGATCCGGCCCGACGTCGTCTACTGCCAGGGCCAGGGCTTTCCGCTCGCGAGCGACCGCGCCCACGAACCCGCCTACGACGACATCATCCAGGCCGCCACCGGCGTCTCCGACGTTCTCGAACGCGTCACGGGCACCGCTGGGCTGTTCCCGACGATCTTCGCCGACAAGGTGTGCGGGCTCGTCATGGCCCAGGCCATCGCCGCGGCGCTTCTGCACCGTGAACGCACCGGCATCGGCCAGCACATCGAGGTCCCGATGACCCAGGCCATGACCGGTTTCATGCTCGCCGAACACGGCAGCGGCGCCATCGCGGAACCACCGCAGAACACTGCCGGCTACCCCCGCATCCTCACCCCGGAACGACGACCGCACCGCACCGCCGACGGCATGGTCCACCTGTTCCCCTACCGGCCCGCCCACTACGCGCACCTGTTCGCATCAGCTGGTGTCCCCAGCGCCGACTCCGATCCGCGTTACGTCGACCAGCGCGCCACGATCGCCAACGCCGACTCGCTCTACCGCGACGTCCGCGCCGTCTGCCTCACCCGCACCACCGACGAGTGGCTCGAGTTCTGCCGGGAGGCCGGCATCCCGGCGACGCGCGTCGTCACCTTGCAGGACATGGTCGACGACCTGCCCGTGGCCGAGCACCCCGTCACCGGGACCTACCGCGTGATCCCCCAGATGGCCAACTTCAGCGCGACGCCCGGAGGGGTGCGCCGCGCTGCCCCGCTCATCGGCGAACACACCGCCGAGCTGCTCGCGGACCTGCTGCCCGCCGATCTGCTGCCCGCCGACGACATCCTCGACGAGGAGTCCGCATGAGACTCGCCCCCACGACGCTGACCGACGACGAGCTCGCCCTGCAGGCCGACGTCCGCCGCTACCTCGACGAACGCCTACCACCGGGCAGCTACCCGCTCGGCCTGGGCATGACCGGCGAGCGCGACCCGGAGTTCTCCCGCGACCTCGGCGCCCGCGGCTGGCTGGGAATGGCCCTGCCCACCGAGTACGGCGGCGGCGGACGGACCGCAGTCGAACGGCTCGTCGTCGTCGAGGAGCTGCTGGCCCGCGGCGCTCCCCTCGGCCACCACTGGATCGCCGACCGCCAGTCCGGTCCCAACATCGCCGCCAACGGCACCGAGCAACAGAAGAAGGAGTTCCTGCCCGGCATCGCGCGCGGCGAGCTGTCCTTCGCCATCGGCATGAGCGAGCCCGAGGCCGGGTCGGACCTGGCTGCCGTCCGCACTCGAGCGGTTCCCGACGGCGACGGCTGGCGCATCAACGGGCGCAAGATCTGGACCTCCGGCGCCGCCGACTCCACCCACATCCTCACCCTGGTACGGACCTCCGACGACCGGCACAGGGGCCTCACCCAGTTCATCGTCGACCGCGACACGCCCGGGCTGACCGTCTCCCCCATCCCGTTCATCGACGGCACACGCCATTTCTGCGAGCTGCAGTTCGACGACGTCCGTCTCCCCGACGACCGCCGCCTCGGCGAGGTCGGCGCCGGCTGGTCGCAGAACACCGGCGAGCTCGCGCTGGAGCGCGGCGGCGTCGACCGCTGGATGTCACTCATGGCCTACCTCGTGCACTGGGCCCACCACGCCGGACCGGCCGCCGAGCACGACCTCGGGACGATCACCGCGAAGCTGTGGGCGTTCCGGGGACTGTCACTGTCGGTGGCGCGCATGGTCGACCAGGGTCTCTCGCCCAGCGTCGAGGCCGCCCTGGTCAAGGAGATGGCCACCCGCTTCGAGCAGGAGTGCCTCGCGATCGTCGTGCGTCACCTCGGCCGCACCCCGGAGCTCGACTCCGACGACCCCTACGAGGCGCTGCTCGCCCGCGCCGTCCTCACCGCGCCGTCGTGGACCATTCGCGGCGGCACCAACGAGATCCTGCGCACCGTGATCATGAAGGGGCTGGCCGGAAAGTGAGCACCACTGGTTTCGACGCCGACCTCGTCGCACTCGTCGACGACTTCTTCGGGTCGGAGTCCGACGCCGCCGCCGTCGAGGCGGCCGAGCGGACCGGCTTCCCCGCCGCGACGTGGGCGGGTGCCGACGAGATCGGCCTGCCCCGCGTCGGGCTCCCGGAGTCCCTCGGCGGCGCGGGCGGTTCGTTGCTGGACGCCGTCGCCGTCCTGGTCGGCTCCGGCAGGCACGCGGTGCCGCTGCCGATGCTGGAGTCGTGGCTGGCCGGGTGGGTCCTCAGCGTGGCGGGCCGTTCTCTCGACGGCACGGTGCGGTCCTTCACCGCGGGAACGGCGCGCGACTCGCTCGAGATTGTCGACGGGCGGGCACACGGGACGCTGCACCGCCTGGGCTGGGGGCGGTCGGCGTCGCAGGTCGTCGCCCTGCTGCCCTCCGGAGTCGTCGTCCTCGAGGTGGACGGCGCCCAGGTGCGGGAACGCACCGATCTCGCCGGGATGCCGTGCGACGACCTCACGTTCTCCGGCGGCGATGTCGCGCTGGTGGACGTCCCCAGGCAGTCTGTGCTGGCGCGAGCGGCCCTCGGACGGGCCGCGCAGCTCGCCGGCGCCACCGAGGCCGCGTTCGAGCTCACCCACGGCTACGTCGGGCAGCGCGAACAGTTCGGCCGCCCCATCGGCCGGTTCCAGGCCGTCGCCCAGCACGTCGTCCTGCTCGCCCAGGCCGCGACGACGTCGATGCACGTCGTCGAACGTGCGGCGCTCGCCCTGTCCGTTCACGACGCGGCCTTCGAGGCCGCCGCAGCGAAGCTCGTCGCCTCCGAGAACGCGACCATCGCGATCGCCGCCGCCCACCAGGCCCACGGTGCGATCGGCATGACCCAGGAATACCGGCTACAACAGTTCACGCGCCGGCTCATGGCCTGGCGGGCCGAGCTCGGCTCCGGCGCCGCCCTGGCCGCGGTTCTGGGTCGGACCGCCGCGCACGCCGACTCGCTCGCCCACCTGATCACGGACCCCGCACCTGCCCTTCTCGACATCGACGGAGCGCCCGCCGCATGACCGACGTCAGCACCGACCGCACCGGCGACATCGCCGTCGTCACCATCCACCGCCCGCCCGCCAACTTCTTCGACTACGACCTCATCCACGACCTCGCCAACGCCCTCGACGAGCTCGCCGCCACCGGCTGCCGCGCCGCCGTCCTCGCCTCCGAGGGACGGCACTTCTGCGCCGGCGCGAACTTCGGTACCGGTGGGCCCGCGGCCGACCGCGTCGACAGCTCCCGGCGCCTCTACACCGAGGCCGTCCGGCTGTTCCGGGTGCCGATGCCCGTCGTCGCCGCCGTGCAGGGTGCCGCCGTCGGCGGCGGGCTCGGGCTCGCCCTGTCCGCCGACTTCCGCGTCACCGTCCCCGGCGCCCGCTTCCACGCCAACTTCGCCGCGCTGGGTTTCCACCAGGGCTTCGGACTCAGCGTCACCCTGCCCCGGCTCGTCGGGGCGCAGCTCGCCGCCGAGCTGCTCTACACCGCTCGCAAGGTCGACGGCGCCGACGCCGTCCGCCTCGGCCTGGCCGACCGCCTCGCCGACGGCAGCGACCCGCTCCCCGCCGCCGTGGACTTCGCGCGGGAGATCGCGTCGTCGGCACCGCTCACCGTCCGGTCCATGAAGGAGACGCTGCGCGGCACCCTGGCCGACGACGTCGCCCGCGCCACCGAGCGCGAGCTCACCGAGCAGGCACGGTTGTGGGCCACCGAGGACTGTGCCATCGGGATCGCCGCCAACCTCGCCCGCGAGACGCCGGTGTTCGTCGGGCGCTGACCCTCCGCCGAGGTCGAGCGCTGCCGCTCCGCCGAGTTCGACACAGGACTGGTCCCGAGCATGATCGAATCAGTCTGCCGTCGAGCTCGGCGTGTCAGCTGTGGCGGCGGATCGGGGCCGCCTGCAACATCACCGTGAGGACGCGCAGCACCGCGTCCATGTGCCGGGCCGCCGCGTCGGCCGCGGCTCGCGGGTCCTGGTCGGCGATGGCGCGCACCAGATCCGCCGTCTCCGGCCGCGCCGGGTCGTCGCGGACGAGGTCCACCTCGTCGACCAGCCCTGCTGCCGCCGACCGCAGCGGATCGACCACACCGCGGTAGAGGTCACCGAGCAGCGGGTTCCCCGTGCACTCCACGACGTGCTCGCGCAGCGCGCGGTCGGCGCGGCGGTAGGACTCCGGCCCGGCCGCGTCGTCGCGCGCCGCCGCCAGCTCGTGCAGCCGCGCGAGGTCCGCGGCGCTGCGATGCGTCGCGGCCAGCCGGGCCGCCTCGACCTCCATGGCGCGGCGCACCTCGTAGGCGTTGATGACGTCGGCCTTCAGTACCCGTCGGCGCAGCGCCGCGTCGGTCTCGTGCCGCGCCCGCACGTAGGTCCCGTCGCCCTGGCGCGATTCCAGCAGCCCCGCGTGGACCAGCACCCGCAGCGCCTCGCGGACCGTCGAGCGCCCGACCCCGAGCTCGCGGGCCAGCGACGCCTCGACCGGCAACCGCTGGTCCACCGGGAACTGTCCGCCGACGATCCGCTCCCGGAGCTGGTCGATGACCTGGTCGGTCAGGCTGCCCCGAGGCACACGTGTCAACGCGGGCAACGGTTCCGGCCTTTCCGCACGCCCCTCCACAGCGGGCGACTGTAGCCGTCGGTGAATTTGTCCGACAACCTGTTGATCTGGCTCGGGCGCGGCTGTGACCATCGGGCGGTGGCCGCGAGGTCACGCACTGTCGGGAACGAGCAGGAGCACAGGGTGACGGTCGCAATTCAGCAGTTGATCTGGCGGGTCGAGAACATCCGCGACGCCTTCCACCGGGCAGTGTTCGTCGACCGTGACGTCGACGCCGCGATGGCCGCCGCCGGGTCCGACTGCACGTTCGCCTACTCCCCGATGGGCACCGGCGCCGGGCCCGACGGCCTGCGCGCCTTCCTCACCGACGACGTCCTCCCCCACCTCCCCGCCGGGCTCACCTTCCGCCGCGTCACCCGCACCGCGGACCAGCGCCGTGTCGTCGAGGAGAACCTGGTCTCGTTCACCCACGACCGCGACCTCCCGTGGCTGCTGCCCGGAATCCCGGCGACCGGCCGCGACGTCGAGGTCCGCGCCGTCTCCATCGCGGCGTTCAAACACACGACGCACCTCGGCGACATCAGCACCCGCATCACCAGCTACCGCGTCCTCTGGGACCTCTGGTCGACGCTCACCCAGCTCGACGCCGACCCGGCGATGCTGCACCGCCCCGCCGTCCCCCTGTGAGTGGTCAGCCCAGCCAGCTGCGGCCGATCAACACCTCGGTCCCCTCCGGAACACGCACGTCCTCGCGGTCGGCCAGGCGTCGGCACAGCTCCATCAGCGCGACGTGGCGACCCGTCCCGCTCGAGCTGCCGCCGTGGGGCCACCACCGTGCCTGCCATCCGTCGCCGCAGAGGACCACCAGCGGGCCGTCCACGACGGTCCCGATCGTCTCGTCGATCGCGTCGAGCAGATCGTCCGACCCTCGGTCGCAGGCGTCGCAGCCGCAGTCGGGCAACGACTGGAGGACGACGTCGGGGCGGGCGGCGCAGAGGTCGAGCAGCGGAAACGGCTCGTCGCGCGTCAGCAGCAGCAACGGCAGGGTGCCCGGCCGCGACGACGCCAGCCGGAACCCGCCACCATCCGGCAGCGCGAACGAGGCGACGTCGGGAAGTTCGGCCAGTTCCTCGGCCCACACCCGGGCCCGGCTGTGGACGACCCCGTATCTGCCGGGGTCCGTGAGCCGGGAGTACTCCTCGTCGCGCGGCAAGGCCCCCTCCGGATGCGGGTCGGGCCACGACCGCGTCGCGAGTCGGCGGTGGCGCGCCGCGACCCGGGCCTGGAGATCCGCTGCTCCCACGAGGCGACCATAGGAGGCTCCGGTGCGAGCGTGCACTCGCATTTCGTCCACGTGTCCAGCACACCGCTGCCGAGACCAACAGGAGTGCTGTTGCTGAGCGCGTCGACAGCACTCCTGTCGGTCTCGGCGACGGCGGTACGGCGCACGAGAAAGGCGGCGCCCCCGAATCGGTGGCACCGCCTCTGACCTGCTGGAGCGGGCGACGGGAATCGAACCCGCGTAGCTAGTTTGGAAGACTAGGGCTCTACCATTGAGCTACGCCCGCGTGACCGGTTGCCCGGCCCCCTCAGCGTAGCGGACCCGCTTCAGCGGTTGACCGCGTCCCCGTCGCACGCGAGGGAGTCGTCGGGGTCCACGGGCCATGCGTCGAGGTCAGGGCTCCGCAGGATCGCGTCGATCAGCCCCACGGTGCCGCCGACGAGCGTCGAGTCGAAGTCGATCTCCGACGCCACGCACCACGAGCGGTCGGCCGCCCAGAACAGCGTGGGCGACTGCGTCTCGAACTCACCCCACGACCAGGTGCGCCCGAACCGGACCGCCTCGCGCAACGACCCCGAGAACACGATGTGATCGCGGTACGGCAGCCGCAGGCGCGGCCCGTCGACAACCTCACGGGGCAGCGCGGGCGGGACCTTCCGGTCGCTGCCCACGATGACGACGAACGGGCTGCCGTGGATCCAGCCGAAGCCCTCCCACAGCGCGAAGAAGCTCGGCGTCTGCGGGTCGTCGAGGAGCCTCAGCAGGGCGTCGAGGGTCGCGCGGCCGAGGTTGCCCATGTCGGGGGCGACGCCACGCCAGCGCGCGAAGAGCTCGATCGGGGTGCCGGGTGGGACGGCGATGGCGTTCCACTGGGCCAGCTCCATGCCGACGATCCTGCATCGCAGCCGGACGCCGGCGCATCGCCTCGCATCCGGATGCCGCGATGCGGACGAGCGGGCATAGACTGCCACCGACGGGGTGTGGCGCAGCTTGGTAGCGCACTCGCTTTGGGAGCGAGGGGCCGTGGGTTCAAATCCCGCCACCCCGACCAGATCCGGCGCGATCATCGGGCGCCGTCGACGCATGTGTCGTGTCCGCGCCCGCCGTTGCGGTGCCGGTCGGGTGTCCGTCTCGGTGCGAATCGCACCGCTGGAGAACAATCCTGTGAACGTGTGACGAGCGCCACTTCCGTTGGGCGAGCGATCTTGGAAAACTGCTCGACTGAAGGTGTGGATTTCGACCAGGTTCGCCGTGTCGTCGCCGGCTACTCCGCCACCCGCATGATCGAGGCCGACGGCGACGTCTTCGCCATCTTCGACCCCGACCACGACTACGAGACGCGTCCCCGGCAGGGCTGGGCGACGATCGTGACGTCGAACGTCAACGACGACGCCTCCGACCTCGACCGGCCGGGCGTCTTCCGGCTCAACATCGGGCTGCCGAAGGCCCGTTTCGCCGAGGTGGTCGACCCGGACCGCGAGTACGACGCGACGGCGCTCGACGTCGTCATGCCCCATCCCGTCTACGGCGCCTACCACTGGGTGTGCGTGCTGAACCCGGACCGCACCTGGCCCGCGGTGCAAGGGCTCCTCGACGACGCCCACGCCTTCGCGGTGCGCCGGCACGAGAACCGGACGCGTCGCCGGCCCGTCACGCCGCCGGCGTGAGCTCCAGCCCCCGACGCTGCGCTGACGACGGGCCGATGACCGGCGCCGACCTATGATCGGCGCCGTGACGACCTTCATCCTGGTGGCGGGCTCGTTCCACGGCGGATGGTGCTGGCTGCGGACCGCGAAGTTGTTGCGCGACAGGGGCCACACGGTGTTCACGCCGTCGCTGACCGGGATGGGCGAGCGGGCGCACCTCACGACGTCGACGGGGATCGGGCTGCAGACCCACGTCGACGACGTCCTCGCGCTCGTCGACGCCGAGGAGCTGTCCGAGGTGGTGCTGGTCGGGCACAGCTACGCGGGTGTGGTGGTGGGCAGCGTCGTCGACCGGCGGCCGGAGGCGTTCCGCCGCGTCGTCTACCTGGACGCGCTGGTCCCGGAGGACGGTCGGTCGGTGATCGACCTGCTCGGCCCCGCGGGCGGCTACTTCCTCGACCGCGCCGACGAGGACCCCGGCGTGATCCCGCTCGACGAGGAGTCGCTCGACCGGTGGGGGCTGGTCGAGCCGGGCGACCGGGACTGGGTGCGGCGGCAGGCGAGTCCGCAGCCGCTGGCGACGTTCACCGACACGGCGTCGATGCGCCGCCCGGCCACCGGGGCGGGCATCCCCGCGACCTACGTCTACGCGACGATCAAGCCGCGGGTGGACCTGTTCACCGAGATCGCGGCGCGGACGAAGGCCGACCCGGCGTGGAGCTACGTCGAGGTCGAGGGCCCGCACGACTGCATGATCACCCACCCCGTCGAGACCGCGGCGGTGCTCGCGGTGTTGTGATCCGGGTTATCGTCGGGTCGTGCGTTCCACTCGGCTCACCTGGTGGCGACTGCTCGTCGCAGCCGGATAGACGCATGTCCGCGGGCTGCACGAGCAGCCCGCACCTCTCCTCGCAGGAGGCCGGTCGGCTGCGCGTGCGGCCCCGATCCCCGAGGAGACGACCATGGATTCCTACGCCGCCACCGTCGCGCGCATGCCCGCCCTGCGCGACGCGGTCGCCGCCGACCCGGCGCGGCACCGGGTCCTGACCGGTGAACGCCCCACCGGTCCCCTGCACCTGGGGCACCTGCTGGGCACGATCGTCGAGCGGGTCCGGCTGCAGCGCGCGGGCGTCGAGACGGTCGTGATCCTGGCCGACTACCAGGTGATCACCGACCGCGAGGTCGCCCAGCGCCTGCCCGAGTACGTGCGCGGCGCGGTGCTCGACCAGCTCGCCGCCGGGCTCGACCCGCAGGACACGACGTTCTTCGTGCACTCGGGAGTCCCGGCGCTCAACCAGCTGATGCTGCCGTTCCTGAGCCTGGTGTCAGAGGCGGAGCTGCACCGCAACCCGACTGTCCGCGCCGAACACGCGCTGTCGGGCCGCGCGCTGTCCGGGCTGATGCTCACCTACCCCGTCCACCAGGCCGCCGACATCCTGTTCTGCAACGCCGACCTGGTTCCCGTGGGCAAGGACCAGCTCCCCCACGTCGAGCTGACCCGGGTGATCGCGCGCCGCTTCGCCGAGCGCTACGCCCCCGTCTTCCGGGTGCCGGAGCCGATGCTCACCGACGCCCCCGACATCCCCGGCCTCGACGGCCAGAAGATGTCGAAGTCGCGGGGCAACGCGATCGTCCTCGGCATGTCCCCCGACGAGACCGCCGCCCTGATCCGCAAGGCGCGCACCGACAGCGACCGGCGGATCACCGTCGACCCGGACAACCGCCCCGGCGTCTTCGGACTGTTGTCGACGGCCGCGCTCTGCACCGGGCGCACCCCGTCCGAGATCGCGGAGGAGGTCGGCGACGGCGGGGCGGGACTGCTGAAGAAGGTGACGACGGAGGCCGTCAACACCTACCTCGCGCCGCACCGGGCCCGGCGTGCCGAGCTGGCCGCCGAACCCGGGCTCGTCGAGGAGATCCTGGAGCGCGGCAACGAACGCGCGAACGCGATCGCCGACGCCACCCTCGACGAGGTTCGGGAGGCGATGGGGATGCGCTACTGAGCGGCGGCACCACATCCGCGCGCAACCTCACGGTCGTCCCGGCCGCGAAACGCAGCAGTGAGGTTGCGCTCGGGCTCCTACTCCGGACCCGGCTCTCGCAGGAACGCCGACAGCACCACCGCCACGACCGGGACGACCGCAAGCACGATCAGCGCGCCGCGAGGGCCGTGCGCCTCCGCGACCAGGCCCAGCAGCGGCAGGAACAGCCCGCCCGCGCTGACCGCCAGGCCGAGGGTGACGCCGGCGGCGGTGCCGGGGCGCGTCGGCAGGTAGTCCTGCCCCAGCTTCACCAGGACCGCGAACGGGACGTTGGTGACGAGGCCGACCAGCAACGCGAACGGCAGCGCCACGTACTGGTTGCCGCACAACAGCATCGCGACGAGAGCGGGGATCAGCAGCGCGTTGCCGAGCCGGACGGTGCGGACCATGCCGATGCGGTCGGCGATCCGGCCGCCGGCCAGCGTCCCCAGCACCCCTCCACCCAGCTGCAACGTCAGCGCCAGGCCGCCCAGCCAGGGCGTCGAGCCGAGGTTGCGGATCCAGTAGAGCGCGATGAACGTGTTGACCCCGAACGCCACCGTCGACCGGACGACCTCGACGGCGGTCAGCGTCGCGAACAACCGCGGCCTGTCGACGCCCGTCGCGCGGACCGACGCCGACGCCGCCCGGTTCGTCGTGCGCTGGTGGCGCAGCAGCACGAACGCCATCAGCACCGCGGGCGGGATGAACAGCGCGGTGGCGCCGACACCGAACGCGTCGAGCGCGGGGGTCGCGAGCGCGGGAGCGACGAAGAAGCCGACGCTGCCGCCCGCCGCGAAATAGCTCATCGCGGTGGCGCTGCCCCCGGCGGCGAGCCGGGCGTCGCGGCCCGCGGGCGGGTGGAACATCGCCACGCCCAGCCCGGAGACCAGCAGCGACAGGAACATCAGGGGGTACGACGGGACGAGCCCGGCGACGCCGGCGCCGATCCCGGCGAGCGCAAGCCCGAGCGGCGACATCCACGGCATCCGGCGCCGGTCGGCGAGCAGGCCGACGGCGATCTGCGGGAGCGAGCTGCCGAGCGTCGCGGCCAGGGCCAGGCCGGAGGCGCCGAGGTAGCCGACGTCGCGCTGCAGCACGAAGTACGGCACGGCCGCGGGGACGAGCCCCTGGTAGAAGTCGTCGACGGCGTGGGCGGCGGCCCACAGGCGCATGCGTCGCCACGGGGTTGCCGCGACCGGCGCGATGGTCTCGGAGGTGCTCACCCGACAACGATCGCCGGCACGGGGACGACGGGCTTCCGATAATCTGCCGTTCGATGTCGCAGATCCGCCACTCCCCGAACGCGCCCACCCTGGTCGAGGCGCACGCGGCGGGCGACGTCATCGACCGGCACCGCCACGACGACCACCAGCTCATCTACGTCAGCACCGGCGTCCTGGCGATCAGCACCGCCCGCGGGGCGTGGGTGGCCTCCAGCGACCGCGCCGTCTGGGTGCCCGCCGGCATCTGGCACGAGCACCGCTTCTACGGGCACACGGCCATGCACTCGCTCGGCTTCCCCCTCGACGACGCCCCGCTGCCCGACGACTCACCGACGGTCCTGGCCGTCGGCGGGCTGTTGCGTGAGCTGCTCATCGCCTGCACCGAACCCGACCTGCCCGGGCCCGAGGCGGGCCGGCTGCGGGCGGTGCTCGCCGATCGGCTGCGCCGCGCGGTGGTGCAGCCGCTGGTGCTGCCCACCCCCGTCGACGCCCGGCTCGCCGACGCCTGCGCGGCCGTCGAGCACGACCTGGCGCACCCGCGGTCGCTGGGCGAGCTGGCGCGATCGGTCGGGACGAGCGAGCGGTCGCTGACGCGGCTGTTCCGCACCGAGTTCGGCATGACCTACCCGCAGTGGCGCACCGCGATGCGGGTGTTCCACGCGATGATCCACCTGGCCGAGGGCGCGACCGTCACCGAGACCGCGCACCGCTGCGGCTTCGCGACGACCAGCGCCTTCGTCGACACCTTCGCCCGCACGATGGGCCACACCCCGGGCACCCACCGCCTGACCAGCGGCTGAGCCGGTCGTGAGCGGCAATAGTCGCGATAGCGACTATTGCCGCTCACAGGGCCTTGCCGTCCCCCACGAACCGGTAGGCCTCCTGGGTCAGGGCGCGCCAGGTGTCGAGGTCGGAGCCGTGGACGGTGACCCACTCCTTCATCGGGCGGCCCTTGTTCGCGTCGAACGGGCCGCCCTCCCCCGCCGCGACCAGAGCGGCGACGCGGTCGCGCGGGAGCTTCAGGACCAGCGCACCACGGACGACCATCGCGAAGATCGAGCCGTCGACCTTCAGGGCGTGCGAGCCGAAGCGGCCGGTCGCGCCCGGCGGGGTCACGCCGGGGCGCGACACGAACTCGTCGACCAGCGTCTCGAACAGCTCCTCCACCGTCTCCACCCGCGAAGCAGACCACACCCCACCGATGAGTTCGCGGCACCCGAGTCGTCGCTACTCCTGGCGACGAAAGGAGAACCCGATGGCACTGCCCCGCATCGCGAGCCGCGACGAGTGGCTGGCCGCACGCAAGGACCTCCTCGTGAAGGAGAAGGAGCTGACCCGCGCCCGCGACGCGCTGAACACACAACGCCGCGAGCTCCCGATGGTCGAGATCGAGAAGGACTACCGGTTCGCCGGCCCCGAGGGCGAGCTCGGACTGCTCGACATGTTCGAGGGGCGCCGCCAGCTCATGGTGGGGCACTTCATGTTCGACCCGTCGTGGGACGAGGGGTGCGCCAGCTGCAGCGCCGGTGCCGACGAGACCTCGCAGGGCCTGCTCGACCACCTGGCGACGCGCGACACGACGCTCGCGTACGTGTCGCGGGCCCCGCTGGACAAGATCGAGCGCTACAAGGCGGAGAAGGGCTGGACGTTCCGCTGGTACTCGTCGCACGGAAGCGAGTTCAACCACGACTTCCACGTGACGCTCGACGAGCGGGTGCAGCCTGCCGAGTACAACTACCGGCCCGCCGCCGAGTACGGCCCGACGTGGACCGGCGACGCGCAGCCGTTCGAGATGCCGGGTCTGAGCTGTTTCCTGCGCGACGGCGACCGCGTCTTCCACACGTACTCGCAGTACGCGCGGGGTGCGGAGTCGACGGGCGGCTCGTACTACTTCCTGGACCTGACGGCGCTGGGCCGGCAGGAGGACTGGGAGAAGCCGGAGGGCCGCGCCGACCACCCACGGACGAACCACCCCGACTTCGCGTCCTGAGACAGCGCGATGAGTTCCGGGCGCGCGCGTCGTTGACACGGACATGAGCGACGACGCCTTCACCGCGCGGATGCAGGAGCACCGCCGGGAGCTGCACGTGCACTGCTACCGGATGCTCGGCTCGTTCGACGAGGCCGAGGACCTGGTACAGGAGACGTTCCTGCGGGCCTGGAGGGCGCGGGAGTCGTTCGACGAGGCGACGAACCTGCGCGCGTGGCTGTACCGGATCGCGACGAACGCGTGCCTGGACGTGCTGCGGCGCAGGAAGAGGGCGACGCCGAGGTCGGAGAGCCCGGCCGAGGTGACGTGGCTGCAGCCCTATCCCGACGAGCTGCTCGACGCGGTCGCGCCCAGCGCGGAGCGGCCCGATGTCGTCGCGGTCGCGCGGGAGACGATCGGGCTGGCGTTCCTCGCCGCGATCCAGCTACTGCCGCCGCGGCAGCGGGCGGTGCTGGTGCTGCGCGACGTGCTGGAGTGGTCGGCCGCCGAGACCGCGGACCTGCTGGAGACGACGGTCCCGGCGGCCAACAGCGCGTTGCAGCGGGCCCGGGCGACGCTGCGCGAGCGCCTCCCGGAGGACCACGGATCGTGGCAGGCACCCGCGCCGACCGAGGACGAGCAGGCACTGCTGGAGCGGTTCGTCCGCGCGCACACCACCGGTGACCCGGACGAGCTGGTGGCGCTGGTGCGCCACGACATCCGCGTGACCATGCCGCCCTACCCGATGCAGTACAACGGCCTCGACGAGCTGTGGCCGCTGTTCGAGCGGGCCACCTCCGGCACCGACGGCGACTGGCGGCTGCTGCCCACCGCGGCCAACCGGATGCCGGCGGCGGCGAGCTACCTGCGGGTGACCGGCACCGACGAGTACGTGCCGTTCAAGCTGGACGTGCTGCGGATCATCGACGGGAAGATCGCCGAGATCACGACCTTCGGGCCGGCGCGGTTCGCCGACCACGGGCTGCCCGCGTCGCTGTGACGGGCACGTCAGGCCGCGGAGTGGGCCGGCGCCCCGTCCCAGAGCCACTGCTCGGTCATCTCCTCGCCGCACTCCGGGCACGGCACCAGGAACCCCAGGCCGTCGATCCCGGGCAGCTCGGCCTCGACCTCGCAGCCGGCGCACGTCCACCAGCCGATCGCGCTCTTTCCGGCATCCATGACCGCCGATGGTAACCACAATCGTGTAGTTCGCTCGCCCGCCACGCGTAGGAACGTGTCGTCGCCGGTGTCCGCTTGCCGTGAAGACCTCCTGGCTGCGACGCTTTTCCGATGGCAGGTACGGACGCCACCGACGCAGCCGACCCCGTCTCCGACCTCATCGAGTCCCAGCTCGCCGACGCCGGCGCGACGTGGACCGTCGGCGTCGGCGGCGCACTCGCCGAGTTCGAACGACGCCCCGCCGAACCCGCCGCGCGAGGCCCGCGCTGCGTCGTCACCGCGCGGGGCGGGGTGCGGCTCGACCGGGTGCCCGGGGTGGAGGTCGTCGCCTACGAGACGCCGTCGGGGCCCGGCCAGCGCTGGGACCACGCCATCTCGTTCTGCCTGCCCGTCGAGGTGGCCCAGCGCGGGAACCGGGCCGTCGTCACCCGGCTCGGGCCCGACGACGACGCCATCCGCCCCCGCGACCGCGCCGCGGTCCTCTACGACCTGGGCCTCGCCATCCCCACCGTCGACGCCTGCGTGCGCACCGCCGACCCGGCCGTGCGCGACCTGCTCGACGACGCCTGCGGCGAGCCGCTCGGCTCCGAGACCGTCACGACGCTCGTCCGGCGCAGCCCCCACCGCGTGTTCGTCAGTGCCTGCGGCCGGGTCGAGGTGTTCGCCCGCATCGCCCAGCCCGGCACCGACACCCCCGACGGCCCCCACACCCACGTCCGCCCCGAGCTGCTGCGCCCCGAGCACACCCACCCCGGCACCGCTCCGATCGGCCCGGGGCTGGTCACCTGCATGACCCTGCACCCCGTCCACCCGGTCACCAACGCCAACGGCCACGCCGTCGACTTCGACGCCACCCGCCACGCCGCCTTCCAACGCCTCCTCGACGCCTTCGGCGACCCCGTCGCCGGCGCCCACAAGGCCATGACGATCGCCGCCGTCCGCGCCGGCGTCGGCCCCGACCTCACGATGCTGCCGCGCGATCCCGCGTCCCGCGCCGCCGTTGCAGTGACGCTGCGTCAGCTTTTCCACACCGACGGACCGTCCCCGACCCTCGACGTCTGGCGGGCACGACATCCGCCGGATGCCGGTCTGCTGCATCCGGACGGCTGAACATCAACGGCGCGTCGTCGCGGCCGCGCCGCTCCCGCTAACGAACCGCGAGCCGGCACCGAGTGCATCGACGGACGGGAAAGCCCAGATCGGACGCTGATTCCGCGGTGCGCTGGTGGTATCGCGGATGGCACGGTCGACCGGCCCGTCCGTGGGTCGGTTGGTGCCCTCCCGCCACGACCCACGGTCCACGCCGGCGTGCCCGCCGGCGTGGACCACCGGGAGACCATGACGGGCGCCGCCGTCACACTTCGTGCACGAGGTCCGCGATCGAGTCGACGACGCGCCCCGGCCGGTACGGGAACCTCTCGACGTCGCCGGCCTGCGTGATCCCGGTCAGCACCAGCACCGTCTGCATCCCGGCCTCCAGGCCCGCGACGACATCGGTGTCCATGCGGTCGCCGATCATCACCGTGGTCTCCGAGTGGGCGCCGAGCCGGTTGAGGGCGGCGCGCATCATCAGCGGGTTGGGCTTCCCGACGAAGTACGGCTGCACCCCCGTGGCCCGGCTGACCAGCGCCGCCACCGCACCCGTCGCCGGCAGCGGACCCTCCGCCGACGGGCCCGTCGGATCCGGGTTCGTGGCGACGAACCGGGCGCCGTTCGTGACGAGGCGGATCGCCGTCGTCACCGCCTCGAAGCTGTAGGTGCGCGTCTCCCCCAGCACCACGTAGTCCGGGTCGCGGTCGGTGAGGACGTAGCCGATCTCGTGCAGCGCCGTCGTCAGCCCCGCCTCACCCACGACGAAGGCCGTCCCCGCCGGCCGCTGCCCCTCCAGGAACGACGCCGTCGCCAGCGCGGAGGTCCAGATCGCCTCCTCGGGCACGTCGATCCCCGTGCGCAGCAACCGGAACCGCAGGTCGCGCGGCGTGTGGATCGAGTTGTTCGTCAGCACCAGGAAGGGCGCCGCGGACTCGCGCAACCGGGACACGAACGCGTCGGCCCCCGGGATCAGCCGCCCCTCGTGCACAAGAACGCCGTCCATGTCGGTCATCCACGCCTCGACGGGCCTCGTCTCGGACATCCGCGCAGCGTAGGGCCCACGTCCCGATGCGGCCCGCCGGGAACGATCGGCCCCTCTCGTCCGTTCTCGTCATGTACACGGGCCGCCGACGGCGGACCCACGACGAGGAGGGGCTCATGGGCACGGTCGTGACCATCATCATCCTGGTGGCGATCGTCGCCGGCGGGGTCTGGCTCGTGCGGCAGCACTCCGCGTCGCAGGCCCGCGAGCTCGAGGACGCCAAGGCCGAGGCCCGCCGCTGGGTCGAACGCCTCGGCGGGCAGGTCCTCAACCTCGTCGGTACCGACGAGGCCTCCAAGCAGGCCATGGCCGACGCGTCGGAGCGCTACAACGCGGCCGGCTCGCAGATGGAGCAGGCCCGCACCGCGGCCCAGTGCCGGCAGGTCACCGAGACCGCCTACGAGGGCCTCTACTACGTCCGCGCCGCCCGCACCGCGATGGGCATCGACCCCGGCCCCGACCTGCCGCCGCTGCCCGGCCAGCAGCGCGCGGGTGCAGTCTCCGAGGACCGCGACGTCGAGGTCGAGGGCCACTCCTACAGCGCCTCGCCGAACCCGTCCGACCGCAACTCGCACTACTACCCGGGCGGCAACGTCGCCGGGCGGCCGGTCCCCGCCGGCTGGTACTCCGAGCCGTGGTGGAAGCCCGCGCTCGTCGCCGGCGCCTGGGGTTTCGGCTCGATGATGTTGTTCAGCGCCATGTTCTCCGGGATGTCCGGCGTCGCCTACGCCGACGGGTACGCCGATGGCATGGCCGCCGACGGCGGCGACTACGGCGACGGCGGCGGGGGCGACGCCGGCGACTTCGGCGGCCAGGACTTCGGGGGCGACTTCGGGGGCGGCGGTGATTTCGGGGGCGGTGATTTCGGCGGCGGAGGTTTCGACTTCTGATCTTGGGGTAGATCCGTTCCGTCGGCCGACAGCTCCCCGGTCCCACGAACAACCGGACTCGTCCGGATCTCCCCGTCGACCGGCTCGGTGGTCTCACCCGAGCCGGTCGACGCATGTCCGGCGCTCAGCGGTTCCGCCGAGTTCGACGAGGGACTGGTTCGATCATGGTCGACACCAGTCCCATGTCGAGCTCGGCGTGGGGCACGGTCAGGGGCGGCCGACGGCGGGCTGGCACGTCGGGCACCAGAACAGGTTGCGTGCGGCGTGCTCCGCCGTCAGCACCGGCGTCCCGCACACCAGGCACGGCATCCCCTGCCGCCGGTAGACGTAGACCTCGCCGCCGTGCCGGTCCTTGCGCCCCGGCTCGCCGCGCCGGCGCGGATCGTGCTCCGGCGCGACCGTGTCGATGCGGCCCTTGCGCACCCCGTCGCGCATCAGCGCGACGAGATCGACCCACATCGCGTCCCACGTCGCCCGGGGCAGCGCCCTCCCGGGCAGCTGCGGGTCGATCCCGTGCCGGAACAGCAGCTCGGCCCGGTACACGTTCCCCACACCGGCGACGACCTTCTGGTCCATCAGCAACGTCGCCAACGGCGACGCCGACCTGCCGATCCGCGCCCACGCCAGGTCCGGGTCGGCGTCACGACGCAGCGGGTCCGGGCCCAGCCGCGCCCGCAGCGCCCGCACCTCGGCGTCGGTGATCAGCTCGCACGCCGTCGGCCCCCGCAGGTCGGCCCAGTGCGTGGCGCCGACGATCCGCATCCGCACCTGCCCCCGAGGCTCCGGCGGTGCGGCACCCGGCTCGGGCAGCTCCGTCTCGTCGAACGTGCCGTACAAGCCCAGGTGCACGTGCACGACCCGGTCGCGGCCGTAGCGGTGGAACAGGTGCTTGCCGTGGGCGTCGGCCCTGGTGAGGACGGCACCGTCGAGCAGCGCCGCCGACGCCTCGAACCGCCCCTGCGGGCTGCTCACCCGCACCGGGGCGCGCCCGAACAGCCGGCCGTGCCGCCGCGCCAGCCGGTGCAGCGTGTGACCCTCGGGCACCGGTCAGGCGCTCGGCAGCGGCGGGTAGTCGTGGGTCTTCTCGAACTCGGCGAGGATGTCGATGCGGCGCTGGTGGCGCGGCTCGTTCGAGAACGGCGTGTTCACGAACGCGTCGACGATCGCCTTCGCCTCGTCCTCGGAGTGCATCCGGGCGCCGATGCCGACGACGTGCGCGTTGTTGTGCTCCCGCGCCAGCGTCGCCGTCTCGACGTTCCAGGCCAGAGCGGCGCGGCAGCCCGGCACCTTGTTCGCCGAGATCTGCTCGCCGTTGCCCGAGCCCCCGAGCACGACGCCCAGCGAACCCTCGTCGGCGACGACGCGACGGCCCGTCTCCAGGCAGAACGCCGGGTAGTCGTCCTGTGCGTCGTAGGCCAGGGCCCCGACGTCGACCACCTCGTAACCGGCACCCGACAGATGCTCGACCAGAACGGCCTTGAGCTCGAAACCGGCATGGTCAGATCCGAGATACACGCGCACGGGGAGAATCCTGCCCCATGGTGGAGGTCGCGGGTGTCGACGGGGCACCGGGTGGCTGGGTGGTCGCCCGCGTGCGCCCGGGGGCCGTCCGCTGGGACGTGGTGCCCGACGCGGCGGCGGTCCTCTCCGTCACCGCCGGGTGTGCGGCGGTCGGCGTCGACATCCCGCTCGGTGTGCACGCGGGTGCTGCCCGGCGCGCGTGCGACGTCGAGACCGCGCGCCGGCTCGGGACCGCCCGCTCCTCGGTGTTCCCGGCGCCGCCGCGGGAGGTCCTCACCGCGCCCGACCACCCGACGGCGTGCGAGCGCGCGCGGACGTCGACGGGCAGGGCCATCAGCCTCCAGACCTTCCACATCGCGCCGCGCATCCTCGACTGGGACGCCGTGCCCGACCGGCCCGCGCACGTCGTCGAGGTGCACCCGGAGCTGTCGCTGCGCATGCTCGCCCCCGACGTCACGTTCACGTCGAAGAAGACCGCACGCGGTGCGGGCCAACGGATCGCGGCCCTCGCCCGCTGGGTCGACCCGGCTGTCGCACTCGCCGACCTGCCCACCGGCGCGCGTCTCGACGACATCCCCGACGCCCTCGCCGCCGCCTGGTCGGCGCAGCGCTGGGCCCGCGGGACCGCCGAGGTCCTCGGCCCCGAACACGACGACCGCGGCCGCCCGATGTTCGTCGCCGTGTGAACCCTGTGAGTGGCGATAGTCGCTATCGCGACTATCGCCACTCACGACTCACTCCTTGCGGCCGCCGCCCAGCAGCCCGCCCAGCAGGTCACCCAAGCCGCCGCCGAGACCACCGCCGCCCTGGCCGGCGCCACCCGCACCACCCAGGAGGCCGCCCAGCAGGTCACCCAGGCCACCACCGCCCGACGCCCCACCGGCCCCGCCCGCCGCCGACCCACCCAGCTTCTTGGCCAGGTAGGACATCACGATCGGCGCGAGCAGCGGCAGCAGCTTGCTCATCAACCCACCGGCATTCCCACCGCCGAGCCCCGGGATCGACAACTGGTTGATCACCTGGTCCTGGTTGGACCCGAAGACGTGGCCGACGATCTTCTCGCCGTCGTTCGTGTCGACGTCGTTCAGGTTCACCCCGCCGTCGAGCAGCGAGCTGCTGTGCTGGTCGACGGCCTTGGCGAACGACGCGGCGCCACCCGGATCATCGGTGTTGGCCTGGATTCCGCCCAGCAGGGCGGGCAGCGCCTGCCGCGTCGCCTGCTCGGCCGTCGCCTCGTCGGTACCCAACTGGGCCGCGAGGTCGCTCAAAGGGATCTGCGACAGGATCTCGTCCACCGGACTCATGGCCGGAGAGTAGCGCCGTTTTGCCGTCCGAAGCAGACACTCCGCGTGCCCGCCCTCACACGCGATCCCACGATCTCCTCACCCGGACGAGGGCCTGTCGCGCCCGATGTGGGTGGTGCGACTCCGTGAAGTGACCACGCGAGCCCGAATGGGGATACGGTCCCCGGCAGACAACAAGAGCACCACCCGTCACACCCCCGGGGAGGTCCGCACAGGCGCTCGAAAAACACGAGACGGGACGGTTCCGCCAAGAACCGCCCCGTCGTCACGTCGCACCGCCGCCAGGGTCGCACCCCTGACGACGACAGCGCCCCGGACGAACCGGGGCTTCTCCCCTCCTGCCACAAAGGGGCCTTGCCATGCTCACCATAGACCGCGGGCCACACCGCGCCCGGCCGACCGCCCCCGTCCCCACCGCGTGTCCCGCGGAGGTGACCCGATGGGCCTGACCGTCCTCGCCGCCGCCACCGCCGCCGCCCTGGTGACAGCCGGCCTCGCCCCCGCGGTCACCACCCCCGACGACCCGTCGACCTGCCCCACCCCCACCGCGGTTACCGCCCCCGCCTGCGCCGGCAACTCCTCGGCAGGCGCCGGCAGCGCCACCGTCCCCGGCGCCGTCGCGTGCCCCGGCACCGCGATCGTCACGAAACGGCCCTACTTCCAGAAAGCCGACTGGCTCTGGGACCCCATCCCCGACAGCGCGACGCTCGACCCCCAGTCGTCGGCGATGGCCAAGGAACTCTCCTCCGGCGACCACATCCTCAACACCGGCGACTTCGGCGTCGCCCTCGTCGACCCCGACGACATCCCCGACGACGCACCCCGCTCCGCCGTGCCCGTCTCCGAGAACTGGGGACCCGACCCGCTCGCCGGCCTGCAGGTGCCCGTCCCGCCCGACCTCACGATCCCGCCGGGCTCCGACGGCCACGTCGCCATCGCCGACGAGAAGAACAACACCGTCGTCAACCTGTGGGTCACCAAGAAGTCCGGCGACGGGCTACGCGCCAACTGGGGTGCCGCCGTCCCCTACGACGGCGACGGCCGCGAACACA